>NZ_JALEGS010000014.1 GCF_022763345.1 Phaeodactylibacter sp.
ACCAATGCCAATGGATGCGATTCCGTGGTCACCGTAGTTGTAGAAACCCTCCTGCCAACCGATTCCACGATCAATCTCGCCGCTTGCCAGGGCGAAAGCGCAGACTACCTTGGCACGCCGGTGCCTGCCGGAACACAACAGGACTTCACCTTCACCAATGCTAACGGTTGCGATTCTGTAGTCACGGTGGTGGTCGGAACGCTATTGCCCACCGATTCCACCCTACAGGTGCAAGCCTGTGCGGGCACGGACTATTTGTACGAAGGCACGGCAATCCCGGCGGGCGGGTCCGCCAACTTCACCTTTTTCAATGCCAATGGATGCGACTCTGTGGTTACAATAGAGGTAGAGGCGGTGGAAGCTCTGGAGACTAATATCGCCCTATCCGCCTGTGAAGGAGCAAGTATTGATTACAATGGTACCGAGCTGCAGGCGGGGCAGGACACGGTATTCACTTTCCAAAGCGCGGCGGGCTGTGACTCCCTCGTGTTTGTGGAAGTGGAACCGGCCGAACCCAACTTCACCACCATCAATCTCGAAGCCTGTACCGGAACGACCATTGATTTTGAAGGGCAATCCCTCAGCCCGGGCGATTCCCTGCAGCTGGAACTGACGAATAGCGAAGGGTGCGACTCTGTTGTGCTGGTGCAGGTGGAAGAACTATCTGCTCCCATGCCTACAGCAACCACAGCTCCCAGTTGCCCGGAAGGCAGTACAGGGGCATTGGTGATTCAGGATAGCTCCCAGCAACCACTGACCTTCACCCTGCAAGGTTTCCCTACACAGAGCGACCCGGCATTCAGCGACCTGAGCGCTGGCGAATACAGCCTGACCGTCACCAATACCAGCAATGGTTGCACGGCTACACTCATGGCCACCGTTGAGGCCTTGCCGCCCCTGCAGGCCGAACTCGATATTCAGCCCGGCAATTGCGAAACACCATCGACTACAGTAGATGCCGTGGTGCTCTCCGGCACAGAATCAGAGCTTTCCTACAACTGGAGCAATGGGGAAAGTGGCCCGATGGCGCAGTTCGATACTGCCGGCACTTACCAACTGACCCTCAGCAACGCCTGTGAGGTGCTGACGCTGAACTTCAACGTCACCGCTCCACGGGTGGACGAAGCGGCTCTCCTTTACCTGCCCACCGCCTTCTCCCCCAATGAGGATGGCAATAACGATACCTTCCGGGCGTACCCGGCACCGGGCCTGGAGTGGCAGTCCTTCAAGCTGATGGTTTTTGACCGCTGGGGCAATCAGCTGTTGGAAAGCACCGATCCGGCACTGGGCTGGAATGGTGTATTCAAAGGCACGCTGATGAATACCGGTCTGTATGTCTACCATCTGAAGGGGCAGGTCTTTTACTGCGGGCAGGAACTGGAGGTAGAGCGTGAAGGCGGGGTGATGTTGGTGCGGTAGCTGGGAAGATGGTCACGCGAAGGACGGAAGGGGCCCACGCAGCGGGCGGAAAGGGTCACGCAAAGGGCGCGGCGTGGTAGGCCGCACTGACCAACATTGCGGACTTTGCGTGACCCTCCTTTGCGGGCTCTGTGTGAACCCAATCCATATCTAAGCTGACGAGCTTTGCGGACAATTGCGCCCGGTGAAAAATTACTGCCACCCGCTAATGACAGCGCCCATGAGCATAAGCGTCAGGGCCCAGTAGCCGGCGTGGATCCAGATGTACTTCCAGGGGCGGCGCTCAAATTGTGCGATGATGGCAATAATGGGCAAAGCAAAGGTAATCCCGGTCATCAGGCCATGGAAGGCACCGTGCTTGAAAGTGCGGAAGTTATCCCCGTAATTGGCCATAAAGTCCCCGATGTACCGCATGATGTCCGAACCCTCCTCCCCGAAGCCCGGTTCATTAACCAGGATGGAGTACAGATGCCCCTGGTGCACGACCAAGAAACTTAAGGTAAGAGAGGCCAGCAGCCCAAAAACGTAAGTAAGCCCAAAGATCACCAGCATATTGCCGGTCTGCACTTGTTCTTCTGTGACGCCGCTCGCCTGCATCCAGGCTTTGCCCAGTACTTTTGGGTTGTACCAAATCGCGCCAACAACCAGCGGTATGAGCGCACTTACGGCGATTGCAATCCAATTCATTTCCATGGTGATAAGGTTTTAGTCTGACTGAATATTTTGACGGAAATAGCGCCTGTCGCGCCACGCGGTAGGCCAGGCCGTTTTCTCCTTTAGGCTTTGCTAAATTTCAACACAACTTCCAAGTTTTCAGCTGCTTACGAAATTTAGCAAAACCTCAAACGGTCTACCTTATTTTGTTTCCGTCCCTAAAAATAGGCAAAAGGAAAAAACCCCTTCATTTTTTTTGAAAAAAGCCGGCCTCTTGCGAACTATTTCAGCGTGCAGACATTTAATGTTTAAACACCAAAATTAATCAATTATGACTTACAAGGAAAAAGCACAGGATATTTACAACATGCTCGGTCAGGGCAAACTGATGGACGCTTTTGAGAAGTACTACGCAGAGGGCGTCATCATGGAAGAGCCAACGGGCAAGCGTACCGGCAAGGCGGCCTGCCGTGAATACGAGGAGCAGTTCCTCAACAACGTACAGGAGTTTCATGACTTGAAGGTACACAGCTTAACTTCAGACGAAGAAAACGGGATCACGACTGTTGAAAACATGATGGAAGTGACCTTCAAGGATGGCAACCGCGTTCAGATGGAGCAGGTGGCTGTACAGAAATGGGAAGGTGACCAGATCGTGCACGAGCGTTTTTACTACAACGCTGGGTAATTTTAAGCTATGCCGACGACGAAGTGGTTTAGGGCTACTGACGCTATCGGTCAGCACGGGTCTAAATCTGCTTCGCGTCATGTATAGACGCAAAGGTAATGTTTTGGGTGGCTGCCTGCTATAGTTTGTGAGCAGCCATTTTTTTATTGCTTCACCAAATAAACCCCACTCAAAATCAACCCCATCCCCAAAAAGTGAATCACAGAAATCACCTCTCCGTCCAGAAAGCCCCAGGAGACCGCCACCATAGGCACCAGGTAGCTGATCATGGAGGCAAATACCGGAGTGGTACGCTTGATAAGCTGGAAGAAAATCAGGGAGGCGAGCACGGTACCCATAATGCTGAGCAGTGCAACGTAGCCGAGTGCTTCCCAGGCACCGGCGGTGTTTTCCAGTTTGGGTAGCACATCGGTCTGAAACAGATAGGCAAAAGCTGGAACACCCACGATCGTAAAAGAAGTAGCACTTATGATGAGCGACTTCATCTCCTTCAGGTACTTCGCAATGGTATTGGAATTGATGGCATAGCAGATACAGCCGACGATCACCAGCAGCCCGTACCAGGGGTTGCCCTCCATGCCCGCCTCCCGGCTGAAGAGGATGAGCGTAGCCGCTCCTGCCAGTCCGATGAGCACCCCCAGTAGCTTAAGCCAGCGCGCCTTTGCCCCGAATAGCAGCACACCCAGGACGAGCGTAAACAAAGGCACCAAAGAGTTGAGCACGCCCGCCATAGAACTACTGATCTCTGTCTGAGCAATCGCGAACATAAAGGCCGGGATAGCCGTACCTGTCAGTCCCACAATGACCAGAAACGGCCAGCGCGACCAGTCCACTTTCCGGAACTGATAAAGCAGGAAGGGCAGAAAGCACAAGGCCGAGATCGCCAGGCGCAGGCAGGCTACCTCCGTGCTGGAGTAGACCACCAGCCCCTTTTTGATGAGGATATAAGAACTGCCCCAAATCAGGCTCAGGGTTACGAGGATAACCCAGCTCATCAGGTCCGGGCGGCTGTCCTGTTCAACTTCTGCTTTGGGTGGAGTGGATGTTGCGTTCAAAATTTACGATCTTTGTTTTCTGATGCAGACCACTAAAAAACCAGAGCAAGGATCAAAAGTTGTAACGATGGAGGAGGAACCGCTCAAGGAAGACATGCCTACCCGCCTGCAGCACCTCAGGCAGCGGGCGAAAAGCGATAAGCGGGCGAATAAAAAGTATTTCCAAAAGCTCAAAAAAAAGCCGCCCCGGCAGTTGGACGCCACCGTTGCCCAGCTGCACGATGAGGTGTTTGAAGAGACCGACTGCCTGCAATGCGCCAACTGCTGCAAGTCGACCAGCCCCATATTCCGTGACCGCGATATCGAGCGCATCGCCAGTCATTTGAAAATGCGCCCAGCCGAATTCGTGGACCGATACCTTCACCTCGATGAAGAAGGCGACTACGTCCTCAACGAAACGCCCTGCCCCTTCCTCGGCAGCGACAACTACTGCTCCATCTACGAGTACCGTCCAAAGGCCTGCGCCGAGTACCCGCACACCAACCACAAGGGCTTCCACCAGATTCTGGATTTGACACTGAAGAATACGGCGATCTGCCCGGCCGCTTATGAGGTGGTGAAGCGGTTGCGGGAGGCGCTACCGGCGTAAGGCTGGCTCTAATTTGCTACTCAGGGGGAAAAAAGACTCAAATAAATACGCCTAATCAAATCTAATCTTCGGAAGGGTCCCCTCCTTCAAAAATCTGCTCAACGCCTTCCTGACTTGGCCTTGGCGCAGCTGAATCGAGCACTCTGCGATCCTTTCCCAGCAATATAAACCTGGGAATTCCTGCGATTTGGAATGCCTTCGCAAAAGGTTACTGAAAAGCCCCTTCCGCAAGAAGATGAATGCCTTTCATGTCCTTCTTCATCACCATATCCCGCCATCTTTCCTCATTTTCATCAAGGGAGATGGACAAAAAAGTGATGTCAGAACGGTCTTTGAGATCGTCCATTAGTCGTTCAAAAGCCGGCCGTTCCTGCAGGCAGGGGCCGCACCAGGTAGCCCACACATCAATGTACACGTATGTGCTGTTCAACTGGCTTAGTTTAAAGGGGCGATTTTCAGCGTCGACGAATGAAAAATCAGGGGCTCTGCCCTCTTGGATGAGATTACTGTTTTCATACCAGTCGCTCAGCGTCTTTTTATACGCTTCATTTTGAGCAACCGTTACGAAAGATTTATAAGCCTTTTCCAATGCCTGATCTATACCGGAGCTCCTCATTTGTTCGTTTAGCATTTGAAATCTGGCGTATTCATTAAAGAAAGGGTCGGTATACAAGGAGTCAATCAGTTGGAGTTTCCGTGACAGTTTGTCGGAGCGGCCTGGGGAATTTTGCAGGCGGAAATGGTAATCCAAGCGTTCCAAGATATAGCTGCCCAGGATCGGCTGATGCAGGTATTTGTCGTCCATTCTGGCAGGAACCATCATTCCGGATAGAGCATCTGTAGCAGGGCCATAGGGAGCTCCGGTAGTAACGGAAATCTGGGAAGGATAAATACAAGCGTAGTAGGCCAGGGTATAATCGCGGAGTTGCCGAACGAACTGAATGAACGCTTTGTCCGGCTCTTTTTCTTTTTCCCAGGTTGCGATCAAATGGTCACTCTTCTGTTTCAAAGCCAAGAGCTGATTGGTAAAAACGGACGCTTCCATCCTGAAGAATCCCCGGTCCATGAAGCCCTCATTCAGGAGCTGATTCAACTGAAAAAGCCTGGTATTGGCTTGGGCCCGGTCGCCAGCATATTGAAGGGAAGTATAAAAATTCAGCCAATCAAACCGTTCGAATGCGACCCGAATACTATCTCCCGGTTTCACGTATATATCCCAGGGGACCATTCTGTTGTATTTCAGGCTGATAAGACTTGGTTCCTGAATGTCCAGTTCGATCTTATATTGCCCGTTAATTATTTTTACAGGCTGCCCCGTCAAATAGGTATAGTACAGAAGTTGGTCATCGGGATCATGGTTCTCTATCGTCCCCATAATGACCGCAGGGCCAGGGCTGTCGATGTCTTTTCCATTGCAATTGGATAAGGAAAAAAGAACCAAACAAAAGATTAGATGCACTGCTTTCATTTTGGCGTTCGCTTTTAAAATCAAAATCTAGTATTTTTGAAGCCAGACCACGCACGCCCACTTGCGTGAGCTGCATTGATTGAGTTCACTCCTCAAGAAAAGTATTCCATCATTCTAAATCAAATCTTTCCAGGTACTCGCTCAAAGGTTCCAACCCTATTTCTAACCTCCTGTAATCAACAGAGTCGGGATTTTCAATAGGGTGCAGTTCGCCATTTACAATTTGACTCCCATATACCTGTTTATAGTCGTTGAAAACCAGTAACCGGTCGGTCAATAAAGCCAATCTTTCAGGGTGCAAATCACCTGATTGGACCAACCCTTCAATGTATCGGAAATAGTAAGCCATCTGTTCCTTCTCATTATGCTGTATGAATGCCCAAAATACCTTGACACTTGTCGCCAGGATGGTACCCAATGTTTTTAATCAGAATGGCTAAAATATTATCCTTATACGTTGCGGGGCGAATTACAACGCTTCGAATGTTATGGCTTTCATCCGCATAGTAATCAGCAGCCCACTCCCCTCTTTTAAAGCGCTCTAGTTCGCTAGCAGTGGCTTTGTCACGATCGGTTGTCTCGAATGCTGCATCATCTAATGACCAGCGTTGATTTTCCTTCAGCTCTAAGATTTCATCTCTCGATAGCTTCCTTAAAGGTTCTTTAATATTATTCCCTGAACAGCCGGCCAGGGATAGGCCTACAAGAAGGGTAAAGAAGTAAATAAGACGGATTGCGGTGTTTAAATTTGGATACATAGGTTTATGTTTTACTACACGATATTCATTATCCGGATCATAGCAGCATGGCATTTCATATTTTGGTGTTAAAGCGGACATCCACTTTGGCTTCCCCCAGATTCTGGATTCGACGCAAGTCTACACTATTACCTGGTTTCCAGGTTTCTGGTTCTTTGATTGTATACCTCTAGTTGCCCCTCCGAAAGATGTATTTCGATTTCTTTCAGGTACTTTTTCCTTACGCTGATGTCCACTTGATGATGAAGTACAAGCCAGACAACATCGACCAGTTCATGGCCAACTTGATGGGTTCCTGGATATCCGTGATGCGTTAGGACAGTGTCAATTCTGAGCAGGTTAATCGAGTCTAGCCGGGATTGCAGGCTCCACATTTGCTCACGGTCTTTTTCTGAGAAATCCAGCCTTTGATCTCCAAGCTGAGCCCGGTATTTCTGATCGTCCTCCAGGGCTTGCGACAGTATTTCTATCAGATCAGGGATCAGTAATGAGGAGTCTAGTTTAGGGCGGCTATTTCGGTAGGTTTCTTCTTCAAGTTTTTCTTTTTGATCGAATTTTTCATAAGCTTCTTCGCCAAGCATTTTAAGACAAAGGTTAAAAACCTCGTAAAACCGGGCAGTATCCGCTTTGTAAGGGTTTTGATAAAAACCATGATTTACCGCCATTCTGTTCATATCGAAGATGGACTCACAATGGTTTACATTGTTTTGCACTGCATTTTTGAGGTGTTTGTAAACAAGTTCATTCGGAGCCTTCAGGTTAGACAATTGGAATGCTACCTGAAAGTCATCCCCCTCTTCATACGCCTGTAGCAGCTTCACTTTAAATTCTTCACAGGATGAGACACTAAGTGCTTCCGGACAATTAGGGATGTATGGTTTAGGTGGGCTACAACCTACTAACAGGATGCAGAGGAGGCAGGAACGAGTACGATTTAGTGCATTGAATTTCAGCTTCATAAAAAGGTCTTGAAATCATTTCCTAATGAGGCAGACAAATGTCTCCAAATCAAGTTCTCGTTAAATATCCCCTTTTTTCTCACCATTGTCTAATAACTGCCCCAGCAAAGTATCAACCGCAGCAGCCACCGGAACAGCAGGGTCCGTTTCCAATTTGGCGCCCCGGAACACCTCAACAATATGCCCGGTTTGATCTACCACTATGGTACTCGGATAGCCCAATATCATCCTGAAGCGATCTTTGATGATTGCTTCAGCATCGGGCACCTGATTGAAGTGAAAGGGTTTTAAGTCCAGCACTTTTTGCACTTCTGCTTTGGCATCCCTCGTCAGGGCTATAAAGTTGACTTCCTCATCTCCATACTTGGCTACTAACTGATTGAGTTGCGGGATTTCTGCGATGCAGGGGGCACATTTCTTGAACCAGAAGTTGATCACCGTCACCTTCCCTCTCAAACGGGAGGCACTAACCTTCCTGCCATCGATATCGACTGCCTCAAAATCAGGCAATGGGGCACCAATCAGGCATTTTACATCGAACCCTGAATAAACAACACCTGTTTCGCCGGTTCCAACCACTTCAAATGTACTGGTCTGTACGTCTTGCATGCAGGCTTCAAGGTGGTCATTGTAGATATCATTGCGCTGACAGGAATAGAATAACAATATCAGCAGGAGGGCTGCAATAAAGCAGGATAAGTGCAGGTAGTGCCTGGAGGGAGCAACTTTGGTTTCCATGAGTCTTTTTTTGATGGTTATATCTATTGCCTTCTGGAATTAGATGCCGTTTTCGTGAGTACAATCAGCAGTATTACAACTAATCGTGCCATTGGCTCTCAATACAGTGCCATCATCTGCTTGTTCCACCAGTAATGTAGATTTACAGGCTTTGCTCGAAAACACCAATGCATAAGCTCCCTGAGCGCCGGTTTCTATTCTAACGTCCGTGAACTCACCATTAACACCTGAAAACCGCTGTAGATTTTGGTTGTAAGCCCGTAGTAGCTCAGCCTTATCAGCTGTCAGTACCTCTTTGCCATCCTGGAGCTCGCCGATAGGCTGCCAGCCCTCCTGTGCGTGAGAACAGTTGAACACCGTCAGCCCTAGAAGAACCATAAAAAATAAATGCTTCATGATTAAGAATTTTGAGGTTAAAGTGCCTGCTCTATTTTGCTTTACCGGCAGGTTATGAGGTTAAAATACCTTAAACCACGTCACTTACATTCTTCGACCTCCTCAAAAAACTGCTGCAATAGTGGGATAGGCATATCATCTATACTCAAAAAACTCCCTTGAAAAAAACCGAAATGCCCTTTATTTAGACAATTTTGAAAAACGAACTTCTCTTTCATTTCTTCAAGGCTATCAAGCCAAATCTCACTACGCAGCTGTTCCATACTGTTAATCTGAGCTGCCGACCTTTTCTCCGTGTAATATTTCCCCTTAATCAAATAAACGAAGCTGTCGTAACCATAACCTTCCATAACACGATAGCCGCCAGACCTATTATGCAGTGATGCGAATACTTCAGGATGCAGCTGTCCCGACTTTACGCATCCAAGCAACTGCTCAGTGAGATCAGGGCCTTCCTTATAGGTTTCATCGCTCACATAATTGTGGTAGAGCAAAATACTAATCGGGTCACTTTCTAAAACCGTATCACGGCTGATAAACACACCTATCTCCCATTCAGTAGGATAGCCATCTTTCAAACAAGACAACAAGTCCTTCATGATTTCTTTGTCCTCTTTGTATGTTGAATCCGGGAAGATAGTATAGGTCGGATCCTGATTTCGCCAGTATTGATCTCTGCCTTTTAATTGTTCAAGCTTGGAGCGCAGCTGCCAGTTACAACGCTCAAGGTAAGCCTGTCTAAGCGCTGCATATTCATCAATCAACTGCCGCCACGCCTTTGATGCACGGAACTTCTTTAATCTTGCCTGTTTGCGAAAAAAGTCGATGTCACAGCCTAACAACATCAATGCTCTTGCATACCGGTAGCCTTTTTCCATGTTATCACCGATAACCGCACATTGCAAGGCATTTCGGTAATCCGCAGCAAATGGTTTCTCCCAGTAGGCAAAAGCTGAATCGTATTGCATAACCGCCGCTTGATAACGCTCCTGTGCAATTAACAACTCTGCCTTATTGGAAAAATACATGTACTTTTCAAAGGATTTCGCGTCCAAGATCAGGGCAGTACTTAACAAAATGAGGCAAAAAAGCACTTTTCTCACTGTCATATTTCTTCAGCTTAAATTAGAGAGAGATCACACCCTTAGCGAACTCCAACAGAAAGCAGCTTGCAGGCTATTCCTACTGTTTCACCTGTTAGGCTTTAAACCTTAACTACTGCATCCCCTTTCACATAGAAACCTCGTGGGCTTATAGCTCCCGCCTTGATTTTCATGGCCTAGAACCACAAAAAACACAAGCAAAACACTTCAGTTGCCTTTTATGCAGCTGGAACCTCCCTACAATATTAGAAAATGAGAGTGCAAAAATTTTGCACTCTGCATTTTTTTAGCTGCCTAAGCAAAAAAACATCCCTTTAATCTGTTGTAAACACTGAATTCCCCTTGATCTACTCTAAAGCTTGGTACCCTCCACCGCCCAATCCACAATCCCCTTCTGCTCCGTAGAAAAACTGACGCCCACGCCAATCTTCTCCTTTGGGCTGTCCGCGTAGGCAGACAAGTAGCCTTTCTCCCGGATTTGCTGCAGGGCTTCTGCCACCGGCCGGTCGAGCTTGAACTCGAAGGCGTAAAGGTAGTCAGCGGTTTCCACAAGGGCATCGCAGCGGCCGCGGGCCGTGTGGACTTCGGAGCGGACATACACGCCCAGCAACCGGAAAATCAAATGGATGAGCGCGTGGTAAAAGTGCTCATTCTCTTTTTGCCAGTGCTCGTAGGGGATTTCGGCGAAAGCCGCATTTAGGATGTCAATGGCTGATGGTAAGTCTTTCTGCTGCAAAGCACGCCTCAAATGGACAATCCGGGGCAGCGGGCTCTCCGATGGATGCCCCAGATAAGTAGCCAACAGCACCTGCTCCAGAGAAAAACGGACCTCTTTATTGGGGTAATCCAATGTGTACAGGTAGTCTTCTGGCTCGTAGTGACGGATCGTTAGGTAGCCGGTTTGAAACAGTACACTGACAGGGTTGAGGTGACGGTAATCGAAGTTGCTCAGGTCGCTTACTGCTGCTTCTATCCCTGAGACCTCGTAGAACTGCTTGTCGCGCATTTCTTTGACCAGAAACGTCGGTGTGCCCG
The DNA here is from genome assembly GCF_022763345.1 of Phaeodactylibacter sp. Classification (GTDB taxonomy): domain Bacteria; phylum Bacteroidota; class Bacteroidia; order Chitinophagales; family Saprospiraceae; genus Phaeodactylibacter. The sequence continues at coordinate 10,863 of NZ_JALEGS010000014.1, forward strand.
TCTCAAACCAGTAGTTCTGATACTGCCCGCTCTGTAAAAAACGCAGGATGGAAAATGGGTTGTACAGGCGCTCCTCCCCGCCCCAGCTGTAGCCGTTGTACCACTCGCGCACTTTGCTGCGGTCGTGGGCCTGCATGGGAGTTTCAAAAACCGTGTCCAGCTCTTCCTGTGTGATGCCCAGCAAGGTGTAGCCCTGAGGGGAAAGGGTAATGTTGGACAGGTTGTTCAGGTCCGAAAAAATACTCACTTTGCTGAAGGCGGACACCCCGGTCAGGAACAAAAACTCGATATAGGGGTCAGCATCTTTGAGCACCGAGTAAAAATTCTTCAGGACATCCCGGTTCGCTTCTGCTTGCGGCGTGTCGTCCAGAAAATCAATGATGGGTTTGTCGTACTCATCTATGAGCAGTACAACTTTCTGCGATCGCCCCACCTCGTACAGCAATTCCGAAAAACTGCTTTTCAGGGTATCTTCAGAAAGGCTGGCCCCCAGCTCCTTCGCGATACGATGGACCTCGGTCAACAGCGCTGCCTCCAACCCTTTCGTTTTGTAATCTATCTGGGCAAACTTCAGCCAGATGACTGGCCGGGGCGCTGCCTGCCAATCCCAGTGCGCATGTATCCATAAATCCCGGAACAGCGCTTCCTGACCGGTATACAACTCGTACAATGTAGACAACAGGAGCGACTTGCCGAAGCGGCGCGGGCGAATAAAATAATAGTACTTCCCAACAGATACCAAATTGTGAATTTGCTTAGTCTTATCCACATATACATATCCCTCTTCGCGGATTTTGCGAAAGCTTTGTATGCCAATGGGGTACTTCATAGGGGCAAGATACAGCCTTTTGGAGCGGATACGCAAGGGGCGGCGGTCAGAAGTGCGCCAAAGTCGCCTCTTGTGGACAGCGCTTCCCCAAATCCTGGATTTAACGCTGAAGAATACGACGATCTGACCGGCCGCTAATGAGGTGGCGAAGCGGTTGCGGGAGGCGCTATCGGTATAGTCTTTTTTAAGGCTTCCTAATTTGAAAGGAAAAGGTAAAATGCCCCTGCATCGAATAAAGCCCTATTCATCTTTAGGCACAACAGCCATTGCCCTCTTGTTTTCCCGCCTTGTAGCCTCCTTCCTGTTTAGGCGTTTTCGTATATTGCTACAAAAAACGAATGAACACCTCCCGTTTCCTGTCCATATTAATATCTTCTTTTTTGCTCTTTTCCATCCAGCCGGGCAGTGCGCATACCAGCAAATCCACTCCGGCGAGCTATGCGGCGCTTAAAAGTTTATTCCAGGAATGGCGTGCTTTTGAAACGCCTCCTTTACGCGAAGGGGCACCAGATTATACCACTCAGACATTCAAAGCCCGCCGGCCTGCTTTTGAGCAGTTGCAGGAAGCGCTTTGGGCTATGGATACCAGTGGATGGACGGTTCCACAGCGGGTGGACTGGGCGCTGGTTTGGGCAGAAATGAATGGCTATGATTTCAATGAACGCATCCTGCGCCCCTGGGCAAGAGACCCTGCATTTTATAAATCACTCTGGACCTACAGGTCTGATGTGCCTGCCCACGAAGGGCCAACACATCATCACACGACTGAAATATGGACATACGCGTTTCCGCTGAGCACTTCAGAAAGAGCGCGGCTTATTGAGGACCTTAAAGTCATCCCTCCCCTCAATAAACAAGCTCAGCTCAACCTGACGGGTAATGCCCGTGATCTGTGGATAGCCGGAATACGGGATATCCGCAACCAAAGCAGCGACCTGAAAGCCATACTGCAACAACCGGGCGTGGAAGGTGACGAGGAGTTGATGGAAACCATAGAAGCTGCCATCGCCTCCACAGATGAGCTCGTCCGTTGGCTGGAGGCTGAAGCCGGCAATAAGACTGGCCCTTCAGGAATCGGAAAAGACAACTATACCTGGTATCTGCAAAATGTTCATCTTGTACCCATGACCTGGGAGGACGAGGTAATGCTCATGAAGCGGGAACTTGCCCGGGCCTGGTCCGCGCTAAAGCTGGAGGAGCATCGCAATCGTGACCTTCCGGAACTGACAGCGGCCAACAGCCCCGAAGCTTACGCCGAGCTGGCAGAGCGGTCTGCGAAAAGTTTACTCCACTTTTTAGAACAGGATCAGATGGTAACGGTCAAAGCATATTTTGAACCTGCACTCCGCGAACACCTGGGGGCGTACATCCCGGAGGAAGACCGGCACTTCTTCTGGATTACGGCGCACTATGATCCACGTCCCCTTTATTCCCACTTTTACCACTGGTTTGAACTGGCCCGTATGGATAATGAGCCTCATCCCAATGAAATTCGACGTGATGCCCTTCTGTATAACATCTTTGATTCCCGCAGTGAAGGTGTCGCTACGGCTGTGGAGGAAATGTTCCTGCAGGCCGGACTGTACGATGATGACCCAAGAGTAAGAGAAATTGTGTACATCCTGATTGCCCAGCGTGCCGCCCGGGGCCTGGGTTCCCTCTATGCACACGCCAATGAAATGACGATGGAGGAAGCAGGGAAGATTCATTCTGAGTACACCCCAAGAGGCTGGATGAAAACGGAAAAAGAGTTGTTGATCTTTGAGCAGCACCTGTACCTGCGCCAACCGGGTTATGGGACCAGTTACATTACGGGAAAATACCTGGTCGAAGCAGCAATGGCAGACTTTGCCCGTTTGCAGGAACCTGAGGCTGACGATTTTGTACCTATGGATTTCTTTGACCGGCTCAATGCGATGGGCAATATACCTATTGCGCTTGGGCATTGGGAGCTGACAGGAGAAGCTGCAGTTTATCACAAATAAAGTAGGCAGGCTTTAGACTATCGTTTAGCATTTTCAATTATCCAGGAGGAGCCTTGGTTTCTATACTGACCGAACCGGTATGGGCTCCGCCAAAACCACTTCGCGTCATGTGTAATCCGTTGTGCATTTCCTATTCGTGTGTAAATTAAGTTTAGGTTAATTCCTCTCCTCCATACGATTGTATCAAAACCAACCCAAAACAACTTTCGTCGAATCCTCACCCGGCTTAGTCCAACCAACTAACACCAAATGATATACGGTTGCTATCATTGCACTCAGAACAAAACCCGTGCAATGGAACTAACCATAGAACACCTGAGCAAAACCTACCCCAACGGCACTCAAGCCCTGAAAGGCGTAAGTTTTTCCATCCCTAAAGGCATGTTTGGGCTCCTGGGGCCCAATGGCGCCGGCAAATCGACTCTGATGCGCATCATCGCTACCCTACAAGATGCAGACGAGGGCAGCGTACGCCTGGGCGATTTAGACATTCTCAAAGACAAACAGGCGACCCGCCAAATCCTGGGCTACCTGCCGCAGGAATTCGGGGTATACCCCAAAGTCTCCGCTACGGCTATGCTCGACCACATCGCCATGCTGAAAGGCGTGCAAAGCAAAAGCGAGCGCAAAGAACTGGTCGAAGCCCTGCTCCACCGGGTTAATTTATACGAACACCGCAAAAAGGCCGTAAGCAGCTACTCCGGCGGTATGCGGCAGCGCTTTGGCATTGCCCAGTGCCTCATTGGCAGCCCCCAGCTGATCATCGTGGATGAGCCTACCGCCGGACTGGACCCCGGAGAGCGCAACCGGTTCTACAACCTGCTCTCGGAGATCGGTGAGAACGTCATCGTCATCCTCTCCACCCACATCGTGCAGGACGTCAAAGAGCTGTGCACCAATATGGCGATCATCAATGAGGGCAACCTGCTCTTCACCGGTGCGCCCGATGCTGCCCTTTCGGAAATGAGCGGCAAGGTCTGGGAAAAGTCGGTCGCCAAAGCCGAACTGGATCGCTACAAAGCGGAGCATCAGGTCATCTCCTCCAAACTCGTGGCCGGGCAACCCCTCATCCACGTGTACAGCGAGGCGGCCCCGGGCGATGGCTTCGAGGCGGCTGACCCCAGCCTGGAGGATGTCTTTTTCGGAAAAATCTTTGGTGTCAACTAAAACCCCGACCCTATGCTTACCAATATACTACAATTTGAGCTTCGCTACTGGCTGAAGCGGCCAATGGTTTGGGTGTTTTTGCTGCTGAATACCCTGCTCGTATTCTTCGCAGTCACGAGCGACAACGTCACTATCGGGCAGTCCTACGGCAGCGTGCATAAAAATGCGCCCTTTGTGTTGCAGGGCATGTACGGCAATATGTCGATCATCATGCTGCTCATGTCTACCGCCTTTATGCAGGGCGCGGCACTGCGGGACTTCAACAACAATACGCATCAGATCATCTTTTCCACGCCTTTGCGCAAGTTCCCCTACCTGATGGGGCGCTACCTGGGCGCTTGTATCATTGCGCTGATCCCATTATTGGGCGTGACCCTGGCTGGCATCCTGGGCAGCTTTGCACCCTGGGTAGCCCCCGAACAGCTCGGCCCGCTAAATCTAAGCGGCGACCTCTGGGGCATGCTGCTTTTCGGTATCCCCAACACCCTGCTCATCGGGGCGATTATTTTCGGTATTGCCACGCTGACCCGGAGCACTATCGGCTCTTTCATTGGAGCATTGGGTGTGCTGGTGGGGTATGGCATCGCGGTCTCTCAAACTTCCGATCTTGACAGCGAATACATTGCCATGCTCGTGGACCCCTTCGGCCTGAGCACCTTTCAAATCATAACGAAATACTGGACCGTAGCCGAAAAGAATACCATGGCTCTGGGCGCTCACCCCATGATGCTGCTCAACCGGGCGATATGGCTGGGCGCAGGCGCACTGATCTGGTTCCTGACTTACACCCGTTTCTCTTTCACGCTGCGCAATAAGAAAAAGAAAAAACAAGCGGATGCTGCGGAGGAAGTAGCCTCCACCACATCGGTAGCGCTTCCAAAAGTGGCCTTGCAGCAGGGCTTTGGGGTATACTTCCGTCAAATGCTGAGCCAGGCCCGCCTCGACTTTATGGGTGTGATCAAAGGGGCGCCTTTCCTGGTGATCCTGCTGTTTGGCATCCTGAATATGGCCCCGGGCATCGCCTCTGTCAATGGAGGGTACGGGCTGGACCTCTATCCGGTTACCTACCGAATCATCGACAATATCCGGGGCTCTATGTATTTATCGGTTATCGCCATCCTGATTTTCTACTCCGGCGCACTGATCTGGAAGGAGCGGGATGCCAAGGCGGATGAAATCTACGGCAGCCTGCCTTATCCGAACTGGGTGCCGGTGATTTCCAAAATACTAGCCATGACGGGCATTATTGCGGCCCTACAACTGATTTCTATCCTGACCGGAGTAGTCGCACAGACCATCAAGGGCTATACCCACTACGAATTGGGGGTCTACCTCAAAGAGCTGATGGTGCTGGACCTGCTGGGCTTCTTCTTTGTAGCCGTGCTGTCCATGCTTTTCCATACACTAATCAACAATAAGTACCTGGCGTACTTTGCCGTGGTGGCTTTTCTGATTGTGAATGCCTTCATATGGCTGCCGCTGGATGTTTTCAGCAATATGCTCAGCTTTGGCGCTACCCCCAGCTACACGTACTCCGATATGAATGGCTTTGGGCCTTTTATCCCCGGGCTTGTCTGGTTCAACCTTTACTGGTTCCTGTTCAGCTTGCTCCTGATTGGCGGGACGGTCTTCTTCTGGGTGCGTGGTAAGGATACGGTTTGGAAAAATCGCTGGCAGGCTGCTGCTGCGGGCTTGCGCCACAGCCGGTGGCCGATGATTGGCTTACTCGGGCTTTGGGTACTGACCGCAGGCTTTGTCTTTTACAATACCCAAATGCTGAATGATTACGATACGCCGAAGGCTTCCAGAAAGTTAAGTGCGGCATACGAAAAGACCTTTTCCTACCTGGAAAAGCAACCGCAGCCGCACATCGTGGATGCGAAGTACGAAATCGACCTCTACCCCGAAGCGCGCGATCTGGACGTGAAAGCCCAACTGCGCCTTACCAACAACTCCGGCCAGCCGATTGACACGATGGTCGTGAACCTCATTGATGACTTTGAAACCGAAATCACCATTGAAGGGGCCCGGCTCGTGCGGGAAGAAGCCGACTTCCAAATGCAGTTCTATGCCTTTGAGCCCGCCCTGCAACCTGGCGACACCATCGGCATGCAGTACACCGGCAAGATCGACCACCGGGGCTTTGAGAATGAAGTCAGCAATACCTCCATCGTACCAAACGGTTCCTTTTTCAACAATACCGAGATCACTCCCAGCTTTGGCTATCAAAAGAGCCGGGAAATCTCGGAAAAGCGGTACCGCAAAAAGTACGATCTGCCGGAGCAGGAAGTGATGCCCCCCTTACAACGCGAGTGCACCGATGGCTACGTCTGCCGCCACCACTATCTCGGGCTTCATGCCGACTGGGTAACCGCCGAAACGACGATCAGCACTACAAAAGGGCAAACGGCAGTCGCACCGGGCTCCCTGGTGCGCCAGTGGGAAGAAGGCGACCGGGTTTACTTCCAATATAAGCTTGACCACCCGTCTATGAATTTTTATTCCTTCATTTCTGCGGACTATGAAGTGGAACGGGAAAAGTGGCAGGACGTAGATGTGGAAGTCTATTATCAGGAAGGGCACGAGTACAATGTGGAAAATATGGCCAGCAGTATCCGCAACTCCCTGGCATATTATTCTAAAAACTTCTCGCCCTACCGACACAAGCAGGCCCGGATCATTGAGTTCCCGCGCTATGCCAGTTTTGCACAGGCTTTCCCTGGCACCATGCCGTACTCTGAAGGCATTGGCTTCATTGCAGAAATCGAAGAAGGCCAGAAAGATGTGGACATGGTCTATTACGTAGTCGCGCACGAAATGGCGCACCAATGGTGGGCGCACCAGGTGATTGGTTCGGGCATGCAGGGCGCTACCTTGCTTTCTGAAACCCTGGCGCAGTACTCCGCTCTAATGGTGATGGAGGAATCCTACGGGCAAGAGCGCATCCACAAATTTCTAAAGTACGAGGTGGACAGTTACCTGCGGGGAAGGGGCCGGGAAACCGAACGGGAAAAGCCCCTGCTCGAAGTCTACGCCAATCAGGGCTACATCCACTACCGTAAGGGCAGTGCGGTGATGTACTATCTGAAGGAAATGATCGGGGAAGACCGGGTAAATGCGGCTCTGCGCAGCGTCATCGACTCCTTTGCCTACCGGCAGCCGCCTTATCCCAATGCCCATCACTTAGTGGATGCCTTCAAGGCGCAAACACCAGACTCCCTGCAATACCTCATCACCGATATGTTCGAGACCATCACCCTGTTTGACAACCGGGTGCAGGATCCTGCCTACCGGGAGCTGGACAATGGAAAGTACGAGGTCAGCTTCACGGCCTATGCCACCAAGTTCCGGGCAGACTCTCTGGGCACGGAAACGGAAATCCCAATCCGCGACTATATAGATGTGGCTGTATTTGCGGAGCCCGAAGAGGACGAAGAGCGTGGCAGGGTGCTGCATCAGGAACGCCTGTTGATTCAGAAAAAGGAAACACCGGTCAAAATTGTGGTGGACGAACGCCCTTACGAGGCGGGCTTCGACCCCAACTACTACCTCATTGACCGTATGCCGGATGATAATGTACAGCGGGTGAAATCGGAATAAACAGCCCATACACGTACAGGAAGAACAGAGCGGCGGCCCGGACAGGGCTACCGCTCTTGTTGTTTAGTGGCTTACAAAAAAATCCATTTAGTTCTACTTCCTTTTTTGTACTTTTGTAAAGGTTGTATCCTTGCTCCCTTCATTCTCCCTATCCAATTTTGCCTAACGAGCCCTCTGCATGTAGCTCAATAAACTAAAGTTGCGTCAACCGCCCGCAGCACCCTGTTAAGAAATAGCAAATACTACGATGAGAACACTTTTACTGCCTTCCTTTCTGCTGATGGCCTTCGCCATGTATGGACAAATTCCCTGCAATGGAGAATTCCTGCTTTCGGGCACGGCTGTACAGCAGGGCGACTGCATTCAGCTCACTGCCAATACCACTAATCAGCAAGGCTGCGCCTGGCTGAATACCCCAGTTGACTTCAGCCAACCGTTCACCCACAATATGTCTGCCAATTTCGGAGTCGTGGATGGCAGCGGAGCAGATGGCATTTGCCTGATCTACCAAACAGGCGGGCCTACCATTTGCGGAGTCTCAGGTGGTGGCATGGGCGCACAGGGCATCGCCAACTCATTTATCGTGGAATTTGATACTTGGGATAATGGGGCAATTCAATCAGATATTGCTCCGGACCACTCTGCAATTTCTATCAATGGTGACCTCAACAATCAGCAAAACGGGCCGGTAGCCTTGCCCAATATAGAAGACGGGCAAAACCATACCATTACCTTTTCGTGGAACCCGGTTGGCAATCAGTACACAGTAATCTTCGATGGGAATACCATCATGTCAGGCTCTTTTGATATTATCAATCAGTGTTTTGGTGGCAATACCCTGGCTTACTGGGGCTACACGGCCTCTACCGGGGCTGCCTTTAACACTCAGTCGGTCTGCCCTATCCTCCCTCCCCCCATTACCACCAATGCAGGAGCGGATGTCATCGTACCTTGTGCCTCTGCGCAACTTACGCTGGATGGCACCGGCACCGCTGTAGGCCCCTATACCTACTCTTGGTCCTCGCCTAATGGAGGCACTATTATTTCCGGTGGCAATACGCTCACCCCAACGGTGATGGGCGCGGGCACTTACATCCTTACCCTCACCGACCCTAATGGCGGTTGCGAGGAAACCGACGAGGTCGTGGTCAATGTCGATCCTTTGGAGGTAAATATCAATGCACCAGTTTTCGCGCCCTGCGCCGGTGGCGAAGTTTTACTGGATGGGAGTGCCTCCTCTTCCGGCGGGTTTATTACCTATCAGTGGTCTACGCCAAACGGGCTTCTGCTATCTGCTCCAAACCAGCCCACTGTCCTGGCAGGCGCGCCAGGCACCTACACACTTACAATTACCTACAATGACGGGCAGGTTGTTTGTACCGAACAGGAAAGTGTAACCCTGCAGCCTAACATCGATATTCCGGTTGCCACAGCCACAGGCGGTGATATTACCTGTAACAACCCGGTCGTTGCGCTCAATGGCTTAGGTCCTTATATCGGACCTCAGTTTTCCTACCAATGGATCACTAGCGACGGCCTCATCGTTAGCGGTGCCCAAACCCTGACCCCGGTCGTAAGCCAACCTGGGCTGTACACGCTCACAGTCGTCAATACCAACACCAACTGCATGTCTCAGGTCACCGTAGAAGTAGAGGATGAAACCGACCCGCCGGTAGCAGCCGCCAGTGCATTGGGGGAGCTGGGCTGCAATACCAGCCAGGTCACCCTGACCGGCGCTGGATCAGATACCGGACAGCAAATCGAGTACAGCTGGCAAACCAATGATGGGAATATCGTCTCAGGGGCTAATACCCTGACGCCTACAGTGGATGCCCCCGGCAACTATGTCCTGCTCGTTACGAATGAGGAGACGGGCTGTTTTAGCATAGCAGATGTTACCGTTGCAGCCAGCGCGCCCGGCCCTGCAGTCGATATCATTGTCACGGATACCCTAAACTGCGCCATCGAATCCGTCACGCTGGATGCCAGCGGTTCTGAGCAATCAACTGACTTCATCTATGACTGGACGACTACTGATGGGCTGCTACTGTCCGGAGCGGATACGCTAGTGGCTACCGCCGGAGCGCCTGGCACCTATTATTTTTCGGTTTCAGATACGCTTACCAATTGCATCACCACCGACTCTGTAGTGGTCATTCAGCAACTGAGCATGCCGGTAGCCGACGCTGGCCCGGATCAAAACCTGGATTGCGGCACGACCTCCGTTAGCCTGGACGGATCGGGCACCGGCCTCCCGGCGGGTTATGTCCCCATATGGTCGACTTCAAACGGCAGCCTGCTGAGCGGTGGACAAACCCTGACACCAACGGCCGGAGGGCCCGGCTTATACATACTGACTGTGCTCGATACCGCTACCCAGTGTACAGGCACAGATACCGTCCTGATTGTCAACGATGGGAATGTACCCTCCGTAAGCATCGCCTTGCCAGATACCCTGGACTGTGCAACCTCAAGCCTTGACCTTATTGGGAACGGGGCGACAGCAGGAGGTAATGGCTTTACTGTCGCCTGGAGTAGCACTGATGGGCACCCAATCACCAATGCCAGCCAGCTGACCGCTACGGTTACGGAGCCGGGCACCTATACGCTGGAAATTCTGGATACCCTCAACGACTGCTCGGCAATTGCCTCCGTCCTCGTTTTGCAGGATACACTCCGCCCCGTTGCCTCGATTGAGGACACCGATACGCTCACCTGCGCAAACACCATGCTGACGCTGGACGGTACGGGAAGCAGCTCGGGCCAGATTTTTGACCTGCAATGGAGCACCAGCGACGGTCAAATCCTTACCGGCTCAGAAACCTATACCCCTGTCGTAAATGAGCCGGGCACCTACGTGCTTGAAATACTGAATACGCAGAACCAGTGCTCCTACACCACCAGTATCTCCGTGGCACAGGACACTACCGCGCCTTTGGTCAGTATCATGTCGCCCGCAACGATCACCTGTGCCGACCCTACGGTAATGCTTTCTGCTGAGGGTACCAGCACAGGACCAAACATGGCTTACAACTGGTCCAGCACGGACGGAGTGATCCTGAGTGGCACACAATCCTTAAGCCCGGAGGTCAATGCCAGCGGCACCTACACCTTGCAGGTTGCTAACAGCCTAAATGGTTGCAGCAGCACCGCCACCGTTTTTGTGCCGGTCGACACCCTGTCGCCCATCGCCGCTGCAGGCCCGGATGACACCCTCAACTGCTATCAGCCTGCCCTGCAACTAGGCAGCAGCAACACCTCAGCCGGCAACCGCTTCACCTATGACTGGTCCGGCAGCAGCCCGATTGCCGGGGACACTACCACGCCTATGCCGTTAGTAGAAACAGGTGGCACCTTCCAGCTCGTTGTTACAGATACTGTGAATGGCTGCCAGTCATCCGACAGCGTGACGCTTACTGAAGACTTTGAGGCTCCTCTGGCTACACTTGCTATGCCTGACACCCTGAACTGCGTGGACAGCCTCGTCACCTTAAATGGCAGTGGTTCCAGCACCAACGGCAACTTCAGGTACGAGTGGACGGCCCTCAACAGCGGGGTCATGTTTGTTTCTGACAACCCCACCGCAGAAGTTACGGCAGCAGGCCCTTACGTGCTGGAAGTCGAGGACCTTGACAACGGCTGTACGGCAACCGATACCGCCGAAGTGTTCCAGGATACCAACCTGCCCGTTGCGGCGATTGAGCTGGCTGATACCCTGACCTGCGCACGGTCACAGGTTACCCTGAATGCTGCGCTGAGCAATTCCAATAACAACCTTAGCCTGCAATGGTCCACAATGAACGGGAGTATCCTGTCCGGACAAAACGGATTACAGCCTGTCGTCGATGCACCTGGCGTATACGAACTTGTCGTTACCGACCTGAACAATGACTGTACCGTAAATGCCAGCGTTGCTGTAGCCATAGACACCTTGTCACCAGCTTTAGCGCTAAGCCCGACCGGGGTACTCAACTGTCGGGATACCGTACTGACCCTAAATGGCAGTACTCCGGCTCCTGCTGCTCAGTGGACCTGGAGCACCTCTGATGGCAACCTCCTCAGTGGTGCAGACACCCCTGCGCCAACCATTGATCAGCCCGGCACTTATCAGGCAACAGTACTTACCCCAACCAATGGCTGTACCAATACCCTATCCCGGACCGTACTGCAAGACATCACCTTGCCCAACATCACCATTGCGCCAACTGCCGTGCTCACCTGTACCCGAACCTCCGTCCTGCTTAACGGCTCCGCCTCTGACCAGGCTCCCGGATGGAACATTACCTGGCAGGCAGCAGATGGCAGCAGCATCAATGACACCTTGCTCGCTGAAGTGGAAATGCCAGGGACCTACACGCTCGAAATACAAAACACGGACAACTTCTGCCGGAACATGGCCGCAATATCAGTTCAACAGGACACCCTGCAACCCACAGTGACCCTGATACCTGCAGATACCTTGGATTGCGGTACACCAACCATTGCCCTCAATAGTAATGTCAGCACCACCGCTGCCCCAGCCTACCAGTGGACCTCCGTTGACGGGCAAATCCTCTCCGGTGCCAACAGCCTGAATGCCACGGCAGGAACACCGGGCTGGTACTACTTCACCGCTACCAATGAGAATAACGGCTGTCAGACCATCGACAGCCTGTTGGTTTTGCAGGACACGATTGCCCCTACCCTCGCCTCCCTTGCGCCTGCTCCACTGACCTGCACAGCCCCTCAATCCTGGCTGAATGCAGCAACCGGAAGCAATCCTACCTGGACTTACAGCTGGACTGCTGCCAACGGGGGGCTCCTCAACAGCCCCGCAGACAGTAATGCTGTTGAAGTGACGGCCGCCGGTACTTACCAGGTGTTGGTCACCAATCCAGGCAATGCCTGCACGGCCACCCAGAGCTATACCGTGACGACGGACACCCTATCGCCTGTGGTCAGCATAGCCCAGCCGGATACCCTGAACTGTGCAGTCAGTAGTGTCCCCCTGGCCGGCAATGGATCGGATTCGGGTACCGGCTTTAGCTTGAGCTGGAGCACGGACGATGGCCAATTGAGCGGACAAACGGATCAGCCTGAAGCTACGGCAAATGCGCCCGGCACCTATACCCTGTTCATTGAGAACCTGACCAATGGCTGCACTGCCAACGAAAGCGTTGTCGTCTCTCAGGATACCCTTGCACCCACTGCTCAAATTGCCGCCGCCGACACCCTTAACTGCAACATCAGCAGCATCCTTCTTGATGCTACCGGCAGCAGCACTGGCAATACCTTTGCCTACGCCTGGACCACGGGCACCGGACTGTTGCTAAGCGGCGCGGATGGGCTGCAGCCGGAAGCCGGAGCCGCAGGGGAGTACACATTGGAAGTCACGAACCTGCAGAACTTTTGTACCACCACCAGCAGCGTGACCGTACCCATAGACACCTTGTCCCCTGAAGTGAGCCTTGCACCACCGACCGTTCTGAACTGTGATCAGAACAGCGTTCCGCTCAGCGGGGACGTCAGCAACGCCGGCACAGGGTATGACCTGGTTTGGAATGGGCCTGCAGGCGGGTTTCTATCCGGACAGGATGGGCTCGAACCGGTGGTAGCTCAACCTGGTACTTACAGCCTGACTATTACCAATCCGAATAACGGTTGTTCTTCAGCCGCCAGCGTAGCCGTTACGCAGGATATAACGCCTCCAATAGCTGCCGCAGGCACCGACTTTATCATCCCCTGCTTCCCGGAGCTTCGCCAACTGGATGGCAGCAATTCCTCTGCCGGGCCGACATTCAGCTACAGCTGGAGCAGTACGGATGGGGCAATTCTGGATGATAATACTACCCTCAATCCTGCCATTGATGCACCAGGCACCTACACCTTGCTGGTGACGAATACAGAAAATGGGTGTACAGCCACCGATGATGTAGAAGTCAGTCAGGATATACCGGAAGCCACCTCTACTACCATTCAACCATTGTGTTTTGGAGATTCCGGGCAAATCAGCTTTGAAAATATAACCGGTGGAGCGCCGCCCTATGTGTACTCTATCAATGGCGGAGACACTTATGAAAACACGCCAAGCTTCCTTGTTCAGGCACCCGGCACCTACACCCTGATCGTTCAGGATGTCAACGGGTGCGAAGCGGTACTTACCACGTCGATCGTACAGCCGGATTCCCTGGTGGTATTAATGGCTCCGGAAACTGCAGAAATCAACTACGGCGAAAGCCAGGCGATCCAACTTCAATCCAACTACCCACTGGGTGAGCTGACGAACATCACCTGGTCCCCTAATCCCGGACTCGACTGTTACGACTGCCTAAGCCCAATGGCAAGCCCAAGGCTTTCCACCGTATATCAGGTAACCGCCACCAACGCGAATGGCTGCCGGGACCAGGCAAGTATCCGTATTATCGTCAAAAAAGACATCCCAGTTTACATCCCGACAGCCTTTTCCCCAAATGGCGATGGCAACAATGACTGGTTTACGGTTTATGCCGGGCAGGGCACCATCACCAATATCCGCTCCATGCAGATTTTCAATCGTTGGGGCGAGCAGGTCTTCCAAAACCAGAACTTCCAGCCCAATGTACCGGCAGAAGGCTGGGACGGGCTCTTTCGCAACCAATACCTCAATCCGGGGGTGTTTGCTTATGTGGTAGAGGTGGAATACTTTGATGGCACCACTGATTTGCTAAAAGGGGACGTCACCCTGGCCCGGTAAGGGAAAACAGGTCTCCTGGCAGGCATTTTGGCAGAATACGGTCGGTTATTGGCTGCCCGGTGCTACATTCGATCTTATTTTTAAACTCATAAACCTCAGCTTCATGAAGCAATTTTTTACCCTTTTTGCCCTTTGTCTCAGCTTTCAGCTGGCTTTTGCCCAGGTGTCCATCACGGAAGCGCCTGATTTCACCCTCACGGATATCCACGGAGAGGAACACCATTTATACGATATGCTGGATGAAGGCAAATATGTCATGATCAAGCTTTATGCCTACTGGTGCGGCCCTTGCTGTTCTACTGCTCCGGCAGTGAAGGAAGTGTACGAAAACTTTGGCTGCAACTCCGGCAACCTCGTTGTCATTGGGCTGGAAGCCGATGGCACTTTAGCGCAGACAGAAGCCTTTGAGAATGACTGCGGCGCGGCCGGCGGTTTCCCGGTTATCAGTGGGCTGGACGGAGGCGCCAGCGCTGTCGTTGACCAATTCAGCCCTGTGGCTTTCCCTACTGTTATCCTCGTTGCCCCTGACCGTACGATCGTAGAGCAAGACATCTGGCCTTTCGAAGTCGACGGTGCTACTTCGCTGGTGGAAGGTTACGGCCCCACCCAGCAGGAATGTGCACCGGTCAGTACGGCTGACGTATCGCTGGTTGCGGGTTTTGAAGCCAAAGCGCAGCCCAATCCATTCTCAAACATGCTGAGCATTACCGGCCATACCGATACCCCGGCGCGTATACAGGTTGAAGTCCTGAACGCACTTGGGCAGATCGTACTGCAGCATGATGCCGGGCAGTGGACAGCCGGTGAACACACCACTACCATCCCTGCACAACAGCTTCCTAAAGGACATTATTTCGTGCATCTCCGTGCGGATGGTGTACCTGCTGCAACGCTTAACGTGCAAAAACAATGATTAAGCCATCGCCCTGGTTGGATTCAATTCAATCAGGGTGTTTTCTTTTTCCATTTAATTGGCCTATTTTACACCTCATCGGAAAGGAATCTCAATAGCTAAATCATCCATTACGACTGCGCTAAATTGTTTTTCGATGCCTATTTCCTACTTTTTCCACTTTTCGATCTTACTGACCCATTTCTGCTTTTCTTCTCCATCCAATGGTACCGTTAGCTACGTTGATGCCGATGCCACCGGCAATAATGACGGTTCATCCTGGAACGATGCTTACCAAAGGCTGGAAAATGCCATCGCTGCTGCTAGCCCTGGGGATACCTTATGGATAGCACAGGGAACGTACAAGCCTGCGTTTGATGGTGACCGGTCTGTCAGTTTCCATATTGAAAAGCCGCTGGCGCTCTACGGCGGCTTTCAGGGCAACGAAACCACACTCCTGGAGAGGGACCCTGCAAATTTCATTACGCTATTAAGTGGAGACATTGGCCTGGAAGGCGACTCCCTGGATAACAGCTATCGAATCCTGACCATCGAAAACACCAACGCCCCCGTAACACTGGACGGACTAAGTATAGCCCATGCTGTCAACAATGCCAATACCAACAATCTGGTCGAACAAAGTGCAGCAGGAATCCTTGTGGTCAACGCAGAAGTACAGGCGTATGGCCTGCAAGTACACCATAATACGGCACGATACGGAGGTGGTCTGGCAGCTTGGTCCGGAACTAAATGGAAAGCCAGCCATTGTCGTTTCCATCAAAACCGTGCCTACGCCTTTTCAGATCGATGCGGAGGAGCAGCCTACGCTATAGACCCCAACGTACAAATGGACTGGCTCAACTGTGGCTTTGTGAGCAACCGGGCCAGTAACACAAGCGCTAGCGGAGGAGGTGCAGTTGCGGGCGTACAGCAAGCGACCTTTACCCAGTGCTACTTTAGCCAAAACCAGTCTGAGTTTGGAGCGGCCGTATCTGGTGCAAAAGCTACTTTTTATCATTGTGCCTTCTGGGGCCATCCTTCTGCCCAGGGTACACTCTTTGACGGGCAATACACGGTCAATAATTCCATTTTCTGGTTTTCATTTTTCAATGAGCCTGCCGCCAGCGCAACGGCTACTTTCAATCATTGCATGCTAGACGTGACGGACTGCCCACCAGGCACAGATTGTAACGGCTGCATCTATAATCAGAATCCTTATTTTATTGACCCGCTGGAAGAAGATTTCCGGGTTCCCTTATGTGCGCCATCGGTTGATCAGGGTAGTGCTGCTAACTTACCCGATGACCTGGAGACTGACCTTGGAGGGCTGCCCAGGGTTATTGATGGCACTCCTGATATAGGGCCTCACGAGTTCCTTGATCCAGACCCTGGCATTCCCGGTACGCATGTGATCAATACACGGGGAGACCGTTACTCCAGA
Organism: Phaeodactylibacter sp.; assembly: GCF_022763345.1. Lineage (GTDB taxonomy): Bacteria > Bacteroidota > Bacteroidia > Chitinophagales > Saprospiraceae > Phaeodactylibacter. The sequence continues at coordinate 27,489 of NZ_JALEGS010000014.1, forward strand.
AGTTTTGCCGGTGCAATCATCTGTGCAAATCAACACCCCGGCCCTGATACCATACGATTCCAGCTGATACCCAATGCCCAAAATGTCATTTCCCCAAAGTACAACCTTCCTCCAGTGTTGGACACCGCTACGGTTATTGATGCAACAGATCAGTACGAGGTCGGAGAAATCATTATTGACGGCAGTGCGGGGATGGTTTTAGAAAACATCCTTCCTGGTGGCGGTTTGCGCCTGTTCAACAAGCAGCAGAAAGTTTACGGCCTGGATATACGGAACTTCTCTTCTTTTGGATTAAGCCTGGAGCGGGATTCTGAATCTGCTCAAATTGGACTGCCGGGCAAGCCTAATGTGTTCTTCAACAACGGAACCCATATCCAGGTAGCAGGCCACCAACATACTATTCAGAGCAACTATCTGGGCTGTACGCCGGAAGGCGAGATGCAAACAACAGGAAACAGAGGCATTGCAATTGGCTCATACAGTAATCTTCCCCATACTACTACAGACCTGACCATCGGCGGATCGCGCGCCCTGGGTGAAGGCAATATTATTGGAAATTGCAGTACTGCGGCCATTTACTCCGGTGCCAATGAAAACAACAATACCACTGATACGATAGTATTTGGAGCTGTCATCGCCGGCAACACGATTGGTTGGCACCCGATTCTTGAAACAGCTATGCCAAACCAGTCTGGGGTTTGGATTTACCACTCTACTTTTCCGGGCGCTCCAAATTCAGAACTATATTCTGAGCAGATTACGATTGGCGGGCCCGATGCCGATCGTGGAAATATCATTGCCCACAGTGATGGCACAGCTGTTTTTCTGGAAGATGACGGTGTGAGAGTGAGTATGCGGCGCAATCGTTTCTTTTGCAATGAAAATGGCATAGTGTTTTTAGAATCTCCTAATTTCCAGAAAGCCCCACCGGTGATCCAGGAAGCCGATATTTTCCATATATCCGGTACGAGCTTACCGGGTGACACCGTAGAGGTTCTCATGAACGACACGACAAGTTGCCCTACGGCTGGCTGCCAGGGGAGCATATTCCTGGGTGAAGTCATAGCAGATGATAACGGTGAATGGGACCTCGGTTCCTTCCCTTTCCCACTGTTTGGCGGAGAACAGGTGACAGCAATAGCCACCAATAACCATCCGGTAAGTTCACCCTTTGCAGCATGCAAGACCGTGATTTGTCCGGAAAGCTTTGCCGATCTGAACGCAACACGCTGTGCCAATGACAGCCTCGTTCTCCAAGACCAGGTTTTTACGGTTGACCACCCTTCCGGAGAGGTGGTTTTAGTGGACAGCAGTGCCATTGGGTGTGATTCCATTATTTCCGTAAATATTAATTTCCTACCTCTTGGAGTTGGCAACTTTTCAGGTACTTATTGCTCTAATGAATCTATTTCCATCGGCAATACCACCTTTGATACTGATTTCCCGGAAGGCACCGCTCTAATTGCCGGCGCATCGGCCAACAGTTGTGACTCACTTGTAGAGGTATCCCTGACTTTTCTCGAAGCCCCGGTTACGTCCGCCGTCGCAGAAATATGCCCGGGTGATACGCTGGTTTTTGGCAGCTATCTTATTAGCACTTCCGGTACGTTCACCGATACGCTAACCGCCATTAATGGGTGCGATAGCCTGAGTCAATTAGTAGTGACGGTTCTCAATCAGCCCATTACCCAATTAGAGGCCTTTGCCTGCCCGGGTGAGTCTTTTGTTTTTCAGGACAGTGTGCTCACGGAACCCGGAGTTTATACTTTCAGCGCGCCCGGAGCCAACGGTTGTGACAGTATCCTGCTACTGGATTTTCAACTCCTGGAGTCTTACGAAATCACGGAACAGGCAACACTGTGCACTGGCGACAGTTTGATTTTTTGCAATACTTTGGTGACTACTCCGGGGACTTACTTCTGCGAACTGATCTCTACAGAGGGCTGCGACTCTACCACCGTCCTGGAGGTACAGGAAGCTTTTCCTCAGGCTACATCGATTGACACCCTACTTTGCGCCGGGCAACCCCTCAATATCGCAGGAAATACTTTTCAAGATCCGGGACAATACGAAGTTCCCCTAATGTCAGCCGAAGGCTGTGACAGTATTCTACAGATCACACTGGCCTTCGCTGAGCCTGCTGTGCCTGAAGTTGAAGTCCTTCCCGATTTTGGTGGGGGCACCGGCAGTGTTCATCCTATACTCAGCGATAGCACCCTCAATTTCAGCTGGGAAGATGGCGCTGAGGATCTGGAGCGGTCCAACCTCGACAGCGGCACCTACATTCTGTTATTAGAGGATACCCTGGGCTGTGTGTGGGAATGGCCAATAGAGGTCCCATCAGGTATGTTCAAATTTGCTGTACCCAACACCTTCACTCCTAATGGAGATGGGCAAAATGACACTTTCGCCCCCCTTACAAATACAGATCAGTACCAATTGGAACAATTTGAAATCTACAACCGATGGGGACAGCTCGTCTTCAAGTCTTCCCCGGGAGAAAACAGCTGGGATGGCACTTATCAATCTAAGCCGCAGCCTTCAGAAGTCTATTACTACCAAATTCAAATCCGTCCTAATGCCAGTACGGGAGCTCCTGTCACATTGCGTGGTGATGTAACACTGATCCGCTAAGCCTGATTCTGATTAGCGGGCTTCCTTTTCGGGCTTAGAGACCATTAGAAATTTAGAACAGGAGCTCACAATTTATTTTTCCTTACATTTGAAAAGTAATTGCTCCAACCAAGGGGCGATACAAAGCGGCACCATACAAACACTAAAAACCCTGCATGCGTTACAGCCCTGAAGAAATCGAAGGTTTCGAGGGCCAGCTGGATTTGCTGGTCCGGAAGCTCAACTTCATGAAAAGTGAGCTGGGGCGCACTATTGACCCAAACGCTAAGTTTGCCATCACGGAAGAAATCACACAGCTGGAAGGGCAAATCTCTGATCTCAAAGGCAAACTCAGCGCTGCTCATGGCCTGCCCGTTGCAGATCAAAAGGAACGGCTGGCTGAGGCTATCCGTCAGCTCAATATGGATGAGGAAGAGGAAATCGGGCTGCTTCACCTCGTGAATTGCGACCGTCATCAGATGGTGGACAAATTCTGGAATGCCTTTGACGAAAAGGAAGAAGAGCACTTTCAGTTTTACTTCATCACCGGCTGCCCCACGCAGATGCCGCCCAGTTTTGCAGAGCGTATGGTGTACGAGCTTTTGGTGGAAGAGCTCGACGGAGAAAGCGATGCCCTCCACATCCTCACCCAGGAAGATAGTGGGCGCCTCCGCATTCAGGACCTCCCGCTCGGCCGTAATACCCGCAAAAGCCAGCAGCGCTTCAAAGCCTATGTACAGGAACGCTTTCGCTTTGCAGACACGCAGTCGTTTGATACTTTCATCGAGACCGGAGTGCCTAATCTGCCCTATGACTACGTGGCCGTCGTTTTCGAGTTGCACGAACGCAAATGGAGCAGCTTCCTGCCCGAGTACCTGGAATGGATGATCAAGACCTTTAAAAATCCGAATAAACAGGTCCCAAAATTCTTATTCTTCTTCGTGTTTTATGTCGATGGACAGCACCTCGGCGGGCTTAAAAGTGAACAGAAGTCCATACTCACCGCCCTGAGCGAGCTGACCGTCCGCCATGAGACCACCCTGCTCACGCCTCTGCTGCCCGTTGAAGACGGCGACCTGAGCGCCTGGCTGATGGACCTTGGGGAACGCAACCCCAATCAGGTACAATCGGTAATCGATGCCATGGTAGCCGGGCTAAGGGAAGAAGACCAGCTGCTGTTTCGAGACAAGCAGCAGTTCAACATGAAAGATATCGAAGAGCTTCAGGCTCTGATTTATAACATTGCAAACGAATAGGCTATGAGTTTCCATCTTTACGGTTCGGAAGGGCAAAAGGCACTACCGCCCATAACCCTTAACGAACGGATCAACGACCCGGCTTTATACCTGCCTGCACCCGGACTGGTCAGTGCAGTCAATGTGGCGCTCAACCTGGGGCTCCCACTACTGCTCACCGGAGAGCCAGGCACGGGCAAGACCCAACTGGCCTATCACATCGCACACTACTTTTCCCTGGGAGAAGTTTTGGTGTTCAATGCACAGACCACCTCCTCCGCCAAAGATCTGTTCTACCGGTATGATGCCCTGGGGCATTTTCAGCACAGCCAAACCCAATCCGAAGCACTAAGCCCTGATGAAATCGAACGCCGGTATGTTCGGTACCAAGCATTGGGTGCAGCCATCCGGAGCGAACAACGCCGCCTCGTGCTAATCGACGAGATAGACAAGGCACCGCGCGACCTGCCCAACGACATACTCGCCGCCCTGGAACGCCTGGAATTCGATGTGCCGGAGATCGATAAAAGTTATGCCACGAGCAAAGACAACCGCCCTATCATCATCATGACCTCCAATTCGGAGAAAAACCTGCCGGAACCCTTCCTGCGCCGGGTCGCCTTTTACCACATCGACTTTCCTACGGCCCAGGAATTGCTCCACATTCTCCAGCGAAAGGTCGAAGGGTATCAGGGCTCGGAGGGTGAAGTCAAGCTGCAGGCTATTATTGACCACTTTGAGCACATCCGCTCGCGCACATCGGTCAAATTGCGGAAAGACCCTGCTACAGCAGAACTGATACAGTGGTCGGCACTGCTGCATAAACTAGGCTTCGAAGTCCGGCAGCTCAGCGACCCGGGCAGCCTTTCAGAAAAAGCCCGTGCCGACCTGAAGCTCTCTTACTGTGTGCTGGCCAAAAACAAGGATGACCTGGACCAATTGTACCGCATGATTGATCAAGCATAAGCATGGAGAGGGGATTCACATATCGCCTGGTTGCCGACCTGATACAGGCCCTGGAGACAGAAGGGTACCAAATCGGGACCGGACAGTACCTTCGGGTGCAGGAATTGCTGCATCAGTTGCCCGATGGCATGCCCGCTGAGGAATTGATGTACGCCCTTAGCCCTCTCTTTGTGCAAACCTCACAGCAACAAGATCAATTTTACCGGCTTTTTCAACAGGCCCGGGACCGGACGGAAGCCTATTTCCATGCGATTGACCAAACCCAGGATACAGCAGAGGCTATCCCGCTGCTCCAACGGCGCCCCCGAAAGCTGCAATGGCTTCTCGTGGCATTGGCCTTCCTCTTGATTGTGCCTCCGATTATCGTTATCGGGCTGCACTACCTAAAGGAGCGTACGCGGCCGTATGAGCGCACCTTCACCGTCAATGCCGGAGCATCTGCCAATAGTTGTGTCCCAGACTCCATTCTTCAGGAACACATTGGAAGCATTGACACCTTTGAGGTCGTCTACGCAGGACGGAAGGGACAGGCACTGGGCAGCTTTATGCTCGACCGCAACTGCCTGGAATACATCGCCCGCGACTCGGTGAGCGGACAAGACTCTATTCTTATCCGCTACCTAAACGGGGACCTCGAACTACTGGTCAATTTCCGGCCGGTCATAGAAGGCTATGCCGTTACGCCACCAACTCCTGATAAAAAAGAGCCTAAAAAACCTACTAATCCTAAATCAGAGCCCACCACTACTGTCGCCCGCTCGGGATGGAGCACCGTCAGTCCTCCTTTCGACCATGACCTGTTTGCCTACAGCATAGAAGCCCCAAGCAAGCTGCAGCAGTTGCTGGCACGATATGAAGACCTCATTCGCCTGGGCGGTTACATTTTGGCCTATGCCTTTCTGGTGGCACTGTTGCTCTACCGGTTCAGGCGCCGGCAAAGTGAGCGAATAGCCCTGGACAGTGACAAGCCGCCCTATGTATGGCATATTCGCATCCCAGAGGTAGAGCACTTGCAATTTGGGCCGGCGTTCCAGCGGCTCCTGAACCGCCTGCGGCAGCGGACACGGGGCGGTGCCTATCAACTCGATGTGCCCGGTACAATTCGGGCCACCATCCAGAAAGCAGGCATGGCGGACTTTCAATACCGGCAGCAAACCCGCCCGCCGGAGTATTTGCTGCTCATTGACCAGCAATCTGCCCGCAACCACAGAGCAAGGCTGTTTGATTACATCTTCCGTACTTTCCGGGCAAACGAGGTTCTGGCAGAACGCTTCTTCTACGATGGGGATCCCAGAATATGCTACAACAAGCAATACCCCGAAGGCATCACCCTTACCGACTTGCAACAGCAGTTTGGGTCTGCAAGGCTCTTCATCATTGGGCAGGGGCAGTCTATGCTGAACCCGATGACGGGCAAGCTCGCCCCCTGGAGTATCGTACTGGAAGGCTGGAAAAAGCGGGCGCTCTTCACTCCAAAGCCGCACGACAAATGGGGCCGGCAGGAGCGCCGCCTTGGCCAGCGCTTCACCGTCCTACCGCTGGAACTGGAAAGCCTGGAAATTCTTTTGGAGGCCCTGGAAAATGACGAAGTTCCCACAGCTGAGGTTTGGCAAAACCGGCTGGCAGGACGATTACGCCCGCCGGTTCAATTGGAAGGGCCGCTGCTCGATACCCTGAAGCACCACTATCCCCAGCCGATACTGCAATGGATTGCTGCCTGTGCGCTTTTCCCAACTTTGCACTGGCACCTGACACTTTACCTGGGGCGCTACCTGTCTACAGCAGAAGCCTCATTGCTTACCTACACCAACATACAGGAACTCTGCAGGCTACCGTGGTTTGTAGAGGGAAGCATCCCGGATAACGCCCGCTTACAACTTACGCAGTGGCTGGAAACGGAGCACCCCACCCTGCTGCGCGCCCTCAGGACCGAACTCAATGACGTACTCCGCCGCTATGCTCCACCAGCCGGCAGCGCAGCATTTGAAGAACATCAGTTGCATACTGCACTCAATGAATACTTGTCCCTGGGGCGCTCCGCCCGCCGGGACCAGCTGAGCCAGGAAATTGCAACTCTTATGGAAGCCGGGAACCCGCTGGACGAAGTAGCAGCGGTACAGCTCAGGGCCCGGCAGCCTAAGTGGTCGGCAAAACTTTCAGACAAGTGGAAAGAACGGCTGTACTGGCAGGGGTTGCCTGCCCTTGGCTTTAAGCACCTCTGGAGGGAAATGCGTTGGTTTGTGCCAGCCTTGCTTTTTGTGGCTGGCTTCTCTCAAATGCCCTGGAATTTAAGCCTTAGCCCCTGCGAAGGCGCCTTACTGGCACTGGAGTTTGAGGGGACCAATGACTTTGTATGCCTGAATGAGCGTGCCGCCTGGCAGCTTTTTCTTGAAGCGCGTGCCCGGCAGCGGATTCAGGCAGCGCAGGATCCGGTTTCCGCAATTTCGGCCGTTAGCCGTACACTTGGCTCCAGCCGGGGGCTTTCTGTGCTTGAGGTGGGCCGGGAAGACCGAACCAGCACCACCCATCAGTGGCGATGGTATTTCCCTGAGCCTGGTACTTCCCTCAACAGCAGCTGGGGCAGAGTCTCGACTTTCGGAGACTCCTTACTGATCACCCTCGATGCTGCCCCTGGTATAGATACGCTGGACCAGGAACTCCGCGCCAACCTCGCCGTTTTGCTCTACAACAAAGGAGTAGAAATAGCCCAGCAAACGCCAGACAGCCTGTCAGAAAAGGGCTCAGCCTGTACCTACTTTGCGGCGGCCCTGGCTATTGATAGCGTCTACCTGCCCAGGGAGATCATGCAACAGTGGTGCGAAGGGCAAGCTGGATTTAGCCCGGAATGCCGAATTCTGGGCAGAAATATTGCTTTCCGCTCCCGGCCTATCAGTGATGCCAAGCTTGAAGAAATCAAGCGGCGGTTCCAAAACAACGAGGGGGATGCTGAGCTCAATACCGACTGGGCGCTCTTTCAGGCATCGGCCGGCACAAGGGCTACCCTGCTGGAGGAGCGGGCATTAGGATATTGGGCTGTCATTCGGGGCATTCCCGGCTATCTGCCGAAGTTCCCGGAAGAAGACAGCCTGCTGATCCCCTGTGAAACCCGCTACCGATACGTTCAGGGGCAGGTACTCGACGGTGCGAAAGATAACGCAGCTCCCCTCAGTGGGGTAACCGTCCTGGCGGGGCAATACAGCGCCATCACCGACGGGCAGGGCAACTTTACGCTGGAAATCCCTAATGATTTGGCAAGACCCGAGCAGCCTGTCTTCTACCAGAAAGTTGGATACCAGAATGACACCATCATTTCAAATCTTTCTCTGGAGCGGATCCCGAAAATCAGGCTTTTTCCTGACGCCGATTATCGGGATACGAGCGCGGTCTATTCCGTTTCTTTTATAGTTCAAAACCTGTCAGATGGCAGCCCACTGAGTGATGTGGCCGTAAGGCTGGCCCAACCGGATACGCTCATCGGCCTGACTGACCCCGAAGGGCAACTCAATATTTACCTGCCAAGGTCTGCCTGGTCCCTGAACAGCCGCGTTGCCTTTCAATTCCAAAAAGAGGGTTTCCAGGGCAGTCAGACCATTCTGGGCTTTCAGGAGCTGGAAAAGGAAACAGCGATCAGCAAAACTATCGTGCTTAAGCCCGAAGGGAACCTGCCTGTGCAGCAGGATATTCCCCAGCAAACCGTAGAAGCTGAGGCCGGCTCAAGATACCTGTGGTGCCTCAACCGAATCAGCCAGGACTATTACTCTCCTACATTCGATGATGGCCGCACCCGCTTAGACGGGCAGGAAGTCATCACGGACCTGATCGATCGGATCAAAGCCGGTCTTGACCAGAACAACATCTCCTACTTTGAGGTCAATCCAATTGGCAAACGCCCTACGGAAGGCGAGCAGGTACAGCGCATCAATGCTCAGCCAGGGAATAAGCTGGTATTGACTTTTAGCTTTGGCTTCACCGGGTCAGTTAGCAACCCGGTCTGGGCTACTCAGGACAAGGGCGGCATTAGTGCCCGTACCAACGACCGCAGCGCTCGCCTGGCAGCCATTTTTATGGAAGCAGTCATGCGGCAGACCACCCTACGCAATGCCAACCTGACCACTGCCCCAAAATCACCTTCCCCTCTTTTGAATGGGTTGGAAGTGCCTGTAGCGATCTTTCAAAACGGCTACCTGACCAACCGGGAAAATGCCACTTTACTGATACAACCGGCCTTCAGACAGGAACTGGCCAATGCTTATCTCAGTGCCATATATGCGATCGAAAGCAATGGATTGTCTAAAACCCCGGCGCCCTATATCGAAAACCGGGATGCGGACGATGACGGCATTGAAAACCGGCTTGACCGCTGCCCCTTCGAGCCTGGCGAAGGAGCCAGCGATGGCTGCCCGGTCGAAAAAACAGACCAGGATGCACTAGAGGCTATGCTGAGAAAGGCGCCCGGCACCTGGGAGGAACGTAAGAACACACCGCAGCATTACACCACTAGCGGCACTAGTTTCCCGGAGATTGGGGTACGGGGGCGATATGCCATTCTCAAAACACTGATTAATCCAGTCACCCTTGAAGCCCTGATCGGAGAGCCCGTCTATCTCCGCAGCCCGCATAACGGAGCCGATATCAACTTTGATTCTGATGATGCTTTTGGATACTACAACCCCGCTTTTCTGACCCAACTCACGGACTACCTGGACAGGGCTGCACAGAACCAGGCTCTCCTGCGGCAACTTCAACCGCTGTACGACCGGGAATTCAGGCAGGTTATGCGCACTTTTTACCAGACGCATCAGACAGGTACCAGCCAGGAGCAGTTGGAAAGACCGTTTATGGAATTGCTGCGCAGTGTAACTAAAGAGCGTAAAGGGTCAGTCGTCAACCGCTTTTTCCTGGAAAATTTCCGCAACCTGCCAGGCGATGGAGACTCCCTTGAAAAAATGATGGCCACCCGTTTTTGGTTCCGACGCTCTATTGATGGCACAGATGGGGAGTTCTATAATCTGATGCTACTGACACTGCAAACTTTTGATCCGGATTTTCTCTACAGGCAAACAAATTAATCATACCCCTGCGCCTGTAGGTGGAAAAGCTCCGCGTACTTTCCATCCTTTGCAATCAGCTCTTCATGGGTGCCGAGTTCGAGCAGTTGCCCGTGCTCCAGAAACAGGATACGGTCGGCCATGCGAACCGTAGAAAACCGGTGGGAGATAATAACCGCAGCTTTGCCTTCTATCAGTTCGGAAAAGCGCTGAAAAACCTCGTGCTCTGCCCGTGCATCAAGGGCAGCAGTGGGCTCGTCGAGAATGAGCAGCTGTGCGTCCCGCATGTAGGCGCGTGCCAGAGCGATCTTTTGCCACTGCCCGCCACTGAGGTCGACGCCTTTGGCAAAACGCTTGCCCAGAATTTGGTCATACCGCTCTGGTAGGGTGTCTACCACCGTATCTGCCAGGCTCTTCTGCGCAGCCTCTTCGATGGCCAGGCTATCCTCTAAGGCGCCAATATTGCCGATGGCGATGTTTTCACCTGCTTTGAGCTGAAACCGGATGTAGTCCTGGAAAATGATGCCGATGTTGTTGCGCAACTCCAGCAGGCTGTACTCCCGGATATCCACCCCATCAATCAAAATACGTCCCTCGGTGGGCTCGTAAAGCCGCGCCAACAGCTTCACCAATGTGGTCTTCCCTGCGCCATTCTCCCCTACCAAAGCCAGCTTCTCGCCAGGCCGAAGTTGAAAGGACAGGTTTCGAATGGCCCAGTTTTCACTATTGGGGTACTTAAAGCTAACATTTTCAAAAACAAAGCCTTGCTGAATAGCCTCTGGGAATGGCAAACTGTTCGGTGGAGTTGTGATGGTGGGCTCAATTTCAAAAAACTCAAACAGGTCCTGCAGGTACATTGCTCCTTCCGCAATACGGGAAAAGCGGTTCATAATACCCTGCAGCCGGTTGCGCATCCGTTCGAAAGACCCCGCCAGGAACGTCAACGTACCTACGGTGATGATGCCGCCCACAGCCTGGGTGATAATGAAGACGTAAGCTCCGTAGTACGACAGGGTGCCGATAGCTGATAATGCACTGCCCCAGGCGGCCCGCCGGATGGCAATCTTGCGGTTGGCGTGGTAGTACCGGTCAGACAAGTCGGCAAAGCGGCGGGTGATGAAACCCGAGAGGTTGAAGATTTTCACTTCCTTCGCCATTTGGTCGCTGGCACCGATGTAGCGCAGGTAGTCCAGTTCCCGCCGTTCGGGGGTCCAGCTTCGGGTCAGGGAGTAGGTGCGCTGATTGAAGTGGGTTTCGCCGAGAAAGGAGGGGATAACCGCCACGATCAGGATAAGGATCAGCCAGGCATTGAAGGCAATGAGCCCGCCGGCGAGAAACAGGACCGTAACGATATCCTGCATTTGGGTAAGGACTTGCGACATGAGTACGGTACGGCCGGTGGTCTGCCGGCGGGCCCGCTCCATTTTATCGTAAAACTCGGCTTGCTCAAACTGATAGAGATCAAGCCGTGCCGCATGTTCAATAAGCTCTACGGAAGTCCGGTTGGCAAACAAGTCGCCCAGCAGACTGTCCAGCAGGGTAATGCCGCGGTTCATGAGGTCAGAAACGATGGCTAGGGCAAATTCCAGACCTACCATCGTCCAAAGGTATGTTGTATCCGTACCTTCACCATCAATCAGTAGCAAAATAGAGTCGATAATTTCTTTGCCTACGTACAAGACGAGCAGGGGTACTGCGGATTTCAGCAATCGCAGCAGCGCGTTGACCAGTGTCATGCCCGGGCTGGCTTTCCAAATTAACCGGAAAAAGCGGGGCAAATTGCGCAGGGCTTCGAATTGCTCCCGAAAACTTCGTTTTTTGTCGTCTGCCATATTTCTATGAACCCACAACACCTATATTAGTTGTACACCCAAGACTAACCACCAATCATGGCTAAAGCACTGGAAGAATTCGACCGCCTGGCAGAACTGCTGCAACTGGAAAAAGAGGAAGACCTGGAACAGTTTAAATCCCGTATTCAACGCCTGCCTCTTACCGAAAGGCGCGATAACGGCTACGCCTGGTACCCGGTACAGGTGATGAAAACCGGCTATACGTACGGCGACCGGGCTTATGTGACCATTTCCAGAGAAACAGCCGGGGACACGCCTCACCAATTCCGGGCAGGCATGGTCGTCAACTTTTTTACCCAACAGGCTGGTGCCAACAAGCCGGAGCGCAGCGGCGTCGTCAACTACGTGAATAAAAACCGCATGCAGATCATCCTCAACAGCAAGGATTTTCCGGACTGGATTGGGATGGGGCTGATCGGGGTGGACCTCCTCTTTGACGACCGCACCTATAAAGAGATGGAAAAAGCACTGAAAACGGTGCAGGAAGCCAAGAAAGGCCGGCTGCCCGAGCTTCGCAACATCCTGCTGGGCATTGAACCGCCCCGCTTTGCCCCCGTCAGTGAGCCGTTTACTCATCCTCAACTCAACGATTCTCAGAACCGAGCTATCAATCAGATACTGGCCGCACAGGATGTGGCAGTGGTGCATGGCCCTCCCGGTACAGGGAAGACCACTACGCTCGTGCAGGCGGTGAAGCGGTTATCTGAACAAGAGCACAATATTTTGGTGACCGCGGCCAGCAATACCGCCGTAGACCTGTTGGTGGAGCGCATCGCTGCGGAAGGGCTCAATGTTACCCGTATCGGCAATATATCGCGCGTAGACGAGGCGGTAATCCGACATACGCTGGAAATGAAACTCGCAGACCATCCTGAAGCCAAGAATATCAAAAAGGTAAAGGTGCAGGCCGCCGAAGCCCGTCGCAACGCCCAAAAATACAAGCGCCGGTTTGGACCGGAGGAACGGGCCGAGCGCCACCAATACTATCAGGAAGCCCGGGAGCTTTCTGCCTGGGCCAGGCAGCTCGAAGACCGTTTGATTGAGCAAATCCTTGATGGCTCTCAGGTCATCGCGGCCACGCTTGTTGGCACTTCTAATGACATTCTCTACAGCCGGAAGTTCCGGACCGTATTTATTGACGAAGCGGCACAGGCACTCGAACCTGCCACCTGGATCCCCATTGCCCGGGCTTCCCGCGTAATATTCATGGGCGACCCCTTTCAGCTGCCGCCCACCGTCAAATCGCAGGAAGCGGCACGAAAAGGCTTTGGGGTGACACTGATAGAAAAGCTCCTCGACCGCCTGCCCGGAGTCAACCTACTCAACGTGCAGTACCGCATGAATGAGCACATCATGGCTTTCTCCAATAAGGTCTTTTACAATGGGCAACTGCAAGCCGCCCCCGAAGTAAAGGCTCACCGTATAGATGCTGATGCGGACCATCCGCTGATTTTTATTGATACAGCCGGTTGCGGATTTGACGAGAAGACGCACCCCAAATACAAAAGCCGTTATAATCCGGAAGAGTTCCTGATTCTGCGGGAACACCTTTATCAGCTCAAGGATGCCTTTCATCCGGAAGCACTCCCTTTTGTCGCTATCATTTCACCCTATAGAGAACAGGTGGTGCATATGGAGCAAATGATTGAGGAAGATCCGGCACTGGAAAACTTTCCTTTGACTATTAACACCATTGACGGGTTTCAGGGGCAGGAGCGGGATGTGGTTTATATTTCACTGGTGCGCTCCAATGCTAAAGGCGAGATTGGCTTCTTAAAAGACTACCGGCGGATGAATGTCGCCATGACCCGAGCCAAAAAGCAATTAATTATCGTAGGCGACAGCGCAACCATAGGCGGAGACCGCTTTTACGCAGATTTTTTAACCTATTGCGAGCAGCAGGGGCTGTACCAAACGGCCTGGGAGTACATGAGAACGGCAGGCTAAACCTCAGAAAACGGTCAGATTTTTACAGGGAACGGTATCTTTTTTTGAGGAAACGGTATTTTTTTTGACGTATTTCCTTGCTAAAGATAATAAAAAAACGCATATTTGCATAAGTGATACGCGTTAAACTCTTGTGAAACTGCGTGTTACAGCAACTCCATTTGAGAGTGCTATCTAAACTACATACTTCAAGAACTTACTATGAGAGAAGCAAAAGTGAGCGTACACCATGAGCGCTTGCAGGTATCATCTGAGATCCTGCGTGCCATTGCTCATCCGTTACGCATGAAAATCCTGGAATTCATTGACCGCAACACCGAGATCAACGTGAACAAAATCTACAACACGCTTGGCCTCGAGCAGTCTATTACCTCACAGCACCTACGCATCCTCCGCCTTGCCGGGCTTGTGGACACAGAGCGGGATGGAAAGTACATCCACTACAGCATCAACTATGAGAAAGTAGGTGGAACGGTTGAAGCCGTTAAGCGCTTTCTGGAAAACTCCAAGGTGTTGCAAAAGTAAAGTTGACTTCCAGGCAACAGTCCAAGACCAAATGAGACCGTGCAGTTGTTGTGCGGTCTTATTTTTTTGCCCCTGCTACCCATTATGCCGGAGATGAGCCTTCCGCCTGCTGTGGACGGTCGCGGTCCACATCTTTGGGTTCCGCTTCTTCCGCTTCCTCCACATCAGCATCCCTCTCCGTATTTGAAGCAGGCTGTTCTTCGGACATCTCCTGAAAGAAGCTCCGCTGAAAGATCAGAATGTTAATTACCCCTAGGGTGATCGCCGTATCCGCAATATTAAACACCGGCTTAAAAAACATCACCCTTTCTCCGCCCCAAAAAGGCACCCATTCCGGAAGCACCCCATTTACAAGCGGGAAGTAAAGCATATCCACCACTTTGCCGTGCAAAAACCCGGCGTAGCCACCGCCTTCCGGAAATAGTTCAGCTACCCCCCCGTGAAAATGACTAGCAGAAAAGATGAGTCCGTAGAAAGCACTATCAAGGATATTCCCCAGTGCCCCGGCTAAAATAAGAGCGAAACTAACCATTAGCCCGATAGAAGCGCTCGTTTTGACCAGCAACCGCAAGTAATAGACCAGAAAAGCTACGGCCAGAATCCGAAACAGGCTTAAAGCCAGTTTTCCATATTCGCCGCCCAGTGAAAGCCCGAAAGCCATACCATTATTCTCCACAAAGTGGATGCGTGCCCAGTCGAGCCCAAGAATCGCAAATTCCTCTCCGTACTCCATATGGGTTTTGATCCAAATCTTCAGTGACTGATCAATAACAAGGACCAGGAAAACGACAAAAACAATAACGGCTGATTTCTTCAAGGTACTGCTGTTTCAGTTTATTCTGCAAATATACCAAAGGTGATACCAGGTTGTACATAACTTGTCCGCTACAAGATGGCTTTGGCACCGATTTGGCAAGGGCACGGCGTAAAATTTGAGTACAATCGGATTAATAACGCCCGTATAGATTTTTAGGTTTGCGGTAATTGTAAAAAAGCCCTCTTCTGCATCATTGCAAAAGAGGACTTTTCAGGCTGTTGAGCACAGCGGTAGGTTACCGGCTCTTTTTCGCATCAATACTAAGCGTGGCGTGAGGTACGGCCCGGAGCCGCTCCTTGGAGATGAGCTTGCCGGTTTCGCGGCAAACGCCATATACTTTATTTTGAATACGGATCAGTGCGTTATCCAAATGCTGAATGAGCTTGCGTTGGCGCGATGCCATATTGGTAAGCCGTTCGTTTTCAGCAGTCCCGATGCCATCGTCCAGCCCTTTGACTTTTGCATCCGGGTTGTCCGCCATGTCAGACAGCTGATCGAGGTAGAAGTCCAGTTCCTTTCTGGCTTTATCCAGTTTTCCCTGGATAAGCACGCGAAATTCTTCCAGCTCTTCATCTGAATAGCGTGTTTTCTCTGCGTTTTGATTCATAGCAAGTTGCAGTTTAATATGAAGCACATTAATATCCGGCTGAGCCTTACTTCTGCCTACATTGAAGGACAGCCAGAACAATTATTTCTCTAAAACACGGTGCAAAAGTACGAATAATTAAATTAAATTCCCACGATAACATATTATTTGCCCTGCCCGGGAAAGTCCGGCTCATACCCCGTCAGGCAATCGATAATGGTCTTTAAGCTCACAAAGAGGGCCTCCTGCCCCTCCCGGGATACGAGGACCTGAGCATCTTCTTCGTCCTGAGTCAGCGCATCTTCCGCAAAAGCCAGGAGGTCCTCCTGAGGGTAGCCCTCGAAGAAGGGGTCAAGCCGGGACCGAAAGTTTCGGCCTTTGTTGCCATGCATTACAGCCCAATTGGCCTCCTCTGCTTCACTAAGGTGTTTTTCGTCAATAACGGGGGGAAGCTCCTCTTTTCGGATCGTGTACCAAACCACCAGCATCAGAAACAGAAAATACTCCCGCTCTTCTTCGGTGAAAGCCTCGAAGTTTTCTGTAAAGGGATAGGCAAACAATACAGGCTGCTCCTGCTGCATAGCCTCCAGCCCCTGCGTGTAGGCATCCGACTTTCCCTCCAGCTCGGCGACAGCCTGATCAATTGCGTCTTCAGAAATAAACTGCATACAAGATTTGTTTTAGCGTACCCACACGGGCACCCTTTCAATTTTTGCCAATGATACGTATTTCAAGACGTTCGGAAAAGACCGGGTTGGGTTTTGGGAAAGCTTTTCCATACCCTTTGGCTTGCAGGCGGGTGGCATCAATGCCATTCCCGACTAAAAAACTTACCACTACCTGAGCCCGTTGCCGGGTCAGTTCAAGCGCTTTGGCATAGGAATAGGGCTCACCAACATGGGCACCGACCTCTGCAATCAGCCCCGGGTGCTGGTTGAGGAAAGACAACAAACGGTTGAGTTCGGGATAAGCCTCTGGCTTCAGACGGTCCGTACCATTCTCGAAGTGTACGCTATTGAGCGCGATATTCTGACCTATTTCCCCCGGGATCAAGGCAAGGTTTTGGCTGACCTCCTGATAGGCAGCAGGAGCCGATGATAAAGCCGGCACAAGAGCAGGCACTGCATCAGGATCGTCATTAGCAGGCTGAACGGGTTCTGCAGCCAGTTGCTGTGCCACTTTGCGGTCGAGTTTTTGCTGCACCATCGCCCGTTCCAGTTTCTTGACCTGATACTGCCCGTCTATTTCTACCAGCCCTTCCACTTTTTCTTCCAATTGCGGAGCTAAGGCTTCTGCCACTTCATCCTCCATGGCCGCTTTTAAGCCTTCCAGCACCTGAGCCTCCCAGGCTTCCGGTTCCGTTTCGGCAGGCTGAAATCCACCTTTGGCGGCCCAGTCCGGGGCAGGACCATTGGCAGAGACCAGCCCTTCCTTAATTTGAGCTTGCAGCTGCCGGGCCTTTTGCTCCAGGGAGGCGCGCTCTGATTCCGTCAAAGCCGGGCTAGGCTCCACCTTGACGGGGATTTCCATTTCCTGTATCAGCCGCTTTTCCACCTCAGGGATCAATTCCTGTTCCAGCTCTGCTTTGGCCTGATCCTGAAGTTCTTCGAAGGTGGGTTGGTCTTCCCAAAGGTGGCGTTCTCCTTCGGCTATTTCCTGTTCCGCCTCCTGCAGGGACTTCTTATGCACATAAAACCGCTTAAACCGTGCTTGCATATCTTCCAGCTCCTGTTCGGCAGCAGCAGCCTCGTCGTAGCCATCATCCGGTAAGGTGTCCTGGTGGGCCACTACTTCTGTAAAATACCGATAACGGTGGCGCAGGGCTTCAATTTCGGGGTCGGAAGGCGGAGGCAAATCCAGCCCGTATTGCTGAGTGCGGACTTCAGCCAGTGCCTCCTGCCGCATGCGCTTTAGCTCCAGCAATTCATTGTCCAGCTTATCCAGGTGCAGGTGAAGGGCCCGGATATCCGCCTCCTCCTCTGACATTGCTGCGGCAATACTATTCGACACGGTAGCGTTGGCAGCCAGGTCTTCACCAGAGGTCTCCACCGGCTGCGCCACCGGGAAATAGCCAGGTAAATCCGCAAAAACCACTCCTTTTTCCGTAGCGGGAAGCAATAGGCTGTAGGTCCCGTCTGCATCGACTTCAGCAACCTGCACTACCTTCCCGGCTTTTGTATCCTCGAGGCGCACCTCAACTTCTCCGGCCAAACTAGGGCGATCAACCTGCACCTCGCCTTTGATCAGGCGCAATGCCTCAGGCCGGAGTGCTTCCGGCAATGCCTTTTGCAAAATATCCACATCTCTGCCTACTGGGCGGCGCGCGACAAACGCCTCGGTTCCGGAAGCCGGAATGCTGATGAACAACTCATCTGCTTTGGTATTGATTGCGGGCCCCAGGTTGACGGGTTCAGTCCAATTATTCCATCCCGCTCCTTTTCGCCTGGCCATATATAAGTCGTAGCCCCCGCTGCCACCAGCGCGGTTAGAGGAAAAATAAAGGGTCCGGTTGTCCGGAGCGAGATAAGCGCTTTGCTCATCGGCAGGGCTGTTGATCGTCTTCGGTAGGGATATGGGAGCGCTCCAGGCGGCTGCATCCGTCCGGGTACTCAGGTAAATGTCTTTATGAGCAGGGTGCCCCTTTTGCGGGAGCACGCAGATCATATGGTGATTGTCCTGCGCAATCTGAAAAAAGGCTTCCGGTACACTTGCGTGGCCGCCCTCCAGATGGTGCGTATTTGACAGGCTCCAAAGCCGGCCAGCCTCCCGGAAGCGGCGCAGCTGCCCCTTTCCGGCCGCATAAACCAACAGCTGCCTTCCGGAAGTATTCAGGCTTAGTGGCCATTCGGCTCCTCTGGTGTTGACAGGAGCGCCAACGTTTACTGGTTTGGACCAAATACCACTGGCAGAACGGTAGGTCACCCAAACGTCGCTTGCATTTTGTTCGCCACGGTTTCTGGGGTGCCCAAAGCGGGCGAAGTATAGGGCATCGCCCTGCATATTAACGACTGGGTAAAGTTCGTCGTAAGTGGTATTGACAACCTCCTGCAGCGTACCCTGTGCGTTGGCAGGAAGCGCACAGCAACCCAAAAGAAGCAGGAATAACAGTGGTAGGAAGGGCTTTCTCATAATTTAGTATAGGCAGAACTTAAAAGAAATCGGCCGGAAACGACTTGTACACTCCTTATGACGATAAAACACAGAAAAGTAATGCCCGGTTTCAAAGCATATCCTCCGCTTCGCCAAAATCCGAGGGCGGGGGCCCCTGAAGCTGAATAACCCGGCTACTGTCCAGAACAGAAAGTGCCCGTAGCGATTTGCCCGTCCATTCTCCAAAAACGGTAACCTGCTGACGCCCTCCTACGGCTAGCAGTACCCACTCATGTGCCTCTTCTGCCTGCACAGGTATTTCCATGCCCTGGGCATCAAGGAGCACGACTTTCTCCGACTGCCAGACCGCCCGGACCTGCCCCAGTAATACCGGGAAGCCGGAAAGCCAAGGGTTTTTAGCCAGCGCTTGCGCATAGGCTTCCAGCATTTCCTGCCCATGCTCCGTAATGGATATCGCATTCATAGGCTGCCGGTAAGGCTGCACCCGCTTCAGCAGCGCCCGCAACGGATAGGTACCAGGATAGTACACCAGTTCACCCTGCAGGGCACTGCCCAAAACCCAATGCCCTTCAAAACGTTCGTTCCCCCACGCAAAGTCCAAAATAAGCGCAAACCGGCCGGTCTGCTCTCCCACCAGCCAGGTGCGCCGGTAACGAAGCTTTTCTTCTTCTCCCTCCACCAGCCCGATCACCAGCCAGCGGTCTGAGACAGCCGGCCCTTCCAGCACCTCTTCTTTCTTCAAATTGACGCCTCCGTAGGACAACAGTTCAACCTGGAGGGCCTGCGGCAGCCCCTCCAGCTGACGGAAGCTTTGTACAAACAGATAGAGTTCAGACAAAGCCCCCAGCAGGTTGCCATGCCACTGTTCTGCTTCCATCAACTTTGGGAAGCTGCGGATGCGGCGGGCGACACTCCCCAGTTTAGCGTCCACCATGCGGGCCGCTATGCGCTCCCAAAACTCTGGCTCTGCCCCTTCAAGGCTGGAAAGCCCCTGCCTGATGACATCACGAAGCCATTGGTCCAGCTCTTCCACGCCTGACTTCATCTCCACGATCCGTTTATTCAGGCGGGCTTCGCGTTCGCTTGTATCTACTACAGCTGACTTTCGGGCCTCCGGTTGCCGGACCGCATCACGGACCCAGCCCGGCCGCTCATCGGCAGGTGTGATCTGATCATTTTTGCGAAGGAAGAAAAGCAGCAGGGACAGTACGTGCTGACAGGGACGGTACCGGTTTTTGCAGGTGCAACAGAAGGCTTTCCCGTCGAGCGTTACCATGACCGGATAGGTAAGTTCACCGGTGGACTTGCAAATGCCCCAAAGGGCATCGCCATCGGAAGCTACGTTTTCCCACTTTCGCCCGTAGAACAGTGCCCGTGCCCGGTTCAGGACGAGGGTATTCGGTGCGTACGCTTGCAGGGTGGCGTAGGTCCAGCTCACATTGTAACAGATTAGTCCTCCGTATCGAGAATGCCCATTGAGTGCATCGCTTTCTCGGAAGCGGTTTGTTCGGCGCTTTTCTTATTGAAGTCATCGGCGGTGGCCATTTTCTTGCCATTCACCATGACGGCGACTTTGAAACGGTCCCGCTTTTCGAACTTATACCGTGCCAGGAGCTTGTAGGTAACGGTTTGGCCGTTTTTCTGGCACCATTCCAGCAGCTGGCTCTTGTAGTTGTCATCCACGGTTTCCAGCTCGTGTACGTCCACGTAGTTGCGCAGGATTTTATTGACGACGAAGCGCTTCGTGCCTTTGTAACCCTTTTCCAGATAAACTGCGCCAACGAGTGCCTCCACGGCATTTCCCAGCATAGAGCGGCTCAGGCGGGTCTGATTGTACTCAGAGAGCAGCATATCCAGCCCCATCTTATCGCCGATCAGGTTAAGGGATTTACGCTTGACAATCTTCGAGCGCATTTTGGTGAGAAAACCCTCGTCACTGTTAGGGTATTTCTTAAAGAGATACTCTGCTACGATGGTACCGAGCACGGCGTCGCCCAGGTATTCCAGGCGTTCGTTGTTCTGTACTGCGTAGGGCTTCTCAGAAGAGGAAGATTTGTGGGAAAAAGCCAGCCTGAATATAGACATATTGGCGGGGGTGAAACCAATGAGCTGCCGCAAACGGCGAGCCAGTTCCTTATCCTCAGATAAAAAATGGTTGTAAAACCTAAATACGAGCCGCAACAAAACCTTAGTGTTTTGTGAAAAGATATTGTTATCTAAGGAGCAGGGCGGCAACGGGCTTGATGCGCGCTGCCGCTCTACTCTTTTAAAAACCAACGGGAAACCTGTAGCCTAAGCCCGCTCAAATGAATGCGGCGGGCCCGGACCAGCCTCCCTAAAAGACGGCTCGCCTGCGATTGGGGAATCCAATTCCCCAGGCGCAGAAGTGCCTAATCTTCGTACTTCTTAAATACCACAGAGGAGTTGTGCCCTCCGAAGCCAAAAGTGTTGCTGAGAATCGCTCTGACTTCCCGCTCCTGTGCTTCGTTGAAGGTTAGGTTTAGCTTGGCATCCAGCTCCGGATCATCCGTGAAGTGGTTGATCGTAGGCGGGATGAAACCATGCTGAATGGCCAGGATGCCTGCAATCGACTCCACTGCTCCGGCAGCGCCAAGCAAATGCCCGGTCATGGATTTAGTAGAGCTGATATTCAAATTGTAGGCATGCTCGCCAAAGACCTGCTGAATGGCTTTGACCTCTGCAATATCCCCAAGTGGGGTTGACGTGCCGTGCACGTTGATGTAATCAATATCTTCCGGATTGAGCCCGGCATCTGCCAGGGCGATCCGCATAACATTGCCAGCACCCAGTCCCTCGGGATGTGGGGCCGTGATGTGGTGGGCGTCCGCTGTGGCGCCAGCACCAACAATTTCAGCGTAGATGGTTGCCCCCCGCTTTTTGGCGTGCTCTAGTTCCTCTAGTACAATTGCGCCTGCACCCTCGCCAAGGACGAAGCCATCGCGATCGGCATCAAAGGGGCGGGACGCTGTTTGGTAATCATCGTTGCGGGTAGAGAGCGCTTTCATGGCGTTGAATCCGCCTACCCCTGCCTTCGTCACCGTAGCTTCTGAGCCACCGGTAATGACGATATCCTGCCGGCCAAGGCGGATTTGATCGAATGCCGTTCCAATCGCATGAGAAGAAGAAGCGCAGGCAGAAACGGTCGCAAAATTTGCGCCTCGGAAACCATATCTGATAGAGATCAGCCCGGCGGCAATATCGGAGATCATCTTGGGGATCATGAAGGGATTATAGCGGGGTGTACCGCTGCCCGTAATATGATCTTCGATTTCCTTTTCCAATGTAGCCAGACCGCCAATCCCGGAGCCCCAAATGACACCTGCCCGGTCAACGTTGACCTTTTCAACATCAATACCCGAATTTTCCATGGCCTCCGCAACGCTGTACATCGCATAGATGGTGAAATTATCCATGCGGCGCATTTCGCGGCGGTCTACTTTTTCTTCAGGTTGGAAATTCTTGAGTTCGCAGGCAAACTGAGTCTTGAATTGGGAAGCATCAAAATGAGTGATAGGATTAGCACCACTGAGGCCTTTCTGCAGGCCTTCCATGTATTCGCTAACTGAGTTTCCGATGGGGGTTACTGCTCCTAGTCCTGTTACGACAACCCTTTTCATTGGCTTAATTTGATTTGGTTCCAGCCTCCTGTTACAACGGCTAAGTTATGCCCGTCAATTGTTTTGGTTGGAAATTTGCGCCTTGTATTTGGTAGAGAATGTAGCCGGGAGGTTCAAAATGCAATATTAAAGAAGGCGCGGAGATACAAATCAGAGACTTTCCTCAGAAAGCCTCTAATTTGTATGCGTTAAATCCGGAAACAGCAAATGCTGTTACGCTTCTTTAACCTGTGATTCCAGATAAGAAACAGCCTGGCCTACCGTTTGGATAGCTTCGGCCTGCTCGTCCGGAATAGCGATATCGAACTCCTTTTCGAACTCCATGATGAGCTCCACGGTGTCCAGAGAGTCGGCCCCCAGATCGTTCGTGAAGTTTGCATCCGGGTTCACCTCTGATTCGTCGACACCTAATTTGTCGACGATGATCTTATTAACTCTTTCTGCAATGCTAGACATAAGTGAATTCGCTTTATTGGTTTACAATTGCGATGCAAAGAAACGTAGAAGAACCTTGACTACCAAAGTTTTTCAAAAAAAAGTTGCCCCCCTGAACCTCCGAAATACCCTGCTATTGCTGAATCCCAGCCGATTCAGGCTTCAGTTTTAGCCCCCGTTTTTTCTTTGGAAGCGACCTTTGACTGTGCAGAGCATAGCCCCCTCCACGCCCCTGAGCAGCTATTTGTTCACAGGTTTTTAACCCTGGGCGGTTTGTATATTATAAGGATTAGCGTACTTTTACAGTTAGGATTATTGTAAATTTTACACTTAGTCTGTTGCAAACACAAATTACACCCAATCAAAAAATTACCGGACGCATGAAAGTCGTTGACCATCAAAATACTAAAATTGTGGCAACTGTAGGCCCTGCCTGTAGCAGTTACAATCAATTGCTGGAATTGGTCAAAACGGGTGTGGACGTATTCCGCCTAAACTTTTCCCACGGCACCCATCAGGATCATCAACAGGTCATTGACCACGTCACTTACATCAACGAGAAGTACAACCTGCACATTAGCATTCTTGCTGACTTGCAGGGCCCTAAGCTCCGCGTAGGCAAAATCAAGGATAATGCCCTCGAGCTAAAAGAAGGGGACGTGATCACTCTCGTCAACGAAAAGTGCGTGGGCACCATGGAGAAAATCTATATGAGCTACGAAAGCTTTGCCCGGGATGTCAAGGTGGGCGAACGCGTGCTCGTGGATGACGGCAAGCTCGTATTTGAAGTCGTTGAAACCAACAAAGAGGATATGGTGAAGCTCAAAACCCTCTTTGGCGGCACCCTTTCCTCTAACAAGGGCGTCAACCTGCCTAACACCAAAATTTCCCTGCCTTCCCTGACGGAAAAAGACCTGGTCGACCTCGAGTTCATCCTCACACAGCCGGTCAACTGGATTGCCTTATCCTTCGTACGGCACCCCAAAGACCTCAAAGATTTACGCAGACGCATCGAAGCGAAAAACCATCCTGCCAAAATCATTTCCAAAATCGAGAAGCCGGAGGCGGTAGAGCGGATTGATAAAATCATCAAGCATTCCAATGCGATTATGGTTGCCCGGGGTGACCTGGGCATCGAAGTGGCTATGGAGCGCCTGCCGCTCATTCAGAAGGACATCATTGCTAAGTGTATTCAGCGGGCCCGCCCGGTGATTGTCGCCACGCAGATGATGGACAGCATGATCACCAACCCAAGCCCGACACGTGCAGAGATTACCGACGTAGCCAACGCCGTACTCGATGGCGCGGATGCGGTAATGCTGAGTGGAGAAACCTCCGTGGGCAAGCACCCCGTGAAGGTGGTGGAAGCCATGAATAAAATCATCGAGGAGGCAGAGACGCACTACGACTTCAAGGACCGCCGCCCGATCGCAACCTCAAAGACCCGGACGTTCCATTCCGATGTCATTTGCTTCAATGCCGCACAGACGGCTATGCAGGTCAATGCCAAAGCAATTATCGGTATGACAAGCTCGGGCTACACCGCATTCAAAGTTTCGAGTTACCGACCGAAGACAGATATCTACATCTTCTCCGATCGCATGCACATGCTGGCTACCCTCAACCTCGTTTGGGGCGTGCGCTGCTTCTATTACGACCGGTTCACCACCACCGATGAGACCATCGCGGATGTAACGGAAATTCTGAAACGCGAAGGGCGTATCAAACCAGGTGATGTCATCATCAATACCGGTAGTATGCCGCTGCATCGCCGCCACCGGACCAACATGATGAAAATCACGCCGGTCGAGTAATCACCCAATAAAGCCAGATGCGGATAAAGCCCGGGCAAGTTCAGCCGCCGGCTCCAGCGCATCTGGCTTTCCCACATCCAGCCATTGCGAATGCTCGTGCCGAAAGCCGGCTACCTTTGCGCTGCGGGCGGCATTCAGATAAACGTCTATAATTGAAAAGGCTTCCTGCTCCGGCATGTAATCAAACAGCCGCGGGTGGAGATACTGTATCCCGCTAAAGGCCAATGCTGTGGTGGAAGGTACCACTCTGCTGATTTTTTCTGCCCCCGTTTTGGCATTTTTCCAGCCACTGAGCAATCCCTCTTCATCAAAAAGGAGGTAACGCGAGGTCTTCCGGTCCCGCACTGCCAAAGTAGCAAGTGCTCCACTAGCGTCATGGGCGCGCCGCAAAGTGTGCAGGTCAAGATCGGTCAGAATATCCGCATTGTGCACCAAAAAAGAATCTCCGCCCTGTAGCCACTTTGCAGCCTTGCGCAGGCCGCCCCCTGTGTCCAGCAATTGCTCCCTTTCATCGGAAATATGAATAATCGCCCCGAAATTATTATTCCTTTGCAGAAAATCTTCGATCTGATCGGCAAAGTGATGAACGTTAACGACCACTTCCTCATACCCGAAAGCCAGAAGGCGGCGCAAAGCGATTTCCAGCAGTGGGTACCCTCCAACTTCCACAAGCGCTTTCGGGCGGTCATTGGTTAAAGGGCGGAGTCGGGTGCCAAGGCCGGCAGCGAAGATCATAGCTTTCATGATAATTCTATTATTTTAGCCGCTATGATACAAAAACAACTTGTACAGATTCTACTCGCCCCCTTTTCTTTGCTGTACGGCGTCGGTGTCAGTGCGCGGGACTTCCTGTACAAGCAGGGGCTGCTCAAGGGAGTGGAGTTTAATCTTCCGGTCATCTCCGTTGGCAATTTATCGGTTGGAGGTGCAGGAAAAAGCCCTCATATCGAGTACCTCATCCGATTGTTGAAGGACTACATCGACATCGCTACCCTAAGCCGGGGCTATGGCCGCAAGACCAAGGGGTACCTGGAAGTACACGCCGACATGACTGCCGAGCAGGCCGGTGACGAGCCCCTGCAGTTTAAGCGCAAGTTTCCGGAGATCATGGTCACCGTTTGTGAAAGCCGCACCTTTGCCATCCCCAAAATCATGATGGCCCGGCCCGAGACCAAAGCGATACTGCTGGACGATGCCTTTCAGCACCGGTCGGTGAAGCCCGGCATGAATATCCTGCTCACCGAATACAGCCATCCCTTCACCCGGGACTACCTTTTGCCTGCAGGCCGGCTGCGGGAATGGCGCTCGGCTTACGAGCGGGCTGATATCATTGTTGTCAGTAAGTGCCCGCCGCAGCTATCGGAGGAGGAACGGCAGGCCTTTACAACAGAAATTGCCCCACTGCCCCATCAGAAGTTGTACTTCTCGTATTACGATTACGGGCAGCCTTACTTCATTCTGAATCCACGTTACCGGTTGGAGTTTACGCCGGAACTGGAGGTGCTGCTGATTTCTGCTATTGCCCGGACGGACTACCTGCAAACTTACCTGGAGGAGCAGGTTGAACACATCAAAGCGATGGAATACGAAGACCATCATTACTTTACCAAATATGATGTGGGGCAGCTCAAAGCTAACTTTGACCGTATGGAGACCAACCGGAAGGTGATTCTTACCACCGAGAAAGACGCCATGCGCCTGCAGTTGCACCATCAATATATTAAGGAGCATCAACTGCCTGTTTTTGCCCTGCCGGTACAAGTGCGCTTCCACTTCGGTCAGGCTGCCGATTTTGACGAAACCATCCAACAATACCTCTTAAATTTTCAGGTGTAGATGAACCCTGTCCTTTACCTTATTTATCAGTTCCTGAAGCTGCTTACCAAGATTTCCTTCCGGGTTTACTACCCTAATGCCACGAGGATGAACCTGGACCGGTTGCGCTACCGGGGCGGCAGTATTTTGGTATCCAATCACCCCAATACCCTGCTCGACCCTCTCAATGCCGCCTGCCGGGTACCCAAAGTGGTGCATTTTCTGGCTAATGCCAGTCTTTTTCAGACCCCGTTTACCAATTGGTTTTTCAATACGTTCTACTGCATCCCGGTGGAGCGCCCTCAGGATACCAAGGGCAAGCCGATCAATAATGCCAACGCTTTCCGAAAGAGCCAGCAGTTTATCAACAAGGGCGGGTGCCTGTTTATAGCCCCCGAAGGTGGCAGCGATATGGAACGGCGGGTGCGCTCTTTTAAGACCGGCACGGCACGTATTTTGCTTGGGGCAGCCGCT
The DNA here is from genome assembly GCF_022763345.1 of Phaeodactylibacter sp. Lineage (GTDB taxonomy): Bacteria > Bacteroidota > Bacteroidia > Chitinophagales > Saprospiraceae > Phaeodactylibacter. Next base: position 54,366 of record NZ_JALEGS010000014.1, read on the forward strand.
CAGGAGAACTTCGAGACGGATCTGAAAATCCTGCCCGTTGGGCTTACCTATGACCACCCGAACCGTTTCCGGTCCCGTATGACAGTCAATGCAGCGCCTCCGATTCTTGCACGGGATTACGCCGAAGCCTTCAAGGCAGACAGGGTTCAGGCCGCCCGGCAGCTTACGCATGATCTGGAGCAGGCCATCCGAGACCACACGATTGACACAAAAGATGAAGCCGAAGATACCATCATACTACGGGCAGAAGAACTGCTAAGAAACAGCCACCCGCTGAAAGGCTCCGATCACTTCAGGCGTACGAAAATGTGGATCGAAGGTTTACGGAAGCAAGCGCAACAAGCTCCGGAGGCTTACCAGGCGTATGTAGAGCAGCAGCAAAGGTATTGGACTAAACTTATGGAAGCCCGGACTACCGACGAGGCTATAGCCAAACGCCCCAGCCTGGCAGCTCTGATTTTCCTTATACTCGGAGCGCCTTTTGCGCTATACGGCTGGGTAAACAATTTACTCGCTGGTTATCTACCCAAACTGGCTTCTGAAAAACTTGACCTTTATATCGGCTACACTGCTTCGGTACAAATTCTGTGCGGATTGTTGTCCTTTCCTGTTTTTTATGCCCTGCAATCCTGGGCTATAGGCGCCTGGCTGGGGCGCACAGCGGGATGGCTCTACCTGTTGAGCCTTCCGCTCACCGGCTGGCTGTACCTGAAATGGCAACCGGTGGCCACGAAATTCAAAAACCGGCAAAAGGCCAAAAGCATGAAGCACCTTGATGAAGTAAAGGCTGAGCGGGCCAAACTGCTGAAGGCTACCGTGCAATACCTTAACCCCTGAGCCTATGGGCTACCCCGAAGCCATGGAACCCATACTGTTGGGCCTGTTTCTGGCTGCCACCTTTGTGCAGCTTTTGTATTGGCTGGGTTTGTTTTCGAGGCTTGCGCTGTACCGGCAGCCACCGCCGCCCAAAGTACCTCCGGAGCCCGTATCCATTATCATTTGCGCTCATAACGAGGCAGAGAACCTCCGGCAGAACCTCCCCCTTTTCCTGGCTCAGGACTACCCTGATTTCGAGGTCCTGGTTGTAAATGATGCTTCTACGGATAATTCTTTAGAAATTCTTTTGGAATTTAAAAGAAAAAATCCCAACTTGCGCGTAGCTAATCTTACAACCAAAGTAAGTCGTGGGAAAAAAGCAGCCTTAAGCAAGGGCATTAAAGCTGCAAAACATAGCATTCTTCTACTTTCCGACGCCGATTGTCGACCCGTTAGCTCCAAATGGCTGGAGCACATGCAAGCATTCATACGGGATAGGGTCGAAATAGGCTTAGGATACAGCCCTTACATTCGTGAGAAAGGCATATTAAATGCCGCCATCCGCTTTGAGACGGTTTATTCTGCTGTCCAATATTCTTCATTCGCATTCGTTGGGATGCCCTACATGGGAGTAGGGCGAAATTTGATTTATCGCAAACACTTGTATCGTGAGGCAGGTGGTTTCGATGATCACATGGACGTGACCTCCGGTGACGATGATTTGTTCATCAACGCTGTGGCTACGCCATACAATACCCGGGTGATCCTTTCGCCCGAAGCATTCGTCTTTTCCAGAGCCAAAAGTAGTTGGAGAGGCTACTATCGCCAGAAATCGAGGCATTTATCAACTGGTACCCGGTACCGCCCGGTGCATCAGCTTTTGCTGGGCGCACTGTCAGCGAGCCACTTTGGGCACTATGTTTTTGGTCTTGCCTTGATCCTATTTCACAATTTGGAAACCATCGTATTCATTAACTATCTGGTACGGATAGTGGTGGTTACGGCGATGTACGGCCTCATTACGAGAAAGCTTCGAGACCCCTCACTTGTGTTTTGGGTTCCCTTGTTCGATGCGTTGTTCATCCTGTACTACCTGATATTCGCGCCAGCCCTTTTCAAAAAAAAGGAACCATGGACATAGCAGTACAAAACCCAACCCAAAAGCAGACGACAACCTCTTCCACAAACGACGACTACAGCATCGTCAAGGCAGCCATCCGCGGCAATCAGCGCGCTTACGAAACGCTGATGAACCGCTACCGCACGCCGATTTACCACATGATGCTGAAGATGGTCAACAACCGCGAGGATGCCGACGATTTGACAATCGAAGCCTTTGGCAAGGCTTTTTCCAAGCTTTCCAGCTACGTGCCCCGCTACGCATTCAGCACCTGGCTGTTCCGCATTGCCATTAATAATGGTATTGATCACATTCGCCGCAAGCGCCTGCAAATCCTTTCCATCGATGAACCAATGGACGGCGACAACAGCAGCGATTACTCCAGCAACATCCCGTCCTACACCCTGGACCCGGAGCAGGAGATCATCCGCAATCAGCGCCTTGGCCTAATGCGGGAACTGCTCGGCCACCTCAGCCAGAAGTACCGCCTGATGATAGAACTGCGCTACTTCGAGGAAATGAGCTACGAAGAAATCAGCACCGAGCTCGATATTCCGCTCGGAACGGTGAAAGCCCAGCTTTTCCGTGCCAAGGAAGTCCTGAGCAACCTACTCAACCAACCCGGCGCCGGCGCCTACATCGACCAGGTGCGTCAGCGTGCCTAAGCAGGGGATTGCCCCCTGTTCGCGAAGATCCCCTGCCGTGCAGTAACCTTACTGTGCGGCAGGTAATTTCCCAATTTCTTCGCCCTTTCTAACCCTAATAAGGTCGTATCTTCAAGGCATAATGCCTAAAGTATGACCGCATTCAAGACAATACTAAGTCAGGTTTTATTGGAAGTGCCCGCCGTGGTGCTGGCTGTTTTTCTGGCTCTCGCTGTCAACAACTGCAATGAGGAGCGTAAACAGGAGGCCGCTGCAGCAAAAACGATGGAGGCTATCCTTCTTGAAGTAAAACAAAACCGATCGGCACTCGAAAACAACCTTAAAGATAACCGGTTGAGAAGCCAACAGCTTTCTGCCGCCAGAGACACCATCAAATTGAAGGGCACCGCAGATGGCATCGATCTGGAACTAGGCTACGACCAAACTTTCCTGAGCCGGGCCGCTTGGGAAATGGCTCAGATTACCGGAGCAACGCAACATTTTGCCCCCGAACTGGTGCAGCAGCTTTCCCTGCTTTATGATTTGCAAAACATGTACCTGGAGCAGGGCAATCAGTTCCTTCAGCAAATTGCTACCGTAGACTTTTATCAGGCTGCAGACCACCCTAAGGCTCAGTTGGATGCTACATTAGGACTCATTCACCTGGCTGAAGCTATTGGGCAGTCTACCCTGGAGCAGTACAACAATTTCCTGAAGACTTACCAGTAGTCCTGCTTGGGTTTTTTCCACATTTTTTCTTTGGTTACCAACAGCTCTTCTTAGCAATAAGTGAAAGGGGTTCGCCCCGTTTGTGCACAGAATGCCTTAGCTTTGTAAGCTGCAAAAAAAACAGCACAGCAAAATATGGCGGGCGACAAATACCAGGATGGCAATAAGCCAGCCTACCGAAAAGGCGGGCGGCAGAAAAAGGAAGAACTTTCCAACTTCGTGTTCGGAAAGGTGCAGCCACAGGCCGTGCCCCTGGAGGAAGCCGTGCTGGGCGCCATTATGCTGGATAAGGAAGCCCTCACCGTGGTCCTTGATATTTTACGGGCCGAAAGCTTTTACCTCGATGCCCATCAGCTGATTTACAAAGCCATGATGCGGCTGTTTGAGAAATCGCAGCCCGTTGACCTGCTAACCGTCACGGAAGAACTGAAGAAAACCAGCGACCTGGAAGCCGCCGGCGGCCCCTACTACCTCATTGAGCTGACTAATAAAGTCGCTTCCGCCGCCAATATCGAATACCACGCTCGTATCATTGCTCAGAAATTCGTGCAGCGGGAGCTCATCACCGTATCCACCAAAATCATCACCGACGCCTACGAAGACTCCACAGATGTTTTTGAATTGCTGGATGATGCCGAGCAGGGGCTTTTTTCCATTGCTCAGCAGAATATGAGCCGGGGCGTGGAGAGCATGTCCTCCCTTGCCGCCAAGGCCCAGAAGCAAATGGAAGAGCTGCGCAAGAAGGAAGATGGCCTGACCGGAGTGCCTTCCGGCTTTACCGACCTGGACCGCCTGACGTCCGGCCTGCAGCGGTCAGATTTGATCATTTTGGCGGCGCGTCCGGGCATGGGTAAATGCCTGGGCAAAGGCACTAAGGTGCTGATGTACGATGGCAGCCTAAAGAAAGTAGAGGACGTGGTGCCCGGCGACCTGCTCATGGGTGACGATTCTACCCCGAGGCGTGTCCTGACGATTGCAAGAGGCCGGGAACGGATGTACTGGATCCGGCAAAACAAGGGTAAGGATTACCGGGTGAACGAAAGCCATATCCTTTCCCTGAAGAAGAGCCGTCAGGAAGGTAAAGGGGAGCGTGGCAGCATTCTTGATATTTCGGTAAGAGACTACCTGGCAAAGTCTGCTAAATTCCAGAGTAATTACAAAGGCTATAAAGTTGCCGTCGACTTTCAGGAACAGGCGGTTCCACTTCCCCCCTATTTTCTGGGGCTTTGGCTGGGTGATGGGTCTTCCTACAAAAGCAACATCATCAATCAGGATGAGGAGGTAGTTGCCTATTTGGAGGAACTGGCTCAGGCAAAAGGGCTGGAGCTGGTCACTTACAAGCAGGAAGGAAAATGCCCGGAACACCGGATCAGCAACCGGGCAGAAGGCCGGCATGGGTACAGTATTCAGGGCGTACTCCGGGAAATGGAGGTACTGCAAAATAAACATATTCCACAAGCCTACCTTATCAATAGCCGTCAAAAGCGGCTGGAGTTGCTGGCCGGGCTGATTGACAGCGACGGGCACTATCTCGCGCAGTCCAATGGGTATGAAATCACTCAAAAGAATGAAGACCTGGCCCGGCAAATCAAATTCCTCTGCGACAGCCTTGGCTACCGGGTGAGCTTCAAGCCCAAGCAAGCGGTCATCAGCAGCATCGGCTATGAATCTACCGTTTACCGGCTCCGGATTTATGGCAATCTGGATGAAGTGCCGGTCAAAGTGGAGCGCAAACAAGCCGCCCCGTGGAAGAGCCTGGTCAACTGGCAAGTCACCGGTATTCAGGTGGAGTACGACAAAGTAGACGATTACTACGGTTTTGAGATTGACGGCAACCGGCGCTTCTTGTTGGAAGATATGACCGTCACGCATAATACCGCCTTTACCCTCTCTCTGGCCCGAAACGCCGCCATGACCTTCAAAAAAGCAGTCGCCTTTTTCTCTCTGGAGATGTCTGCCCTGCAGCTCGCTCAGCGTATCATTGCGATGGAAGCGGAGATCTCCGGTATGAAAATGCGGAACGGGCAGTTGGAGGACTACGAGTGGGAACAGCTCAATGCAGCCCTCGAACGGGTCAGCGAAGTCCCCATCTACATTGACGACACGCCGGGCATCAACGTCTTCGAGCTCCGGGCCAAATGCCGCCGCCTGAAGATGCAGCACGACATCGACCTGATCGTGATCGACTACCTGCAGCTGATGAGTGGCGGCGGGGACAATCAGCGCGGTAACCGGGAACAAGAGGTCAGTGCCATCTCCCGTGCCCTCAAAGGCCTGGCAAAAGAACTTAACGTGCCGGTCATCGCCCTTTCTCAGCTGAGCCGTGCGGTAGAGACCCGCGGGGGCAGCAAACGGCCGCAGCTGTCGGATTTGCGTGAGAGCGGAAGCATCGAGCAAGACGCTGATATTGTGGCGTTTATATATAGACCAGAATACTATGATATCCTAGAAGACGAGGAAGGCATGTCCCTCAAAAACGTAGCCGAACTGATTGTCGCCAAGCACCGGCATGGTGCCCTGGAAACCGTCCGCATGCGCTTTGAAGCCGAGTTCGCGCGCTTTTCCGACCTCGATGACCCTGACTTTGGCGACCTGCCCGGGGATACCTTTGGGGACCCACAGGCGCCCAACATCATCACCCGGCCTTCTAAGATGAATGATGATGAGGATATCCCGTTTTAGTTAAGATTGAGCAGCTGACAATAAAAACACACCTAAACCTGTCTTAGTACCAGGTACAAAACCACATCCCTATTACTTAATGGTGTAGCATTATGAAGGCAGAACAGAGCGTCCCAACCCTCTTATCGTTACTGCACACCTCGAAAAGAACGATCCTTTTCCTGGCAGTAGCTTTTGTCTTTTTCCCGGGCTGCAACAAAACTGCAGATTTTGAGGATTTAGATCTTTTGACTCAGAAGGACTGGCACCTCACTTCAAGGGTGCAAGGTGGCATAGCCTTAACCGATGATTGTGATTTGGATGACGTATTGGTCTTCACAGACGCGACCGATTTCGATTATAATTTCGGTGACCTAATCTGCGGTGACAGCAGCTTCGTCAAAGATGCTGACACCTGGAAAATCATAGATGACTTTACTGTATTAAGAATGAAGTATAGACTTCAGGGTAATGGGACAGGTACCATCATTGAGTATTGGAAAATACTCGAGCTCAATGACACCTTGCTCCTGGTAGAGGATGCATTAGCTGAAGGGAATGATCAGGTGCCTGAAATCCGAACTTATCAGCATTGATCAAAGCTAAGAGCTGTCCTTCAGATCGCTCTAAGAACATATCGTATAAACCCCTGTCATTATGCCTGTTCGCTACTTTCTTCCGGGTATACTGTTCCTGCTTGCTTGTTCCGCCGCCTTTGGCCAAAGCCATCTGGCCCTGTCTGTGTCAGACGCAACATCCGGTGCACCACTGGCCTTCGCCCACTGCTATTTGCAAGAAAATAAGACCGGGACAACTACTGATCTGGCAGGTAAAGCCCTGCTCCATTTTTCGAAAGGAGGGCCCATCAGGGATCAGTTGACTCTTTCTTATGTAGGGTACCGGGACACCATCATTCAGGTGCAACCCTCAGATCAGGAACTGCGCATTGGGCTGCAACCCAAACCCGTACTGCTGGAAGCCGCTGAAATCAAAGGGCAGGCGGAAAATCTGAGCGCAGAGGAAATCGTCCGCAACGCTATCAAGTCCATTCGTAAAAATTACAGCCGGGATGCGGTTCAGCTCCATACGTTTTACCGGGAGTCCTTTTCGGAAGGCGGGCAACTGGCTACCGTAGATGAAGCCATGGCTGATATTTACTACACCCCCTACCCCCGCCGCTGGTTTACCAGGCGCTCCTTCCGGCATTACTACGATGGCGCCTACGAAGGCCGGGCCGACAACCGCTTTGCCAACCACTTTGTGCTGCTTTCCAACCCCGTGTATTTCAAGTACTACAACACAGTGAAGGATCAATGCAAAATGCTGGGCGTCCGGTTAAGTGATAACAGCAGTACCGAAGATTTGCACCCACATGTACAAGGTGGGCCCCTTGCACTGCTTTCTCAGGATAAAGTGAAGTACCGGTCAGATTTCCTGGACCCCACCATGCGCGACAAATATGCCTACGCTAAATCAAGTGCGGTGATGTTTAACGGCCACCCCTGCTACGCCATTACTTTCAAGCCTTTACCTGGTGAAGATCCTATTTTTCAAGGCTGGCATCAGCGTATGAAAGACCCGATCTTTTCAGGAATCATCTATGTCGACATTGAAAGCTTTGCCGTGGTCGCTATCCGGTGTCAGCTTTCTCCCCTGGCCCGGTTTGACAACTATAAACGACACCGCGCCTGGCAGGTCTTTCCCGACCGCAGTACGCTCGCCGTTGATTACCAGAAGCAAAATGGGCGCTGGTTTCTCAAAAACATCAAGACGGAGCAGCACATCAGCCGCGCGGAGTTCCTCAGTCCGGGGCAGCCTGTCTTCCAACGCCTGAGCCACAATTACCGGCTTACCCGGCAGATTTGGGTACAAGGTATTGAACCCGATGCATCCCCATTCGATGAGGCAGATGACCAACTGCTGCATGATCAGCGCGATGCACGCCTGGCCACCTTTCCTTTCGAATACAAAGACTCCCTTTGGCAGGCGTTTGAACAGACCGCGCGGTACCCTGAGTTAAGTGCCGGGGATGTGCAGTCGTTGGAGCGGAAAGGGCCGTTGCATCAGCAGTGGAGCAGGTGGTTCGTCAAAGAGGAAATGCTCCCGCCTGCTGCCAATGCACAAGCCGATACGCTTTTGCTGCCCGATGGCAGGCTTATCGCTGATCCCTACCGGTGGATGGAGAGACGGGACAACCAAACCCAGGCCTACATCAATACCGAAAACTGCTACTTTTTCAATGAATACATCCCCTGGAAGCGGCAGCAGTTTTCCGCTTTCCGCAAAATGCTAATGACGCTGGGGCGCTGCGATACCAATTCCACACCACCCAGGCATCCATATGTCTACCGGGATAACCGGGGCCTGTTCCTGACCGATAGCAGCGGGAGTGATCCCAGAATGCTCCTCAGCTTCACCACTGACCTGCCTGATGGCAAAAGCTTACGCTCCTACCAGCCCAGTCCGGAGTATGGGAGTCTTGCATTTACCCTGAGCAACGGTGATGCCTATGCCAACTCTGCCAGAATAAAAATGCTGGCCTCCAACCAGGTAGACTCCCTTTCTGACCAGTTGTATGAAATGGAATGGCTTAGCGAAAACACGCTGGTCTATACCGTTGTGAATGAAAGCAAACGCGCCTATGCCTGCTATGCTTACCAGCCTCAGCACGGTGACAGACGACTGCTGTTTGAGGCGACTGACCCTGAGTTTGAATTAGAGCTATATGAAGTGCAGGGCACCCTGCTGCTCAGTTGTTTGAACAGCAATGGCAATGAATTATTCAGGATCAAAGAGGGTACCGAAGGTGTAGAACTCCTCCGCCTACATGGCACAGACTGGTACAGCACCGATTTCTATTTCGACGAGGATTTGTACTACTTGGCAGCAAGGGATACCGCATTCCAATCCTGCATTCTAAAAACAGATGGCCATTCGGACCAAATACTCTGGACAGCCCCTCCTACAGTAGCCCTTGACGAAGTACGTGCCACAGCGGACTACCTCCTGGTCAAAGCGATTGACCGGGCCATCGTCAAATTGTATTTATTTTCCAAAAATGGGGTATTGCAGGACAGCCTCTCCCTGCCGGAACTTCATGGATCCGTGCAATTGGACAAAGTTACAGACTACGCTTCCAATACCTGCCGGTATTACTTTGAATCGCCCAATCAGCCCTTCACGCAGTATACTATTAATCTGGCTACCCGGCAGCTCACGGAACAACCAATTGATTGCCTGCGCAACCCACTGGAAGCCGCTTATGAAACCACCCTATATAAAGTCCCGGCGGAAGACGGAGAGCGGGTACCGCTGCGGCTCAGCTACCGGAGCGACTTCAAAAACCTGAAAACCACCAGAGGCGTGCTGCTATCCGTATATGGTGCCTACGGTGGCTTTAGCGAGGCCAACTTTGACGAGTACGAGCGCCTGCTGATGGACGAGGGCTATGTGGTGGCCCAGGCTAGCGTACGGGGCAGCCGTGCTAAAGGCTGGCAGTGGTACCGGGCGGGCCGGGGAGCTAACAAAACTGTTGGCATTTCAGACTACCTGGCCTGCGCCGCTTACGTCCGTTATGAATTACACCTTCCCAGGACCTTTGCTTACGGGCAAAGTGCTGGGGGGCTGATCGCCGCCGCCGCCCTTAATGAGCACCCTCAGCTGTTTGACGCTGCTATTCTGGACTACCCCTTTCTCGATGCCCTCGGTATTTCCCTGGACAGCCTCCTACCGCTCACTAGCCTGGAATACCCGGAGTGGGGCTACCCCGACCGGCCTGCAGAGCTTCAGGCGCTGCAGGCTTACTCGCCCTACCAAAACATCAAAGCACAGGCTTATCCGCCCATCCTGATGCTGGGCGGCCTCTACGATTTGCAAACGCCCTACTGGCAAATCATGAAAGCAGCCGCCCGGTATCGCGCCCTGCAGACCAATGATGCTCCCATTCTTCTGCACTTAGGCAAGAACTATCACCCAGGAGATATCCCCTACCGGACGCGGATCCGGGAGATGACATATCAGTATTTATTTCTTGAGCATGTGCTATCTCACTAACAGTAAATGCTCAGAAGCGGACTTTAAAAATATAGCTCCACCGCTTCCCATTCCACAATACGCCGTTCTGTTGAAGAGAAATTGATGCCTACTGCAATTTTTTGCCGGAGCGAGTCCGCGTAGGGCTCAAGGTATCCTTTATCCTGAATTTGCTGAAGCGCTTCTCCCGCACTTTTATCCAATTTGAACTCAAGCGCATAAACACGATCAGCCGTTTCTACCAGCGCATCGCAGCGACCCCGGGAAGAATGTACTTCTGAGCGAATGTAGGTCCCTAACAATGAAAAAATCAAAGCTACTACAGCGTGGTAAAAATGCTCCGTTTGCCCTTTCCAATGATCGTAAGGAATTTCTGAAAAAGCCGAATTGATAATCTGAAAAGCTTCCTCTAAATGACCGGAGCGCATCGCCTCCCGCAACCGCAAGACCTTTGGCACCGGATTCTCAGACGGATAATCGAGGTACTCTTTCAAAAGCACTTCCTGAAGGGAATGCCGGACTTCCTGGTTGGGGTAATCCAGGGTATAAACCAAGTCTGCCGGCTCATAGTGCTTAATGGTGAGGTATCCCGTTTGAAAAAGGATGGGGATAGGCTGTAAATTACGAAGGTCGAAACTATTGAGGTCATGCTGGGTGGCCAGCGTATCCCTCAGGTTGAAATAGCTGCGCTTCTTCATTTCTTTTACGAGAAAGGTCGGTGTACCGGTCTCGAACCAAAAATTTCGGTACTCTCCCCCACCCCGGAAAAAACTAAGAATAGAGAAGGGATTATACACTCTCTCTGTGCCGCCCCAGGAATAGCCATTGTACCACCGCCGGACCTCCTCCTTATCCACGGTTTTCAAGGGCTGCGCAAAATAGTGCTCCAGCTCTTCCTGTGTGATGCCGAGCAAGGTTCGGGCCGGGGCCACGAGTGAAAGGTTGTACAGGTTGTTGAGGTCAGAAAAGATACTGACTTTACTGAAGGCCGAAACGCCGGTTATGAAAACGAGTTCCAGGTAGGGGTCGCTATCTTTCATAACCGAATAAAACCATTTCAGTGTATCCCGGTTAGCTTCCGCCTTCTCAGGTTCGTCAAGGTAGTCGATAATCGGCTTGTCGTACTCATCAATAAGCAATACCACTTTCTGACCAAAGTGATGATACGCTTTTTGAATGAGCTGTTGAAGCGGGTGCGTAAGTTCACGATTATCCAATTCAATCCCCAAGCTTTCGGCGGCTTCCTCCACGCCTTCCCGAATGGCTGCTTTGAGCTCGTTATGCTTGTAGTTGAAGGAGGCAAACCGCAACCAAATGACGGGCCAGTACTTCCCTTCCCAATCCCAGTGATTTTCAATCCAAAGCCCCTGAAATAACTCCTTGCTGCCTCTATACAGTTCATTTATGGTAGAAAGTAACAGGCTTTTGCCAAAGCGGCGGGGACGGGAGAGGAAGAAGTGTTTTCCTCCTTCAATAATCCGATGAAGATATTCCGTCTTATCCACATAAACATAGCCGCCTTCGCGCAACTCCCGAAAATCCTGTATGCCGATTGGATACTTCATACGTTCAAAGATAAGAAATTAATGCCGCTACTACCCGAGATTTACCTCCCAACTCCTCCCTCACTTCCATCAGGGCAAACCCTGGTGAAGTTACCCCTTTTTCTACCGGCCAGGAGGACAAAAAAGTTCCCGGCAGTACGGAATTCGCCGGGGCTTACTTTACAGGTACTCTACAATTTTTCCGTATTTTTAGAGCAGAAACCCACACTATTATGAAAAAACTACATCTCCCATTACTGATACTCGCCTTTCTGTCCGTGCTCTCTTACCGAAGTTTATTGGCTCAGATCACCATTATTGGGCAGATGCCCGCCGACTATCCCTTTCAAAACATTCTCTACACCAATGCAGGCGAATTCGAGCTGCCCCGAGCTTACGATACGCTGTTGTTAAAAAAGCAGTCCTTCCGACTGAGCCTTCCGGCTGAAAAGATGCGGGCGGTAACTATCGGGCTGCCGCAGGAGTACGCCCCCCAACCCAGGCAGTACCACACCTTTTACCTGTATCCCGGCGATAGCGTTCAGCTGGATTTTCAGTACCTCTCTGGTAGTCGGGAACTTGAATTGCACGTACAGGGCCCTAATGCAGCTGGCTACGAAGCCCGGGCTGTTTTCGACCGGCAATACTCCCCTCCTATCCGGTTTTTGCAGCCGTTTTATGACCTCCAGCCCACGCTGCCAAACATACAGAATACCATCATTGCTAAAATTGAATCCATCCTTCACCCTTACGACAGTTTGCTGCACAGGGATGAGATTGATACCGCTTTTCACGCGATTGTAAGCGCGCACTTCCGGGAGTACATCTGTCAGAGCCTCATCAATAGCCTGTACCATGACCAGTGGGGGAAATCTGACGAGGCGCTTACTACAGAGAAAAAAATTAACCTTTCGGAACAGCTCCTCCGGTATGGGAAGCCCGCAGCAGCTTCTCCTTTTCGGGACGCAGCATATGCGTTTCGCCGTATCGACCGGCTTCGCTACGAATGGCTCCGGGCACTGAAAGCTGAACGATACGCAAACCTGCCCGATACTACAGTGGAAGTTAATGGGCAACTCTTTTACATCCCTGCGAAATATGCACCTGCTATTTTGGAACCCAATGATACACTACGTGAATTTTTGCTGGCCCGCTACCTGCATTTTTCCTACTCCTCGCTGATTGGCCCGGAATTTGACCGTACACGGGAGCCTGTGTTGGCTTACTTCAAGACTATCTACCCGTCGAGCCGCTACTTGCAGCCCTTATCTGCTGCCCGCAATAAGAACCCGGTTCGCTACGCCGAAATCGTTCAGGAATCAGAACCGCAACCGCCTCCGCCCCACGATCAGCCCTGGCGCACAGGCATCATAGACGATATTGGCAGGATGACGGATTTCACTTTTGTGAATCAGGGAGTTAACCTGAAATTAGGCAAGTACTACATCGACCTCTGGGCTACCTGGTGCAAGCCTTGTCTGCAAGGTTTTGCCAATAACAAAGCTGCCGATAGCCTACTCAATGCCAACGGGTACAACCGATTGTATATTTCAATTGATGATCCGGATTATCATTATTCGCGATGGGTGGAAACGATTGAACGCTATCAGCTTAACGGGCGCCATGTGTTGGCGGGGACGGTATTGCGAAAATGGATTGCTGAACAGTTTTATGGAGGTGGCCCAATTGTCCTCCCCCGGCACCTACTGCTGATCGATGGGCAGGTTGTGGAGCCCTATGTCCCCGGGCCGGCGGACTTGAGAGGGCTGGAGGAGAAACTGCGATCGTATTGAAATTCCTTTTCCTGTCGGTGCTGGCTAAAAGGTAGGTTTAAATTATTTCGAACCGGAAGCGATAAAACTCCGGGATCGTTTATGATCTAAAACCTTAAGCAAGCTAACGCAAGGTTAACCCTTGCTCTGATTTCTTCCCACATGACGGAAGACCGTATTTTCGGTCAAATCATCAACTGAATCATTGTTATGAAAACATATACTATATGCTTACTATCTGTCTTTGTGCTCCAAAGCTGCAGCCGCAGCCTCGTCTACAGCCCTGCGGTCAGCCTACCTTTCCGACCGCTTTCAGAAAACCAGATCGACTTGCAGGGCAGTGCTGAGCTTTTACCCGAAACCCGACCTTCCCACAGTGAAGGTTTAGCTGCTCCTGGCATTAGTGGACAACTGACTTATGGATTCTCAGATCGTCTGGCCATTGGTCTACGCGGCTGGGCAGCTACCCGGAACTGGAACAGCAATCTACGCACCGGCTATAGCCTGCATGCACAATACCGATGGCAACGCGCTCCAAACCAGAGTTTATATCTCATCCCGCGGGTCGGTATGGCACTAAATGGCAACTGGATAGAGGGATTGGGGCTTAGCCACTCAATAATCTGGAAGCATCAGCCCCTCGAAAAACTAAGTTATTATTTTGGCTTTGGCGCTGCTTTCGGGCATACTGCATTTAATGGTCAGGATATCCGCATTACGGTTAACCGAAGTCCAATGGGTTTTGCAGGACTCGCTCATCTTGGCATACAATGGGCTTTCGCTGAAAAGGCATATCTCAACCTGGAGGCGAACCCCATTTTATTCTTCAATGCTTATGACCAGGAAAACGGATTGTTACTATCGCCACAATTGAGCATTGGATACACCCTGGGGCCACATTAACCTGAACGATTGCTTACCCTAAGCTCATCTAAAAATGCATGAGCATCTGTTTTACAGAGACCTTCGCTGATGCCCGTATGCTCGCCTAGTGTGCCCTCTGTGCTCTTTTCCGGCCGAACCTGCTGACCAAGGAATTTGGCATAAAGCAGTATCCCCCCAATTTCCGTACCTTAGCCCCTCAAACAAAGCCAAGCCATCCGTATATGCCGCCACCCAAAAAGCACGACCGCAACCGCAAGAAGCACAACCGGCCATTTTCCAAAAAACCGGGCCCACCGAAGCCACCCAAGCCCGGCCCGGTGCACGAAAAGCCAGAAGTGGAGGGCATGCGACTGAACAAGTATGTAGCGCATTGCGGCGTTTGCTCCCGACGGCAGGCGGCCGACTATGTCAAAAACGGGCAGGTGACTGTTAACGGGCAGGTGGAACGTGCGCCGGGCTATCAGGTACAGGAGGGGGATGAAATCCGCTTCAAAGGGGAACTGATCCAACCGGAAGAACGCAAGGTGTACCTGCTGCTCAATAAGCCCCGGGGCTATATTACCACCACAAGTGATGACCGGGGGCGCAAAACGGTACTCGACCTGGTAAGCGATAAAGTCCCGGAACGCATTTTCCCCGTAGGCCGCCTCGACCGGGAAACCACCGGGCTGCTGCTGTTGACCAACGATGGCGACCTCGCGAAAAAACTGGCCCACCCCAGCCACGAGATTAAGAAATTCTATCAGGTCACCCTCGACAAAAATGTTACCCCGGAGCATATTGAAGCCATCCGGCAGGGGCTTGAGCTGGAGGACGGCCCTACCCCAGTAGACGGCGTGGACTACCTGCGTGGCGGCAAGAAAAATGAAGTCGGCATCGAAATCCACATTGGGCGCAACCGGATTGTGCGCCGTATCTTTGAGCACCTGGGTTATGAGGTCAAACGGCTCGACCGTTCCTACTACGCCGGGCTCACCAAAAAGGACCTGCCCAGAGGCTTCTCCCGCCACCTCACCGAGCGGGAAATTATTATGCTAAAGCACTTCATCTGATATGTATAGCAAAGAAGAACAGCAATCGCTTTACAGCCTGTCGAAGGAATTCCTGAATGCGGGCAGTGCCTTGCACCAGCAATCACCGGATGAGCAAATCAATGAGCTCCGGCAGCTGATTGTCTACCATGAATACCGGTACTACATCCTCAATGATCCGGTCGTGAGCGATTATGAATACGATCAGCTCTATAAGTTGCTGGAAAAACTGGAGGCGGACCATCCTGACCTGGTTACCCCAGACTCTCCCACGCAACGTGTTTCCAGCGATCTGATTGAGGACTTCCCGTCGGTGGAGCACCTCACGCCCATGCTGTCCCTGGCCAATTCTTACAATGAGGAAGATCTGGTGGAATTTGATAAGCAGATCAAGCGCTACGCCAATATCCCGGAGGAGCAGGATATCGAATACGCTGTGGAGCCCAAATTCGACGGGGGCAGCATAGCGGTGGTGTATGAGAATGACCAACTGGTCCGCGGCGCTACCCGGGGCAATGGGCAAATGGGCGAAGAGATGACCGCCAATGCCCGTGTGATCCGGTCTGTACCGCTGAAAGCCGCCTTTTCTAAATACGGTATTCAAAAAGCAGAGCTAAGGGGCGAAGTGCTCATCCGGAAAGATGTATTTGAGGAGATCAATGCCACCCGCCAAAAGGAGGGGCTGACGCTGTTTGCCAATGCCCGGAACACCGCCACTGGTGCCCTGCGCATGAAGGACCCTAAGGAAGTGGCCCGGCGCGGACTGGAGGCTTTCATTTACACCCTTGGATTTGCTACCGGCGAAAACGGTGAAAGCGTGCTGAGCAACTTCAACTCCCATAAGGAGAGCCTGGATATGCTGCATCAGCTGGGCTTCAAGGTACCTGCTGAAGGCGACGAGCGGAAGGTTTGCAAAAATATCAGGGAGGTGGTGGATTTTTGCCTGAAGTGGCAGGAAAAGCGGGAGGAATACCCCTACGAAATAGACGGCATGGTGGTCAAAGTGAACAACCGGGAACTACAGGAGCGGACCGGGTATACAAGCCATCATCCCCGTTGGTCCATCGCCTTCAAATTCAAAGCCAAACAAGCGACCACCAAGTTGTTGAATGTAGAGTATCAGGTAGGCAAAATCGGATCCATCACTCCGGTGGCTAAGGTGGAGCCTGTACAACTGGCGGGCGTAACGGTCGCTTCTGTTTCCCTGCACAATGAAGACTTCATCACCGGCAAAGACCTGCACCTTGGAGATACGGTGCTGGTTGAGCGTGCCGGTGACGTCATCCCCTACATCGTCAAAGCGATGGACGAGCTCCGGGACGGTTCCGAACAACCGATCAAATTCCCGCAGACCTGCCCGGTGAATGATACGGATGAACCGGTGGAGCTGGTCCGGGCAGAGGGAGAAGCCGCATGGCGCTGCCCTACCTGTGTGTGCGGAGCGCAAAACCTGCAGCAGATCATCTTCCACGTCTCCAAAAACGCTATGGACATCGACGGTATGGGCAAGTCCATCATCGAGCGGTTCTACGAGCTTGGGTGGTTGCGCACGATTGCCGATGTTTACCGCCTGGACTACGACCAAATTGCCCAACTGGAAGGCTTCGGGCAAAAGTCAGCCGACAACCTAAAAGCCTCCATTGAGAAGGCCAAACAAAACCCCATTTACCGGTTGCTGCACAGCCTCGCCATTCACCACCTGGGACGCAAGGTCTCTAAAATTATCGCAGCGGAGATTAAGCATGTGCTGGACCTGCGGGAATGGACCACAGAAGATTTCACCAATATAAAGGATGTCGGGCCGGTAGTCGCGGAGAACATTGCCCACTACTTTCACGACGAGCACAACATCAAAATGCTGGAGGAGATGGAAGCCCTTGGCGTCAATCTGAAGCAGACTGAAGACGATATCCCCAAAGCGGCTTCCGGTGACGGGCCCTTTGTCGGCAAAACCATTCTCTTTACCGGCTCCCTTCAAACGATGAGCCGTAAGGAAGCGCAGGCCAAAGCGGAAGCAGCCGGTGCCAAAAACATCAGCGCCGTAAGTGGCAACCTGGATGTACTGGTGGTGGGTGAGAAAGCCGGGGCTAAGCTCAAAAAAGCGCAGGCGCTGGGTACTGTTCAGGTCCTAACGGAGGAGGAGTTTCTGGCGCAGCTGGGTTGATTTCCCCAGCTTAACTTTGGTAGTGAACGTTCAAAAGCTTTGCATTACCGAAGGGCTGCGAGGGTGATATGCAAGATTTAATGTTTTCGGCCAGTTGCTCTGGTGCGCAAAAAAAATGTTGGATGCTCCAAAGCAGGAACATCCAACATTTAAATTATCATAAGCTGTTTTAAAACTTACGATTCGTCATCAATGATTTGCTGGATTTCTTCCTGGGTCAGCGCCCTGTTGAAAATCCGCAATTCATCCAGTTGACTTACGTCAGAGTTATGGTTCCAGTGTGTGAAGTTTGGTGCGCCAGACATGATTGACATGATTTCAACACCTTCCCAGCTAGGACCAGCAAAGTCACCCGTTCTCACCACGTTTCCGTTGATGTAGACTGTGTTGCCTTCCGGGGAAATGGTGAAAGCAAGGTGCTGCCAGTCGGTGTCCACTGCCGGATTCAGGCTGGCATCCTGACCACCATCAAACCAACTATTCCCCTCGCCAGTGCCGGCATTCAGCTTGAATACCTGATTGTCTCCTCCAGCTTCTCTGAAGAATTTAAATCCATTGTTCAAGGTAGCAGGGGGAGCATCCTCCCCTTCAGGCCCCATAACAAGGACACCGGCGCGGTTGGGCTCTGCATTCAACTTATACCACATTACAGCTGTAAATTCCTCATTGACCAGCCCTGCTGCCGGAAATGTGAGGTACGCGCCTTCTGCACCAGCATAGGCGCCAGTTCCAACTTTGGCATCTGTAGTAAATCCTGGGCTACCTACTTCCGTAGCAGGTGTCAGGGTAAGCAGCTCCAGATACTCATTGTCAAAAGGCATGTAGAACACTTCACCGTCATACTTAGCGCTATAAGGTTCTGTTTTTTCGAAGTCTACTGAAGCGGAGCCTGTTTTGCCCTCTCCATCCACTGCCGTAATGGTCAGGGTGTGCGGGCCATTGGTTAGATCTTCATAGACTACATCTTCAACTACCCTTCTAAAATCTTTGAAATTAGACAAGGTGGCAAAAGTCGTACCATCTAACTGTAGGGTAACCTCTTCCAGAAAGATGTCATCAGTCACTTCGAAGCTAACTGTAATGTCGGTCAGGTCTTCTACCACCCGAATCAGAGTCCCGTTTGCAGGGAAATTGATGGTCACCTCCGGGTTTTCCGTATCGGAACCAGCCTCTACGGGAGTGATATCATCGATGTAGCCTTCGTCACAACCAAAAGCTAACACGATGACAAAAAGCCAAATATATTTTGAGAGTTTCATATCAAATTGTTGTTATTATTCATTGTTGTTGTGGTCCTTCAATTGCGGCAGCAGGTCTAGCTGCAACAGTGGGTACGGCAGATACCGCTCGTTCCGCTGGTAGGTTACCTGCTCACCATTTATTTCATGGTCAAGCTCCTCAATGCGATCGTGCCGCACCAGGTCATAGAACCGGTGGCCCCATTCCATTGCCAATTCTGCATACTTTTCATCCAAAACAGCATCCAGGTCGACAGAAGTTAAGGCAGGCATTCCTGCTCTTTCTCGCACCATATTGACCGCTTCCTCTGCGCTCATCACACTGCTTGATGCTCCGGAAACCAGTGCTTCTGCGTGCATAAGCAGCACCTCTGCATACCGAATGACCCGGAAGTTGTTGTTATCTCCGAAAGTCGTTCTGCCCGGTGTGTATTGATTCGAAGGCATGTAGTGCTTCGCGCTCTGGAAGTTATACCTCGGGTGATTGTTGAAAATGTCTCCATCAGGTGAAACATTGGTAACAAAATCAGGTAGCGGGCTGTATTGAGGATCGCTTTCGAGGCTTGCTATCCCGTCAGGCGTAAAGTTCACACTACCAATAAGGCGCGTTTCTTCACCCCGGTCAAGCATAAACTTGATAAACTTCTCATTAGGCTCCCAGAAGCCCCAGCCTCCACCGATGCCTTCTACTGCAGGTGAGTAGCTTGAAGGCCCGAAGAAGTTCCACAGATAGCGGGTATTGGTACCTGAGCTCTGCCCAAAATCGGAGTACTGCAGTTCCAGAATGCTTTCGTTGCTGTTCTTGCCCGGAATATTAAAGGCGTCGTAAAAATCCGGATACAGTTCAAAAAGCCCAGAACTGATGATCTCATCGGTTGCGTTTACCGTTTCCTGCCAGTTCTTCAACTCCAGGTTTGCGTAGGCTTTAATGGCCAGTGCAGCATATCTGGTTATGCCATTTTGAATATCTGTCCGTTGGTTAGGACGGGCATCGGGCAGGTCAGGAATCGCCAGATCCATCTGATCTGAAATATGTTGCATGACTTCTTCAAACTCAGCTATTTCCATATCAACAAGTGTTGTAGGATCACTTGATTCGAAGATGAACAAATCGCCCCACAAACGGGCGGCCTGTAAATAGGCAAAGGCTCTCATCACACGGATTTCCGCGATGTACTGATCAGCCAGCTGAGCGTCAGCTCCATTCTCCTTGAACCTGTTGATACCCTCAATCAGACCATTGGAGTTGATAATATCTCCATAAAGGTTGAGCCAGCTGGAGTTGTACATCCAAAAGCTCCTATCGTAGCGGAACGCATCCGTTTCTATGAGCGGGAATTGGTCGCCAGCAGCATTCACATCATCTCCTCTGACACTTATCAGGGGGTAAGTTTCCCACTGTAGGAAGTTGAATTCGCCATAAGCGCCCTGAATAAGGAAAACCATATCCTCAGACCTGGTGTAGTCTACTTCCTCAGCAGGCTGCACATTTTGCAATGGCTCGTCGACAATGTCTTGGCACGAAGGCAGTATTATTGCAGAAAGCAACAATGCCGTCGTAACTTTAAATACTATTTTTATAGTCTTCATCATTTCAAAAATTTAAAATTTCACATTCAATCCCAGTGTGTAGACTGCTGCTACAGGATAGACCTGACGATCGATTCCGTTAGGTACTTCCGGATTAAATCCATTATAATCAAACACAGTAAGTGGTCTTTCGGCTGTTGCATATACCCGAATTGTCGGCATATTGGCATTTGGGGAGCGATCATTTCCAAATGTGTAGCCAAGCTGAATATTTTGGATGCGCCAGAAGTCTCCATCCTCAATGTAATACTCGCTACTGTTTTGGTTCCAGCCTTTTCTCAGGCCCGCGGCAGAAGGATAGCGGTCAGATGTTCCGTTACCCCGCCACAGATTGTTAAACAACTCGGCATCAATATTGGTATCATTGGTGAAAATGATTTCCCCCCGCTTACGGTTAAGGATTTGATGCCCCATCTGCCCTTGTAACAACATACTGAAATCAATGTTTTTCCAGGAAAAGCCCAGGTTGGCTCCGAATGTCAAATCAGGCAGGAAGCTGCCCAATGCGACCCGGTCCTCATCATTGATCTCACCGTCTCCATTTTGGTCTCTGAAAAAGAAATCTCCGGGAGCCAGATTGGCATTCGCGAGGAATTCTTCGGTATATCCACTGTTATCGATATCTGCCTGGCTCTGGAAAACACCGTTGATCTCGTATCCAAAGAAGGCCAGGTAGGAACCGCCTACGGTGGAGCGCTGCAGGAACTCTCCTCCCGTCTGCTGGAAATCTGCGCCGCCAAGGCTAAGCACCTCGTTGTTGAGCGTTGCAAAATTACCTCCAATATTGTAGCGGAAATCTCCGGTGCCTCCTGTCCAGTTGGCTGTAACCTCAAGCCCTTCATTTCTAATCTCGCCGAGGCTCCTTCTCACAGCACCTCTGATCAAAGGCTGCTCAATAAAGATGGCCAGGTTTCTGGTATCACGAATAAAGTAATCTGCCGTAACCGACAGTCTTTCATTGAAGAACCGTGCGTCTACTCCAAAGTTGGTTTCAACTGTAGTTTCCGGGCGGTCGATCAGGTCAAAAGTCGGGTCAAAAATCCGACCTTCTACCGGTGCCCCGTTGAAAACCGTCAATCTACCTGGATTTAGGGTTGGCGTTCCAACAGCAGGACTAATGGCATCATTGCCCAGTTGTCCCCAGCTGGCACGCAGTTTCAGGAAGTCGACTCCGGATACATTAAAGAAGGGTTCTCCGGACACAATCCAACCCGCCCCTACCGTGGCGAAATCATTCCACTTCGTTTGGAATTTGTTGTTGCCATCCGTTCTGTAGGTACCATACAGCAAGTATCTGTCGTCAAAATTGTAGGAAAGCCGGCCAAAATAGGACATGAAAAATAGGTTTGATCCAAAATCACCGATTCCATCCTGCTCAAAATTGAGGGCCCGGTCCAGGTACCAAAGCTCCTCGTTATCCCGTGTAGGGTTAGGATCAAGCTCTGTACCCCGCGCGAACAGGCCTTCCACGAATTCGCTTCTGTAGGACTGTCCCGCTGTTACCTTCAAATTGTGTTTCCCAAAATTATCGGTATAGGTCAGGAAGTTATCCCAAACCTGATCGAAGCGAGTCTGTTGGCTTCGGCGAAGGCTGGAAACCCGATCCGTTACACCGTCATTAAAGGCAAAGCTGACCGACCGGTTGTTGAAGTTTTCAAAGTTGTAATTGTACTGTGTTTTGAAAGACAGCTTGTCGGGAATGATCTGCGCTTGTGCGTAGAAATTACCAACCACGTTGATAATATTGTTCCGGTTGTCGTTGTAAATCAGGGAATAAAATGGATTCTGCAGACCTCTGTACCCTAACAACTGCGCGTTCGCCAGCTGAGGTTCAGAGGCGGCTGTATTAAGCGTATCAATCTTCGGAAGAATCGGAACAGAGTGATAGGCATTGAACCAGGCTGCATTACTACCATCATACCGTGTGGCATGACTTCCGTTAATGTTACCTCCCACGGTAAGCCAATTGGTCAGGATAGCATCAACCCGCGTTCTGATGTTGAAGCGCTGGAACTCGTTGCGCGTCTCATTCAACAAGCCTTCCTGGTCAATGAATCCAAGCCCTATGGAGTATTTGGTCTGATTGGTGCCTCCACTAAAGGACACATTATGGCTCTGCATAGGCGCAGGGCTCATGATGAGGTCATACCAGTCTGTATTCACCGCAGGAACATTCGGGTCCACCGTACTTCTGCCGTAACGCTGCATGGCGTTGTCAATAAACCCTTGGTCTGCGGCTGAACCCGTCTCCTGGATATACTGCGCAAACTGCTGAGCATTAGACATCTGAATGACGTTCTGCGGATTCTGGATACCATAATATCCGTCATATGTAATCTGAGGGGCCTGGTTAAAGGAGCCGGACTTTGTCGTGATCAACACGACGCCGTTACCTGCCCGAACACCATAAATGGCTGCTGACGATGCATCCTTCAGAACTGACATCGTTTCAATGTCGGATGGGTTAAGGAAGTCAATGTCGTCCACGAACATCCCATCGACAACGTACAGGGGTGCTCCGGCCCCTTCAAAGGAACCTACCCCACGGACCCGCACCGTTGGTGCGCCACCGGGAGCGCCGTTACTTACGATTTGTACGCCGGCTACTCTGCCTTGCAGCGACTGCATCGCTTGCGGTGTGGGCGTTTTCACGATATCATCCGACTCCACGGTAGAGATGGCAGAAATCAAATCGCGCTCTCGTTGGGTTCCGTAGCCAATAACGACGACCTCCTCCATGTTAACTGCGTCGGTTTCCAACGCCACATCTATAGTGGTTTGGGCCCCAACCAATACTTCCTGGGGAAGAAAGCCAACATAAGAAAAGATGAGTGTGTCACTTTCGGTTGCCCGAATGCTGTAGGCCCCGTCAACGTCCGAGATCGTTCCGGTGACGCCACCTTTGACCTGAATCGTTGCCCCTATAAGGGGTTCATTTTCCTCTGCCGAGAACACGGTCCCGGTAATCGTCCGCTGCCCAAAAGAGGTGAAGGCCGTAAAGCTAAAGGCAATCCCTAGCAAAAGTGCCCTCACAACAGCTGAGTTTTTGAAAATCTTGTTCATAAACTAAGAGTGAGTTTAAATAATTTTGTACTAGATCGTTCTCCATCGAAATCCAAAGTACTAAGCTAACAATAAATTGTAAGTCGGCGAAGAAGTATTGTACCTAAATTTTATTTGGAAAAACACCTTCAAAATCAATAATTAGCATTGTTTTCCGACATAGAGGGGCCTTATATATTCAGGGTTTCCTATCTGTCCCTTTTAAAATCGGTCTTTGCTTACCAAGGTGCCTAAATGGCTTCTAATCTTTTGACTCAAGCCCAACTTTTAGCGTGTACGCTGCTGATAATCTTCCTTTGCAGGGTACTGAAAGGTGGGGCGCTTGCTTTGTATTGAAAACCGTAATGCTTATCAGGGAATGTCCAGCCGCTATTTATCGCCATTTCATCCCGGGAACTTTTTTTGGTAGGATAAAGCGTAAAGCGTTTTTTGGCTATGAGGGTTTTAACGGTAAAGTAAATTCGGTTTCAACCATCGATCTTTTCTATTAATTCAATAATCATTTTAGGGATTCCCGAAAGGTCCTCTATTGTTTGAGCGGGGTTAGTCAACAGTTGGATCAATATTTTGGGAAGGACTAAAATGATCTCCAGCCCGATTGCAAAGACTGGCAATAGCAAATACGACCAAACCGGATACCTGAATTTGGTGCTCATGTTGTGCCATACCGATTCCCAAATGATTTTCATCCGCTCTTTGTAGTGCCAAAGGATCAGAAGGTCAAGCAAAATATAAATGCCTAATCACCAGGCGAATGCCCCTGACATGCCTGCCGACATAAAAGACAAGTCAATAATCAAAATAGTAGTGGCGATGGGTAAGAATAGGAATGCGCCAATCAGGGCAGTTCTGTTGATCAACAACAAGAGGCCGCAAAGAACCTGAGAAACGCCAATAAAAGTTTTAAAGGGTTCGTGGTCAAACAAATACCAGGACACCCTGAAGAGCGATAAGTCTTGTAATGGAGTCGCCAATTCAGCTTCGCTGATGCCAAATTGTCCGGCAGTCAATTTACCGTATCCGTAACCAAGGAACGTCCATGCGAGCAGGAACCTTGCTGTCAGGATGAAGTAATCCCAGAGTTTTGCTTTTGATATTTTTAGCTTCATTTTTATTGATTGATGGTAGCCCGTGCATAAACCACCTCCCAGAATCTACAATTCCCCACGCTAGCCACAATTGCAACTGTCCAAATTCCTTCCCACACCGCGCAACATCCAGAACCTAAAACCCCACCCTAACCACTCCACTAGGCCGATACCCAATCCGATGCGCCTGCACCAATAGCGTATCTCCCACTTGTGGCTCAACCGGGCCTTGATAAATCGTCCAGTTTTGCCCCGCCGTTTCCGCGTTTCCTACCCACTGATAAGCCAGTTGCGCACCCTCCGTAGGGCAACTTAGCTTGACCTTTGCACCTCGCTCTACCTGAGGTGGCTCGGTCACAGGTTGTTCCCCGCCCGGCCAGATGCTTTCTACGTACGCCTTCTCGCTCATGCGGCCCTTGTCTTGGGTATCCTCAATCCAGCGGTCCAGGGCTTGACGCAGTTCTTCTATTTTGTCGGCGTACTGTGGGTCGCCGGCAAGGTTGTGCAGCTCGTGGGGGTCCTCCAAAAGGTCGAATAGCTCCAGGCTGTCCTTGGTGGGGCGGAACCACTGTGCCTGGTAGGTAGTCAGGCTGTCTTTCTCGTGCAAGCGCAAGAGTTCTTTCATAATCGGCATGGTCTCCCGGTACTTTACCGGCAGGTAGTACGGCTGGTCCAGGTTGTAATAGCGGATCAGCTTATACCGGCGGCCGCGTACCGCCCGGACTTTGTCGGTTTCATTGTCAAAACGGTCGGCCGCGGCGAAGATGTAATCGCGTTCTGTGGTGTCCCGGTACGTTCCCATCCAAGCCTTGCCATCCACGTAGGCCGGGGGCTCCATCTCAAGCAAAGACAGGACAGTGGGCTTGAAGTCGATAAAGCTCAGTAGCTGACTATCTACCTTGCCGGCCAATTGCTGATGGGGAAAACGCACCACCATTGGCGAATGAATACCAGAGTCATAAATGGTACGCTTTTGCCGAGGCAAGGGGCCGCCGTGGTCGGTATACCAAAAGACGATGGTGTTTTCCAGTTCCCCGGTTGCTTCCAGCTCTTCTAGTATCTCCCCTACCCGCCGGTCCATCGCTATCACATGCGAGTACAGGCGCCGCACATCGCGCTTCGCTACCTCCGTGGTGGGCAAGTAGGGCGGAATGGGCACCTCCAGGGTAGAATCGATCAGCAGGGAGTCGTTCGCCCGCCGCCAGATCATAGACTCGTGGGTATCATCAAGGTTGAAAATGGCGAAAAAGGGCTGCGTGGTATCCGGTCGATGCTTCCAGTGGGCTTCGAAGCCGCTTTCGTCCCAGGCTCCGAGCTCGCAACGGAACTGATAATCCTCCTTGGGGTTGTTGGTGCAAAAGTAGCCCGCCCGGCGCAGGTAAGAACTCATCATGTGCACTTCGGGCAGCGGCATAGCTTCGTAGGCAGGACGGGGAAAGTTCTCAATCGCCCGGTCTTTGATGGTAAAGCGGAACCAGGGCCCGGTCCGCATATGGTGCGCGCCAATCCGCGTGGGGTACATGCCCGTGGCAATCGCAGCACGGCTCGGTGCGCAGACTCCGGAAGGGGAAAACAGATGGGTGTACAGCACCCCTTCCTCCACCAGCCGGCTGATGTTGGGCGTGGCCACTGTAGAGTCACCCCAGGGCGGCAGGATCGCGCTCAGGTCTTCCGCTACGATCCACACCACATTGGGGCGCTCCGGCAACTCCAATTGTGAATAATCCGGTTGATGCGGGGCGCTTTCCGGCTCAGAGGTGGTGCATCCCCAAAAAAGCAATAGGAACAAGACGAAAAGGTGGCCAGATTTACTCATTCTGTATAGATGATTTCACTCCGTTCAGAAATGCCATTTTCGTTAAAGGCCTCCACCTGATAGTAGTAGCCTTGGTCCGTATTCAGCGCCCGCAGTTCGTAAGATGCCTGATCGTACATCTGTGCCGACAGGTTGAGCTTGTCTTCAGCGATACCCCAGTAGATGACGTACCCCATCGCTTCGGGGTCCGGCGTCCAGGATAGCAGGGCATTGCGTCGGTCTTCCTGCCGTTCTACGGTGAAGTCAGCTGGCGCAGCGGGCACCTCCTCCTTACCATTGCCAAACACCCGGAACTCAGAAATCGCCAGATTTTTGGTGCTGCAATGCACGTGGTCGTATTTGATATAACGAGCCTCCACCGCCTCCGGCAGTTCGATGTAGCCGTGCGGCATGTCGCGCTGGTTTTCCGAGTAATCGGCAATCACTTCCCACTGCTCGCCGTCCAGGGAAGCGCTGATGACGAATTGCTGCTTCAAAGTATCTGGCCGGCCGAAAATCTCACTTTTGAAATCCTGGAAGTTGATTTGAATGGCTTTGACGTCCATTACTTCTTCCAGGTCTACCTGCACATAAATGGAATCGTGGTTCGCTTCAGACACCCAGTAGGAGCGTATCTCCTCATCATTGACTTGCGCGATGCTGAAATCAGTGATCTGCTCAAGCATGTAGCCCTTGTCGCTTTCGTCCACCACATTCACATCAGATTCCACCAGCTTGGAGTTAGTCGTTACCGGCTTTCCAAACGATAGTAGCATCCAGCCCGTAAAACGGTTTTTATGCTGATCCACCTCAGTATCCGGCAAGTAGTGCGGGTAGTCGCCATAAGCGGTATTGACGTACATCTGACCGTCCTCCTCAAAGCCCGCCGGGTACATACCGATGCGGCGCTCAAACTTGAAGTTGACCGAGATCGCCATAGTGGCAAAGTGCCAGTAGTTGCCATTGTTGTCCTGCACCGTACTGCCGTGGCCAGAGCCTTTCAAGAACCCTCCCGGTTTGTAAGAGATGGGGTTGTAGGGCGCATACTCGAAGGGGCCTAGCGGAGATTTGCTGGTGTATACCCCATCTGCGTAGACGTTCCACTGCGTACCGGGCGCACCGTATTCGAGGTAATACGTATCGCCGTGCTTCATCATCCAAGGCCCCTCGATGAAGGGTTTCAGGTCCGATTTATGGTCTTGCCCGAAGCGCTCCCAGCCGTGCTTTTCCGGGTCCAGGTTGAACAGGTCCACCTGCTCGCCAATGGGTACATACCAATTGTTGGGGTCCAGCTCAATACCGTGGATAGGCCATTTGTTGGAAGACTCTTCGTATAGGTAAACCCGTCCATCGTCATCTACGAACAAGTTGGGGTCCTGTACGCCCCTCGGTACGTTGATGACGGCGAAGTTGGTTGTCCAGTCTCCCAGCTCGGGATTGTCCGTCTCAATTACCGCACCCCGACCGGAAGGGTCTCCCAGCAGGATGATTTTGCCATCCTTTACCGCCGCAGCGGGGGCATTGCAGCCATTGAAGTACCAGCTCTGCGGGCGGATAAATTTCCAGTTGCTCATATCATCGGACACCCAGTAGCCGTGGGAGCGGGTGACGAAGAGGTAGTACTTGCCCTTAAAGTTGACTATGGCCGGGTCTGCCCCGGAACGATAGGAGACATTGTTCCGGGCCCGGTAGTGCGACATGTAGGAGTAGTCGATGTCTATCGGGTTGCAGTAGGTTTTGTAATTGCGTTCTGCAACAGAGCTTACTTCACTTTCGGTTGCTTTGCTGCCAGGCTCCGCGCAGCTACCCAAAACGACAAGCGGCAGTACACAAACCAGCCAGTATAAAATGGGCTTATTCATCATCGTTTTGTTTTGGCATACTCAAAGGATAGCATCTGCACATCCCGGGAATTCGGGCCCACAAACACCTGAAACTCGCCAGGCTCCGCCGCCCATCCGCTCTCGGGGGTCCAAAATTCCAGCAAAGATTCATCGATGGCAAAACGGACCGTTTTTTCCTCTCCGGGCTTCAGCAAGATTTTTTCGAAGCCCTTCAGTTCTTTGACCGGCCGGCTGATGCTGCCTACCACATCGCGGATGTACAGCTGTACGACTTCCTGCCCTTCGCGCTCGCCCGTGTTTTTGACGCTTACGCTAACCGTCACTTTCCCGCCTTTCTCCATTTCTGTCCTGGAAATAACAGGCGTTCCATACTCGAATTGGGTAAAGCTCAGCCCGTAACCGAAGGGATAAAGCGGCTCGTTGGGGATGTCCAGATAATTGGACAGGAACTTCCGGCGGCCTCCTTTCACGTAGGGGCGCCCAGTATTCAGCATGCTGTGGTAAACGGGGATTTGCCCCACAGATACAGGGAAGGAAGTAGTTAATTTCCCGGAAGGGTTCACCTCGCCGAACAGCAGGTCCGCCACCGCATTGCCCGCTTCGGTGCCTGGGTGCCAGACGTCGAGTATGGCGTCCATGTTTTCGTCTTCCCAAGTTAAAGTCATCGGCCGGCCGTTGAATAGCACCAGCACAATGGGCTTACCGGTTGCCTTGAGGGCCTTCAGCAGTCGTTCCTGAGCTGGTTGCAACCCGATGAAAGCCATGCTTGAAGACTCTCCGCTCATATCGGCAGCCTCCCCCATTACTGCTACAATCACATCCGACTGATTAGCGATATCGACCGCCTCCGCAATCATGGTTTCTGGTGAGCGCTCGTCAATGACAATCTGCGGATTAAAAGCATTTACCCGTTTGGCGAAGGTGCTATCATCAGAAATATTGGCTCCTTTGGCGTAGCGGATGCTTCCGTTTGCTCCAAGCTGTGCTTCCAGCCCCTGACGTACGGTGATCGACTTTTTATAATCTCCGGATACACTCCAGGTACCCAGCATATTGGTTTGGTTGTCCGCCAGTGGGCCGATCAGCGCGATATTCGCCGATTTGTTCAGCGGCAGCACACCACCTTCATTTTTTAGTAGCACTGCCGATTGGCCTGCCACTTCGCGTGAAAAACGGCGGTTCTTTTCCGATAGGATTTCCTTTGGCGCCCGGGTTTCATCGAAGTAACGGTAAGGGTCATCAAATAGGCCCAGCCGCTCTTTGGCAATCAAAATGCGCTGGCAAGCCAGGTCAATCTGCGCTTCCGTAATCAGCCCCTCTTCCAGGGATTTTTTCAACGTGGTTACATAACCTTCCCCTACCATATCCATATCGACACCAGCCTTGAGCGATAAAGCGGAGACCTTCTGCAAGTCCCCCATGCCATGTTCGATCAATTCGTTGATAGTCGTGTAGTCGGTCACTACGAACCCATCGAAGCCCCATTGGTCCCGCAGGACGGTTTGGAACAGGTATTCATTAGCCGTAGCGGGCACATAATCAATGACGTTAAAAGAGGTCATGATGGAGCCCACGCCAGCATCCACGGCCGCTTTGTAAGGCGGCAGGTACTCATTGTGCAGGCGCACCCGGCTCATGTCTACGGTATTGTAGTCCCGCCCCCCCTCTGAGGCACCATAAGCCGCAAAGTGCTTTACGCAAGCCATGACGGTGGTGGGGTCAGTGAGGTCATTCATTTGGTAGCCACGCACCATGGCTTCAGCGATCCGCGCTCCCAGGAAGGGGTCTTCTCCAGCGCTCTCCGCCACCCGCCCCCAACGTGGGTCGCGGGCAATGTCCACCATAGGCGAGAAGTTCCACATCACACCATCGGCCGTGGCTTCCCGGGCTGCTGTACGGGCCACTTGCTGCAGCAGATCAGGATCCCAGGTACAGGACATACCGATTGGGATTGGGAAGATGGTCTGATGCCCATGAATGACATCCATTGCCGTCAGCAAGGGGATGCCCAGGCGGCTTTGCTCTACGGCAATCTGCTGAACATCCCGCATCTTTTTAGCGCTGCGCGAGCCGAAGATGCCGCCCACGTTTCCGTCTTTGATCTTTTGCTCTACATCGCTGCTGATGACCGCTCCGGTTACGGCTCCACCTTGTGTGACGAGGTTAAGCTGTCCAATCTTTTCTTCCAGTGTCATGATGGAAAGCAGGGAGTCTACCAACAAAGAATAAGGCTCCCCTTTGTACTTTGAAAAGAGCCAGGGCAAATAGTCCGGCGTGGCAAAAGTAGGGTCCCAGGAATTGTGGTTAGCGTCCGGAAACAGGGTGATTTTGGCTAACCCGCCTTCGCGCTGCACCGCCCGCACCATATTAATGGAAAAGCGGGGCTGCACGACATCGTCTTTCAAACCATGAAACGCCCAGATGGGCACCTCAGTCATCTTGTGCGCCATTTCCGGTGGACCGCCCCCGCAAATGGGCGCTGCTGCGGCGATCTTCTCAGGCATCCGCCACAGGAGCTCCCATGTACCCATACCGCCCATGGAAAGCCCCGTGACGTATAGGCGGTTTTCATCTACATACGGCTTTTTCAATTCCTGGTCTACCAAGTCCATTACTGCTGACAGTGCGGGATTGGCAGGCCGGTCAGAGGGGAATTTGAATTGCAATCCGCCGCCATCTTTTTCAATGCGATCGATATTCGACCAATAATCAGAGGTTGGGCATTGCGGAAAAATAACAATAGCCGGATACTCCGTTTGTGCTTCTAAAAACAACGAACTGCCGTGCACGAGCTGCTTTTCGTTATCATCGCCGCTTTCGCCCCGTCCGTGCAGGAATAAGACGATTGGGTAGCGTTGATGGTCATCAAACCCTTCCGGATAAAGCACCCGGTAATTGAGCGTATAATCGCCATGTTGATGCTGCCGGTACAGATAGGTTCCGGTCTCTGTCTGGCTCCACGCCAGATTAGCGAATAAAAGTGAGACAATGGAAAGAATAGTGGTACGGTTCATTATTTTGTGGTTGTATGCTTTTGTATATCCAGTTTTTTCAACCCCTCCTGTATTTCAGGGGCAGACATAAATAGTTCCCAAATCAGTCCTGAGCGGTGGTTTTCTATCATTACCGGAATCGGCAATTGGTCGATGGCCAGGTAGCGGGGCGGGCACCAGCCGGACTGCTCGCTAAAGGCATCGTAGGGGCCGTATTGCCCGATATAGTCTGGGTGATTAGTGTACAGATGCCGCAAAAATGCCATACTCTCTTCCGGTGTGTAGGGAAAAGAGGAAAGCGCCGCGGTGGGCGTAATCACCCCCATGTCATTCGAAGGGTGATGGGCTGTGTACCCACCCAGGGAATAACTGGCTGTCATTCCCCAACAGGCTTCCGAATAGCCCTTGTACTCCCTTGGATTTTCAACAGCGTAGGCGTGGTGGATCAGTGCGTGACTGCGGTTCAGCTCCCAGTAGTCGGCGTAGGAGTCATGCAGCTCCCTTGGGTCCAGCCCCAGGAAGGAATAGTGGGCCCAAAACAGTGGCCCTACCGGAATGGCCTGCTCGCCGTTGTGGTCGAGTACCACATCATAGCCATACGCGCTATCATTGGAGACAATCTCTCCATCCCTCATATAGCCTTCGTGCCAGGCGGCGGGGTCAATCGGGTAGGTGGGCGAGGCGGCGGCCAGGATGTACATGATGGTGCACTCATTGTAGCCCGTTACTGCGAAGTTCATGCGCCATCCATGGGTGGAAGACCAGTGCCAGTACAGCACATTTTCACCCTGAGTGTACCACGACCATTCTACCTCCCGCCACAGCTGATCCATCAGTTCGGCCAGCTCGCGCTCTTTTTTAGTGCCGTTTCGGAAATACTGCCGCGCCACAATCAGCCCTTGCACCAGGAAAGCCGTTTCTACCAAATCGCCTCCATCGTCGTACCGGCTAAAGGGTTTGACCTTGCCGGAAGGGTACATCCAATGCGCCCAGGCACCGTGAAAGCGGTCGGCATCGCGAAGCCATTCTGCCAGTTTTTGCAGGCGCTTTCGGCCGGCATCCCGGCTAATATAGCCCCGCTCAATGGCAGCGACCGTAGCCATAATGCCAAAGCCCGTTCCGCCGCTTGTGACTACATCAGCATCGTCCTGAGGGTAGATGTCTTCGTGTATGCGTTCCGGTGCAGCGCCTGAAATTGGCTCTCCACCCTCCCAAAAGTAGTTGAAGGTTTGCTGCTGTACCCGGTCGAGCAGCGCTTCGTCGGACTGCGCAACGACCGGGCTGCCCAATAAGGCGCACAGTAAGCCTAGTGCAATGTATCGAATCATGTTTTTTGTTTTTTAGTAGGTGAAATCTAAAGCATCCAGCCCCTGCTGTACTTCCGGAGCGGTCATAAACAACTCCCATAACAGCCCGGTGCGGTAGTTTTCCATCATACAGATGATAGGGCCCTGATCGATTGCCAGGTAGGAGTCAGCTACCCAGTTTTCGCCGGGGTGGAAGGCGTCGTAGAAACCGTACTCGCCCCAAAGCCGGTCTCCCAAATCGTAATAGAAATGACGTAAAGCAGCCATGCTTTCTTCTGGGGTGAATACAATAGATGACAAGGCGGCTGTAGGGGTAATAACACCGCGATCGTTGGTGGGGCTATGCGCCGTGTATCCGTTGAAGCTGTCACTTGCGGTCAAGCCCCAGCACTGTTCAGAGTAGCCAAAGAATCTCCGTGGATTATTAGCACAGTACAGATGATTGATGAGGGAATGGTTGACATTTTGTGTCCAGTAATTGGCGTATTCGTCAGCCAGGCTGCGGGGGTCAAGCCCAAGATAAGAATAGTGTGCAAAAAACAGAGGACCGCCAAAGTCACTATTGCCCAGAGGCAGCGGAACCCCATAAAAGGTGTCGCCATTGACCATTGCCCCTCCCCTTGCGTAGCCCGAATGGTATACCGTTGGTTCGATAGGATGAGTTGGCGAAGCAGCTGCCAGGATATAGGTCATCTGGGTTTCGTTGTGCCCGCGTATTGGCAAATTGATTTCGAATTCGTGATCCGGCGACCAGTGCCAGTAAAGTACCTGGTTCTGACCTTTCGTATACCAGTCCCACTCTACCCCTTCCCAGAGCACTGTGATACGGTCGATCAGATCAGTTTGTCCTGGCACTTCTTGTTTCAGGTACTCGCGCACGGTCAGCAGGCCCTGTACCAAAAAAGCGGTTTCTACCAAATCTCCCCCATTGTCCAGTGCGCTGAATGGCCGGGCTGCTCCGGTTTCTCCATCCATCCAGTGCGCCCACGCCCCGTGGAACCGATCGGCATTTTCCAGAAACCCAACGACTTGCTCCCAGCGACCGATGGCCTCGCTCAGAGTGATAAATTCCCTTTCTACCCCCACGATCATCGCCATAAGACCAAAGCCACTGCCGCCGCTCGTCACGGTATTCAGGCTGGTATTGCGCTCGCGGGCCATACCCGAAACCGGGTGCCCGAAGTCCCAAAAGTAGCGGAAGGTTTGCTCCTGCACTTTGGTCATTAGGTCTTCATCTGACAACAACGGGAAATCCAGCTCTGCCGAGGCCCCGGTGTAGAACGCCAGGTCTAAACCATTAAAATCACGCCCGGCGACTGCTCCCAGGCTTGGGGACACCGATAGCTGGTAGGTTGTAAAATCGGCCAGTGGCTGCGCAAACTGCAACTGAAAAACGGAGTCATTCTGTGCCACAACGGTAAAGTCCACCGCCTCAGGCCCTTCTATAGCCATCTGATCCCCCAGTTCCTCCGGCGAAATAGACAAAGCGTGCGAAAAAGCGATGGTAAATGGCCCCGCCACCGGAATATCATCATTAAGGGCCTCGCCATCGAGTGCAAAGGCGACTGTATCAGACGTCAGCGCTTCGACAGAGAGCGCTCCAAGCCCAATGGTAAAACTAATGGAGAAAGCTTCCTGAGGCTCCAGCCCCGGGCTCGTGAGCGGGGCACTCGTCTGTAAAGTGTAGGTCTCGCCCTCTACCCAATCTTCCTGCAACTGAATGGTTACTCTTTCATTCAGGGAATTCCAGGATTCTGTATCCTCCAACAGCACACCATCTGCGTATACCTGGAACAAATCGTCTGAAGTCACCTCCACCGGGCTGGAAAACCGCATGGCAAGATCTCCGTCGCCGTCCACCGTACTCATATCGGAAATATTCTGGCTCCCCAGGCGGATAAAATTGATTGTCAGGCGCTCCATCCCCATACCTGAAGGGTCTTCGTCCTCTTCACAGGATAGGAAGCAAAGGGACGCGAATAGCAGTAGTGCTAAGAAAGGAAACAGGCGGTTGGTCAGTGGCATATTACGAAACAGGTATTTCGATGATTGATGGATTGTTCTGCAACTTTAGGGCCTACACAACGCTGCGCAACCCTCTTGGACAAGCTAGGTGCTGCCTTATTTCAGCTTTTGAATAGCTGTTACAACCATGGGCTAGTGAATTATGAAGATATACAATTACCGGAATCTCCTTGAATAAAGACACAATATTTTGAAATATTCGGTAGCCGCCCGACATGACAATCTGCGGAGATCGATTTTGTCATTCCTGTGACAGGCCAATGCTTACCTGCAAAAAACCGCCTGCAACCTGAACAGATTGTTGTAAGGCAAACATATAAGCAAGGGCAGCCAATGACAGTCTTGCAGATACGAAGCGGTCTTTTTATGTTTGATCTATGCCTAAAATAAAATGCAGCTGTGACGAGCTCCGAAGTTGGGGGAGACCAACAGGTCTAGCCTGGTGCACTTAATAAGGTTAGGTCAAAATTGAACTAGTAAGGGTAAAAGGTAGATTTTTAGTCTACAGCTTTGTTATACGCAATACGAAGTGGTCACCTACTGGCGCTGACGGCCAGCACGGGGAACGATAAATGTCGGGTCGTTGATCCAGACATTCATCGTCTGGGGCTTACAGTCCAGACATTCATCGTCTGGAATCTTGGATTTGCGACATCGGCCCATGACGAAGCATAGCTTGTCAGGGCAGGCGCAAGCCACTTCCCAGCGTAAAT
The DNA here is from genome assembly GCF_022763345.1 of Phaeodactylibacter sp. GTDB lineage: Bacteria > Bacteroidota > Bacteroidia > Chitinophagales > Saprospiraceae > Phaeodactylibacter. Next base: position 89,420 of record NZ_JALEGS010000014.1, read on the forward strand.
GCTGACCCTCCTGCCTTTAAGCTGGTCAAAGCCCAAAGGCGACGAGACGCGGGCAAGCATTGAGTAGGTTTGCTATGGCAAACCACTTAATCGTCAGTATAGCTATCTTAAAGTCATTTCAACTTCATGAGTTCAACAGAGGCAATCTTGTTATTTGCGGCTGGCATTATCACCGGAATGGTCAACACCATTGCCGGCAGCGGGACGATATTTTCTTTGGGTGCCATGGTATTTCTGGGCATACCTATTGAAATTGCTAACACCACCAACCGGTTGGGCGTACTATTTCAGAATATTGCCGGGGCCCTTTCCTACCGGCGATATGAATCACTGTCGCATCTGCGGCTGCCCTATGTGGCGGCTGCCGCCACTTTTGCGGGAGCCTTGGTAGGTGCCTATTTCGCTGCGAATGTGTCCAGCGGCACCTTCGAACTGCTGGCATTAGTGGTTATCCTGGGGCTAATCATGCAGTCTGTGCTCGAAATTCGAGGTACTGCCCTGAGCTTTTCGCTTCGTTTCTCCCAAAAATCTCCCGTTGCCGAAATTGCCACATTTTTCCTTATCGGGTTGTATGGGGGGTTCATACAAATCGGTGTCGGGATTTTATTGCTGCTCGGCATCAGAGCTTTTTTCCAGCTTTCCTGGAATGCCTCCAATTATTTCAAACTACTTATCGTACTGATATACACAGTCCCAACAACCATTTACTTCGCAATGGTCGGTATGATCGAATGGCAAGCGGGTACCTTTCTGGCCCTCGGGCAAATTATCGGTGCCTACGGGGCAGCCAGGTTGTTCAGCCTAAATTATAGGCTTAAGGCCTACATTCCTTTTTTCGTTTTGGGAATGCTGATCCTAACTGCCTTGCGGATTCTATTGTACTGAAGGCAATGATGCGTTACTGCTTCTCTTTAATGATCCCCCGCTCCCGGTACAATTCGATGTATTTCTGGTCCAGTTCTTCTGAATCCTTGTACTGCTCCCGAAGCTCATAAAGTTTTTGCGTAAGCTCTTGCACTACTTTGGCGTAAGCCGGGTCATTGTAGACATTATTCAGCTCTTTGGGGTCTTTTTTGCGGTCGTACAGCTCCCACTCATCAATATCGTAGTAAAAGTGCGCCAGTTTATAATCCTCAGTGACGATACCATAGTGGCGCTTAACCATGTGCGCACCGGGGTATTCGTAGTAGTGGTAGTAGGCGGCATCGCGCCCCCACTGTCTGTTATCACCTTGCAGCAAGGGCATCAAGCTTTCGCCCTGCATATCTTCGGGAGCTTCCACACCTGCCGCCTCCAGGAAAGTCTGGGCGAAGTCGAGATTTTGAACCATTGCATTAGAGACAGAGCCGGGCTTGATCTTTTTGGGCCACTTGACCAGCAGCGGAGTCAGGAAAGACTCATCATAGATGAACCGTTTATCGAACCAGCCATGTTCGCCCAGGTAGAAGCCCTGATCGGATGTGTAGACCACGATGGTGTTGTCGCTCAGCCCATTTTCATCGAGATAATCGAGCACTCGTCCAACGTTTTCGTCTACAGCTGCCACGCAGGCCAGGTAATCCTGCATGTAGCGCTGATACTTCCACCGCATGAACGTAGAATCGTCCATAGTGGGGTACAGCTCCGCAAATTCGTCGTTTATAGGCCCGTAGACCGCATCCCACTCCTGCTTTTGTTCTTCGGTGAAGCGGGAGTATTTGCTCTTGAACACCCGGTAGCCCCATTCGCTGGGCTCTTCCACGCCGAGCTCTTTAGCCAGTTCGGGGTAGATTTTGTTATCGGCGGATATGGTCATGTGCTCCAGCAAATTCATCTCCGCCTCTTTAGCCGCTGTGCCCCGGCCTTCATAATCGTCGAAAAGGGTAGCTGGCTCCGGGAAGGTGCGCTGAGTAAATTCCTTGTAGTGGCGTGGAGCTGGGAACCACTCCCGGTGGGAGGCTTTGTGGAGATAGAACAGCATGAACGGCTTGTCTTCCTCCCGGCGATTGCCCAGCCAGTCGAGGGTCATGTCCGTAATGATATCCGTCACGTAGCCTTGTATGCTGGTATCGCCTTCGCTGGTGATGAAATCCGGGTTGTAGTAATCACCTTGCCCGGGCAAAATTTTAAATTCATCAAAGCCTTTTGGGTTGTTCCCAAAGTGGAGTTTGCCGAACATGGCCGTTTGATAGCCATTATCGTGCAGGATTTGTGGAAAAGTGATGTTGGTCGTATCGAAAGGAAAGACATTATCAATTTTCCCGTGGATGTGGGCGTGCTTGCCAGTCAGTATAGTTGCCCGGGACGGTGCACAGATGGAATTGGTGACCGACGCATTCGTGAAGAGCATGCCCTCTCTGGCGAGGCGGTCGATATTGGGCGTATTGATCAGGCGCTCATCGTAGGCGCTAATGGCCTGATAAGCATGATCATCACTCATGATGAATACGATATTGGGGCGCTCTTCCGCCTCTTCGGCAGCTTGCTGGCAGGCCGAAAGTGATAGTATGAATACCGTAAAAAATAACAGCAATCTCATAGTGCTAAGGTTAATACTTGTTTTATATTTCCTGAACTTCAATCTTTTATTATCGGCCCATATACAACTACAGCCCTTCAAAAAAAGTATGCCTTACGGCTATGCCCCAGTTGAAGGTGCAAACCGTGAAGGTATCCTCTTTAAATGAGAATGCCCCCAATATCTACTGCTTCAGCAACATGCGCACCGCTGTACCACCATCCTTCTGTAGGAACCGCACCCAATATACCCCCACCGGCAGTTCTTCAATAGAAAACTGCTGCCTGCCCGCTGTTTGCAGCGGCACTTCTTCCAGCAGTTGACCGGTAGTACTCCAGAGCTGTATTCGGCCAGCAGCCTCTGTTTGCACCCAGCAGTACGTTTGGGCGGGATTTGGGAATAGCTTGAAGGGCGCTTCATCAGTTGCCTCAGCGCTCGACAAAGCCGGATCGAAGTACAAACCGACCAGGTCTACCCAAACCTTATTGGCAGCGGGTTCGGTAACATCTTGTACGAATTCCATATCGATTTTTTGAATCTCCCCCATATTTGGCAGGTTGTCCGCCCAGCTTGCCAGCGCAAAGTCTTCCACTGGAATATCAATCAGCGTCCAGTCTGTTTCGATGTCGATAAAAGTTTCACTGCCACCGTCCTGACCATTGACACCTTGCGTATCCTGCAAATTAATTTTCACATCTGTAGCCGGGCTTTCCGCCCGGGCAACAATGACAATGCGGTTGAAGCCGCTCAAGTCCACAGGCGGAAAAGCCCACATGTAGTAAACGGTGCGCGATGTGTTTAGGCCGGTATCAAAATCCAGCTCTACCGCTACGTTGCCATACTCGCCTACGCCTGACTGATCCACCGCTGTCATACTGCCTGCTGAGAAGCTGGCAACCTCACGAAAGCCGCCCACATTGGTGTATTCCCTCCCTTCCTCAATAATGCTGAAATCGGAATAAACGAAGTAGTCGGCAGGCTCCACTGCTTGCCCGGCCAGGTCAATCTCCACGCCCTGAATGTGCAAGGTTGCCTGTTTTGCACCGACTGTCTCCGGCGCGAAGGCGATGGAAATACTGGCCTCTTCAAGCGTCGTTAGCGTAACCTCCTGAGAGATATTTTCCAAGATAAAATCGTCGGCATCCGCTCCGTCGATGAAAATATCTTCTGGTTGAAAGGTCAGCTGGCCGCCCCCTGCGTTGCTGAAGGTCAGTGCAGTTGGCGCAGAAGCATCGCCGGTCTCCTGTTCACCAAAGTCGATGGCATCCATGCTCACTGTCAGCTCCGGATTTTCGGGTATGAAGCCCAGCATAATGTCATCAATATCCCATTGGGTAATATTATCGGTCTGCCCCTCAAAAATCCAGGCGAAGCGTAGATCATCCGCGCCCAACCCATGCTCCTCCTGAGTGAGGATGGCTGAAAACTCAGCGGCATCAATGAGAGGTGGATCCACCCATTCTGCGATGAGGTGCTGCTCGCTCCCGGTAATGGCTACTACCTTCAGGGTATAGATACCCGGCGAGCCAAAGTCACGAATGCGATACCTGAAGGAGAACAGAAGGCTGTCTGCATCCCCCGTCAGCACCTTGGGCGAATACAGCGGGAAGGTACCCTGGGTTTCCGGCTGCCACCAAAAAGTCATCTCCGGGGATTCACCGCCGGCATTATTTGCGTTAAAGGCACCCCAGTTCTCCACTTCTGCATCCCAGCCGATAGGCAGCCCACCGCCAGCCAGCCCGTCGAAAGGCTCGATCCATGGCAGCTCAGCTATGGTAGGGTCCACGCTCGTTCCCGTGAGGGGAATGCTCAGGTGCTGCACTTGTAATACGGCTTCTTGCAGCCCTTCCCCCATCGGTAATAAAGACACAGCAACAGAGACCTGATCTCCAGCGCCCAGCGCTACTTCTTCCGTCAGGTTTTCCAATACATACGCCTGCGCTGCCGGACCGGATATGGCAATATCCTGAGGACTTACCCGCAGGGTATCGCCCCCGATATTGCGAATGGTGAAGGAGATGGGCTCGGAAACCTCTTCCAGTACCACCGCACCAAAATCAGCAGAATCAGGGCTGACGCTCAGCGCCGGCAGTGCCCGCAAACCTATATCGTCGATATCCCACTGTGTAATGTCTGCGGTGTTGCCTTCGAAAACCCAGGCCAATTGCAGGGGCGCTGTTCCGATACCGTGCTGTGCCTTGTACAATGTAGTCTCGTACTCATTGGCAGCAATATCAGAGGGGTCCGTCCATTCTTGGATCAGGGACTCCTCACCTTCAGCGATGGCAAGTACCTTCAAAGAAAAGGGGCCAGGCTCGCCAGGGTCAACCACCCGGTGTTTGAAGGAGAAAGCCATACTGTCCAGGCCACTGGTAAAAATACCAGGCGTGGTCAGCCTCAGCTCGCCCGTAGTGATGGGTTCCCTCCAGAAGTTCATTTCCGGCGCACTGCCACCAGCCGAATTGGCATCGACAGCCCTCCAGTTCGGATGGGTCCGCGCCCACCCCTGAGGCAAACTGCCATCAGTCAGGTCGTCAAATCCCTCGAACCAGGGGAATGAAAGCACACGCGCATCGAAAGCCGTGCCGCTCACCGGTATTTTCAGGGTATCAACGACCAGAAAGATTTCCTTGAGCCCCACCGTCTCAGGCACAAAGCTTACTTGTACTGTGGCGCTTTGATTAGGTTGCAGGACCACTTCCGCATCCAGGTTTTCCAACACGAACTCATCAGCATGAGAAAGCACATCAAAAGATGCCCCGACAGCGAAGTGGTCTGAGCCGTAGATACCGGTAGGCGATGGCTGATCCAGCAAAACATCAGCTTGTAAAGGCCGGAGCTGCTCAGCGCTCTCCCTGCTGAAGAAGATGTAGTCGATACGCCGCTGTTGATGATCCAGGTTGAAATTAAGCGTACCATGCTCGGGTGCCAGATCGTTCTCGTGAAAGAGTGGATAAACGTCGATGAAGTCCTCATACACCAGCTCCATCTCTTCCCAGTCGGGATCGGCGTTGAAGTCACCGCAAAGAAAGGTTAGATCACCTGTCTGTGTTTGGTCGATAAAGCTCTTCAGGTCCTCGATTTGCTCGACCCGGATCTGCTGGCCTACTGCCGAGTTGTGCAGGTGCGTATTGTAAATATCGATCACATTGCCCCTGATCTCGATCTGCGCGTGGATGGCGGTGCGGAAATCACTAAGCGGCGACAGGTCCACCGCGTTACTTTCCTCAATGGGGTAGCGTGAGAGAATGGCATTGCCGAAGCGGGTCGGCGCGCCTTCCGGGTCACGCGAGGTAAATACGTAGAAATAGCCCAGCGAGTCCGCCATTGAGGCCGCCTGATTGGGCAGGTTGGGCCGTTGGATGACTTCCTGCAGGCAGATCACATCCGGATTGGCCTCTCGGATTTCGCCCAGCATGAAATTGAAGCGTGCCGGCCAGTTTTGAGAATCAAACCAGAGGTTGTAAGTCATGATAGAAAAGGGAGCCGACTGTGCGCCCTGAGCCTCCAGATAAATCTGGTCGGGATGAAGTGCCAGAGGAGCCGAACCCGTATTTTGAATGTCGAAAGCCTGTGGGGCAGAGCTCTGGAAAATCTGCTGATCGGGAAAGAAGTGGCTGGCCGGGCTCACTGCAAGCTCTGTCATCATGCCAGGTGCCGTGTGCAGAACGTCAGCGCGGTTCACCTCACGAGCATTTCGGTTGGCATTGACCAAGCTGAATGTGCCTTGGTTGGTTACAGCGATGCCTGTATAGCTGTCCAATGACGCGCCATCAGACAGGTCATTGAAAGCTTGAGGCGAGGGAACAGGTTGCGCTGCGGAATACCCGCAGGAGAAAAGCACCAACGAAAAGGCAAGGACTGTTTGCCGGATAAATGTATTGCTCCTTAGGTATTGGAAAAATATCAATAGCTTGATCATAGGTATCTGATTTATTGTTATGCCCTTTGCGGACCTGTGCCATTCCAACGTCAAACCCGGAAGCTTAGTCCTTCACCGCTTGCTGCCGCAGCACACCCTAACAATAAATATACTTTTATTCCTGCACAAATACATTTGGTGTTAATTAGAGGAAAAGTATGGTTTTGTTATCTTAGCAACAATAAAAGAATGCGTCAGTCTATTTTCTTCTCATACTTCTGCAAAGCCCAACGCAAAATGCCCTATACTCAAGTCTTCTTTGTAGTTCCTCAGACTCAGGTGTGACTGGAACTAAAATTAGACCATAATCCTGGCGCTTGAGCTTGTTTTGATGCCTGGCATCCAACTATCAAATATTCAGGGCAATCCACTAGCATTTTAGTTTCGTCACTTGGTGGACGAATTGTCATTGAAAATCGTTACACAAAGGAGGCTAATGAAAACATGGCTTCAACACAGAGACATGTAAAAAACACGATACTTGTAAAACCAGAATTTCTTTCAAATAAAGACAACTATGAAAAATTGGCATTTTTTGTTATTTGGTATTTTAGCCGTTTCTGCCCTTACTTTTGCGGGCTGTGATGACGATGGTGATGACACGATATCAACGGTAAACTTTACAGAAGATATTTACAATCTGACCACCAGTGACCTGAGCCCAATTGAGGTAGAACTGGCCATTTCTCCGGCAGCTACCACTGACTCAGAGATTGAAATTGAGATCACTGGCGCAGATGCAGGCGTAGCTTTCAGCACTGACCCTGCTATCTCAGGTACTACGGTTGTGATCCCCGTACAGTCCGGTGCCAGCACTGCCTCTTTCACCTTTACGCCCATCGAGGCGGGTATTGAAGGGCAGCTTACCGCCAACCTTATGCTGACCAGCACAGGACAGGGCCTTACGACCGGCCTCACCATAGAGTCTATCATTACGATTGTGGATGTAGGGGCTGACTTGCCGCTTATGGAAGATTTTGCAGGATGCGAGGAAGACCCACAGCAGCCCATACCTGACGGATGGACCGAGGCCGTAATCCAGCAGAACGGCGAGGGCTCAGCGACCTGGGTCTGTGGCGATGCCAACTTCCTTGGCTCAAATGCTGTGCAGGTCAATGCTTTCGTCCCCGGCTCAGCCGACAATATGAGTTCAGAAGTTTGGCTGGTAACGCCCCGCCTGAACCTGACCGAAGCAACTAATCCAGTACTTAGCTTTGATGTTGACCGGCGCTTTGACCCTACTGCTGATTTCCCTTATCCGGAAGGGGCTTACGACGTACTGATTTCTACTGACTATTCAGTTAGTGTGGAAAATGCCACCTGGCAGCGTTTTGAGGCTGGTCATACCGCTATGGTTGATAATGATCCTGGTGTAGATAACCTCGCCAATACCGGTGACCTGGACCTTTCTGCTTACAATGGCGAAGTGATTGCCATTGCATTTGTGTACCGGGCAGGTGCTCCTGCATCTTTTGACGCTACGATACTCAGAGTAGGCAACGTATCCGTTACGGATAACTAGTAATTGCTCTGTAAAGGATTTAAAAATGGCTACGCTCTTCGGTGACTTTCGCTTGAGGGCGTAGCTGTTTTTTTTATCGTTTCATTTGCACACAGTTCGATTCTGCTTGTTTTTTATCCCTTCCTGTCAGGTCAAAAAAGCTATTAAGAAATGTACCATACAATTGCCTCATATATCAACCGCCCATCAATGAGGAGCCTACTGCTTGCCGTACTGGTAGGGTTTGGCTTGCTGCAGTGCGCTTTTGAAAAAAAGGCGGTAGAAGTCACAGGTAAATCCACTACCCGGGATCAGGTTAAAGCGGCTTCTTTTAATATCCGGTTGGACCATGCTGGCGATGGAGCCAATAACTGGCACAAACGCAAGGCAGCAGTGGCGGCCTATATTGAGTCGGAAAACCTGCACATCGTCGGCATGCAAGAGGTGCTTGACAATCAGTTTCAGTACCTGAAAAATGAATTGGACCAATACAAAGTCATCGGCGTAGGCAGGGAGGATGGCATTAGTAAAGGAGAGTACGCTCCTATTTTCTACCGGGAGGACATGTTTACCGTTGTACACAGTGGCACCTTTTGGTTATCCGAAACGCCGGAGCAGCCCTCTGTAGGTTGGGACGCAGCCATGGAAAGGATATGTACCTACGCTATTTTGAAAGACAAGCGTAACGGCCGGGAAATACACTTCTACAATACCCACTTCGACCATGTTGGAAAAAACGCGCGCCAAAACAGTGCAGCCCTGATTATGGATTCCATCGCGGCGAAAAGCGAAGGGCAATGGGTCATCTTAAGTGGGGACTTCAATGTCGAACCCAGCACCGCAGCCTACAAAACGATCGTAGAAACCGATTTGCAAGACAGCTACGAACAAAGCAAGGTCCGGTTGGGGCCAACCGGCACCTTCAATGGCTTCAACCCGAATGTCAGCCATGATCGCCGCATTGATTATGTCTTCTTCAAAGGGTTCTCAGTGGAGCTTTATGAAACCAATAACCTTTCTTACAACAATAACTATTTGTCTGACCATTTTCCGGTTATTGCCCTGCTGGAGTATCAGCCGTTATAAATACTTGGTCCCTCTTGCTTTGCTCCTCACTTCAATAGCCTCAATGGCTTAAGAAATGTCTTTTTCCCATCTTGACATGAGCTCAAGAGCAACAATACTGCCAAATAAATGGAAATGCTTTTCATGCTGTGTTATGTTTATTTGCATTTTTATTTCCCCTCAAGGATAACTTCCCGGCTGCTATACCGACGATTAAGCGGTTGGCCTCGGCAAACCTGCTCAATGCCTGCCCGTGTCTCGTAGCCTGTAGGCTTCGGCCACCGGAGACCGTACTGAATATTAAGGCAGGCGGGTCGGCATATACGCTTTGAAGCCGTATGCACTGGAGTAGCATCCCACTTCGTAATGCGTACAACCACAATTTTCACCAAAAAAGGAATCCCAAAGGCATGGGCGCAGGGCACGGTTCAAACGCCAACAGTGTCAGAATTTCTAGAACAGCTCAGGTAAATTGTGTAATTTCATTCCGCAGGGCTTTTTCTGCAACGATTATAACAAAAAACGAAGAACTATGGGTTTAATCTACACCTTGATCATTGGGCTCATTGCCGGGGCGCTTGCCAAAATGATTACGCCGCAGAATGAGAAGGGCGGCTGGATCTCTTCTATCGTGATTGGAATCATCGGCTCCTTTGTTGGCCACTTTTTAGGGGGGCTTCTCGGTATTCAAAGCACCCATTTTATTGGCAGGATCCTGATTGCTACGGGCGGTGCTGTTCTCGTGCTGTTTATTTATCACCGTTACTTAGCAAAGGAGTTGAACCTGCCGGTCTGAAACAACGGTAGGTTTGACCCAAAAAATTGTCTGCGGACTACTACAGTCCTTGAACATATATTGCACATCATTCATGATACCAAGCGCTTTGAACAGCATTAAATTTAAGGTTGCCTTAAGCCTGATAAGCCTGGGGCTATCCTTGTTTTGGGCGGTCAGAGCGAGTGGGCAAACCTACCACTTCAAACAATACACAGCTAATGATGGGCTTCCCACCAATGCCGTATACGGGGGCATTCAGGACCGGGAGGGCTTCATCTGGTTCTACACCGAACACGGCATCAGTCGTTTCGACGGACAGGAATTCCGCAATTACACTGTGAAAGACGGGTTGCCCGTGAATGATGTCTGGCACCTCGCTGAGGACAGTCAGGGGCGTATATGGCTGAATACTTTTGGGACGAAACTTGTTGCCGTAGAGGGCGATAGCGTTAAAACCTACTATGAAAGTACAGACCCCCGCTTCCAACGTTTTGAACTTATCATAAATGAGCATAATCTGGCCATTTACGAAAGAGGTACCGAACAACTGCTCATTCCGGAAGGTCGGGGAGGCGTACAGCAGCTGCCAGTCCCTGAAATACTGGACAGTATTCCGGACTATCTGCTGTTGCCCTGTTCCCGGGACACTTTTTTGCAGTTTCATAAATCGTTATCTCAATTCACCTTGGTTGCCAATAATGGCTTTCGGGAGAGCTACCTCCTCGATAAGAAGGACGCTGCAACCTGGAGCCGATTGAACTATGACCACCAGCAGAGCCGTACCTGCTGGAAAAAACAACTCTTTGTCTGGCCTCATCGGGACAGCCTCCTGCACTATTTTTCCCTACAGACCGGAAAACTACAGCACTTCAGCCTCAAACAGGTTTTTGGCGAAACCCCTCATCTGTTAAGGTATCAGCAACTAAATGGGCAACTCCAGATTCAGACAAATTTGGGGCTCTTCATTCTGGATGACCAACTGAATGGTGTAGATACCCTAAGGTTCCAGCTAACTGCTGACAGTGATATACACCGGTCTTTCCGTGACCGGGAGGGCAACTACTGGATTTGCACAAAGGACCGTGGCGTATTCTTTCTCACTGCCCGTCAACGGAACGCCAAACTATTCACCATTGAAGGCGATTATAAAATTGGCATTACACACATCCGGAAATCTGGTGACGGCACCATCGTAGCCGGCACTCGGAAAGGGGCCTTACTGAGATTAAATCCAGAGGAGGAATTTCAACTGACCCTCCCTGAACTAAAAGGGCAACTGAATGACAGCCGGAATGTCAACGCTATTTGCTTTCGGGACGATCAGCATTTGTGGGTGGCACGCCCGGTCCTCCCGTTGGAATATGTTGAACTCAATGGTAAGCAAACCAACGCACAGCCCATTAATTACGAAAAACTCCCCCTCGAAGACCACGGTATCCCTCATTTTTTCGACACTCCTGCAAGAAAGCGCGCTCTGGGGCTGAGCATCAAAGACCTCGCCTGGCATGCCCCTTCCCAAAGGCTTTGTGTTGCCCGTGGCACCCACCCTTACATCCTTCATTTCGAGGAGAAAGACAAGCCCCAACGGCTGGAACTCCTAACCAGTAAACGCACTTATGCATGTGCCTTTTCACCAAACGGACAAATCTGGCTTGGCCACATTGACGGCCTGGCTACCTATACAGCGGAGAAAGGATATCAGTCCGTCATGACTCCCGAAATCGTAAAGGGGCTTTACATACAGGAACTCATCTATGACCCCAGCCATGAAACCCTATGGATAAGTTCTGATGGGGCTGGGATCATTGCGCTGTACAGAGACACCGCCTTCACCGTCAAAGGCACAGAGGGCCTAAGCATCAATGACCTTCATCTGGAAGATAAGACCCTCCTGGTCGCTACCAATCAAGGGGCTAAACTCATTAAGATTAATCCGGATGTCATCAGTTCACAGGTCGTAGAAACCTATGGCATCCGAGAGGGGCTTCCCTCCGTGGAAACCCAGGCCATCACCTCAGATAGCGGTGCAATCTATATAGGCAGTTCCATGGGGCTTGCGAAGATTTCAAAACAGGAAGCCTACTTCAATTACCGGCATCCACAGCTCTACTTCTCAGGTTTAGAGGTCGATGAAGTACCGCTCCCTCCGGATACCAGCTATACGATGCAGGGCGTGCCTTATCAGCTTTCGTTTTCCTTTGTAGGGTTGTCTTTTAAAAGCCTGGGGGACATCCGCTATTTTTATCAGCTGAAAGGCGTAGACGACCAAGTCATGCAAACCTCTGACCGGCAGGTTCGCTATACTAACCTTTCATCCGGCAAATATACCTTCACGGTGCTGGCAGAAGACAACAATCAACAGCGCAGTGAGATTAACACGGTTAACATTACAATCCACTCTAATTTTTGGCAACAGTTCATGCCGGTGATCATTACCATGATCGCCGTGACTTTTGTATTATGGGTATTTTACCGATGGCGGTTGCATCGCCACCGCCAGCAAGCCGAACAGGAAAACGCCATTAACCGTCAGTTTGCGGAGTTGGAATTACAAGCGCTACAGGCGCAAATGAATCCGCATTTCGTTTTCAACTCCTTAAGTGCCATACAATATTTCATTGCGGCCAATGAAAAGCAGCGGGCCGACAACTACCTGTCCAAATTTGCGATGCTCATGCGTCAGTTTTTGGAGTCTTCCAAAACCCGCTACCTCAACCTCCATCAGGAGTTGCACCTGATCCGGCTTTACATTGAACTCGAGCAAATGCGGTTCCCCAACCGGTTTGAGGCAGAAGTCACGGTAGCGCCGGATATCAATCCACATACGACCTTGATCCCCACTATGCTACTACAGCCTTTTGTAGAAAATGCAATCAACCACGGCTTGTTCCACAAAATGGCAAATGGTAAGTTGAGCCTTAACATTACAAAAAATGAGAACCAGATGTTAATTTGTACGTTGAAAGATAATGGGGTTGGGCGTGCAGCAGCAAAAGGCATCCAGCAAAAAGCAGGTAAAGCTTACCGCTCCCGCGCTATGCAAATTACCAGCGAGCGCCTGCACGCTCTTCGGGTCATAGAAGGTTATGATGTGAGAATAAAAGTAACCGATCTCGAAAACCAGGATGGTTCTGCAGCAGGAACTCTGGTTAGGATCACTGTACCTGAAATTGAGTAAGTACCCTATGATTGAAGCCATAATCATTGAAGATGAAGCCCACGCGAGGCTTACGCTAAAGAGTAAACTCGAGGAGTTCTGCCCAGAGATACAGCTGCTGGGCATGGCTGACAATCCCCAAGAAGGCCGGATGCTCATCCAAAATCTGAAACCAGAGCTGGTCTTTTTGGACGTGGCCATGCCCGGTGAAAGCGGCTTTGATATGCTCAGTCAACTCGACAACCTGGATTTCGAGATTATCTTTGTCACGGGCTTTGACAATTTCGCTATCGATGCGATTAACCTGTGCGCTATTGGGTACATTCTAAAGCCCATCCAAACCAGTGTTTTAGTCAAAACCGTTCACAACGCAGCCCAACGCATCCGCCAGAAGCGAGACAACCAAAGAAACCAGGAGCTCATCCGAAACCTCCAAAAACCTGGCAGTACTTCCAACCGGATTGGCATACCCACTGAAGAGGGGCTCGAATTCATCCCAACCTCGGATATCATCCGGTGCGAGGGGCAAAAAAAGCTAACCAAGCTATTTCTCACTCCCAGCCGGGCTATGGTCAGCTCCTATAATATTGGAGAATTCGTCCGCCTATTGGAGCCTTATGGCTTTTTCCAAACCCACCGGTCCCATCTTATCAACCTCAACCGTATTCTCCGCTACAACCGCGAAGGCCAAGTCACGATGGAGGACCAGTCTCAGGTCCCTGTTTCTAAGCGCAGAAGAGGTGAATTCCTGCAACAGCTCACCCGCTTGTAGGCATTATAGCCCTCTTATTCCGTTAAAGCGCCCGCTAGTCAGATGTGGGCTGCAAACCCGGTTTTTTACTGCTACCTTTGAAATATTAGCCTTGCAAGCAGGTACTCACCTTCTGCAAGCAACCACCTAAAAACCTTACCGCATTTCTCTTTTTCTTTTAGTCCCAGGACTAATCGGTTAGAGAAATTTTTTCACTCAGTTTGATATTGTCTGTACTATGCAGGCTAATACGCTCTCTTAGCATAGCCGGGAGAGCCATCTGCAAACGATGGCTCTTTTTTCTTATTCTGTACACACAAATCCAGTTTGAGGCGTTATGATAGGTAAATGCTCAATCATGAATGCTTCTCCGCTTTTTTTCCTGTTCAGCGTATTCACTCTACTGACAGCTGTGGCCTGTAATTGCCCGCCCGATGAAGAAATCGGGCAGCTCGGCCTGAGTGAAGCCGGGCGAAATTTCCTGCCCTATGATGGCACTGAAACGTTGCGCTTTGTGAATGCCAGTGGACAAGTCATGGCTTTTGCTGCGCCCCGGGGCGAGGAAGCCGGGAAGGATCAGCTCTGTGTGAATATCATTTGCACCGAGGCCCGCTTCAACAGCCCCTCCAGTTGCGAGTACTACCTAACAGAAAACCTACGTTATATTTTTGTCTCTGATGACAATGAGCGCCTGCTCGACCTTGCCGTATTCACCGGGCTTTACGAATGGGAAACGGAACATTTTTTTGATGCCCTTCAGGCTTCCTACTCCTCCGGAACGCCTTCCATTCAGGCCGGGCAGGTGATTGAACAGCGCTTCGATGGCACGCTCGTACCAGAAGAGACGAGTATTACCAACCTGATGCAGAAGCGGGAGTCAGTTGAGCTCAATGGCACAACCTATAATGGTGTGTGGAGCTTTGAACAGGACAATCTGGGCTTTTATCTACAACCGGGAAAGGGCGTGATTGCGATCAAAGAGAATAGCCAGGTTTGGGTTTTAGAGGAGTAATGCTTTTCTTGAGCAGACAAGCATCCATGATCAACAATGAAATATCCGCTTTTCTACCTCAGCCTACTGCTTTTCCCCATTTATTTGCACAGTGCGCAACTGCCTGCAGGATTCGTCGAACAACAAATAGCCATCGGGCTTGATCCCACCACACTTACCATCGCCCCAGACGGGCGGGTTTTCATTGCCGAAAAATCTGGCCGTATCCGTATTGTAGAGGATGACACGCTACTCCCGGCCCCCTTTTTGAGCATTGAAGTAGACAACTACAACGAACGCGGGCTAAGCGGGCTCGTACTCGACCCCGACTTTGAGGCCAACAACTATTTCTACGTCTTTTACACCGTGCCCGGCGGCAACTACAACCGGATTAGCCGCTTTACGGCAAACGGCAATCACACCCTGCCTAATAGCGAAACCATTCTCTTTGAACTGGCCCCCCTTAATGGTACCATACACAATGGTGGGGCGATGGTTTTTGGCAACGATGGCAAGCTCTACATCGCAGTAGGCGATGGCGCCAACCCACAAAGCGGGCAAGACCTGAATACCACCCTGGGGAAAATCCTGCGCATCAACCCGGATGGGAGTATACCCGAAGACAACCCATTTTACAATGAGCTCAGCGGACAGCAGCGGGCTATCTATGCCTACGGCTTCCGCAATCCATTTACCATGGCAATAGACCCTATGACGGGCACTATTATCACCAACGATGTGGGCAGCAATAACTTTGAAGAAGTGAACGCCGTGATTGCCGGCGGCAATTACGGATGGGCGCAGGAGGAAGGCCCGGGCACCGCTCCTTTCCCCGACAACTACGTCGCTCCGCTCCATGCCTATGATCACGGAGTCGGCTGCGCAGTTATAGGCTCTGCTTTTTACCGACCAGCACTGCAACACTTCCCACCTGAGTATACCGGGCGGTACTTCTTTGCCGACTATTGCGAAGGTATCATTTGGACCATGGACCCGGCAACTGGCAATGTATCCCCGCCATTCGCTACCGGCATTGAACGCCCCATCGCCCTGCACACCGCACCCGATGGCAGCCTGTACTACATTGAGCGGCGAGGACTTGGCGGCGGTTCAGAAATTGACAACACCAGCACTGCTAATGGCGTGCTTTGGAAAGTGTCCTATACTGGCAGCGGAGCTCCCTTCGTAGCGGTGCAGCCCCAGCCGGTACTGCGGGTAGTGGGGGAAACGGCACATTTTTCCTGCACAGCTTCCGGTGCCCCTACCCTCTCCTATCAGTGGCAACGCGACGATATTGATATCCCGGGAGCAACAGACTCCATCCTGACTTTGCCCGCCGTCACCCTAGCGGATGATGGCAGCGCATACCGATGCCGCATTAGCAATGATGAGGGCGAAGTATGGACGAGCGAAGCACTGCTTTCGGTAACAGCCAATAACCGCCCGATACCTGAAATCACACTGCCTGCTACCGGGCAGACCTACCGGGCCGGCGATGTGCTGGCTTTTGAGGGCACAGCATCGGACCCGGAGGAAGGCGAATTGCCATCCGCCCAACTTACCTGGCGCATAGACTTCCACCACGATGACCATACCCACCCGGGCTTGTCTCCGCAAACAGGAGCAGGAGGCAGCTTCAACATTCCTGTTATCGGTGAGACTTCTCCCAACGTCTGGTACCGCATCCACCTGACCGCTACCGATGCGGAGGGGCTGTCTCAATCCATCTATCAGGACGTCTTACCCGAAAAACGCAATCTGGAATTACTGACCGACCCACCTGGCCTACAACTCCGCCTTGACGGCCGCGCTCTGACCACACCTCAGACCGAGGAAGGTGTTGTTGGTGTCTTAAGGTCACTGCAAGCTCCCGGTAGTCAGGTGATTGATAATGTGCTGTACACTTTCAACGGATGGGCTAATGCTGGTGCAGACCCGTTGCTGTCCTTTGCGATGCCTGAAGCCGACCAAACGTTCCTGGCTTACTACGAGGAAGCGCCCCTGGGCACCGGGACGGGACTCACCGGAGCCTACTACAGCAGCCCGGTGCCTGACTTTAGCGGCAACCCGGCATTTTGGCGAATTGATACGACCATTCAGTTTGACTGGGGCGATGGCTCTGCAGCACCTGCCCTGCTCGGTACTGATTTCTACAGTATTCAATGGACGGGCAGTATCGAAGTGCCTTTTTCTGAAACTTATACCTTTTATACCCATTCGGATGATGGAGCCAGACTTTGGGTGAATGACGAGCTGATCATCGACCAATGGGTACCACAGCCACCTACCGAGGTGAGCGGCGAGATTTTCCTGCAGGCGGGGCAGCGCTATGCCATCCGGCTCGAATACTTTGAAGAAGGCGGTGGTGCAGTTTGTGAGCTTCGCTGGAGTAGTTTGAGAACGCCCAAGGCTATCGTCCCGAAGTCACAGCTCTACCCCAACCTCCCTTCCTCTGGTACTGAAGCTAAGGCCGCTGAGCACTTTCAAATACTGCCTCAGCCCGCCAGCGAGTCAGCAACGCTCTGGATTAAAACCCAGGACGACCAACGCTTTCATGCCCGTCTGTACCATATCAATGGGCAGGAAGTATGGCGGGGGATCTTTCAGCATTTGCCTCCAGTCAGCCGGCACAATATTCCGGTATCAGCATTGCCTCCCGGCTTGTACATTTTGCAACTGCAATCCCGGACAGGCCAACAGAGCCTTAGGTTATTGGTTGACTAGCGAACATAGCTGACAGCACACCCGTTGCAGAACAAAAAGTATTCATGAGAAGAACAGCAACCTCCGTTTGGAACGGAACCGGCACCAAGGGCAGTGGTCATTTATCTACGCAAAGTGGCGTATTTGACCAGCAGCCTTATTCTTTCAAAACCCGCTTCGAGAATGAAGACGGCAAAAAAGGGACCAACCCCGAGGAGCTCATCGCCGCAGCCCACGCCGGATGTTTCAATATGGCACTGGGCGTGCAGCTGGAACAAGCTGGCTTTGAGCCGGAAGAACTAAATACACAGGCCGCTGTCCAACTGGAAAAGCAAGGGGAAGGGTTCGCCATCACCAAAATCCACCTCACGCTGAAAGGGAAAGTCCCTAAGATTTCCTCTGAGCAATTTCAGGAGCTGGCGAATGGCGCAAAGGCCAATTGCCCTATTTCTCAAGTCCTCAATGCAGACATTTCGCTGGAGGCAGAACTCATCAGCTAAATCAAATTACCCGGGGCTCGCTTCGTCCGGGCCTCCGGGAATTTTTGACAGCAGCCAGCTTCGTTCCGTGAGGGGTTGCATATTTTCCACTTCCTTTCTTACCCTTGCTCTGCCCGATACATCGTAGGGGGGCAGAGCGACCAATTGCCGGACTATCCGGATGATATTACCATAATTCTCCCGGTGGTACTGGCTAAACTCCCGCCGGGCTACAAAACTGCGCAGCCGCTCCAAATGGGCTTCCAGCAGTTCATACTCGCCTTGTTCATAATAGATTTTCAACAATAAGGTCCGGGCAATCAAATCATTAACCAAGTCTGTAATTTCCGTGGTCAGTAACAGCTGCCGGGCCCGGTCGTAGTCCTGCTCTGCGAAGTGCAGCCTTGCCTGATTGAACTGGCTGGCTGATTTCCGGTACGCTTCTGGTAATCTGGGCGAATATTCCGTGATCAATGCCCGCACCGCATCCAGGTAGCCCAGCCGTATCCCAACCGCCACGATATTGTTGAAGGTAAACCTCGAAAGCATCCCACTATCAAACAGAACTTCCTGCGTCAGCCCATCCTGGTACAAACGCCAGCTTTCTTCAGCGTAGAAGATATTGCCGGTATTGATCTGCCGGATACAAAAATTCAGCGCCAACATGTACAGGTCCTTTTGCTCTTCAGCCGTGAACTGCCCCTGACAGGCCTGCTGCAATTCCCGAAACGCCAGGAAATGCTTCTCCTGCTCCGTACTTCCCAAAAATCTAAAGCAGTGGTAGTAGAGGGCAACTGCCGGGTACTGCAAATACCCTCCTGCCTCAATTTGGCTGATTAGCGGTTCCAACAACCCATAATCGTAGGACTTTTTGAAGACGGCCTCGTGCGAGCGTTGGGTACAGGCATGCCGAAGCTTCCGCGCCAGATAATCCACGTCGAGCGTATCGGCAATCTCTTGCAGCTGTAAAGGCTCTGTGCGTCTGTTGTCAGCCTGATGCTCCAACTCGCTGACCTGGTACGTCAGTAAAGCCTGGTAATAGTCCGCATTGCGCAGCGGCTGCCGTTCCAACTGCTGTTTTTGCCGCCGCATGGTGCGTTGGAAGTGGCGCCCGAGGCGGCGCTGCCGGTACAGCTTGGCCAATTGGCGGGTGCGGGGCAGACCTGAAGCCCGGGCTTCTTCCATCAATAGGAAATCTTCCAGTAAAGCATGCAGCTCGCTCATGGCATTCCGGAGCTGCTGATTGTCGTAGGGCTGACCGGGGAAAGCATGTTTGTACAGTAATTTCAGCTCTGGCCAGGGTCTTTTTGCAGCTTTCCTTTCTACAAGGTAGCCCAACATCAGGTGTAGTTCTTCCCGCTTAGTGGCGTAGCCCGAGCTCAAAAACCACCTCAATTTACGGATCTCTCCGCTGGTAAGCGCCCCCAGGAGTTCGTACAATTGATATTTTTCCATACTAAAATGTAGCTTCCGTTTCTACAATATAGAAATAATTGCATTGCAGCGGGGCGTTAAACCCTGCACTTTTGTGAGGCAATCAATACCAAACTCATGAAGACCCAGTATATCTACCTTCTACTCTTCAGCTTCTTTACCCTCCAACTCGCGGGGCAGGGCTGGCGGCAGACTTATAACTTCCCAAGCAACTCCTACCGGGTATACAGCCTTGCCCAACACCCAGATGGAGGCTACCTGGCGGCTACCTCTGCCTCCCTGACCACCTCTTTCAATGCAGCCATTCTAAAAACCACAGCTGAAGGCGATTCTGTTTGGCTTAAAAGCTACCCTGGCGGGTACGGTATTTTTATTGCGGAGAACACCGATGGCACCTTCTCTTTTGTCACCGATGAATACGTCAATATCATTGACACCGAGGGCGAGGTGATTAGCACGGCTGCTATTCCGGAAACAGACAATTTTGACTTTCAATTCACGGCAAACCAGGCAGTCGCTTCCGCAGGTAATGGAGATTTACTGCTGGGCGGGCATAATAATACCGGGCACGCCATGATCACCAGGCTGACCCCAGCCGGGCAGGAAATCTGGACGCGTACCTTCCCCCACCCCAACGAAGAGGAAGTACATGCCTTAGCAGAAGATGAAGCAGGCAATATCTACCTCGGGCTCCAAAGTACCCCACCGGGCGAACAATTCTCCACCCGCATCGTTTTGAAAATCGACCCGGAGGGAAATACCCTCTGGCGCACCGAGCTGCCCAATGATGGCAATGCCAGTGATACACCGGATGGCATTGTGGTGATGAATGGCACAGAAGGCATTATTATCGTGGGTTCCGGAGTACCACAAATTTCAAGGCTTAGCACCTATGGAGATCTGCTTTGGAGTGATGCCCTTTCCTCCATTTACTCCCCATCTTCAATCGTTGAAGATCAGGAAGGCAACTTTACCATAACCGGCGTACAGGTTTCCAATGGTATCTACAGGAATGACATCTTCCTGCTAAATATTGATGAGAATGGCAACCACAATTGGGAGCACACCTACACCCGCCTGGAATTTGAGGGTGGTGATGCGATTTTGCCCACAGCCGATGCAGGTTTTTTAATTGGTGGGAACACCGTGTCACAAGGCTTTTCCTCAGGTAGTATGCTTCTTATGAAAACCGATGCCTTCGGCAATCTTTTCACCAATCAAGTTAGCGGGCAGGTCTTCCTGGACCTTAACAACAACTGCCAGAAAGATCCCAATGAGCCTCTATTGCCCAATACCGGGCTCACCGTGACCAAACCGGGCTTTGAGAGTATCGCCATTACAGACACGGCGGGGCAGTTCACCATGCAGGCGGACACCGGTGCCTTTACCCTGACGCCCTACTTCAACTCGCCCTACTTCAACTCAGAATGCTCTACGGATGTGCCCCTGTTCACCGGCTTTTTCGATACCCTTTCCATTGACGTGCCAGCCACACCGGTTGTCTACTGCCCGCTGCTACAGGTCAATCTGAGCACGCCTTTCCTGCGCCGTTGCTTTTCCAACACCTACACGGTGGATTACTGCAACATAGGCACAGCATCTGCCGGGAACGTACATGTAGAAATCACCCTTGACCCCTTTTTAGAGCTGGAGGGAGCGTCCATCCCATTTGAAGAGCTTAGCCCGGGCCGGTATAAGTTTGATGTGGAAAACCTGGATATTGGGCAGTGCGGCCGTTTCAATATGACCGTTTTAGTGAGTTGTGAAGCCGAGCTCGGGCAAAGCCACTGCACCGAAGCCCATATTTTCCCGGATGAACTCTGCCTGCCACCTGTGCCCGGTTACTCTGGCGCTTTTCTGGAGCTGGAAGCCCTCTGTCTGGACACCACCGCCTTTTTCCGGATTCAGAATACCGGCGATGGGGATATGGCCGCACCACTCGAATATATCGTCATTGAAGACGCCGTGCTGCTACAGCAGGAAACCTATGATCTGGCGCAGGGGCAGGAAACCCTGTTCAACTTCCCCGCCAATGGTAGCACCTATTACTTCAATACACCTCAGGAACCGGGCGCACCGGGCGCAGATTTCCTCAGTGTTGTGCTCGAAGGCTGTGGCACCAACGCCGATGGCAGCTTCAGCACCGGCTTTGTCAACATTTTTCCTCAGAGCGACAGCGACCCCTGGCTTGATATCGACTGCCGGGAGAACATTGGCAGCTTCGACCCCAATGACATACAAGTCTTCCCGAAAGGGTATGGGGCTGAAGGGCAGGTAGAGCCGGGCACAACGCTGGAATACCTCATCCGGTTCCAGAATACCGGTACCGATACTGCCTTCACCGTAGAAATACTGAACCCCTTCCCACCGGAGCTCAACCTTAGTACATTACAGCCCCTGGGAAGCAGCCACGACTATAAACTGACGGTACAGGAGGACAACCTGCTCAGCTTCCGGTTTGATAACATTCTGCTGCCCGATAGTACCACCAATCTGGAAGCCTCACAGGGCTACGTACGCTACCGGGCGGAACACCGGGAAGAGCTTCCACTGGGCACCACCATCGAAAATGATGCCGCTATTTACTTCGACTTCAACGAGCCCATTTTCACCAACACGGCATTAACCACTATTGATGAAAACTTTATCCTGGTCAACATGGAAGAGATCTACGTACCCGGCTTGTCCCTGAATGCCTACCCCAACCCCTTTACCGATTTCCTGAACATTTCCTTTGATGGCTTGTCAGGAAATACAGTACAAATCCTGATTTACAACACGGAAGGCAAACTCGTCCGGCAACTGGAGCAGCCGTTTGCGCCGGTCGTAACCCTCCGGCCGGGAGCAATGCCCAATGGGCAGTACGCGCTACAGGTCTGGGTAGACCAAAAGCTAACCGCCGCCGGCACCATTATTAACCACTAAACGCTGAAGCTATGAAAAGGCTAACCATCGCTAGTTTTCTAATGATCCTATTTGCAACGATCACAACTGCGCAGGACTCCCCATGGAGCGTACAAACCTCACTGGGCTACCAGCAGTTTGAAATCTTCAACGACTTCCGAACGGAGCTTATGACCTTTGAAAATGGCAACTCTGGCCGGAGCACGGGCAACGTGACCTACCCCATCCGAAGCCTGCAATTTGGGCTTGGCCTGAATTACGCTATCCATCCAAGGTGGACTGGCAGCTTACAGGCCAACTATGCCGGCTGGAAAGGCGAGTACGGTACTGACCGTTCCATGACTTTCAATGCAGGTGCAGAGGATGAAGTCACACATAGCCCGAGGAGCCCGCGTGCGCTACGCCTCGCACAGTTCAACCTCATAGGCTATTACCACCTCAACGGCATCGGAGCTAAAAGTCAGTGGCAAATCGGTACCGGTGTGAGCGGGGCCTTCCGCAGGCACCGCTATGAGACCCTTGCGCGATACAATATCACCTCCACCTATGACCTGGAAGTACTGGAGAGCCGTATTGAGACCGTTGACAAATGGATAGTGGGCATTCCACTCAGTGCCCGGGTACTCATCCCGGCAACGGAAAGATTGCAGCTTGGCGCACAGCTCGACTTCACCTTTTTCGCCAGTGAAGCGTTTCACCGGAGCTTGGTACTAATCGCTGCGCATACCTTCTAAAGAACACCTGACCTATATACCCCAATCATTAAAGAAGCCATCCCAAGGCATTTTGCCCGGGATGGCTTACTTTTTTCAAATTATCTCAACAGAGCAACAGGCCTAGCTCGCCAGTTCCTCGCGGATTTTGTTCAGTGCAGAACCAGCGCTTACCCAATCGATCTGCGCCTGATTGTAGGTGTGGGCTACCTCAAACTCCTCCGTTGAGCCGTCCTTGTGGTGCAGCTTCACGGTCAGGTTCTTATCCGGAGCCATCTCATTGAAGCCGAGGATGTCGATTTTGTCGTCCTGCCGTACTTTTTCGTAATCATCCGGATTGACGAAAGTAAGAGCCAGCATACCCTGCTTCTTCAGGTTGGTCTCGTGGATACGTGCGAAAGACTTCACAATCACCGCACGGACGCCCAGGTGGCGCGGCTCCATAGCAGCGTGCTCACGGGAAGAACCTTCACCGTAGTTTTCCTCACCGAATACCACGGTGCTGATGCCTGCGGCTTTGTACTTACGTGCGGAGTCTGGCACACCCAGGTACTCTGCTTCGTCTACACTGTCTACGTAGTTCGCAACCTTGTTCATTTCGCCATTGAAGAAGTTGATGGCGCCGATGAAGCAGTTGTTGGAGATGTTATCCAGGTGGCCACGATACTTCAACCATGGGCCCGCCATGGAAATGTGGTCCGTCGTACACTTGCCCTTCGCTTTGATCAGCAGGCGCATGCCTTTCAGCTGCTCCTGAGTGATCGGCTTGAATGGGGTTAGCAGCTCCAGGCGGTCTGAATTGGGATCCACCTTTACCTCAATGCCACTGCCATCAGCAGCAGGTGGGATAAAGCCAGCATCCTCAACGGCAAAGCCCTTTGCCGGCAGTTCCACACCAGAAGGTGGATCCAGCTTTACGTCCTCGCCGTTTTCATTCTTCAGCGTATCCGTGAGCGGGTTGAAGGTCAGGTCACCGGCAATCGCCAGCGCCGTCACGATCTCCGGAGAGGCCACAAACGAACGGGTCTGCGGGTTACCATCGTTACGCTTGGAGAAGTTCCGGTTGAAAGAGGTGATGATGGAGTTTGCCCGGTTGGGGTCATCGGTGTGGCGAGCCCACTGACCGATACACGGCCCGCAAGCATTAGCCAGCACAACGCCGCCCATCTTCTCGAAATCTTTCAGTTGGCCATCGCGGTCTACGGTAAAGCGGATTTGCTCCGAGCCGGGCGTCACTGTGAACTCCGACTTCACCTTGAGCTTCTTATCCACCGCCTGACGTGCCAGAGAGGCTGCCCGGTCGAGGTCTTCATAAGAGGAGTTGGTGCAGGAACCGATCAGCCCTACCTCCAGCTTCTGCGGGTAGTTATTTTCCTTTACGGCCTGAGCGAACTTGGAAATTGGCCATGCCAAATCCGGAGTATAAGGGCCATTGATATGTGGCTCCAGCTCAGACAGGTTGATTTCAATCACCTGATCGAAATATTTTTCCGGATTAGCGTAGCACTCGGCATCACCGGTGAGGTGCGCTTTCACGCCATCTGCCAGGTCGGCAACTTCGGCACGCTCTGTAGCACGCAGGTAGCGGCCCATAGCCTCATCGTAACCAAAGGTCGAGGTGGTCGCGCCAATTTCGGCACCCATATTACAGATCGTGCCTTTTCCGGTACAAGACAGCGACTCTGCGCCATCACCGAAGTATTCAACGATGGCACCGGTACCGCCTTTCACAGTCAGGATACCCGCTACTTTAAGGATGACGTCCTTGGCAGAAGTCCAGCCACTCATTTTGCCTGTCAGCTTCACGCCGATGACTTTAGGCATCTTGAGTTCCCAGGGCATGCCAGCCATCACGTCTACGGCATCCGCACCGCCCACGCCAATCGCAACCATACCCAAACCACCCGCATTAGGAGTGTGAGAGTCGGTACCGATCATCATACCACCGGGGAAAGCGTAGTTCTCCAGCACAATTTGGTGGATGATACCCGCGCCCGGCTTCCAGAAACCAATACCATACTTGTTGGACACAGAAGACAGGAAGTCGTATACTTCCTTGTTCACGTCGTTAGCTTTGGCGAGGTCCTGTGCAGCGCCCTCTTCGGCCTGAATCAGGTGGTCACAGTGCACGGTGGAAGGGACAGCGACGTTATCGCGGCCAGCCATCATAAACTGCAACAGTGCCATTTGTGCGGTCGCATCCTGCATAGCAACCCGGTCAGGCGCAAAGAAAACGTAGTCTTTGGCACGGGAATAATTTTGCAACGGCGACTCAGGGTGCAGGTGGGTATAGAGGATTTTTTCCGTAAGGGTGAGCGGGCGGCCAAGGGTTTTCCTGGCTTCCTCTACTCGCGCAGGCAGTGCTTCATACACTGCCTTGATCATATCGAGATCGAATGGCATAGCAGATGAATTTAATTTGTTTATTGTAATGTGGGACTAGTGCGACTAGACCGGATTATCTGATAGTCTTTTCACGCCTGAACCGCTTTTGTTGACGGGTCTTAAACGGTCAAAATTTGCGGCTCAATTCGTCAGGCATTCGTTCATGCCCTACGCGGTTTTTTATTTGGTGTTTTCAACAGCTGCCCTAAATAACGCCACGTGTTAAAAACAAGCAGGCTGACCGGGGCAAAACCCTTATTTTTTCAAGGATTTTGAAAGGTAGGCAAATGTACAATTTTTACCTCTTTCTGGCAATGCATATGTAATATAGATAGGATGGACCGAAATATTGTTTTGCTGGTTTCCACTTTTCTGCCTACCGTTCCACCGCCCAGAGGTTTTGGTAGGCACGCCCCCAGCAGGTGACCTTGCGCAGGTTGGGGATGCGGGGCAGGCAGCCTTCTACCATAGAAGCGCCAAAATACTCGTACCCGCAGCGATAGTTGTCCATGTAGAGGATGTCGCCACCGGTATTGTCGGCAAGGCAGGCGTATTCCGCGAATGCGTTGGTGTTGCGCTCCGTAGCATCCAGAAAAGTGAGGATATTGATGGTGATTTTCCGGCTGGATAAACGGCTGGCCCAGTCGCAAATGTCTTCCCCATCGGCCCGGCAAACGTTGGCTCCATCACTAATGAGGAAGATCGACTTCCGGGTTTGCGCATCGTCTGAAAACAGCTCGGGGCTGGCCTGCAGGCGCTCGAGCAGGGGCGTGGTGCCATTGGGTACCAGGAATCGCAGCCGGTAGCGCATATCGTAACGGCTCAGCGCCCCCACCGCATCCCAGGCTTTAGGCTCCGTCCAGCAGTCCCCATCTATGCTGCCCAACCCGAGTTGGGTGGTCTCCGGAAGACTATCCAGAATAAACAAGGCCGTCTGTTTCATCACCTCAAACCGGGTGGTACCCATACAAGGCACTTTCTCCATCACCATGGACCCGGATAAATCAAGCAGAAAAAGTAGCTCCTCGTAGTCCGTAAACTCTAAGGTCCGGTTCGTATTGCCGGGGAGCTCCCCTACCGGCTTTGGGCCCGCAGAATCCTGTTGCGCATAGTAGTCTTTCATCCCCTCCATGCCGAGGGTGTCGCGCACCAGGAAGTAGTTGTAAAGGGCGGCAGCGTTTTTCGTATCGTACTTGACTGCCTGATCAAAATAGCCCAAAGACCGGATCAAATCGCGCCGGTGTACGTGGTAGTGCCAGCCCAGGGTATCGCTGCCGTGGTCGCTGCCCCCCTGATTGAGCATGGTAGCGTAGCCCAACGCGTTGTAATAAATGGATAACCGCTTGGGGTCTCCCAGTTTTTCCTGTAAGCCAATGCTCTTTTCCAGTGGTTGTAAAGCTTGCCCCGCCCGGTCAGCGTAGAGCAAGACCATGCCCTTGAGGAAATAGCGTGTGGATTCCTTTTGCGCGAGGTCAGGGTCGCCAGACCGGAGCAGGATATCACTCTTTTGCAGCAGTCCCAGCCCTTCGTCCGCCCGGCCAACCCGGCTGAGCGCCAGGGCGAGGGAAAGGTTGAAATTGTAATTGTCCGGAATGATGCTGTGGGCTTTCTCAAAGTGGCTGACAGCCCGCTCGTAGTGGGCTTCTGAGTACAGCAGCATGCCCTTGTAGTGCGCACGAAAGGCGGCTTTTTGCCGGTTGCTCTCGGGTGCCAGCAAAAGCAGCATCAATGGAAAAATAACCAGACTACTGTACTTAATGATCATGCACTACAACGGTTCTGCTCAGAGAAAATCAGGCCATTTCAGCCAGCTCCATCCACCGGAGCTCCAGCTCTTCCAGCTCATCATTGACATCGCTCAGCTCCTTCGATAAATCTGTAATTTGCTCCGGGCTAAGGCTCGTGTCATTAAACTGCTCAGTTAGCTCCGCCTTTTTTTCTTCCAGTTTCAGAATTTTCTTTTCCAGCCGCTTCAACTCTTTACGTTCATCCTGACTCAGGGCCGTGGCTTTAGATTTTGGTTTTGGCGCAGCAGGTGTGGAGGCTTCTGCTTCCTTGGCCAGGCGGGCTTTTTCCCGGTCTTCTTCCTTCTTTACCTCCCGGTAGCGGGTATAACTGCCCGGGAAGTCGCGGATTTTTCCGTTGCCTTCAAAAACGAAGAGATGCTCCACGATCTTGTCCATGAAGTAGCGGTCGTGGGAGACGATCAGTACACAGCCCGGGAAATCCATAAGGAAATCTTCGAGCACATTGAGCGTCATGATGTCCAGGTCATTCGTAGGCTCATCAAGAATAAGGAAGTTGGGGTTGGCCATAAGGACAGTGAGCAGGTACAGGCGGCGCCTTTCTCCACCACTGAGCTCAGAAACGTATACCTGCTGCTGCTTGCGGTTGAACATAAAACGCTCCAGTAGCTGAGGTGCGGTCAATTTCTGCCCTTTTTCCAGGGGGATAAACTCGGCAATGTCCTGAACCACATCAATCACCCGCTTATTTTCTTTGAGTTGGATGCCGTCCTGAGTATAGTAGCCAAAGACGGTATTTCCGCCCACCACGACCTTGCCGCTATCGGTGCGAATTTCATTCGTGAGCAATTTCAGGAAAGTGGATTTACCGACCCCGTTCGGCCCAACGATGCCTGCACGCTCCCCTTTTCGGAACTTGTAGGTGAAGCCGTCCACCAGCACTTTGTTATCGTATGCCTTGCTGATGTTGTGGGCTTCCAGCACCTTTTTGCCCAGGCGCTGCCCTTTGATGTCGATCTTCATCTCTTCATCAATGCGCTGCTGCGAAACCTCATCTTTCAGATCATGGAAGGCATCCACCCTGGACTTGGCTTTGGTGCCCCGGGCTTTGGGCATGCGGCGTACCCAGTCCAGTTCCCGTTTGAGTAGTTTCTTGCTTTTCTCCAGGGTGGCGGACTCCACATCATGGCGGGTCGTCTTCTTTTCCAGAAATTCACTGTAGTTACCGGTGTAGCGGTAGAGCTTGCCCAGGTCCAGCTCTACAATGATGTCACAGACCCGCTCGAGGAAGTAGCGGTCGTGGGTAACCATGAACAAGGTGATACGGGGCTGCTGCAAATACTCTTCCAGCCACTCGATCATGTCGAGGTCGAGGTGGTTGGTCGGCTCATCGAGGATGAGGAACTCCGGCTCTTCGATGATGAGCTTGGCCAGGGCCAGACGCTTTTTCTGTCCCCCGGAGAGGTTTTTGACCAGTTTATTCAGGTCGCTGACTTCCAGCTTGGTCAGCACTTCCCGGATACGGGCTTCAAAATCCCAGGCTTTCAGAGCATCCATCTTAGCAATCGCCTTGTGCATGGCTTCTGTATCGTCCGGGAAGAGCATAGCGTACTCATAAGCGCGCACGGCCTGAATCATAGCATTCTCTGAATCCAGTACGGCCTCCAGAATAGTATGTTCCTCGAAAAACTCAGGATCCTGATTCAGGAAGCCAATGCGAACATCTTTGTGCAGGTAGACTTTGGCGGCCTCTCCTTCCGGCGCTTCTTCCCCGGCGATCACCCGGAGCAGCGTGGTTTTCCCCGATCCGTTTTTGGCGACCAATGCAATCTTTTGCCCCTGATTGACCTGCAGGGAAATATTGTCGAAGAGAACTTTCTCTCCGTACATTTTTGTGACGTCTTCGAGGTTGAGGTAATTCACGCTTATGGATTCTGTGAATGAATATGCAAAAGTACAAAAGACTTTAGCGGTTGGACCCTGTGCTGAAAAAAAACGGAGGCTTCCCTGCGGTGTGCAGAAAAGCCTCCTGAGTTTCGTCGGCTACCAGCCTAT
Source organism: Phaeodactylibacter sp. (assembly GCF_022763345.1). GTDB lineage: Bacteria > Bacteroidota > Bacteroidia > Chitinophagales > Saprospiraceae > Phaeodactylibacter. The sequence continues at coordinate 118,500 of NZ_JALEGS010000014.1, forward strand.
TTCTCTTCAATCATGTCATGCATGATCGCCAATGTTTCCTTGATGTAAATATCTTTGGAGACACTTTCCAGCCACTCATCGTTACGGGCTTTCTTGGATTCGTCGGCTTGGATACCGGGCAGGTCTTCCTCCAGGTTGGAGATGTTCTCCAGGACCACCTGATCCATGACGCCATCGAATTCATCGGCCTGCTGCTGCCGCTTTTCACGCATTTCGCGGTAGGCCTCCAGCCCAATCGGGTAGGCTGACTCTTCGCGCTGCTGCTCTACGCGCTTGGCGTTGGCCAGAATTTTCTGGAACGCCTCATTCTCTTCAATACGCTTTTCGCTGCGGCTGCGCAGTTTGCTGATGTTGTCTACCTCCAGCACATCCTGATCGTACTCCACAGGGTCGATCTCTGTCCACTCCATCGCATACTCCCGGTCGCGCTCGCCGGTCTTGATGTAGAAGAAGTTATCCGGCAAGATGATGTCCGGCGTCACGCCTTTAAGCTGCGTGGAACCGCCATTGACGCGGTAGAACTTCTGAGTGGTCAGCTTGATTTCACCCAGTGGCTTCAACTCATTGAACCCGCGGATGGTACGGTCCAGATCAATGAAGCGCTGCACCGTGCCTTTACCGAAAGTAGAAGGGCTGCCAACAATCACCGCCCGGCCGTAGTCCTGCAACGCTGCCGCCAGAATCTCTGAAGCAGAAGCACTATAGGAATTGACCATGACCACAAGCGGGCCATCGTACTGTACACGCGAATCGGAGTCTTTCAGCACTTCCGGGTCAGAAATACGGGACTTCACCTGTACAATTGGCCCTTTCTCAATGAACAAGCCCGTCATTTTAACCACATCCCGAAGGGAACCACCGCCGTTGTAGCGCAGGTCCAGAATGATGCCATCTACGTTTTTAGCTTTGAGCTTCTCGATTTCTGCTGCCACATCGGTAGAGCAGAAGCGCCCGTTTTTATTTTGAAAATCAGCATAGAACGAAGGCAGGAGGATGTAACCAATGCGCTCTTCGCTGCCTTCCTCCCCTTCCAGGATGAGCGATTTTGCAAACTGCTCTTCCAGAACCACCACATCGCGGGTGATCGTTATGTCTTTCACGCTGCCGTCAATCTTCTTTACCGTTAAGGTCACCTTAGTGCCTTTGTCCCCTCGGATGAGCTGCACCACATCGTTGATGACCATGCCTGCAATATCCTTTGGCTCGTCCTCATCCTCTTGCTTAACCTTTAGGATGACGTCGTTTTCCTCCAGCTCTTTTTGCTTCCAGGCGGGGCCACCCACTACGATGCGGACGACCTTGGTGTAGTCATCTTCGGTACGCAGGGTCGCGCCAATGCCTTCCAGCCGGCCACTAAAACGGATATTGAAGTTCTCTTTGTCAATAGGCTGATAGTACTCGGAATGAGGATCGAATATATGGGTAAAGGTATTGAGGTAAACGCTCAGGCGGTCTTCCCGCTTCAGTTTTCGCATACGACCGTACCAGTCGTCCAAAAATTCCAGGACTTCTTCACGGGACTCCTGCTCGATTTCTTCGAAAGACTTTGGAGCTTCCTCTTCCCCTTTCTTTTCCTCTTCTTTGGTTTTGTTGACGATACGCTCTACCGTTTCGTACTTCAGATACTTGCGCCAGTACTCCTTCAGTTCATCGTCATGCTGAGCAAAGGGCTTTTTATCACCATCCAGCTCAATGAATTCGTTGGTCTCGTAATCAAAGGGCGTCTCCAGCATTTCCCGGTAGTAGCCCTGTGTTTTATCAAGCGCGGCCTCCAGCATTTGGACAGAGGCATCGAAAAATTCGAACTGCCCGGCCTGCGCCTGATCATCAATACTCGTGCGGTAGCCTTCAAGCTTCGCAATATCTTCCTGTGTCAGGAACCGGCGGCCACCATCGACCTGATCGAGGTAAAAATCAAAAATCTGACTGGAGAAATCGTCATTGATATCCTTCGGCTGATAATGCAGCTGCCCGAAACCGCTCAATACAGCCTGCATCAGGACAGCCTCTTTTTCAGCGTTATTGGGTTGCGGATAGTAAGCCGCTGCAAGTAGAGCAACTAACAAAACGGAGAAGAAGATCTGACCTCTGTACTTCATGATAAATTTCTTTATTGACATCCTAAGGTGTGCTTTGCTGGATTAAGACCGTGTTGGGCATTCGCTCCAAAAGCGAATTCCCAACACAGTCTAAGACACAGTTTGCAAATAACAGTTTATGGTGCCGGCTGGCTTTAATTATGCTGCTAATTTATTGCCAGAGCCTGTATCCATATAAATATACTCCTTTCAACAATAAAAGTTAGCAATCGTACCGGTGCCTGCTTTGCTTTAACGGTATTGTAACAAATCCAGTGCCAAATTATCGAAAAGGTAACGATAAAACCAGAAAAGAAGTTGTACCAGCCCCAAACAGAACAGCCCCGGTAGCGTCATTCTACCGGGGCTGTTACAATTATTCCTTCGCTGAGATTACAGCAGTGGCGCAATTACCAGTGCGACCACAGACATCAGCTTCAGCAGAATGTTCAGTGATGGGCCGGAAGTATCCTTGAACGGATCACCCACGGTATCACCTACAACGGTGGCTTTGTGAGGGTCAGACCCTTTGTAGTACATTTCACCGTTGATATCCACGCCTTCTTCAAACATTTTCTTGGCGTTGTCCCATGCACCGCCAGCGTTAGACTGGAAGATGGCCATGAGTACACCTGTTACGGTAACGCCAGCGAGGAGGCCGCCGAGCATTTCTGCACCCAGTTGGCTTCCCAAGCCTATCAGTCCAGGTGTCAGGCCAACCACGACCGGTGCCAGTACGGCCAGCAGGCCAGGGCGCACCATCTCGCGGATAGAAGCCGCAGTGGAGATTTCCACACACTTGCCATATTCTGCCTTGCCGTCGGCTGCTTCGAAGGTCTTCTGATCGGCATCGCTCCAGTCAGCGAAGTCTTTGCCGTCGTTTTTGCGCATTACGTCAAGCGCTGCAGTCAGCTCAGGGATAGACTTGAACTGACGGCGCACCTCCTGAATCATATCCATTGCCGCACGGCCCACTGCACCCATGGAGAGGGCAGAGAACAGGAAAGGCAACATACCGCCCACAAACAGGGCCGCCATGACATAAGGGCTGGTGATATTGATGCTGGTTAGTCTTGCATCCGGGTGGCTGAGGTTGTACGCAGTGATGAAGGCAGCAAAGAGTGCCAGGGCAGTAAGTGCCGCAGAACCGATAGCGAAACCTTTACCAATTGCAGCCGTAGTGTTACCTACTGCATCAAGCTTGTCTGTACGCTCGCGCACTTCTTTTGGCAGCTCCGCCATTTCAGCGATACCGCCGGCGTTGTCGGAAATCGGGCCGTAGGCATCTACCGCCAGCTGAATGCCGGTATTGGAAAGCATACCTACTGCAGCAATTGCGATACCATACAGGCCAGCAAAAGAGTAAGAACCTACGATAGCAACTGCCAGGATCAGGATAGGGATAGCCGTTGACTGCATACCCACGCCAAGACCGGCGATGATGTTAGTCGCCGCACCCGTCAGAGACTGGTCCACGATGCTTTTTACCGGCTTGGTACCGGTACCCGTATAGTACTCCGTAATCATACCGATGAGCAAACCGCCGGCAAGGCCGAAGATCACGGCCCAGAATACCCCCATAGAGGTGTAAGTGGTGCCTTCGAAAGTCCATTCTGCAGGCAGCATCCAGTTAACGATGCCGAAAGTGGCCGCCAACATCACACCGGCAGAAAGGAATTCCCCACGGTTCAGGGCTTTCTGAGGGTCACCGCCTTCTTTTACCTTTACAAAGAAAGTACCCAGGATGGAAGTCACGATACCAACGCTTGCGAGTACCAGTGGCAACAGTACGGCGTTCAGGCCTCCAAAGTCATTTGTATTTTCAAAACCGGTCAAACCGATGAACGCAGCACCCAGTACCATCGTACCGATGATAGAACCCACATAAGACTCGAACAGGTCAGCGCCCATACCGGCTACGTCACCCACGTTGTCGCCTACGTTGTCCGCGATTGTTGCAGGGTTGAGGGGGTGGTCCTCCGGAATACCGGCTTCCACTTTACCTACGAGGTCGGCGCCCACGTCAGCTGCTTTGGTATAAATACCGCCGCCCACACGTGCAAAGAGCGCAATGGAAGATGCACCAAAAGAGAAACCGGTAATCACGGTGATCACGCGGTTAATATCCCACCCGATGCTCGAGTAGCCCAGGAAGAGCACGCCAAGACCGACTACGCCAAGACCGACCACACCAAGGCCCATAACAGAGCCGCCAGCAAAGGCGATCTCCAGGGCTTTGCCCAGACTTGTACGGGCAGCGTTGGTGGTGCGCACGTTGGCTTTAGTCGCTACGCGCATGCCAATAAACCCTGCCAGTGCAGAGCAAATCGCGCCCAGTACAAAAGACAGAGCGATAAGGGGAGAGGAATCAGCAGTATTACCGCTGATGCCCAGTAGGATTGCCACGGCCAGTACGAAGATGGCCAGTACGCGGTATTCCGCTTTGAGAAATGCCATGGCACCATCCGCGATATTCACCGCGATACGGCCCATGCGTTCTGTTCCAACTTCCTGCTTAGACACCCAGGCCGAGCGCCAGAAGGTGTACAACAGGGCGAGTACACCAAAGACGGGTACTAAATAAGTGATCGTTTGACCCATACCATTTTTTGTTTAAAGTTATAGTTGTTTCCGAGGAACCATTTGGCCCCCTTTGTTCTATACCGACGACGAAGTGGTTTGAGGTTCAAACCTGCTTGGTGTCGGCATAAACTCCTACGTCGGGTTTGTGCCTAATGCCCAAACCTCTCCGTTCTGAGTTTAGGTTCTGCTAATCGCTTAAGATTTAGCGGGGCAAAGCTAACGCAAATTTGTTTTTTGTCCAACTGTTGCAGGAGGAGTTGTGAAGGACTCCATATAACAAGGTGTAATTTGGTGGAGGCCCCTCAAACCTATTCGTTCGCTATTTTGTAGAATATATCCTGAAATCATTAAACAGACACCTTGCTACTATGACACCTATTAGTATAGCACTCGACTGGACCCCCAACACCAATCATACCGGCTTCTTTGTGGCGCAGGAGCTGGGCTACTATGAAAACGCCGGGCTACAGGTCCAAATTATTGACCCTTCTGCAGACCAATACGCCACGACCCCGGCCAAGAAGCTGGAGCTCGGGCAGGTAGACTTTGCCATCGCCCCAACGGAGAGCGCCATCAGCCTAAATACCAAATCCAGGAGGGCAGCAGTCAAAGCTGTGGCAGCCATCCTGCAGGAAGATGCCAGTGCCATCGCGGTACTGGCTTCCAGTGACATCAACCGCCCCGCTGCGTTGGATGGCAGAAGCTATGCCTCCTACGGTGCCCGGTACGAAGACAAAATTGTGCAGCAGATGGTGCGCAATGATGGCGGTAAGGGCGAGCTCTATCTCAGCTATCCAAATAAGCTTGGTATTTGGAATACCTTGCTTGAGAACAAAGCAGATGCCACCTGGATATTCCAAAACTGGGAAGGAGTGGAAGCCGAAACACAGGGTATTGAGCTGCGTTGTTTTGAACTTGGCAATTACGGCATACCTTATGGCTATTCACCGGTGCTTCTGGCGATGGCAGACCAAATTGAAAGTCGCCGGGAAGCCTACCAAGCCTTCTTACAAGCCACCAAAGCCGGCTACCTCCACGCCCTGGAAAACCCCGAGTCAGCTGCCCGTATGCTGGGGGCTTTTGTAACCGCACACGACCGGGAGCGGATTGACCTGGTAAAAGCCCAGGAACGCACCAACCCCTACTATGGGACTGCCCAAACGTGGGGGCACATGGATGCCGCGCGCGTCTCAAAGTTTGTAACCTGGCTGAAGGCAAACAATATCGAATCCACTTTGGAGTCTATTGAGCAAATATTCACCAACGAACTCCTTTCAGGATCAGGAACTTAGTTCAACAAAAAATTTTGTGCAGCTTTATGACCGAAGCCTGACAACGGTTCGAGCCTACACTTCGTATTTATACTTGACTATTGCGACAAAAACGCTGAAACAGAGGCATAGCAGGGCTTTACCAAGCTGTGGCCTTTCAGAAAACCATTATTTCTTTTGTCATTTTTTCGTAAGGAGATATAAGATGTTGATAAATGTCATGACAAGAAATACGGTCGATAAATAGTTTTGTTGAACCTTGTTGCAGTTTTGTGACATTGGTGCAACGAGCGAAAATTACTTTTGTAACCGAACACTGAATTTAAGGGCTTTATGCTGGCGAAGTACAATATACTTACGGTAACACACAAACGCACTAACCTCAAGGATATAGGCGATTTTGTGATCAAGGTGGACGATCAGGAGGCACTGAAGCAGCAACTGCAGCAGCTTAAGGCGCAGTTTCAAATTGATGAGCTGTTCTACCTGCCCACCTGCAACCGGGTCATGTACTTCTTCACCACCAATCATCAGGTGGACGAGCGCTTCATCGCGCGTTTCTTTCAGCGTATTAACCCTGACATGCCGATCGAGCTTGAAGACGAGCTTGATGATATCGTTTACCACTATCAGGGAGAAGAAGCCCTCAGGCACTTTTTTGATGTTTCCGCTTCCATCGACTCTCTCGTGATCGGTGAGCGCCAAATCCTCCGCCAGATCCGCGAAGCTTACGAACTCTGCCACAGTTGGGGCACCACCGGAGAATACATCCGCCTCGTTTTTCAGCAGGCCGTAGTGGCTGCCAAAGCTGTCTACAACCGCACCCGGATTGGCGACAAACCAGTTTCTGTGGTATCGCTGGCTTTTCAGCAAATGCTTAAGGCACATGTCCATAAAGGCGACCGTGTGCTGCTCGTAGGTGCCGGGCAGACCAATCAGCTTGTGGGCAAATTCCTGAGCAAGTACGAGTTTTCCGACATCACGGTTTTCAACCGCAGCCTCGACAAAGCTGAGCAGTTGGCCAAAACCTTAAACGGCCGGGCGCTGCCGCTAAGCGACCTGTCTGACTATCAGGAAGGCTTCGATTGCCTGATCGTATGCACCGGGTCTACTGAGCCGATCATTACAGCCCCGCTTTACGAAAAACTACTACAGGGCGACACCGAACGCAAAGTTGTCATCGATCTCTCCATTCCCAACAACGTAGCCGAAGCTGCTGTCGAGCAGTTCAATTTTGAATACATCGAAGTGGAGGGGCTGCGCAACCTCGCCAAGCAAAACCTAGCTTTCCGCGAACGCGAAGTGGAACGCGCCCACAAAGTCCTCAACGAGTACATACAGCAAATGCCTGCCCTCATCAAGCAGCGTCAGATCGAACTGGCCATGCGGCAGGTCCCCATCGAAATCAAGGCCGTCAGGGAGCGCGCCATGAACGAAGTCTTCCACAAGGAGGTCGCCACCCTCGATGATCAGACCAAAGCGCTGATGGAAAAGATGCTGGCCTATATGGAAAAGAAGTGCATTGGCATTCCGATGAAGGCGGCGCGGGAGGCGGTGCTGTAGGGCGTTGAAGTGATGGGTTTTGTGGTGTGATCTTTAGTGCTACTATTCGATTGGTTTCTTGAAAAGCCTCAGCATAATGCATCTGTTTTTAATGATCCCAATTTTCAAACCTTTCAATTGTTAGCTTATAATCTCTTTTGTTGACGTTTTTCAAGCTATCTACTATATAGGTGGTTGATCTAAGCTTTTCTCCTTCTTTACCAAACCCGAACCAGTCTCTACCTATACGATACCCAAATACTACTACCGTATTAGAGTCAAGGTTTAAAGTGCTATCTGCCCTTGCAAACACATATTGCTTTAGCTCTAGTAAGGTATCTGGTTTTTGGTAATAGAAATTCAAATCCTTCCTTGCATCTATCGTGCCGCTATTGGATTTAAATTTGGTTCGCAGCACTCCGGATTTTGGAATCCTGTAAACTCTTGCATTTTCATCATATTCTCTTGCCCTGCCCTCGCTCTGATTAAAAAATATATATACTTTCCCCGTGTAGCCATCCGGCAAAAAATGTGTTTCAGGAGCCATTCTGTTACAGCCCCCTCCAAACGCAAGGATTGCCCATAAAATATAAGCTCCGTACAGAAGAACCATAATGAACAGGGCTGAGATTATTACACTGCGTATTTTCATGTAAAACTTGTTGTGCGTTTAAAATCAAGAATTCATGAAATTAAGGGCTAAAATCTTTGGCTGTTGATAACAGAAATATACGGCAGAATAACTCCCCCGCTAATATTTCCACTTCGACCGGATAGCTAGCGCGTAGACGCAATTCCTGGATGCTGTACTGACAAACTCCGCCGTCAGAATTCGGGAACCAGCAGTGTCAGTCCTACTTGCAGCATTGCTTTTGGTTGTTTTGGCCGATGGCAGTGGTTCATAGTATGGGCAGCGGGGGTGCTAAAAGAGTGACCGATTTTGAAGGTAATCTTTGTTCTACACACTGTTTCCATATCAATCATGTAAACAATTTTTTGATGTATTTCTCCCATAGTGGAACAAACAATATCAAAAAAACAAAATTACCCAATAGTATATAAGTTATCATTAACCCACCATATGGAGCAAATGACCCTGATAGCAGAGATCCTAACGAATCTTCCTTGATAAAGGAACCAAAACCAATAGAACACAAGTAAATAAGGCACCAAAATAAATATACTTTCAAAATTAAAAAGCTTATATACTCATACACGTTCTCCTTTTCCTGGAGTAAGGAAGTAATCAATTTATAAAAAATATAAAAGTTCATTATTGTAGCAGGCAGTAGCCAAAAAAAATCATAAATGATATTAAGGAAGATATTTGAAAATATTATTTCAATTATGTTATCTCCTTCTGTAGTACGAAAATAGGCCTGTCCTATGTTTTCAGGATATTCAATATAGATAATATGATTAAAAAGCACATAAAATGCTTTTAGAAAAGCATTATACGGTAAATAAATAAGTAATAATTTTACGCTATTATTGCCGCTTCTTATTGGCATGAGATAAAGTCTACAGGTGTCTCAGACTTGAGTTTATTATAAACAGTCTCAAAATTTAAATGTATAACTTCTGGTTCCTTTTTCTACTAAACTTCCTTCCTAAAATATAAAATCAACAACTTTTGTTAGGAAGTTTTTCCAGGTTTCATCTGCTATTGTAAAATAACCGGATATGTCAACAAGAGATAAATATCACGAAGTTGTGAAGCAGGCGTTAGAAAAGGTGTAGACTTATGCTTCTTAAGACAGTCAATAATTGTAAAATAGTAGTTCCAATCAAGTTTGGCAGGGGCTAGCCCCTGCCAAAC
>NZ_JALEGS010000015.1 GCF_022763345.1 Phaeodactylibacter sp.
CGTCTACGTTCGATGGTGTTGGACAATCCTGTGCGAAAGCCTGTGGAAGGCCCAGGAAAGTCAACAGCGCGAACGCAAATGCGCCTGCTAGCCGCGACGGAGAAACGAAAGTAAACTTCGTTTTTTCCATAAGATCACGATTTGTTTGAAAAAAATTAGGTTAAAAAAAGGTCGTTGAATAAAATATTACGACTCTTACTCCAACTATAATTAGGAGCAGAGGCCAATTTTAGGTCGTCGGTAATCCTGACTCTTTTATCAGGATGATGGTATCGGGTAATTTTAGTTGTTAAACACTACTATATACAACAACAAAGCAGACACTCATCTGATGGTTAAGTGTTGCTCAGTGTTTTTTTGCAATAATCTCATGAAAGGGAAAAGAAAAGTAAAGGACTGGTCCTGAGTAATACTAGTTCTAAAAGAAAAATTAGAATAGTTTTCGATCACCATTTTACTTTCCAAAGTAATTATAGCTACTAAGCTACGTGTTTTTTCTGAATAAAAGAAATCGGCACAGGTTTTTTATTACATAAACCTTAGGAACAAAAGTAGCAGCAAGATGACAAATACAAAAATTTATCTGCATTTTTTTCTAAAAAAGATTACCTCTTTGTATCAGTATCTTCGACCATAAATCTAATATCCCTGACTTCTTTTAGAGAATCTCTTCTCATATATTGCTCCATTTCAAGAGTATACTCCCCTATCTGATTGAAGTAAGTACCCATTTGCAAGGGCACCTTTAGGACACAATCTTGCCCGCTGCACTTGCCCAGCCATTGCCCACTTTTATCAGCTAGTTCCAGAGAAACCACTTCGCTGAGTTTATTCCCATCCGGAAAGACCGTTTGAATACGAGTATACAGGTTTTGGTTGGCATAGGCCGGGGTATGTCCTACCTCCAGCCAGAGATGGTAGATTTTTGCAGTGTCTTCTATGTTGAAGGAAAACGAGACCGGATCAGCATAGGCCCATCCGGATTCCGATATTTCCTTTTTCGCATCAAAGACATAGTTAGGACCACAGGAGGAAAAGGACAACAGACCTGCCGCCAACAAAACACTCAGCACACCGTACTGAGACCATGAAAAGGCAAAGTGCATAGGCACATTATTTTCTACTTGAAGTAATCTTTCATCTTCTCAAAAAAGCCTTTTTCAGACTTACCAGGCTGCGGGTTGAAGTTGGGCATCTGCCTGATTTTTTCGAGTACTTCCCGGTCTTCATCAGACAGTTTTTTGGGCGTCCAGACATTTACGTGGATCAGTTGGTCACCTTTGCCATAAGACTGTACACTGGGTAGTCCCTTTCCTTTCAGACGGAAGATTTTTCCAGACTGCGTCCCAGCCGGCACTTTTATCTTCACCCGCCCGTCAATCGTTGGTACTTCTACCGATGTGCCCAGCGCAGCATCTGCAAAGTTGAGGTACAATTCGTGGACCAGGTTCATGCCATCCCGTTGCAGGTGGTCATGTGGTTTTTCTTCTATGTTGATCAAAAGGTCGCCGGCAGGACCGCCTTTGGCACCGGCATTCCCTTTACCCCGCAGCGACAACTGCATGCCCTCTTCCACACCTGCCGGGATTTCGATTTCCATCGTTTCTTCTCCCTGCATCCGGCCGTCTCCCCCGCAGGAAGCACACTTTGCGGTTACCTGCTGCCCAGAGCCATTGCAGGTAGGGCAGGTTACAGTAGTCTGCATCTGCCCAAGGAAGGTATTTTTCACCTGACGGACGTAGCCTGCCCCACGGCAAGTTGTACAGGTTTTTACGCTACTGCTGTCCTTGGCTCCACTGCCATTACAAGAGGTGCAGGTAACCTGCTTTTTGACCTTAATCTTTTTAGTTACTCCACTGGAGATTTCTTCCAGTGTCAAGGCCACTTTTATGCGTAGGTTGCTGCCTCTTTGTCCGGCACTGCGGCCGCGCCCCCGGCCAGCTGATCCGCCAAAGAAAGACTCAAAGGGGCTGCCGCCATCGCCAAAGATATCTCCGAATTGCTGGAAGATATCTTCCATAGTCATGCCGCCACCGCTGAAGCCCCCCGCACCGCTGTTGCCACTGACCCCGGCGTGCCCGTAACGGTCATAGCGTGCCCGTTTCTGGCTGTCGCTCAGAATCTCGTAAGCTTCTGCCGCCTCTTTAAACTTCTCCTCGGCCTCCTTATCGTCGGGATTTCGGTCAGGGTGGTATTTCAATGCCAGTTTGCGATAGGCTTTTTTGATCACCCCTTCGTCTGCATCCTTATTAACCCCTAGAACCTCGTAATAATCTCGTTTTGCCATAATGTCTTGTTAGCCTGACGCTATATTATTTTCCTACCACCACCTTTGCGTGACGGATGATCTTATCGTTGAGCCAATACCCTTTTTCAACGGTGTCGATGATTTTACCTTTCTGCTCTTCTGAAGGCGCAGGCACCTCCGTTAGTGCTTCATGCAACTCCGGGTCGAAGTCCTCACCGTTGGTCTCCATAGGCTTAAGCCCTTTCTGCTCCAGGGTATTGTAGAGTTTTTTGTACACCAGCCCGATGCCTTCGGCAAACAAGTCCCCTTTGTCATTCTCGTCCGCAGCTTTGCGAGCCCTGTCAAAATCGTCCAAAACTGGCAGAAGAGCTGTCATTGTGTCTTTTGCAGCGTTCTTCATCATATCCATCTTCTCGCGGATGGAGCGCCGCTTGAAGTTCTCAAACTCCGCCATCAGACGCAGGTGCTTGTCCTTTAGTTCTTCCAATTGCTTATCTTTTGCGCTGAGCTGATCTTCGGGGCTCAGTTCCTCATTAGTGCTCTGAGCAGTCTTTTCCTCAGCAGTTTCGTTGGTTTCCTGTGCTGCTGCTTCTTCCTGTGCTGCTGCTTCTTCCTGGTCTTTTACGTCTTCCTGATGCTCTTTATGTTCACTCATGGTTTGATTTTTTGCGTTTGCAAAGGTATAACCTCCGGGCTAATGCCCGCAATTATTTTGCCAGCTCTGTTTCTGCGACAATATGTCAGTTAGCCATTTGAGCACGGAGGCGCTCCCGGACTTCCGCTACAGAGGGATTGACGGAGATGATCTGCCCCTGTGGATTGAGCAGGTATTTGGTGGGCACCTGCTTCACGCCGAAGTCGTTGGCAATTTGACCATCAAAGAACCTCAGGCTCGTAGCCGTATCCATAATATGGTAGGGCCAGTCGAGCCCGTCCTGTTCAATGGCTCTTTCCCAGCGTGCTGCATTGTCTTCCACCCCGATGCTCACGATGCTAAAGCCCCCGGCGTCTTTAAACGCCCCGGAACCAAAGTCCTTGTTCAGCTCCACCAGCTCAGGGTTTTCTTTACGGCAGGGGCCGCACCAACTGCCCCAGAAATCCAGGAGTACGTACTGCCCTCTTAAGTCAGCCAAATCAAAGGCCTGCCCGTTTTTCAGTTGTGCCTGAATGACCGGCACCTGCTCTCCGTTGATAAACCGGGGCTTCATGTAAAAGTACCGCCCGATGATGAGCAATATCACTCCTACAATAAGTACGTTGAGTACTTTTCCAAAGGTTATTTTTGGCATTTTCCAGATGAGATTTTTTATGACAAGATGATATCCCTGAATAACATATGATAAAAAACAACCGTTTTCCGTACTTTGGCATTTCTTTGCTGAAAGCAGTGAGCGGACTATAGACTATGTTTGGAGCTTACTCCTATTGCAAACCAAGGACTTATGAACCTGGCGTCATCTTTTTTAGCTTATTTGACCCGCCAAACGCGCTAAAAAAGATTTAGCCAGAACCACAATTCCTTGATTTTCATGACGAACCCGCTCCAAACATAGTCTATACTGACGATTAAGTGGTTTGCCACAGCAACCCTACTCAATGTCAGCATTTACGCTGGGAAGTGACTTGCAACATCGGAGCAGGCCACTTCATATGCGTATATCTGTTTCTAACCAAAACCACAAGCTGAACAACCTATGAAGGTAATCGACCCTGCCTCAACCCCCACCAAAGACTTGCACCAATATCTGCTGGGTGCTGTTGCGCCACGCCCTATCGCATTCGCCAGCACCGTGGATGAACATGGCCACCACAACCTGGCTCCGTACAGCTTTTTCAATTGCTTCAGTTCCAATCCGCCTATCGTGGTCTTCTCCTCCAACCGGCGGGTTTCTGACAACAGCACCAAAGACACTTTGCACAACATCATGCAGACCCGGGAAGTTGTCATCAACGTCGTCAACTACAATATCGTACGGCAAATGGCGCTGACGAGCATCGACTACCCCAGCGAAGTGAGCGAGTTCAAAAAAGCAGGGCTGACCCCTGTGCCGGCCGACCTTGTCAAGCCGATGCGCGTCGAGGAATCTCCCGCACAACTGGAATGCAAGGTCAGGGAAATCATCCCGCTCGGTGAATCAGGCGGTGCCGGACACCTTATTATATGTGAAGTGGTGAGAATGCATATCCATGAGCAGGTACTGGACGAAGACGGCAAGATCAATCCGCATAAAATCGACCTCATGGGCCGTATGGGCCGTGCCTTCTATGTACGGGCAAGCGGAGAGGCCATCCACAAAATCTTTCAGCCCTTCAACGTACCGGGCATTGGATTTGATGCGCTGCCGGAAGGCATCCGCAACAGTACCGTCCTTACTGGCAACAACCTGGGCATGCTGGCTTCCCTTCCTGCGCCTCCTGGACCTGAAGCGATTGAGGCCGTAAGGGCGGAACTCCCGGTACAGGAAGCCCTGTCTGCTGAGCATCCACGCCGGGCACTGCACCTGCTGGCCCAAAAAGAGCTGGCCAAGGAAGACAAAACCAAAGCAGCCGCCCTGGCCTGGTTGGGAGAGCAGGTTTAAATGCCTGCCTCCGGCAACTGCCGTTCACCAAATCATAGGCTGCATATTTGTCGCCCAGTACATATAAACTTCCCGGCTGCCCCCTTTTTCCCCACCATAATTTGCCTAAATTAGCTGCTCAATCCCGAAAACCTCCTGACGAAAGAACGCTTATTTTCTATTCAACCATAATATTAGCAAAGTATGAAGAGGACTTTTACCCGGTTTAGTGCCGTGCTGGCAGCGCTATTGATAGCCGCTACCGGCTGGGCACAACAGCAAACACCCCTGGATATCGCGCTCCGCCATCTGGAGCAAAAGCGCGAAGCCTGGGGCCTGGCCGACGGAGATACCAAGGACGTAGTGCTCCGCGATCAGGTATACAGCCGCCACAACGGTACCACCCACTTTTACTTCAATCAGCGCCACGAGGGCATTGAAGTGTACAACGCCATCAACGGTGTGCACGTACAGGAAGGCAAAGTGGTTTTCTCAACCAACCGTTTCACGCCCAATCTGGCAGAAAAGGTCAATACCACGGCTCCCAGCCTTACTGCCTATCAGGCGATTGAGGCGGCAGCGACTGACCTTGGCCTGATCATGGACGGGCGGGAGCATCAGATTGCGCAGGATGGCCATGTCTACACCTTCTCCGGTGGCAGCATTTCTGATTCGGATATCAAGGTAGAGCTGGTCTACCAAATGATGGAGGATGGCAGCGCCCGCCTCGCCTGGGACCTGGCCATTGATATGCCCACTACCCACGACTACTGGAGCCTCCGTGTGGATGCCATCACTGGCGAGGAACTGGACCGCATCAACTGGAATGTAAGCTGTAATTTTGATGCGCCCAATGGAACGCATGCCCACAGCCACAACTGCGAGCACACGCAGGCGGCAGACAAGCCGGGCTTGCCTATTCGTCAGGCGCTCGAGCAGCAGAATATGGTACAAAGCGATAACGCCGTATACAACGTATTCGCCCTACCCGCTGAGAGCCCCATCCACGGGCCACGTGTACTGGTGGAAAACCCCGCTGACACCCTGGCCTCTCCCTTTGGCTGGCACGATACCAACGGTGAGGCAGGGCCAGAGTACACCATCACCCGCGGCAACAACGTCCACGCCTACCTTGACCTTGACAACTCCAATCAGCCACAGGGCGATGAGCCGGACGGAGGAGAAAACCTGGTGTTCGACTTCCCTATCGACCTGAATGCGGAGCCGGAGACCTATCAGGAAGCTGCGGTAACGCAATTGTTCTATACCAACAACATGATCCACGATATTGTCTACGCCTACGGCTTTGATGAGCAGGCGGGCAATTTCCAGCAAAACAACTATGGCCGGGGCGGACAGGGCAGCGACTATGTCAATGCACACGCTCAGGACGGTGGAGGAGTGAACAACGCGAACTTCGCTACCCCACCCGATGGAGGTAATGGCACTATGCAGATGTACCTCTGGCAGGGCGGGGGCAGTATCTTTAGTGTCAATAGCCCTCAGCCGGTGGCTGGTTCTTACGAGGTAAGAGAAGCCAATTTCGGAGCCCCTATTACCGAAAATCCAGTAGTTGGTGATGTTATCATAGCGGACGATGGCACATCGGAAGGCAGCCTTGCATGTAATCCACTGGAAAACGTGGAAGCTATGGAAGGCAAAATTGCTATCATTGACCGGGGTGGCTGCGAGTTTGGCCTGAAGTCATTGAATGCACAGGAGGCTGGGGCTATTGGTGTAATTATTTGTAATTTTGAGAATGTGGCAAACGGAATGGACCCGGGCGCCGTAGGCGGACAAGTCACTATTCCCGTGGTTTCTCTGGGCAATGCAGATTGCCAGGCTATCCGCGAATTTGCCGGACAGGGCCTGAATGTAACTTTCCAGGTGCCTGACGACAGCGGCCCTGAGTTTGTAGACGGTGACCTGGACAACGGCATCGTGGCGCATGAGTACGGCCATGGAATTTCCAACCGCCTGACCGGTGGCCCTTCTGCCGCTGGCTGCCTGGGCAACGACGAGCAAATGGGAGAAGGCTGGAGCGATTACTTCGCCCTTATCACTTCTGTACAGCCCGGCGAAACCGGCGATATGCCTCGAGGTATCGGCACCTTCGCACTGAAGCAGGAAACCAACGGCTCCGGTATCCGCCGGCAGCGCTACTCTACCGACTTTTCTGTGAACAACCAAACCTACGATGATGTCAAAGGCACCACAGCTCCTCACCCCCTTGGTGAAGTTTGGGCAGTGGTTACCTGGGACCTCTACTGGGCTTTTGTGGAAGAATACGGCTGGGACCCTGATCCCATCAACGGAACAGGCGGCAACAACATGGCGATCCAACTCGTCATGGACGGCATGAAGCTTCAGGCGTGCAGCCCGGGCTTTGAGGATGGCCGCGATGCCATTTTCGCAGCTGACGTACTCAACTACGATGGCATTCACGAGTGCCTGATCTGGGAAGTCTTCGCCCGCCGGGGCATGGGCTATTTCATGACACAGGAAGATTCCAATAACCGAAATGACAATGTGGAAGACTTCGAGCCCCGCCCGGAGTGTATCCGCGAACTGAAGATCACCAAGTCTGTGACGCCGCTTATCGAAGCCGGGGAAGAAATCGAGGTAACTATGACGCTTACCAACCATAAGGGAGAAACCGTGACTGGCGTAATGGTGGAAGATGAAATCCCCACAGGCCTCTCCTTCATCCCTGGTTCTGCGGAAGGTGCTGACGCTACTGCTACCGGCAGTGCCGTCACGCTTGAGGTGGGCGATATGTCCAACGGTGAGGTCGTTACCATCTCCTACAAACTGGCTTCCGACGAGGAAATCTTCTCCACCACACAGTACTTCGACGGTATGGAGAACGACGATGAAAACTGGTTCTTCCTGAACCTTGACCCCGAGGGCTTCAACGTTTGGGAAATTTCTGAACTGGATGCCTACGAAGGTGAGAAAAGCTGGTTCATCGAAAATACCGAGTTTGTGAACGATCAGGTGATTTTCCTGCAGGAGCCGGTAACGGTAACAGGTGAGAACCCTGTACTGCGTTTCTTCCACAAGTTCAATACCGTTATAGGTTTCGACGGTGGCGTGGTTGAAATCTCCACCGATGGCGGCTTTACCTGGCAGCGTATCCCTGAGCGCCTGATCCGCAACGGCTACAATTCAACACTGGATTATCAGACACTCGTTATTCCATTCCTGGAGGCCTTCTCTGGTGATTCTCAGGGCTGGATTGATACTTATATCGACCTCAGCGACTACGCCGGGCAAGACATCAACTTCCGCTTCCGTTTTGGCTCTAACGAAGGAGGTGTACCGACGACCGGCACGAACCCAGGCTGGTTTGTGGATAATGTAGAAATCATGGACATGATCAGCTACAACGGCGAAGCTTGCGTCATGTCAAACGAAGGCGACATGGCCTGCGCCATTGCCCCTGAAGAGGGGACCATCGTGGAATCCGCATTATCAAGCAGTGTGGAAGAAGCATTGCCAGAGGGCGCTGTAAAGGTCTTCCCTAACCCTGCCAACGACCTGCTGAACGTAGCCATCGATGTGACAGGTGCGGAAGAGGCCCTGATCACGCTCGTAGCGATGGACGGCCGCGTGATGCAGGAGCAGCAAGTGGAAATGGGCGGTTTTTACCAGCTCGTCCCTGTTAATGTTGCCCAGTTGCCTGCCGGTATGTACTTCATCAAAGTGCAGGCGGGCAGTAAAATGACCACCCAAAAGGTCGTTATCCGATAAGATTTGCCTGAGGCATACATAAGATCTTAGCCCCGGCGCATGAATTTTGCGCCGGGGCTGTTTTGTTTTATAAACGCTGTCTTAGGGGTTCACGCAGCGTCCGCAGAGGTTCACGCAAAGGTCGCTAAGTACCAATACCACCCTAACCTTTACGGACTTCGCGTACCTCCCTCCGCGGTCTTTGCGTGCCTCCCTCTGCGGACTTCGCGTGCCTCCCTCTGCGATCTTTGCGTGAAGCCCCTCCGCGATCTTTGCGTGAAGCCCCTCCGCATTTTCTCCTCCATCCATATCTTACTTTCAACTCAAAGTGTACTTTTGCGTTTCATTGCCGAACCACAACGCACATGACACAAAAAGTACAACTCGAACTCTACTTCTGGCTTTTCACCCTATTGGCAACGGCCGCCGTGATGCTCCCCATCCTGACCTCTGTACCCGGCTTCCCCTTCACTTTCGTGAATATCGTCTACGTCATCGTGGCCATCACCATGACACGCTATCTGTTCCTGCTCAGGCATACCTTTCTGGCCAAGCGCCAAAGCCTGAAAGTGGTGGTCGTGTTCCTGTGTATCCCGCTGATTTTTTATCTGGTACAAAACCTCAACTACTTCCAAACCTACCTCGACGAGGAGGGCCCGGAAGCCATCATCGGCAAACTCGCCTACACCGAACAGCAAAACCTGCTGGTCTACATCCGAAGCGAACTGCTGCTGTTTGGCGTCATGAGCATCATCAGTTCCGTACTCCTGCCCTTCCGGCTGATCCTTTCGGTTTGGCGGACGCGGAACCGGGGGACGGTTTGAAATTGAATTCTGGCGATCCTGAGGACAGATAAGGATGCCAGCTAGAACACATACTTCAGGCTCATGCTGATGCCAATAATCAGTACCAGAAAGCCCACCAGAAGTGCAGCCTCCCAGCCCAACAGGCGGTTCCAGTCCATCTTAAAGTCGATGACCACTTCCTTAGCCCGGCCGGGCAGCAGGCGGCTTGCCCCGTAGCCAACGGTCAGCGTCAGTGCGGCACCAATTGCATTCCACCAAAACCAGAATACTTCCGGTACGTAGAGCCAGAGGTAGATATTGACCAGAACACCGGTCGCCAGGCCAATATTTGCGCCAAGCGCGTGCGTGCGCCGCGTCATGATAGCCAGCAGGAAAGTCGCAAGAATGGGGCCGTAAAACACCGAACCGATTTTATTGATGGCCTCAATGACGGTGTCCGCAATTTCACCAGCGTAGGCAGCGAGTACAATGCATACCAGCCCCCAGGCAAAAGCGGTGTAGCGGGAATAGCGCATGTAATCCCCATCCTTCAGCGTCTTGCCACGGGCAATGAAGTCCTCCACCGTCACAGCCGACAGGGAGTTGATGGCGGAACTCAGTGAAGACATGGCAGCAGATAAAATGGCCACAATGAGCAGTCCAATCACCCCGTTCGGCAAGTAGTCCCGGATAAACACCGGGATCATCATGTCCGGCTTATCCGCCGGAACCGCGGCCTGAAAAGCAGGGGTCGTAGCGACCAGTGTGCCAATAATCAATCCCATAATGCAGTAGGTAAGGGTCACGGGAAAGCGGATGAGCCCGTTGAACAGCAGCGTTTTCCGCACCACACCCATATCCCGGGCAGAAAGCGTACGCTGCGCCTGCGACTGATCCGTGCCGTAGTAGGACACATACAGGAAAAAGCCGCCCAAAAGCATGGGCCAAAAGCCAAACTCCTCCCCTTTCTGAAAGCCCCATCCGGAAAAATCCACCGCATCCAAACGGTCGCGGTCAAGCTGCGCAGTAAAGGCTTCCCAGCCTCCAATTTCTGCAAGCGCAAAGCCCATGCACAGCAAAATCCCCAAAAACAGGATGATCATCTGAATCATATCGCCGTAGACGACTGCTTTCATTCCGCCCTGCAAAGAATAAATTAGGGTGATGACCCCAATGATGCCAAGCGTGGTGAAAAAGGACACCCCCAGCACACTTTCCAGAATAATGGAAACTGCATAGACCATCACCCCGGTCGCAAAGGCCCGGCTGATGAGAAAGACGGCACTCAGCAACAAACGCGTAGATGCACTAAACCGGCGCTCCAAATACTCGTAAATGCTAACGATACCCGCATTGTAAAGAGGCGGAATAAGCACGGCCATCAGAAACAGCATCGCCACAGGCACGCCAAACTCAAAACTGAGCCACTCCAGCCCGCCCCCTTCGCGCAACCCTACAAAAGCCGGGGCCGAGATAAAACTGATGGCCGATAACTGTGTAGCCATAATCGACAGCCCCAACGGCAGCCAACCGAAGCTCTTGCCGCCCAGGAAATAGTCCTTACCGTCTTTCTGATCTTTGAAAAAGTAGCCCAGCCCAAGAAAAGCCAGAGCATAAACCGCCACGATAATATAGTCTAATGTATTCATAACTTGGTCTTCGTTTTGCCTGTGGGAGTTGGGCTCTTCTATACCGACGACGAAGTAGTTTGGGACCAACCATGACTTCGTGTCGGCATACCTGTGCGTACCGGCATACTCGTGCGTCGGGTTTGTGCCTTACGCCCAAACCTCTCCGTTCCGAGTATAGCCTCAATCCCGATTATTCCTCCCAAAATAAGAAGATTATGCAACCTAAGCCTTAACTTCGTTGTTCAAACTTCAGTACCAAGACCGGGCGAGCATGAAAATAGAACAAGCAATCAACCAGACCAAACCATTTAGAAATAACCGTCACCGGGCGATGGTCAACCTGATTTATACCCATAACTGGATGGTAGACCAACTGCGGGCCAAGATCAAGCCACACGGCATCACCATGCAGCAATACAACGTACTGCGTGTATTACGAGGCGCAGGTGAGCCCATCAGCACCTCTGTAATCAGAGAGCGGTTGCTGGACAAAATGGCGGATACTTCCCGCATGGTTCACCGCCTGGCGCAGAAGGGGCTGGTGGTACGCAGAGAGTGCGCTCACGATAAGCGCCTGGTGGATGTATCGCTGAGCGATGAAGGTTATGCCATGCTGGACCAACTCGATATACTCCACACCGAAATGGACCGGATTTGCGAAGCCCTTACAGAAACCGAAGCCGCTCAGCTTAGTGCCTTACTGGATAAATTGCGGTCAGATTAAGCCTGTATCTGTCAGGCGTCCGCATAACATAAAAGCCGTTTGGAACTTGTGTCCAAACGGCTTTTCTAATGACCAAAAGTCCGGTTCAAAGTACCTTTGTAGTGGGGCAAAAATAAAATGTACAACTTTCAAAAAGCTTTTGCCCCAACGTTGCACAAAACCAGTTGTGTATTTTATTTTCCGAGAAGCCCTTTACTGTACGCTCAGCCCAGTCACCTTTTTCCGGTCAAAGTATTCTTTAGCCTGAGGCGAATAGACTTCAATGGTTTCGTATTCCACAGTCACGGTTTTACCTTTGAGGCTACCGGGATTTTGAATGAGTGCATCACTGCCCTTGAAGTAGCTCATCCAAAGCAGCTTTTGAGTACGCCCATTCGCCTCTTTGATAGTAATAGTGGCAATATCGTCACCAGAAATCCCTTCAAAGGAGCCCGAAACCGTTCCTGTTGCCTGGGCAGCCGGTGCAGCATTCATACCTTGTGGAGGTTGCTGTCCCGCCAGTTTCATGATGACGTTGGGGCATTTGAAAGCCATTTTCATACCGATTTGCTCCCCAAGTTTGGTCATTGCTGCCTGATCGCTGGGGTCAAGTTGGCCATACTCCTTTTCGAAGGCAGCCTGATTCGCACCCACCGCTTCCATAATACAAAAGCCAAGCTGCATCTGAAGGTCATCATTGGACATGGCATCCGTATCTTTTTTGGAAATGCATGCGCAGGCGGCATCTGCCAGCTTGTCCAGAAGCGCATCCTGTGCAAGCATTGGCTGAGCCAACAGGAACAGTGCGCCAAAAAGTGCAGTAGCGAGAATATTCTTCATGTTTCTGATTTTGAAGCAAAGGTAGGGAAAAATGGTTTTTAAGACTGTTCTTTTCGTAGCGCTTCTTCCCTTTCCATTATTGCGGCCATGCTATTGTCCTCCAGCGTCTTCAGGGTTTGATCACGGATGGTCAGGAAGACTGCCCGTATACCACAGGTTGTCTCATCTTTACACTCCTCGCAACGCTCATAGTAGTTGAGAGAAACACAGGGCAGCATCGCAATCGGCCCGTCAAATAAGCGCATCACCCGCGCCAGGCTGATCTCCTCCGGTGGTACTTTGAGAAAGTAGCCGCCCTTTCGGCCACGCTTGCTACGCAGAAAACCGGCATTTTTCAGATCAAGGAGGATGGCTTCCAGAAATTTGTGTGGGATGTTTTCGCCTTCTGCTATTTCCGAAGCCAGTATAGGCCTTTCTTCGTTGCGATGTCGCGAAACATACAGCAAGGCGTTAATAGCGTACTTAGATTTTTTCGATAACATAGGTAAAAGTCGTTCTTGTCGCCCAAGATAGTAGAATTTGAAGTGGTCAACCTGTGATAGGTATCACAATCCACCCTGTCATTTGTTCACACGGGCCTTTCATTGCCGATTCCTGACTATTCATTGCCGAAAATCGACGATTCGTTCCCACAGGGTCGCATCCATACAGGAAACCTCCTACCTTGCTACTCTATTGTTCTGATAACCAACTACGATGAAACTTCAAATCATTTTTCTGCTCTTGCTGGGAGCGTTACTTGCCGGAAAGGCTCAATCCCCACTTGACACCTACATCTCACAAGCACTCCAGCAAAACATTGGAGTACAGCAACAAAAGCTCACTTTAGAAGCAGCAAAAGCTGACCTCAAACTCGCCCGGCAGCAACTTCTCCCTACCCTTTCGGTAAATGCCCGTTATTCGGTAGCTTATGGCGGACGTGCTTTCATCATTCCCGTTGGTGACCTGGTCAATCCCATTTATTCCAACCTCAATGCCCTGAATGAAGTGGCGGCCTCGGCTACGCCCGACTACCCGACTATTCCGGAATATCCAGCTATCAGCAATGTGGAAGAGAATTTCCTGCGCCCTACCGAACAGGAAACCGTGGTACGCCTGCAAATGCCGCTCTACAACCAAGCCATTCTGAAGAATCAACGCATACACGAGAACCTGGAGGCCGCCAGCCGCTTATCCGTGGAAGCCTATAAGCGGACGCTGGTCAAAGAGGTAAAGGTAGCCTACTATTCCTATTTGCAGGCCAGGCAAGGCACCCAAATCGTTGAACAAGCCAGGGATATCCTGCAGGAGAACCTGCGAACTACTCAAAGCCTCGAAACCCACCACAAAGTCACCAGGGATGCTGTTTTCCAAGCTCAAGCCGAGCTTAGCAGCGTAGAACAGCAACTTGTAGAAGCCCAAACCCTGGAAAAGGTAGCCCGTGGTTTCTTCAATACCCTGCTCAACCGCCCTCTTGACACCGCCATCGATAGCTCGGCGGAGACACCCGCCAACACCGCCTATACCGATGCCCTGGAACAGGCTACCGCTCAGGCCCTGAGCCAAAGAGAGGAATTCCGGCAACTGGCGTACTACGAAGCTGCCCGGGACCAGGAAATCCAAATGGCCAAGGGCGCACGCCTGCCTTCCATCAACCTACAGGCCGACTATGGCATACAGGGCACCCGGTATGTAGTAGACGACGGCGCTCAGTTCTTCCTGGGCTCCGTGGTGATGAATGTGCCTCTGTTTGACGCAAAAACCAATACGCGTGTGCAGCAGGCTACCATCGCACAACTTCAGGTCGAGCAAGAACGAGCAGCAGCCGAGCAGCAAATTCAGCTTCAGGTGCTTAAGGCCTACTACGAAATGGAAGCTGCCCAGGAGCAGATCAAACAGGCTGAGGCCGCCTATACCGCCGCCGATCAAGGGTTCCGGCTGGTACGCAAAAAGTACGAGCAGGGGCAGGCTAACCTCCTGGAATTCCAACAGTCCCGCAATCAGATGACTACAGCAGCTCTGCAACAATCCATTGCCCGGCTGCAATACCAAATCAGACTGGCCAACCTTGAACAAGCAACTGCAGCTTACCCCATTCCCTAACCCCACCCATTAATACCTAGATTATGAAATCCTATATCATTCTATTCAGCCTGTTTATCCTGAGTGTACTGACTTTTCAAAGTTGCAGCGATACCAAGGCCTCCTCCCCCGACTCTAATCCCTCCACCCCACCCAGAACGGTAAAAGTGATGCCGGCACAAAGCATTCAATACCGGGAAGCAGTCAAAGCATCCGGGCAGCTGGCACTGGCTGAGGAAGCCCGCCTGAGTTTCAAAACCGGTGGTGTGATCCGCAAAATCCATGTCCGGGAAGGGCAACAAGTCCGTGCAGGGCAGTTGCTGGCAGAAATTGAAACGGATGAGATCAGCGCACGTGCCCAACAGGCAGAACTCGGCAAAGCTCAGGGCGCCATTAGCGTGGAAAACGCCCGCCTGGCCCTTCAACTTGCCGAACGGGACTACCGCAATGCCAAAGGCCTATACACCGATAGTGTGGCTACTCTGGAACAACTCGAAAATGCCGAAGTACAACTGGACAACGCACGCAATCAGCTTAAGCTAGCCGAACGCGCCCAAAGCATACAGGCTCAACAGGAAGAAGTGGCTAACTACAATCTTCGCCATGCAAAAATCCTGGCCCCGGCAGATGGCACCATCCTCAAAAAAATGGCGGAGCCCAATGAAGTCACTAACCCCGGCACCCCTGTCCTGCTTTTCGGCTCTCATTCAAAAGCCTTTGTCCTACGGGTAAGCGTGACAGACAAAGACGTAGTCCACCTCAATCTGGGCGACCCTGCTACGGTCGTTTTCGATGCCTACCCTGGCCGTACGTTCTCAGGCAGCATCCGGGAGATCGCTGGCATGGCAGACCCCTACACCGGCACTTTCGAGGTAGAAGTGGAAGTCAAGCCTGAAGCCGTAGCACTCCGCTCCGGATTTATCGGCCGGGTGTCCATACAATCAAGCGAAGCTATACCGCTTATATCCATTCCCACAGACGCACTCAAAGTAGCCGACGGGCAAGCCGGGATAGTGTTCACTGCAGTGGGGAACCAGGCCCGGCAGCAAAAGGTGGATATCTACAAGCTCCAGGGGGACCAGCTTCTGTTGCGCTCCGGTGTGAATGCAGGCGATCAGGTCATTACTTCCGGCCTGGGCTTTTTGCAGGATGGAACGCCGATCATTATTGAATAATTCCCTCACCTCCACAATCCACACTGATGAATATCCCGAAGTTTTCCATCAAGAACTATCAGTTCACCCTTACGGCATTTGTTTTCCTGCTGGCTATGGGGCTGACCTCCTTTTTGGAGATGCCCCGGCGGGAAGACCCTGCGCTTGACATTCCCAATATGCTGGTTGTGGCGGTGTTCCCGGGAGCCAGCCCTACCGATATGGAGCGGCAGGTGGTCGATGTGCTGGAGGAAGCCATTAACGAGCTGGATGACCTCAAGGAAATACAAACCACCATACGGGACGGGGTGGCGGCCATCGAAGTAGAATTCAACTTCGGGGTAGACCCGGATGAAAAATTCGATGAAGTACAACGGCAGGTCAACCAATCAAGAGACGAGCTCCCGGAGGAGCTTTACCAATTGGATGTCCGGCAGTTCTCCACCAATACGGTCAACATCATGCAGTTGGCCTTGTATTCCAATACGGCCTCCTATGCCCAGCTCAAGGCCGATGCCGAGCGGATCAAAGACGAGATGGAACTGGTGAGCGGTGTTAAGAAAGTAGAAATTGAAGCCTATCCCGAGCAGGAGGTCCGAATTGCCCTCCGCCCTACCGTGATGAAAGCCATGGGCGTCAGCTTGGAAGATGTGGAGCGCGCCATTCAAAGCAGCAACGCCAGTATCCCCGGCGGTGCGGTGAAGGTATCTCAAAAGCTGTTCAACGTCAAGACCTCCGGAGCCTTTGATGAACTGGATCAAATCCGGAATACCGTGGTGGGCGTGAACCGGGGCAATATCGTTTACCTGCGGGATGTGGCCCGGGTATATATGGACTACGAGGACGAACGCTGGACCGCCCGCTACAACGGTACCCCCTGCCTTTATGTCAATATGCAGCAAAAATCGGGTATGAATATCTATGATGTGACCGAGCCCGTGAAGGAACGGCTGGCAGCCCTGGAACTAAGCCCGGGGATTGAGCTGGCCTATGTATTTGATCAGTCCGAAGGCGTTACGCAGCGGGTTTCCGGTTTCCTGAGCAACCTCCTTCAGGGTGTCGTCCTGGTGGGCATCATCATTTTCCTCGTGCTGGGCATCCGTTCTTCGGCTTTGGTCATGATTGCCATCCCCTTTTCTATTTTGATTGGGCTTTGGGTGGCAGACCTCGCTGGTTTCGCATTACAACAAATGTCTATTGCCGGGCTGGTAGTCGCCCTTGGCCTTTTGGTGGACAACTCCATCGCCATTACTGAAAATATAGAACGGCTGCTCAATCAGGGGCTTTCCCCCACAGAAGCAGCGATCAAAGGCACGCAACAACTTATCGCCCCCATTGGCAGTGCCACCCTCACCACCATTCTGGCCTTCGTGCCGATTGTAATGATGCCGGAGACTACCGGTGCCTTCATTAAAGCCTTGCCGGTAACCGTGATTGCAACGCTGGCAGGTTCCTTCCTTATTGCAGTCACCCTTACGCCCTTCCTCGCCAGCCGTTTCCTGAAGGCCGGTGCAGGTGCCGCCCATCAGACGACCTGGCTGTTTCGTCAGCTGACCTGGATCGTCCAAAACCCTTACCGCAATATACTCCACTGGGCCATGCGGCACAAATGGGCGGTGATCGGGCTTTCCTTCACAGCGCTGGCAGCCGCCGGAGCGTTGTTCCCCTTGGTTGGGGTCGCCTTTTTCCCAAAAGCTGAAAAGCCCCAGTTCCGGATCACCGTACAGCTTCCTAATGGCAGCAACCTGGATGCCACAGACCTGGCGGTCCGGGATGTAGAAGCCGTCCTGGATACGATCTCTGAGGTTGATTACTACGTCTCCAACATCGGCCACGGCAATCCACGAATTTACTACAACGTCGCGCCTGTCAATTTTTCAAACGATTTCGGGGAGGTGTTTGTCGTCCTGAAAGCCTACGACATTGATGCATTTTACGCCCTCATTGATGAGCTGCGGGCTACCTTTGCCAATCACCCCACGGCCCGTATTGACGTGCGGGAGTTTGTACAAGGCCCGCCCACTGAAGCGCCGGTCGCCATCAAAATTAACGGCAATAACCTGGAACGCCTGCAGGACTATGCCCTTCAGGTGGAGGCTATCGTGCAAAACACCCCCGGCGCCATCAACGTGGACAACCCCATCCGCAGCAACAGCACCGACCTTCACTTCGACATCAACCGCGATAAAGCAATGATGCTCGGCGTACCCGTATTTGCGGTGGACAATAGTGTCCGGAGTTTTGTGAATGGTGCTGAAGTCGGCACTTTCCGGGATGCAGATGGAGAAGATTACAATATGGTGATGCGCTATGATTTTGAAGGGCAATTCCGGGTGGAGGACTTTGAGGACATCAACGTGCAGAGCCTCAGTGGCGCTTTTGTCCCGCTGCGGCAGCTTGCACGTATCGAATTTGCGGAAGCGCCCAGCCGCATCACCCATCTGGACACCAAACGCACCGCCACCATTCTGGCCGACCTGGACAAAGGATACACCCTGGACGAAGTCATCGATGGCATTGACGCTAAGCTTCAGCAACTCGATTGGGAAGAAGGCTACACCTACGTTTACAAAGGCGACCTGGAAAGCCGGGACGAATCCTTTGGCGGTATGGGGACCGCCTCACTCATGGCTACCCTGCTTATTCTCGGCGTGCTCATCATTCAGTTCCGGTCCTTTAGCCAGCCGCTGATTGTCTTCTCGGCGCTGCCGCTGGCCATCATTGGTTCTATTGTGGCCTTACTGGCTACCGGGATCAATTTCTCCTTCACGGCCTTCATTGGCCTGACGAGCCTGATTGGCATCGCCATCAACAACAGCATCGTACTCGTTGACTTTGCGAATGAAGTACGCCGGGAAGGCGGCTCTGTTTTGGAAGCGGCGCAGCAGGCCGGGGAAGTCCGTTTCATCCCTATTGTCATGACCACCCTGACCACGATTCTGGGCTTGCTGCCGTTGACCCTTTCCGGCGGATCCCTGTGGGCGCCTATGGGCTGGACCATCATAGGCGGACTGCTGACCTCCACCGGATTTGTTTTGCTGCTGGTGCCGGTGCTGTATCTATTGCTGACCAAAGAGGAAAAAGCTTTGGCAACCCGTTAAACGATATTGCTCCGCAAAGAAATAGGATAATCCCTATCTTTGCGGCATGAAAGCAGTCATTCCCGTCGCTGGTGCAGGCACCCGCCTGCGCCCGCTGACGTACACTCAGCCTAAGCCGCTCATACCCGTTGCCGGGAAACCGATTATCTCCTTCATCATTGATCAGTTGATTGAGCAGGGGATCCGCGATTTTATTTTCGTGATCGGCTACCTGGGGGAGAAAATCAAAAACTTTGTCGACAAAGCCTACCCCAATATCAACCGGGAATACATCACGCAGGAGGTACGCCTGGGCTCCGGGCATGCCATCTGGACGGCCCGGGATATGATCCGGTCGGATAAGGAACTGGTCGTATTTTTCGGGGATGTGATCCTCGATGTGGACTTCGAGAAGGTCATCAAATGCCCGGACTCCTGCCTGTGCGTGAAGAAGGTGGATGACCCGCGCAAGTTCGGCGTGGTAGAGTACGGGCCGGACGGACGGGTGAAACGGGTGGTGGAAAAGCCGAAAATCCCCAAGTCGGATATGGCGATGGTGGGCTTTTACAAAATTAAGGAAGCCGAGCAATTGATTGATGCCCTGGAGTTCAACATCAGCCACAACATCCGTTCCAACGGGGAATTCCCGCTCACCGATGCCTTTATGCGCATGATTGAGCAGGGCGTGCATTTTTCCACCGAAGTCGTAGACAACTGGTTCGACTGCGGCAAGAAGGAAGTTTTGCTGGATACCAACTCCGCTTTCCTGGACCGCTCCGGCTACGCCTCCACCAACCTGCCGCCTTTTGACAATTCCATCATCATCCATCCGGTAAGCATCGGGCAGAACTGTAAGATCTCGAACTCTATTATCGGGCCTCATGTCACCATCGGCAATAATGCCCGCATAAGCCATACCATTATTAAGGATAGCATTATCGGCAACTATGCGCACATCAAGGAGGTCATCCTGCAACGCTCGGTGGTGGGCAATGACACCGCGATCACCGGCTTGCGCCAAAGCCTCAATATTGGCGACAATACCGAAATCGACTTTAGCCTGCCCCGGAGCTAAACCGGCTGCACCTGCCTGATTCACCATTTTGTAAAAGCCTCACCATCCCACTATGGCAAAACCACAACAAGACCTTAATATCATCTACGGCCGCCATCCGGTAGCCGAGGCCCTGGAAAATGGTGTCCCCATCGAAAAAGTGATGCTTCAAAAGGGCATACGGGGCGAAATGGAAAAAGAGCTCCGCCATTTGTGCAAATCAGCGGATGTCCCCATGCTGGTCATCCCCAAAGAGCGCCTCAAACGCTACACCAATGGCAACCATCAGGGGGTGGTGGCGTTGCAGGCGCTGATCCGCTATCAGAAAATGGAAGACATCCTGCCGATGGTTTTTGAACGTTCGCAAACCCCGCTTTTTGTCCTCCTTGATGGGGTCACGGACGTGCGCAACTTCGGTGCCATCGCCCGTACGGCCGAGGTCTGCGGCGCCCACGCGCTGGTCATCACACAGAAAAACAGCGCACAGATCAATCCCGAAGCCATGAAAACAAGTGCCGGGGCCCTCAATACCATCCCCGTTTGCCGGGAAAAAAGCCTGATCACCGTCATTGAGTACCTGCAGCAATCCGGCATTCAGGTACTGGCCAGCGATTTGCAGGCGGAAAAGGCTATTTACGACTTAGATCTGACTGCCCCGGTGGCTTTTGTGCTCGGTGCGGAAGGGGAAGGCATCAGCCCGGCGGTGGCCCGAAAAGCGGATCAGACCTTTATCATTCCCCAAAAGGGGCAGACGGACTCCCTGAATGTCTCTGTAGCGGGCGGCATGATGCTGTACGAGGCGATGCGGCAGCGGAAGTAGGGCAAAAAAAATGCCCTGCCTCGTCCTTTCAGGATCGGGGCAGGGCAGTCAAGGCTGTTCTAAGACTATGTTGGGATTTCACCCTTTGGGCTGCATTTGCCAAATTTCATCCTGAACTTCGTTGCTCTTCAGTCGCTTAGCTTTGGCTAGGCTCCTTCATCACGCCTTGTTCAGAATAAAATTTGACTGCATTCGCTCCAAAAGCGAAATCCCAAAATAGTCTAACAAACCTTAGTTCTGATCAATCCGATAAGGCGTAGCGTAAAAAATCGCCCTCAGGCTAATCGGCTCATCAATATCCGGATTGAAGGTCTGCGTAGACCGGTTGTAGATCACGGTATAGATGTTGGCGATCAGCTCATTGATGTCATTGAAGCGCGCCTGCAGCTCATCGGCATCTTCAGCCTCCACAAAGAAATTCTCACTGCTCGCCAGGCTTTTCAGGTAGTTGGTATTGTATTCCAGGCCTTTACCTTTCAACCCGATCATATAGCGCGGAAACTCCGACGCCTGAATCATTTGCTGATTGCCGGTGGGGTTGTTGGAGCCATTGTCGTTGCCATCCGTAAACGCTACGAGGACTTTATCGTCCACATCAAGATCAGCGTTTTCCAGGGCGTTCAGGCCACTCAGGATACCATCACTCAGGCGGGTAAAGGTTTGCGCATTGAGGTCCGGGTACGGGAAGCTGTTCAGAGCAGTAGCAATATCGCTCACCTGATTGGTAAACGGATAGGTGATCACGGTATCCGCAAACAACGTCAGGCCGATAAAGCCTGCGCCGCCGCTACCAGACAAGGTTTGCTCTGCAAAATCGAGCGCATACTGTTTGACCTTCTCGCGGTCCTCGCCCAGGGAGCTACTCACGTCCACCACAAGCTGTGTTGCCATTCGGGTCTGGGAAAACTCTTCCTGATTCTTAAACTCCGTCTGCTCAAACCAGCGGTCATTGGCCGGGCGGGTATCATCGCGCTCCTCAATCGTCACACAATTCGCGGTGTAGTTGAAATCGTCATCGCTCAGGCGGATGTTCGGAATACGGATGACCACTTTGTTCCCTTCCACTGTGGGGAAAAAGACGGTAGTATCATACTTCACGCGCTCATCGGTACGGGTTCGCACGATTTCCACACGCGGCTCTTCTCCCTGATAGTAGGTATAGTCAAAACGCAGCACGATGGCATCGTCGCGGGTCACACCGATACAGCCCGGCTCCGGAATTTCATCCACATTGGCCGAAGGCACGGTCGTATCATCATCTTTCTTACAGCTGGAAAAAGCCAGCACAGCAGCAAGGCTCAACAGGGCGGCAATTCTGAAATTTTTCATAAGCTAGTTCGTTTAACAGATTCGGTTTTAGGAATAGCGGCGCACAATGCGCCACGCACAATTACCCTAACTAATTTCCGCCCCGATTTATTCGATATATTTTCTTAAAGTTTATTTAAAACCAGGGCTTTAACAAAAAAGGCGACCCTCCCGGATCGCCTTTTTTGCTACAACTTCAGCTGCGGTATCGCAAAATACTTGTGGAGAAAGGCATCGAACTCCTTCAGCAGGCTTTTGAAGTACTGCCGGAAGTGGCGCACCTCACTAAAGGCCTGTTCGAGGTATTGGCTGGAAGCTTCCACGGCTTCGCGCAATTGTTTTTGGAGGCGCTGCAGGTTGAGGCGCTGCAACAGGAACTGATTTTGAAAGTGCTCCACTTTTGCACGGTCTTCCGTACTATCTGCTTTCATGAGCACCTCTTCGAGGCTCCACTCACAGTTGCGGATTTCCTGCTCATAAAACTGAATTTCCTTAAACCAGCTTCTTAAGGCGTAGGCATTTTGACTTTTGGAATACGTAGCCATAGTCCGAACTTTTTTAGGCAGCTCCTTGCTGCGGGTTTGATGATGAATAGGTGCCGGGCACCAAAAAGCATTCAAAAAATCAAATCGACACAGGGTCGTAAAAAAGTAAAGACTGATTCATAAGGTAGAGGGGCGGCCGGACTGCATTGGAAACCGTCTCCGCTAAAGCAGCGGAAGCAGCCGCTGGCACGCGGGGTGGAAAGCGGCCATCCTTTGGCAAACCGGCACTGCACGGGCCGTCATCTGGCAAGACCGGCTCCCAGTGCAGGGCATCCGGCGAAGCGTCCAGCTCGCAGGAACTGCTGAAAAACTTAAGCACGCAACACCCACCGGCATGAGCAGGAGCAAGCACTCCGCTGACCGGGCTGCTGGCAAGGGCGGTCAGCGACAATAGGGAAATGATGTTGCGTAAGGTCTTCAACAGGTGAATTTTATATCTTGCTGCCCGCACTTGCAGGGGCTTTCCAAGATGATGTTTTGTGAATCCACTATAAAAACTACTTTATGTCTGCACTAGTTGCCTTTGCCAAAAACATTAAGACTTGCCTTAACGCTTCCTTAACACCCCGCCCGCTGTAACTGAGGCGGTTACCCCAAATAATTAATCCCAAATTAACGCAGGAGTATAGCGATTGCAGAAAAATAAGCCTACCTTTGCGCCTTCTTTGCCAGAACACCACAATTTGGCAGTACATTAACTTGAATAACATGGATATTAGAAATATCGCCATTATTGCACACGTTGACCACGGTAAGACCACCCTGGTTGACAAAATGATCCTCGCGGGGCAGCTGTTTGCCGACCACGAGACGCCGGGCGAGCTCATCCTCGACAACAACGACCTGGAGCGGGAGCGCGGCATCACCATTTTGTCCAAGAACGTGTCCATTACTTACAAAGGCACCAAGATCAACATCATTGATACCCCTGGCCACAGCGACTTCGGTGGTGAAGTGGAACGCGTGCTGAACATGGCCGATGGCGTGCTGCTGCTGGTGGATGCCTTCGAAGGCCCCATGCCGCAGACCCGCTTTGTAACTCAAAAAGCGATCGAGCTTGGCCTGAAGCCAATCGTGGTGGTCAACAAAGTAGATAAAGAAAACTGTACGCCTGACGAAGCGCAGGAGGCGGTATTCGACCTCATGTTCAACCTGGATGCCACAGAGGATCAGCTGGACTTCCCTACCATTTACGGTTCGGCCAAGTTTGGCTGGATGAGCAACGACTGGCGGGACAAAACAGACAACATCACGCCCCTGCTCGATGCTATCCTGGAGCACATTCCACCCCCCTCTGTATCGGAGGGCACCCCGCAATTGCTCATCACTTCACTGGATTACAGCAAGTACATTGGCCGGATCGCCGTAGGCCGTCTGCAGCGGGGCTCCCTGAAATCCGGGCAGCCGGTATCTGTGGTAAAAAAGGATGGCAGCGTTCAGAAAAGCCGTATCAAAAACCTGTATGTATTTGACGGGTTCGAACGCGTGGAAGTGGAGCAAGTGGAAGCCGGCGAAATTTGCGCCGTATACGGTATCGAAGGTTTTGAAATTGGGGACACCATCGCCGACTTCGAAAACCCGGAAGCACTGCCTACCATTGCCATCGATGAACCAACGATGAGCATGGTTTTCACCATCAATGACTCTCCTTTCTTCGGTAAGGAAGGCAAGTACGTGACTTCCCGCCACATCAAGGACCGCCTGACCGCTGAGTTGGAACGCAACCTGGCCATGCGGGTGGAAGAAACAGGCTCAGCGGATACGTTCCGCGTGTACGGCCGGGGCGTGCTTCACCTGGCGGTACTGATTGAAACCATGCGCCGCGAGGGCTACGAACTGCAAATCGGGCAGCCACAGGTGATTACCAAGCGTATTGATGGCGTGGCACACGAGCCGGTGGAGGAACTAACCATCGACATCCCGGACGAGCTGTCTGGTACGGCCATCAATATGGTCACCCAGCGCAAAGGCATTATGCTGTCTATGGAGCCTAAGGGCGACCGCGTGCAGCTGCGCTTCGAGATCCCTTCCCGGGGCATCATCGGCCTGCGTAGCCAAATGCTGACTGCAACAGCCGGCGAGGCCATCATGACGCACCGCTTTCTGGAGTTCCAGCCGCATAAAGGCGACATTCCGGGCCGCATCAATGGCTCGCTGATTTCTATGGAAACCGGCACGGCCATTCCCTACAGTATCAACAACCTGCAGGACCGTGGCAAATTCTTCATCAGCGCCGGCGATGAGATTTACGAAGGACAGGTGGTTGGCGAAAACAGCCGCCCGGGCGATCTCGTAGTCAACCTCATCAAAACCAAAAAGCTGACCAACATGCGTTCCTCGGGGGCAGATGACAAGATGAAGCTCATTCCACCGAAGGTCTTTACGCTTGAAGAAGCCCTGGAATACATTCAGGAAGACGAATTCGTGGAGGTGACGCCGGAATCTATCCGCCTGCGCAAGACACTGCTCAAAGAACATGAGCGGAAGCGCGCAAAGAACAAGGCGCTGGCGTAGCGAAAAATATTGGAAATACTTTTTGAGAGCGGAAACCGGAAGTCTTTTACTTTTGGTTTCCGCTTTCTTTTTGAAGATTGGCTTACTCCACCACCAGATGGCGCTGAACCCGCTCGTAGAATTTGGGCGCATCGTCACCGTACAGCCAGCGCACCACATTGTGCGACCAAATATCATTTTTCTGCTTTAGCGTGATGATCTCCTCTTCCACCGCCAGATCCAGCAGCTTTCCGGGATAGGAAGACTGATGCTCGT
Organism: Phaeodactylibacter sp.; assembly: GCF_022763345.1. Taxonomy (GTDB): domain Bacteria; phylum Bacteroidota; class Bacteroidia; order Chitinophagales; family Saprospiraceae; genus Phaeodactylibacter. The sequence continues at coordinate 25,289 of NZ_JALEGS010000015.1, forward strand.
TTTTCATTTCTCCCAGCGGGTAGGGGTCATCAAGGCCGAGGATAATCTGATCGGTCCCCCCCTGCCTTCTGACCATGAGTTCCAGGGAGTGGACATCGTGGACCAGCGTATCAAAATAGATATTAGGATGGCCCAAAGCCTTCCGCGGGCGTACTTTACCTTCAAACAAGTCCGGGCGCCCATCGAAGCCCTGTACCCGTCGGCCCAGGTTCACATGGTTGAGCTGCCCGCCGTGGGCGAAGCATACCCGGATATTCGGATACTTATCGTACAACCCATTAAGGGTATAGAAATGGTAGGCATCTGCGCATTGAGCCAGCATCCAGATCAGGTGGAACCGCCAGGCGGTATTCTCCAGCAGGATGAACTTTTCGCCATCGTAGGGATGGATTTCCAGCGCCAGCTTGTAATGATTGGCCAGTTCGAGAATGGGCTCTGTTTCTTCGTTGAAAATCACATTCCAGTGGCCAGTGGAGTCCATGTAGTGCGTGGGCAGGCATAAGACTTGCAGGCCCAACTCCTCCACACAGCGTTCAATCTCCCAAAGGGCACCCTGCGTAAACCCGGCATGTACCACGAAGCCGCAGGTAAATTTCTTGGGATAGTCTTGCTGAATGCGGGCATTGAAGTCGTTCTGAAAGCGCAGGGCCCGCTTCATATGTTCCCATTTCAGCCCGTTGCCATAGAGTTGAGAAAGGCTCAGGATAACCGCGTGGTCGATATGGCTTTGCTCCATCCATTCCAGCTTCTCATTCAGGAAAAAGCTGGGGTCAGTGACCGGGCGCTGCCAGTTTTTCTGGCGCATAAACTTGCGGTCTTCGTCAATCCAGAAGATTTCCTTTTCCCGCATAAAAGCTGGTATCTCATCAGGGTATGGCAAAAGGTGCCCGTGGCCATTTATCCGCATATCATTCGTCCTTTGGTGCGCTGTCTAAAGGTACGAATTTTGTCCGTTTTCCCGCATTCCGTTTCCAACAGTTACCGCTCATACCCGGCACGGTGCTCAATATAAGCCCGCAGGTCCTCCATTTGCTGATGGGAGAGCTTTTCCAAAGTGTAATTGGGCATATAGGGTTTACTGCCGGGGACCGGAGAAGTCCCGTAGCGCCCTACCTGATACACGGAGTATTCGGTATACCGGGGAAAATGCTTCGCCAGGTGCTGAAAGGTCAGCTTGGAGTCGTCCAGCCGAAAGAAGGAGTAACGCTCATTCTCATGACAGTGCAAACAGCTCAGCTCGTAGACCAAGCGGCCATTTTCCACATCGGCCGTATCCACATCGTACCCGGCTTTGCGGTCTTCCGGAGGGGCGGCAAAGGTGGCCGGCGAACCAGACAGGTACCGGGACTTGATCAGCTGAATAGCCGCAGCCGCATCGCCTTTGCCTTTCAGCGCCTGATTGATTTGAGTTTTTTCCTCATCAGAAAGGATCAAGTCGTCCATTTTCAGTCCTATCGTCCACAAATAGGCAAGGACGGATTCCATCTCCCAGGGTTCCAGGGCCCGCCCCTGAGAGCATTCGGTAGCGCAGAGCTGAATCGCCTCCCGAAGGTCATCACGGGCAGGCTCTACCAGGCTTCCGTACTTTTGCTCGTAGTCGCCGTTATAAAAGCTCGTCCGGTTGACTGCACCGTAAAGGGCAGTGCCCTGCAAAAAAGGCAAGCCGTTCTCCCGGGCATACTCCAGGCGCGCCTGCGGATCGGATACGCTTAGGTCCGGGTCCTCCTTTTCAATATTGTGACAGGCCGTGCATACGTAATGCTTGCTTTGTTTGCCGTTTTTGCTTCCACCCGGGCCGGTTGCAAAGCCCGTCAACATAATACCCCGCCCGGCTTCAACCGATACGCCCTCAATCGTAGTATCCGGATAATGAGCGGCCGGATCATCGCCAAGGCGCAGGAGTACATCCGCTACCGCATCCCCGGGGGCCAAAGGTTCGGGCGCATGCCGGACGGACCAGAAAAAAGCAGTAGCAATCAGCGTGGAGAATAACAGTTTATACATGCGGCTTTGGCGCTTTAAAGGTTAAACAAACGAGAGATGGTGAAACCGAAGCGGAACTCCCCATCCAGCCAGTTGGAAGTGGTGTAAGGTATGAAATCTGTTTCCATTATACCCGTAGCGTTCGTAAAGTTCAGCTGGAACAAGTGGCCGCCGGAGTCAATCTCCAGCCCGAGCCCCAGTGCCGGGTAGAAACCGTTTTCCGTTGTCCGGTAGTCCGAAAACGGCAGGGTCACATCTGCAATCAGCCCAAAGACCCGGCTTATCTGCAGGCGCGTGCCTACGCCCAATGAGAACAATCCATTCTCATCCTCAAAAGGGACGACATTCCGGTGGGTATAGCCCGGCGTAAGCTGCAGGGCGATCCGGTCAGACAACCGGGAGGCAATCATCAGCTGCCCGTGGTAGGCCATGCGGTGGGCGAAGGTGGAAAAGTTCCGGATAATGTCAGGATTGTCAGGAATGCGCTCCGCCGTAGACAAAGCCGTCACGCCCCAAAAAGTGAGGCTCACGGGAGAACCCCCATCTGCTCCCTGCCGCAGCAGGGCATACTTGACCGTACCATTGAGCACCTGCCGAAGCCCCGCCTGACCATTGGGCAGCGATCCCGCCCCTTTGGTCCGGAAGAAGCCCACGGTGAGCTTATCCGTTGCACCATACTCGGCACCAATCATGACATCAGAAGCCTGCTCCAAACCATAAAAGGTAGACCAGCCTCCATTATCGCCCAGCAAATCGCCGAATCGGTGCCCGATGCGCACATCAAGCCGCCGTTTGCCGAGGGTCTCCACAGATTGTATGTTCACCAGGCGGCTATCCTTGAAGGTTTGGGTAACCACCTCCTGCGCAGCGGCAGGTGCCATCCCAACCAGCAGCATGATCAAAATTGAAAGATTCTTCATTGGGTATTCAGTTTGCAGTGTTTCTTAAAATTATTCCGGATGGCCGCTGTCCAGCCAGCACTCCAGGAGGTCCAGCTGCTCCTGCGTCAGGTCTTTTGGCCGGCCTTCCGGTGCATAATCCGGTGGCATGCCCTGATTGGGGTCATCTTTGAGCTCCAGAACGCGGGTGCGGAAAGCCCCGCTCTCAATATTGGGCAGCACCCCCTGATAAGAATCGTATATGCCCGGGGCGGTGCCATCAAGGTGGCAACCCGAATAGGCACAAGATTCCTCAATAATCTGCCGTACCTGTGGGTCATAGGCAGGGATGGTATCCGTACAGGTCGCTGCCACCATTGGCTCCGGCAATTGATCGGATGTACAACCGCTATAGACCAGCAAGGCGCCGGCCATCCATAACAGGGAGCTGAAAAGGATAAGGATATCTTTCATGTCATTCAGTGTAAGTTTTGCAATAGTCTAACATCAAATCCATCAAATTGATGCAGCTCAGGAGGCCTTCCGGTAACGATCTACGTAGTTTTGACCAAAGCAGTTGCTTTTTCAGGAAATATTTTGACCTTTGAACCAACAAATGCCCTTAAGTGTATTAAGTCTAATTAACTCAAATCAGAAAAATAAAAACAGCAATATGTATCCTGCAGAACTTACAGCGCCGATGGCCAAAGATCTGACCGAATATGGTTTTAATGGCTTGCAAACCGCAGAAGCCGTTAGTGAAGTGCTTGACCAGAAGGAAGGCACTACGCTCGTTGTGGTGAACTCTGTATGCGGTTGTGCAGCGGCCAATGCCCGCCCGGGCGCCAAGCTGGCGGCACAGCATGACAAAAAGCCAGACCACATGGTGACCGTTTTTGCCGGTGTCGACAAAGAAGCGACCGCCAAGGCCCGGGAGTATATGGCCCCTTATCCGCCATCTTCGCCTTCTATTGCCTTGTTTAAGGATGGCAAACTGGTCCATTTCCTGGAGCGCCACCACATTGAAGGCCGTTCTGCGGAAATCATTGCGGAAAACCTGAAGCTGGCGTTTGACCGCTACTGCTAAAAACACACATCGGAATTATTGATGCGAAAAAAGCCCTGAAGCGGAATGCTTCGGGGCTTTTCAATTTTTGAGGCGCTACGGTGCCAGACGGGCTAACGACCAGTTCCCATCCTCTGACAAAGTGTACTCAATGCGGTCGTGCAGGCGGCTGCTGCGGCCCTGCCAAAATTCGATCCGGTGCGGAATGACCCGGTAGCCGCCCCAGTGCTCCGGCCTGGGCAGGACATCTGCTGAGCGATAGTCTTCTTCCAATTGCTTCACTTTTTCTTCGAGGACTTCCCGTGATTCGATCTGCGTACTTTGAGGGGATGCCCAGGCGCCAATTTGGCTTCCTTTCGGCCGGGACTGAAAATAGCGGGTGGATGCTTCTGCGGGCAGCACCTCTACCCTACCCTCTATGCGTACCTGACGCTGCAGCTCATGCCACAAAAAAGTGAGCGCAGCACGTGGATTGGCCAGCAGCTCCTGGCCTTTACGGCTATTGTAATTGGTATAAAACAGAAAGCTCCCATCTGTGACACCCTTTAGCAGGACGATACGGGCGGAAGGGACGCCATTGGTCGTTGCCGTGGAGAGTGTCATGGCATTCGGTTCCGGCACCTCCGCATTCAGCGCCTCCTCAAACCATACCTGAAATTGTTCCACCGGATTGGGGCTGACTTCCTCCATCTCCAGTGTATGCGCGGAATAATCCTTGCGGAGTTGTTCAATCTTACTGTTGGCTGGCATGAATTTTTAATAGGGAGAACAAAGGAAAAGGACAAGTGTTTTTGAGCGTATGGTACAGGCAGAACAAAAAAAACCCTGTCACACGAGATGACAGGGGTCTAACGATAAACAAACACTATGAACAACACTAAGTTCTTAAGAGTCAGGTGAGTGAGGTAAAAAAGCCCCCGAACACTCGGGGGATACGATTACAAAAACTATGAACAAACACTCACCCGACTCAAATATCTTTAACGCACTTGTGCGTAAATCTCTCTTTTCAAGTTTGTCAGGTTCTTTCCCTAACGATTACAATACAAATATGAAAGTTTTCAAAGACCACCTGGAAACAATCGGTTAAAAACTGTGACATGGAAAAAACAAAAATCCTTGGTCTGACTGGAATAATTAGCGCCTGTTTGTCGCCGGATTTCTGAATTTACAAGGGTTACAACTGTAGCAGACTCTGTACTCAATCAACATTCGGTAACAAAACCCCAAGCCTTTAACAACAGTTTTAAAGCCCGTTTTCACGGAAAAAGTACCCGTTTTTTCTTCTTTCTGATTCGTATGGATTGATAGGTTTATTTTTTGTCCGGTCTGAAAAGAAGTTCGCCCTCCCATTGCAGATGACCGACCTAAAAACGTACCTCAGGCCCCAAAAGTATACGCCCGAAGCAAAAAATGCCGGCAACCAGAAAAAACAAGCCCGCTGCAACACCATAAAGTGCGGTAGCGGGCTCATATCTGCTTCGAGTCTGCTTACAATTTAGACTGCCGAGGGCGCAGGCTCTTTACCGAAGACTTTCAACACCCCCACTTTCAGGCGGTAGGCCAGATAGTACATCACCGGCACCACAATCAAAGTCAGGAAGGTAGCGAATACCAAACCATAGATCACAGTCCAGGCCATAGGCCCCCAAATAGCCGTATTGTCTCCACCGATAAAGATCTGAGGGTCCAGGTCAGTGATCAGGGTGAAGAAGTTGAAGTTAAACCCAACAGCCAGAGGCACAAGGCCAAGAACGGTGGTGATGGCCGTCAGCAATACTGGCCGCAGACGGGTCGCACCGCCCTGAATAATCGCCTCTTTCATATCCTCAGATTCCAGAAACTGATTTTTCGAATACCCCAGCTCTTTCTGCTTACGGTCTACCAGGATATTGATAAAGTCGATCAGTACGATGGCATTATTCACCACCACTCCTGCAAGCGAAATAATCCCCACACCGGTCAAAATCACGGAGATGTCGCGCCCGCCAAAAGCGTAGCCCAGGAATACCCCAATCGTACTGAAAAGCACCGACAGGATAATGATGAAGGGCGAAGCAACAGAATTAAACTGCGCTACAATGATCAGGAATATGGAGAATAGCGCAATCCCAAAGGCCGTGTACAGGAAGTCCATATCTTCCGCTTGCTGCTGCTGTTCTCCCGTGAATTCGTAGGTAAATCCGTCAGGAAGATCGTAGGCAGCCATCCACCGGTCTATCTCAGGAATGATCTCGTTGGGATAATATCCCTCCAGCACATTCGAGTAAATGGTAATCACCCGGTCCAGGTTTTTCCGCTTAATCGAGCTGTAGGTGGACGTGAACTTGATGTCCGCAACTGCAGAAATCGGCACCTGAGAAATCTGCCCCGTGGCCGGGCTCCGGAAGGTAATCCGCTGATTGAGCAGGTCATCGATGTCGTAGCGGTACTTTTCATCCAAACGGATAAAGATGGGGTACTCGTCCTCTCCTTCCTTAAATTTGGAGACTTCTTTACCAAAAACAGCCGTCCGCACGGCATTCGCGATATCAAAAGTAGATACCTCATACCGGCGTGCCGCTTCCCGGTCCACATTAATGATCAATTCTGGCTTGCCAATCTTGATATCAGCCTGCAGTTCTTCGATGCCCGGGATATTCTTGGAGTTGATATAGTTGATAACATCCTCTGACAGAATCGCCAGCTTATCGATATCCTCTCCCTGTATTTCCAGGTTGATCGGCTTACCGGCGTTGGGGCCATCCGCGTTTTTGTCAACGGTGATTTTCACACCCGGTATACCACGTACAGCCTCCCGGATATCCTCCATGGCATCAAAGGTAGACAGTTCTCCCCGGTCTTTGGAAGGCACGAAAGAGACAGTCAGGCGAGCCTTCTGAGGGGAAGCCCCCGGCTCCGGCGGGCCATTCGGGTCAGCTGTGTTTTCACCAATCTGCGTCAGCACAGCCTCCACGATGCCCTGATAGGGCTCAATGGCTTCACTAACCCGGGCCTCAACCTCCTGTACCGCTTCGTAGGTCGCATTGATATCGGTACCCAGTGGCATATCGACAAAGACATTCACATACAATGGGTCCGCTGAAGGGAAGAATTCCACTTTTGGCATATTCACAGCCAAAAGGGCAAGGGCTGCAAACAACAGCACAAAGGTGCCTCCAAAGATCACCCCCGGCACACGCAGGGCACCGCGGATGAACTTGTCGTAGCCATTCTCCAATACCGGAAGGAAGTTGTTTTGAAACTTAAATGCTGCCGGGCGTAGCAGGAACCAGTTGATCAGGGTCACAATGAGGGAAATACCCAACAGGTTACGCCCCGCCGCAAAGCCCGTGAAATGGAAGATCACCGCCAGCACAATCATGGCCGCCGCGCCAATAAGGACGTTGGTTTGCCGCCGTTTGCGTACGGCAGGGTCCTCCGCCCGCTCATCTACCTTCATAAAACGGCTGGTGAATACGGTATTGATCACCAATGCCACAATGAGGGAGGAAGTCAGTACAATAATCAGGGTAATAGGCAGGTACTTCAGGAATTCGCCCATAATGCCGGGCCAAAACGCCAGCGGCAGAAAGGCAGCCAGGGTAGTCGCCGTAGAAGCGATGATCGGAAGGGCCACCTCGCCGGCGCCGTACTTCGCAGCGTCCCAGCCGTTGTACCCATCCTGCATGTACCGGTAAATGTTTTCCACCACCACGATGGCATTGTCCACCAAGAGCCCCAGCGCCAGTATGAGGGCAAACAGTACGACAATATTCATCGTAACCCCGGTCAGTGACAGGAAGAGTATCCCCATGAGCATAGACAATGGAATAGCAAGCCCCACAAACAAGGCATTTCGCAACCCTAAAAAGAACAGCAATACCACCACTACCAGGATCACACCAGATATAATGCTGTTTTCCAGGTTGCTCACCTGATCCCGTGTGTTGACAGACTGATCGTTGAACAAGCTGATTTTCAGGTCTTCCGGCAACTCTGCACGTGCATCATCCACAATGACCTTAATCTTATCAGAAGCATCGAGAAGGTTTTCGCCCTGCCGCTTGATGACATCCAGAGAAATGACCGGAAAGCCATCTGCCCGCGCAATACTGGTAGGGTCCTTGTAGCCAAAGGTCACCTCTGCTATTTCCCGCAGGTAGATAGGGCGCTGATTCTCACTCTTAACGATCATTTCCTCCAGCTCAGAAACGTTCTCGAATTCTCCCTTTATCCGGATCGCCCGGCGGAAGTCATCGTTGAGCAGTTCCCCTCCGGACATAGTGATGTTCTCAGAAGAAATCGCATTCTCAATATCCCGGAAGGTGACTTGCATAGACTCCATCTTAGGCAGGTCGATGTCCACCTTAACCTCCCGTTCCCGGGCACCTTTCAGCTCCACTTCGGAGATTTCATCCAGGGTTTCGATCTCATCCTGCAGGTATTCAGCGTAACTGCGGAGTTCATCATTGGTATAGTCACCTGAGATATTGACCGTGACGATTGGAATTTCCGATAGGTTGATGTCCAGGACGGTTGGGTCCTGATCCAAATCGTTCGGCAGTTCGCTTTTAGCTTTGTCCACCGCATCCTTCACCTTCCGGACAGCGTCATCCAGGTCCATATCTGCGGAAAACTCCGCCGTAATCACGGAATAATCCTGTATAGACGTTGACTTGATGTCTTTGATGCCCGTAATCGATTGGAGTTCTTTCTCAATAGGCCGGGTTACCAGGTTTTCAATATCTGCAGCAGAGTTACCAAAATAAGGGGTATTGATATACACTGTGGGCCAGTCTACCTCCGGGAATTGCTCTTTGGGCATATTCTGGTAAGACTGAATCCCGAAAATCAGGATCATAAGCGTGAGGATGAACACACTTGTCCCATTATCTACGGCCAGTGTAGACAAGCTAAACTGCCGTAATTTATCTTTTTGCTTATTTTCTTCAGCCATTTGCGTGGTTTTGTATCAGTGTTCAGCGATGTGGGCGGCTCGCCCGGCTGAATTACTGCTTTTAGTGAGTGCTTAACCTTCTTGCTTTACTTCGACGGGCTCATTATTAGCCAGGCCACGTGCCCCATCCATAATTAAGATCTCTCCTCCTTCCAGGCCAGATTTGATAACAATCTGCCCATCGTAAGCATCGCCGGTTTTCACATATACCTTGCGGGCTAAAGCACCCGATTTACCATCTTCCAGAATATAGACATAGTCCTTCCCTCCAACTTCCTGCTGCACCATTTCCAGCGGGATGGTGACGACATCTTCAGCCTCCTTGTCTTTGATGAACATGGTAGCCAGCAAATTCGGCTTAATCAGGGAGCTGGACGCCGAAATTCTAGCTTCCACATCAAAAGTACGATTGGAAGGATCGATCGTCCGTCCGATCATGGTAATGGTAGCCATTTGCTCCTCGTCCAGCGCCGGAAAAGCCACTTTCACCTGTTCCCCTCTTTTGACCGCACGAAGGTAAGACTCAGGCACATCAGCAACAGCCTTAAGTCTGTTAGGATTAAGCAACTGCACAATCGGCATACCCGGAGAAGCCAGTTCGCCGCTCTTTAGATAAACCTCTTCCACTACCCCACTCACCGGAGCGTAAACCTTAGACTTGGTCATTTGGAATTCCAAGGTCTCCATGCTTTTCTCCAGGCGTTCCTTACTGTTTTTGGCTTCCAGGTACTGTATTTCAGAACCAATATTCTGGTCCCACAGACGCTTTTGGCGCTCGAACACCGTGGTTGCCAGTTCCAGTGACTTCTCCAGCTCTGCCATTTGCTTGTCCAACTGCTCGAGATCCAGCTCGGCAATAAGTTGCCCTTTCCGGACATTGTCTCCTTCCTCTACAGTAAGATTGAGAATGCGTCCGGCAACCTCACTTGTGACATTGATATAGTCATCGGCAGCAACTGAAGCCTGGATTTCCACAAAGTGCTCAAAGTTGGTGCGTTCCACCGGTGCGGTGGTAACCAGTTTCCTTTTGTTAGCCACCATAGTGGGGTCCTGAACCGCTATAGCTTTTTCAAGTTGTTCCACCTCCTGGGTGAGCTTACTGAGTTCACTGCGCTTTTCCTTGAGGAGGGTGCGCTTCTCTTCCAGCGATTCCGGCAGTTGCCCTTCTTCATTGGCGGCAGGCTGACAACCTGCGAGCATGGCCATCAAAAGTGCGACAATCGGGATGATGTATTTCATGATGTGATATTGGTGTTTTTTGTGGATAAAATTTACTTGCCGAGCGCCATCTCCAGACGCGCTTTGGATTGCAGCACGTCATAGAGCGCCTGCATGTAGTTGCTTTGTGTGGTGTAAAGGCTTTGTTCGGCCTGTGTTACTTCCAGGCTGGAGCCTACGCCTTCGCGGTATTTCACCTGAGCGGTTTCGTAAATCCGCTCTGCCAGATCGAGGTTCTTTTGCTGGCTGTTCAGGCGGCTGGAGGCGTTGCGGAAATTCGTTTGCGCGTTCGCCACTTCCAGGCTGATACCCCGGACCAATTCCTCCCGTTGGTTCCTCGCCTTCTCAAGGTCGAGGCGTGCCCGCTGGATTTTGGCTTTCTTGTTGAGCCCATCAAAAATAGGCACACTCATGCTCAGCCCCACATAGGCAGAAGGCGCCCAAAAACCGGATTGAAAATCGTCGCCCTGATATTGTTGCTGCACGGCTCCGAAGGCGTTTAGGCTTGGCAAATAACCGGCCTGATTCAGCTTGATGTTCAGCTCATTCATACGGATCGCCTGATCAATTAATGCCACTTCCGGACGAGACGCCGGGCTGGCTTCTTCACTCAGCAGTGCCTCCGCTTCGATGGTCATGGCATCCAAGTCATCAGAAACGACCAGAGGCTGATCAATGGGGAAACCAATGGTGTATTTCAGATTGGTCAGGGATACCTCCTTCTGGCGGACCAGGTTTTCGCGCTCGATGCGCAAATTTGATAATGAAAGTTCCTGCCGGTCAAGGTCCAGCTGTTCCGCAAATCCGGCTTTGTACAACTCCCTGGTTTCAAACAGCAGTTGCTCCAGATTCTTGATGTTTTTTTCGAGCAGCTCAATGTTTTCCTGCACCAGAAGCACAGGCAGGTAAGCTTCAATGACTGCATTCTCCACCTCACGCTGGGTAGTGGCAAAATCCCGGAGCGTATACTGCCGGTAAGCACGCGCTGCTTTCAAAGCCACGAAGAAAGAGCCATCAAAGATCATGGCATTGACGTCAATCCCGGCCGTAAAGTTATTGCGCAGGAAAAAGGCAATGCCTTCATCGCCGCCTCCGCCACCATTGCCGGAAAACGACTCGTCAACCGCCATCTGGGTTTGGTTGGACAATTGATCGTAAAGGTCTACAGCGAGTACTTGCCCGAAAAGCCCAAAGATGTCAAAACCTTCAGGAAGTGGTTGCCGCGGCACAGCTAGATAATGCTGGTAATTGAGCGAGCCATTGACTTGTGGCAATCCTGAGGAGCGCCGTTCTACGATTTGCTCCTCTGCGTCCGCAATCGCAATCTGGGCATCCTTGATAGTAAGGCTGTTCTCCAGCGCATAGTCGATAGCATCATCTAGTGACATTTGTACAGCTTGTTGCTGTGCCAGCAATGGCAAAGCCAGCAAAAGCATCATAACGGTCGAGTGAATCCTTATTTTCATTCTTTATGCTATGGTTTTGGATGTTTATTGTTCTTGTTCTTCCGCAGCCAGGTGTTTAGCCAATAACTGCCGCCCCTTTTCAGAGGCAATGCCGTGTATGTGGTAGCGAATGTACTCCTGATGTATAGTAGCCAGGTCATACTCTCCACTCTCGAAAACCTCTTCATCAGCAACGAGCACAGACTTGCCTACGTAAAGCCGGGCGATAATTTCCGGATTGAGCTCTGAGCGATAGATACCTTGCCTCATGCCCCGCTCAATATTATCAATAATCACGCCGTATACATGCTGCTTCATCTGGGACTCCATTCGCTTCCAAATCGTGCCATAGTACTTCCGCAGATCGTAAACTGTGGTTGGTGACATGGACCGCAGCTTCTCCACTACGTACCGGCCAATCCTCAGCATTTCCTCCAGCGCATCGGATGAAGTGGAGCGGATTTCCTCCGTCATGCATTTCTCTTCGCTTACGTGTGCGTGAAAAATCTGCTCTATCAACTCCGCCTTATTGCTCACATACTGGTAAAGCGTTTTTTTGGAGATCCCCAGCTCGCGAGCAATATCATCCATGGTCACGCTTTTTATGCCGTAGCGCATGAACAACTCAAATGAAGCTTTAATAATATCCTGTTTCAATTGCACGCTTGTTTTTGTAGCCCGTGGCAAAATTACAAGCAAAAAACATAGGAAACCAGCAGGAGTTTAAAAGTTTCCTGAGTTTTTGAAACTTTATGCTTAGGGTGTATTTTGATTCGACAAACAGCAGCTCTTTGCCGACAAAACCGCAAAGGCTTTCAAAAATTCTAAAGCCTTAGGGAGCGCAACAACAAAAACAGAATATAATTTTGTGAAAATCAAAACAACAGGACATGGACTCCCGCTTGCCCGTTCAAGCCAAATCAATACTTAAGATGCTATAATTCCTCTTGTCTGAGAAACCGCTCCCAATCTTCAGGGAAGTCAAGGTCAAGCGCTCCCGCTGGAAACGGCACAGATTGCAGGGACTCGCGGTACTTATGCAAGATAGGCTTAGCCCCTTTCTGCCCATTAAGCGCTAATAGTTCTGGAAAAAGGTGAGAAGCAAAAATAGCAGGCACGCCTAGCCCCTCCGTATAATAAGCCGCGATACCAGGCGCACGGCTCTGCTGAAGCTGGCCTAGCATTTTTTGCAACAACTCTGAGGTAAGGTAAGGTTGGTCTGTGAGCACAAAGCCCGCATACTGAAGCTCCGGCAAAAGCTCAATGGCAGCGGACAGCCCTGCATGTACGGAGCTGCCCATCCCTGTTGCCCAATTGGGGTTGTAAACCGTATGGACAAAACCAGGCAGGACAGCCTCGACAGCCGCCCGACGCGCTCCGGTCACCACGACCACCGCTTCAAAGCCGGCCTCAAGCGCCAGGCAGCTCATCCGTGCCACTAACGGTTGCCCATTGAGTTCAAGCAATTGCTTGGCTTCTCCCATGCGTGAAGAAGCACCAGCAGCCAGTACCACACAAACTGTTGTTGATGCAGATGGTTTCACGGCCCGGTGATTTGTTCCTTATACAAATCAAAAAAGTATGGGACCGCATTGCCTACAGTTTGGTTTGGAGCGTTTGTAAGCAGAACAATACCAATGTCTTCCTCCGGCAGGAAAGCAATTTCGGCACGAAAGCCATTAACATAACCACTATGACCTACAATCCACTGATTATCAATTTCAAAAACACGCCAGCCCATCGCATAGTAACCGGCTTGCAACCCGGCCCAGTTGCGGTGCATAATGCGGGCAGCCGGTATCGGGATTGCAGGGCAAAGCACATCAGACAAGACCCGCTCAGGCAGCACATCGGGCCGGTGCCCGCTGACCGCAACCAGCCATTTTGCCATATCCCTAATGCTTGCATTCACGCCTGCAGCCCCCGGCACTTCATAAAAGTTAGGCTCCACAGCCGTCGGCGCGTATCCTTCAGCCAGCCGGCGATGGGGCATTGCCTTATCTCCATCCTCCACAAAAGCAGCATATCCTACCGAAGCCCTGTACATCCCTAGCGGCTCGAACAGCCATTCTCCAGCTAGTGCACTAAAGGTCTGCCCGGTTGACTGCCGAAGCATATCAGCCCCAAGATTAAAAAGAACATTCTGATAATTGTGATAACTGCCAGGAGGGTGTACTTGCTTCACCAATGGTAGAAGGCCTAAAATATTGGAATAGGAGCGCCCCATATTCAAGAGATTGGAATAGGTATGCCTTGGCATCCCGGTTGTGTGGGTTAGGAAGTGCTGCAATTCCAGATTCTCCAGCCCTTCCGCAACACCGACCGCTTGCTGGGGCGTGTAAGCGCAGTACGGAGCGGACCAGTCAATCAGCCCTGCATCCACCAAACGGCCAGCAATTGCGCCAGTCACCCCTTTTGAAAGTGAAGCGATTCTGAAAAGGGTACTGGGCAGGACTGCATCTCCAACTTCCGCCGATTTAACGCCATGAGTGCCTATAGTCGCGACAACGCCTTCTTTTACAATTGCCCATGCGGCTCCAGGCACCCCTTCCTGCTCCAACTGCTGCCTCAATACCTTTTCGTACCCATTTAAAAAAGATTGAAATGGCTCCTTTGCTACGGCAACTCGCTTCTCAACCGAACGCACCACTATGTCCCCGTCTTCTGCAACCATTGTATCAACAGACATGAACAAACTCATCAGACCTAACAGTACCCCAAAAACGGCAATCCGCTTTGATAACATATCCTCAGTTTTTCTTCCGCAACTGCAATTTTAAGGCCCCTAATTGAGAATCCCAAGAAACTAAAGCACTCAGGCGCAACATTGTTGCACATTAAAATAAAAGGCAGCGCCTAGACTGTTTTTTCGGATTAAGCAAATTCTCTTTTTGTTATTGTAACCTTTTTTGTAGCTTTGACGTAAACTTAGCAGGTGCACCTACGCGATTAATGCTACAAGTTATTGTTCTGCAATCCGTTAGTAAGTGTTCCTTGAGCTACACACATACCACATAATCGCCTAGCTTAAAGCAAAAGGTAATCCCGTCCACCGATTATAAACTCGCTTATACGCATTAGATAAGCGGTACAAACATTCTGCGAAATCCTTGATTTCACTTAGGTAATTCGCATCTTCTACTTTAACAAACACTCAGGCTGAAAAGCCATGAACAACATCAAAAAAAGACACTGACAGGTAATTACACCTGACTGTCAGTCTTTTGTCTGTTCAGGAGCTAAAAAGAGGCTAAGGGTTATGTTGGGCGTTTTACCAAACAATTCCAACCCTACCATTAATATTAAGTCACAAACGAAAGTACTCCTTGTCCGGGCACTTAACGTGTTAGAAATGATTTGCCTCATGATTAGAGCATTCTCCCTCATTAAACCAATGGTATTGCTGCTGTGCCTCACAGCGGTGGTGGAGGGGTATGGTCAGTCTGAAGCCTTACGCCTTTTCGATACCGGTCGGCATTCACTGGGTATTTTCACGGGTTCTACTGCGCTAATAGGCATTGACTACGCTCGCCCTGTTGGCAAAAAGACCTGGCTGAGAAGCTGTTTTAGCTACATGGACTTTGATGTCAGAGACTGGGAAACGAATTTCAATCGCTACGAGCAATATGCCTCTATCAATCTCAGCGTTAGAAATTCCTCTTTAAGCCTGCTAATTGATCACGTCATTGCCCCCAAACTGAATTTACGGTTCGTAACTGGTATCGGATTGTTCCTTATGAATGATTTCAGTGGTTCCATCAAGCTGAGGGACCCTCTGAAAATCAACGATATCTACTTTGAGCCAGACGAATTGGGCTACGTATACGGAGGCTTGCGTTACAACCTGAAGCTCAACCCTTATTTCGGGGTTGCGCTTGGACGCCTTACCCACCCTAACCGCCGGCTTACCGTAGGCCTTGATATCGGCACTTTTTACAAAGGCGCTCCGGAAGTCTTCATTAACGGGACGGCATTGATCCGCAATAACGAGCATAATGCTGAAATCCTGACCAATAATATGTCTGGCTACCGTTGGTTTCCAGTTTTTAATCTACGTTTTGGCTATTCCATTGATCCTAAAGATAATCCTTAATTAATCATGAAAAGATTACATCTACAAAACCTGAGACTGTATACCCTCCTTGCCGTTATGGCTTGGGGCGCATTCTCTTGTACAAAGCCGGGAGACTTGCTTGAAGGTACGTTTGTCAATGTACAAACCGATCTGCTAGTCAACCCAATGACCATTCAGGTCCTCAACTACGACGGGGGGGAAGTCCCCAGAGACATAAGCGTAACAGCCTATGGTGCAGACAAGGACCAGATTTTCACCGTGCTGGGCGAGCGCGAACTCACCCTTAGCTACTCTGATGTGGACAAGAAAGCTGCATTCCTGTCGCTGGCTGTCCGTCGGATTGTTGAATTTAACGAAGAAGACCCGCTAGAATTCACACTCAAATTTGAGGCTGAAGGGTATATGCCTTTGTTCCGCACTTTCCGCCTGACGGATGCTGACCGCACAATGCAAAACATCCGGATGTTACCGATCGGTGCAAGCCTTGATGGGCTCAACCAGGAAAAAGTTTCTATTCAGCAGGGCAGCAACGGGACAGTTGAGCAGTACAGCGCCCGCACCCCTTACGCCAACAACAATCAGCGCGTAAGCATTGAGGTTGCACCTAATACCCGTATGATGGACCGCAACGGCAAAACCGTTTCCGGTAATGTAGACGCCTATGTTGTGAGCTACGATTACACCAACCGAATCACGAACAAAGTGGCTCCCGCCAGCCTGTTTGCCAATAACGCACGTGCTAAAAGCGGCGAAAGCTTAGGCAATCTTAACTTTGCCCCGGTTGCGGTTTACTCTATCGACATGTACGGTCCTGAAGGAGAAGTCAAGCAATTTGACAAACCGGTCAAAGTGCAGGTCGAAATCCCTTCGGGCACACCTCACCCTGAAACCGGAGCACCTATTAAAGCAGGTGACGAACTGGAGGCCTGGAGCTTCAACGAAAGTATCGGTGACTGGCAGGAAGAAGGCCGGGCTTCCGTAATCAGTGAAAATGGTGGCAAGCTCATCGCTGAGTTTGAGCAGACCCACTTATCCACCTGGTTCTTTGGTGGCCGTTTCTTCTGTAACCCACCAACCCGGTTCCTGATTGAAAACGTCAATCAGCCACAGAACGGCCCACAGACATTTTATTACGTAGAAGTCATTAATACGAACAACGGCAACGTCGTAGGTACATTTAGCAACACGCGCTTTTACGATGGTGAAATCATTACCCTCATCGTTCCAGCCAACTTCCAGAATGCTCCTGCGGTCATCCAGTTCGAGATCTATCAGTATGAGGGAGACGCTACCCCGCTGTATACTTCTCCATTATTCGCTCCTTGCGGAGATCAGCTGACGATCAACCTTGATGATGTACTGGCACCTCCTCCGGGACTGGGCACTACTTTCTTTGTAGATGTGGCAGGTACTTGTAGCTCCACATTTAACGACCTGGTGGTACGCCCGACCCTGCCTATTCAGTTCCGTCCTACCGGAAATATAGGTTGGAACCCACTAGGCTGGCTGGATGAAGGCGAAGGCTCTACAATGGCCCTTGTTAAAGGAGAATATTACGATTTCCGGATTTCTTACCGGACACTTGAGCGTTGTGTACTCAACCTTCAGGTACCCACCGCAGACTCTACCGTAATCATCGAAAGTTCTGTGTACAACTACGGTCCGGGAATGCCCTTTATGGAAACCATTGACGTGGACTACGTAGATACGGATAACGATGGCATAGAAGAAACTGTTTTCTTCAATTATACCAATATCAACGTACCTGATCAAGCGTGCCAGGAGTATATCGATTTCCTGAACGCCCCGATCAACTAAGTTTTTTTCGACAGGTTTAAGTAGTATTATTCTTAGGTAACGCTCCGTTTAGGGGCGTTACTTTTTTTATGCCTTCTCTTGCCCCACTCCCCTGGAAATATTAGCACATAGGCCGTACAGTTTACAAACTATTTCCACGCAATGACCGTTTTAAAGTTTGTAAACCAGTAAATTGACAATGACTATGTGTGTGAGCGCCTAACGCCAGGGCTGCCTTATCAGAAAACTGTACAAATACCTTCGCCTATGTCTTACCGATTCTATACCCACCGCTTTCTGCTTCTCCTGATGTTTTTCACGATGGGGGCCACCGTTGTGTTTGCCACCCACAACCGGGCTGGTGAAATCCGGGTAGAACTTGTGGACGGCGACTGCACGGGGCCAAACGGCCTTACTGTACAGGCTACTGTGATCACCTATACCAAAGCCAGCAGTATTCCTGCCGACCGGGACACGCTCACCATCTGCTGGGGAGATGGCACCTGCGAGCGGGTAGCTCGTTCCAATGGGCCAGGCAGTCCACCACAGGGTGTCATTCTGGAAAATGATACCAAGCGCAACTTTTATATTGCCACTCATACTTATCCGGCAAGGACAACCTATACGATCTCCATGACCGACCCCAACCGGAACGGGGGTATCTTGAATGTCAACTTTCCCAATTCCGATCAGGTCCGTTTTCACATACAAACAGAGTATACCTTTCTCAACCCACAGGTTCAGGGATGCAATAACTCGCCTATACTCCTGCAGCCCCCGATTGACATTGGCTGCGTAGGTCGGGTATTTACACACAACCCTAATGCCTTCGATGCCGACAATGATAGCCTGACCTATGAGTTTATCACGCCCATGCAGGATGTGAACCTCCCAGTACCCAACTATCAGGAGGTCACTGCAATCAATCCGGGGCCCAATAATCAAATTACCATTGACCGGTTTACAGGCGATATCGTATGGGATGCGCCACAGCGGGCAGGCGAGTACAACATCGCCATTCTCATCCGCGAATACCGCAATGGGCAGCAGATCGGCTCTATCGTCCGGGACATGCAGATACTCGTAGAAGAA
>NZ_JALEGS010000016.1 GCF_022763345.1 Phaeodactylibacter sp.
CAGCTTTTCTATGTCACCTGGCTCTGTGCGCTTATAAGCCCGTACCGGGGAGCATGCTGACATCTGCTTAGCTGAAAAGCCCTTAGGTCCCGGCGAATAATGGCAGCCCCAACTGCCCGACCCGGCGTAGCGGTATGGCAGGCAGGCTTCACAGGCAGGTGCTCTGGTGAAAAACTTTACCTGGTTGCACAGACAGGAGCTCACCTGAAATGATGAACTCTTTTATCCGGCCCCTGCCGCTGTAGGCGTCAAATATCAGTTGAACGGGCAATGAAGTGGTATGCCCGACCCTGTAGGGGGGCGCACCTGCTTTCTCTTTGACTGCCTTTTAGCCATGTCTTATTGTTTAAGACCTCCACCGTCCTATATTCCTCCTCCCCCATCTCAACCCCCGGGGCCACCAGTTTCGCCTCCGCCCAGCTCAGCTTGTAGAGGCGGGAGAGGAGAAGGGCGATCTGGGCTTGCAAGGCGGTGTTGATCGTGAAGAAAATGCCTCCAAAAACAAAACAGCCAGCCTTCTCCACAGGAAAGCCGGCTGTTCCAGTCTCTTCAATGCTGAAGCTGTTTTTACATCGCGCGCAGGGCCTTCACCAGGTAGGTGAGGGAGAAGGGCAGTGCGACCCAAAACCACTCGTTCATAAAAATCAGCATGAGGATGACGACAGCAGTGGACACTAAGAAAAGGATCCAGTCCATTGCTGTTGATTTATTTTCTGCATTTGCTTCCATATCTCGATTGTTGATTCTGTTATTGATTGCCGATAGGTGGCCGGTGCCATCCCGTTCAGAGCCAAAAATAAGAAGTATTCCCAAATTGCCCAAGGTATCGGGCAAATCCTGCACCTGAACATGGGCCTTGACCGGAGCGTTTTGACAGAAAACCGAAGAATGAAATACTGTTGCACCGTTTTGATCGCGCTCTTTGTTGCCTCTTTTTCCTTATTCAGCCAAGAGGACCCACCATTGCCGGGCGTTTTCTACCTGGAAATCCGGCAGACGGTAGAGCCGGAGGAATTTCCTCAAAGGCAGTTGAGGGTATATCGCATGCAGGGAGAGGCCCTTACCATTCTCATCGAAGGATTTGACGACCCGGAAGCGGAGGTGTCTGTCAATCGGGTGCTGTCTAAAACATGCTACAACGAGATATTACAGGAAGCAGAGCGCAACCGCCTGATGGCTGTGGGGACGGACTGCGTAGCGTACACACCGGTTGCCCGACCCTCTCTTAAAACGGAATTGAAAATTCAGTATAAAGGTGAGACCAAAGTCTGCTATTCTTACGATAAGCCATTTGTACCGGCACTGCAGCAGGTACTGCAAAAGCTCAATACCTGCATTCCAAACCAAGACCATAAAGTGATCCTGCCTCAGCGCTCGCCACAACTAGATTAGAAGCTAAACAAATTCCCGATAACCGAAAACGGTTTCAAAGCCCTTGACTTTGAAGTACTGCTGTACGGCTTGCGCGGGCTTTTCACTAATGGCCATCACAAAGTCGCCTCCCCAGGCCCCGAGCGATTTGACGACGCCTGGGAAGTTAGGGAAGTGCTTTTCCTTTACAGTGGGTAAGCCTAAAGTTTTGGAAAGTAACGCTTCGTGTTCTTCGAGTACCAGGGTGGCTTCGGTAGCAGTGCGTGCTTGTAAGAAAAGCAGTGTCAGTTCCGAAAGACGGTCACGTAGCTTCTCAGTGCCGCTGCCCCGGCTGCGGTACCGGGCAATGCCCGCCCGGCTGTCTTGTTTGCGCCCCAGAAAGGCGAAGGAGATTTTATCTGAAAAAGTAGGTTGGTAAGGGACCTCCACGTAGGAAGGCTGTCCCTGCCTCCGCTGAAAAAGCACTGGGTGCTGACTGTTGGCGCAGGCGATGTCATAGCCCGATCCGCTGAAGGTGTCTTCCAGAAGTTGAAAAGGGTCGATACCAGCCCAGCGGGCAATGCCAGCAATGAGCGTGGAACTGCTGCCCAGCCCCCATTCCCTGGGGAATTCCAGCTGGGTTTCAAAGGCAAGGTAAGGTTGATTGCTCCAAAAGCCAGGGCGTTGCTTTTCGATGCCCTGGAAAATAGTCTCCAGCCGCTTGCCGGTCTGTAAATCATTGGCCTGTAGGAGCATCCCACCGGCAGCGAATTTACCTTCGAACCAGGTGGAGCCATTCATTAATCTGCTTTCCCAGCTGTGGTGTGCGGCCTGTGGTGCAGTTCTTACGCGGAGCCACTGTCCGCGGCTGAGCGGCAGACCGAGTGCCAGTGCCCCGTCGAGTACGGCATATTCGCTGGTCAGCAGGACTTTACCGTTGGTATGAATCGCTTGTTCGATGGTCGTTAGGTTTTGCTATTTTTTCAAAAAGTGTTCGGGTACGAGCCGGTTATTGCGGCTTTGTTTGATGTAGTCGCGCACAGCAGTAAAGGACACCACCTTGTCGGCAAAGAATGCCGTAGCTTGCTCCTGCTCTTGCGGTGTCGCTTTGAGGTGGTTCAGGATGTTGAGCAGGTGCATTTTCATGTGCCCCTTTTGAATGCCTGTGGTGACGAGTGAACGCACGGCTGCGAAGTTTTGTGCGAGCCCGGTCGTGGCAATGACCATCATCAGGGTTTCTGCACTCGGATGGCCCAACATTTCCAGAGACATGCGGGCGATAGGGTGGAGGCGGGTCAGCCCACCAACAGTACCTACCGCCAGGGGCAGGTCCATCCAGAATTTGAAAATCCCATCCTTTACCGTGCAGCTGCTGAGGCTTCGGTAACGGCCGTCCCGTGCCGCATAAGCATGTCCGCAGGCTTCAATGGCCCGGAAGTCATTGGCGGTAGCCAGTACCACAGCATCAATGCCGTTGAAGATTCCTTTATTATGTGTCGTTGCCCGGTAGGGATCGATTTGAGCAATACGGATGGCTTTGGCAAACTTCTCCGCAAAGGTACCTGCATCCATATTCTGTCCAGCAGCATCAAGGGCTTCCACGGGGCATTCCACCCAGGTGCGGACGATGCACTCGGGGGTATAGTTGGAGAGAATGGCCATGATAATGTCCAGAGCGGCTTCTTCCCGGCGAAGGACTTCGTGGGTTGACGCCAGCTGTTGCAGGCTCATGCCAAATTCTTCCAGTACGGAATTGATGAAGTTGGCGCCCATGGAGTCGCAGGTTTCAAATGTAACACGCAGTTGGAAGTAACCTGGCTCTTCAGCAGTGAGGTCCACCAGCTCAATATCCTGAATACCGCCCCCCCGCTTTTCCATATTGGCGGTAATGTGGCGGGTGTCTTCCCGGAGCTGCTGCTCGATATCAGGCATAGCTGCTTTAAGGGCGGCTCCATTTCCAGTCCAGCTAAAGTGTACCTGCCCGACCTTACGGGTAGACAACACTTTGGCATGAAAACCACCCCGTTTAGACCAGAATTTTGCGGCGCTGGATGCGGCCGCAACTACTGAGCTTTCCTCAATCACCATGGGCATCGCGTATGCCTCACCGTTGATAATAAAGTTGGGGGCAATGCCAAAGGGAAGGAAGTGGTTGCTGACAGTGTTTTCACTAAAACCGTCGAAAATACGCTGCTGCTCAGCATCTGCATGCCAAAAGGTCTTGAGCTCCTCGATGGTTTCCTGTGGTTTTTCGAAAAACTGTTCTGCAATCCAGGTCAGTTTTTCTTCTTTGGACAGGCGTGAAAAACCTGAAATCGTCTTATCCTGCATGTTTATAGGTTAAAGTAGCAGTGCGTGCACCGCTTTATTCGCTGTTTTATCGTACGCGGAGAAAGGCGTTGGCTAATTCAAGGCCCTCTATTTGGGCGGCCACATAGGCCTGAAGTTCTTCGTAGCTGCCACGGGCGTGACGAAGGAAGCCGGAAGCCTGCCCGTATATAGAAGGTGCATTCAGCTTTTGCGTCAAATAATAACCGTCGAGAAAAGTCCGCACGCCCCCGGAAATGATGAACTGCCGACAGGCGGCTTTGTCGCCAAGCTCTTCAATCAATTGGTTGGCCATAAGTGTCATTTCGACCGCGCTGTGCCCTACATGTGCCAGTTGTTCGTAAATGGTGGCTTTGACCTCATCGCCCCGTAGCATTTCCAGTCGCGCAAAGTTGGTGCCTCCATTTGCGGCAAAGTCAATGGCAGCAAGGGGGAGCTGCATAAGCGCCCGAAGGCTTTCCATGCCCATGCCCTGCCCCACTTCTTTGACGATAATGGGTAGGTTTATTTTTTCAAGTACTATTTCTATGACCTGCAGGGAGCTGCGCACAAAACGGTCTCCTTCCGGCTGTAGCCATTCCTGCAATGGGTTGACGTGGATAATGAGGCCATCTGCTTGCAATTTATCGGTCAGTTCCCGTACCCTGTACAATTCTCCATGGTCGATGAGCTCTTCTAGTTGAGCTACCCCCAGATTGGCGAATAGCGGAAGGTCATCTCCGATTTCTTTGCGGACATCGAAGTCGGGCAGGCTATCGTTACTGTACAGCAATGGGCGGCAGGAGCCCAGCCCCATGCCCATACCGAACTCTTTACAAGCCCTGGCCAGATTGTGGTTAATGGTATTGGCCCAATCTGTCCCTCCAGTCATACTAGATACCCATACCGGCGCGCGCATGGTTTTGCCCAGGAACAGGAAGCTTTTAAGGCTGCCCCGTTCCGGATGGCCGGACAGGAGGGGTTCGTAGTAGAACCGCTGGTCTAGGGTGCCACTTTCCACCTGGGAGCGGAACGCCAGTTCAATATGGTCACGCTTTCTGGATGAAGCCGTGGGGTCTTCCTTGGGAGATAATGTGTCCACATCTAAGGGTTTACTCGCAAAGGTCATAAAAATCGTGGTTTTGTCCAGCAAAAATCAGCTTTAGGTTGGCCAGCATCTCGGTGCGGGCTTCGGAACGATGAAACAACAGCCTCCTTAAATGGTTGCCGCATACACTTGGTTTGTAGGTGCTCAGGCAAAGTGTGGATATTTTTCTTTCGGGTCAGGAAACTTTTTTTTTCCGATCTCAGTTGATGGTCGTGTGAAGGGTAAATTGCAGCGCAAACAGTGGAGCTGCAGCTTCTTAGCTTCAGTCAGCATCGTGCGGATTTACAATGCCCGGGAGTTTGCTGATTGCTCAAAAATGCTATCTTTATGGTACAGACGAAGGAAATAACAACGATGAGCAGTTCGAACAGCAACGTTTTCGAGGAAGAATTTCTGCCTCAAATTGATGCCCTGTACACCTTCGCGTACCACCTGACCTATAACGAGGAGGACGCTAACGATCTCGTGCAGGAGACTTACCTCAAAGCTTATCGTTTTATCGATAGCTACAATGCCGGAACCAATGCCAAAGCCTGGCTGTTCCGAATCCTCAAAAACGCTTTCATCAACCAGTACCGGAAGAAGAGCAAGCAGCCCACACAGGTTGACTATGAGGAGATCATCAACTACCACGACGAAGAAGATTCGAGCCTTACGTCCTACCACGACCTGAGAGAAGAGATGTTTCAGGGTATGATGGGTGATGAGGTGACCAATGCGATTAATGCATTGCCGGTCGATTTCCGTGTGGTGATTTTGCTTTGTGATGTGGAAGGGTTCACGTACGAAGAGATTTCCAAGATTGTGGATATCCCTCTCGGTACGGTTCGTTCCCGCCTGCACCGGGCCAGAAATATGCTAAAAGAACAATTGAGAACATACGCGGCGTCTTTGGGCTACAAAGACAAACGCAAATAATTCGTTAACCTACTACTCAAAGTAGTCCGTTGGTGGAGCCTGCTGTGCATGGCACTCAGGCTTCATTGCCGGCTATCCTTAAACGCAAAGAGATGCAACGCCTTATCCACAAACACCAATTTTCACATACGCTACCGTGCCCGTATCCGGTAAGTACGGATGGTGTGACGGTGCCATTCTGGCGGAGCCTCTGTTTTACGTTAACCGGGCGGACTACCCAACAGTAAAAAACGTATCACAATGAGAGATCAGAACTATCAGGAACTCGTCAGAAAAGTCACGATGTATCTCGACAACGAACTCAGTGAAAGCGACGAACGAGAACTGCTGATTGAAATCAAATCCAACCCCGCCTACCTGAAAGTCCTAAGTCAGGAAAAATCCTTCCGGGAGTTTATTAAGAGTAAGATCCATCGCCGAAAACCTTCCCCTGCGCTCATTCAGTCCATTAAAGATAAGATTAGAGTTACTACAGCTTAGCTTGTGTACTTTTGACATCCTTGGCTTAAGAAGCCTGACAGCTGCTGTCTAAATGCTGACTGCAGCTGTTTTTTAATGCCAGTACCCTTCTGATTTCAAGGCTATAGCCCGATTGTAGAGTTCAAGGTCCGCCTGATTGAGCGCTGCAATGCGTTGGCGTATGGCTTTGTCCGTTTTAACAGTTGAAGGAGTCGGGTTTTTTTTAATTAGGAAGGCTTCTTCCGGGATATCCCAAGACAGCTTTTTGCTTAGGAGCCTAATATCCTGCAGGAACTGCTCCTGAAAACCCAGAAAAAAGAGGTCGGTTAGTTCCAGCCCTTCAAGAAAACGAGCCATCACATTTTGCCGTTCTTCCAGTTCAATAAAAGTTTCCAGGTCGTAATTGTGGCGTACGGTTTTGCCGGCTTCAAGCCGCTCTGCCTTCTTTTTCCGATAGTAGCGAAAGTTGGACAGGACCCGCTCTACCGGATCGCGCAAAAAAGTAATCAATTGGGTTTCGGAATCATGATAGGGCGAAATGAATGCCCGGTAAGGAAGATGCCCGTGCAAGACATGGTATTGCTCCGGATGAAGACTTACAAGCGCTTTACCTTGCCTTTCTAGCCTGCCCCTATTGATATTTAAGACCTGATCTTTTCCGTAGGTCAGCTCAAGTAAATGCCGTAGCGTCTGACCAGCTGTTTTGGGGATGTGTATGGAAATCAGGGATGGCTTCATTTAGGAAGTGATTTTAGCTCCAGAGCTCCTGTTCTGAAAGTTGTTTGGCTTTTTCGTAAAGTGCCAGGTCTTTTTCATTGTAAGCCCGGATTTTTAAAATGAGTTCTTCCGACAGAGAGGGGGCGGATTGTCTGGCTTTCGTGTTGTCATTGATACGAAGAGCCAAGTGCTCAGCATTCAGTTGCCAACCCAATTTCTGTCCCAATTTTCTAATATCCGTATCGAACTGATCCTGAAATCCGACAAAGAAAAATTCATTTAGAGGCATGCCCTCCAAGTACTTGCAGATGATATTCCGCCGGGTGGACCTACGAATAAATCTTTCAAAAGGAATCAGCTCTTTGGTAGGGTCTCTTCTTTTCAGGGCAGGGTATTCTGAAGAACAATAGAAGTAGTAATTAGAAATAACACGGTCTACAGGATGGCGCAACCAGGTAATATATCTGGAAGTGGGCAGCCCTACTTTTGATATTTGCTGGTAGGGAAGGTGCCCATGTATAACGGGGTAGCGATGAGTGGGATAGTCTTCGAGCCTCTCCTTGCGATTAGCCAGATAATGATGGTCCAGGGATAAGACACCATTCACACCGTACTGAGATCTAAGAATTTCCCGGAAGGTCCGTCCTGCTGTTTTTGGGATATGTATAGATAACAAATGAGGGTATGGTGGACCGGTAAATCCACGCCACCTTTGCTTCAATTGCCTCAGTAAGTCACGTCCGGATGAAGAAGTGAACAAAATTGGATGGTTTTATTGAATACAAATAAAACCAAAAAAAGTCAGACTTAAAGAGCATCAGGTTAGAAACCGGGGACGCCAATAACCCTGCGATCGAAGCCAAGTAGCCTCTTCATAGAGCGCCATATCTTCCGTATTGAGTGCCGCAATGACTTGCCGGGAGTCTTTTGAGATAGCCTGGTGCAGATTAGGTTTGGAGGAGTTGACGTTAATACGCAGCTGGAAATGCTCCACTGGCAGTGACCAATTCAGTTTTTTAGCAAGCTGCCCCAGGTCTTCGGAATAATGTTCCTGCAGGCCGACAAAGAAACAATCCCGAAGCTGTAATTCTCCTAAGAACCGGGTCATGACATTACGTTTTTTGGGAAGATGCACATACTCTTCCAATGTCATAAGCTGTAGGTGAGGGTCTTTCTTTTTCCGGGTCACATAGCCGTTGGTACAGTAGAAGAAATAGTTAGATAGTACCCGTTCCACAGGGTGCCTTAGCCAGGTGATCCACCTGCTTGCCGGAGTAGCGAAAGGCTGCAACTGATCAAAAAACAGGTGCCCGTGCACTACAGGATAATTCCTAACAGGATAGTCTTCCAGGGTCTCATTTCTTTTTTTGAGAAACTGATGATCCAGCGTCAGGACGCCGTCCTCTCCATAATGGCATTTAAGCGCCTGACGAAAGGTCCGTCCAGCTGTTTTAGGGATATGAATACACAGCAGCTCCGGGTACATTTGGTTTGCCGAAGCCGCTTCCTTTCCCTTGAATATGCTGCTTAGATCACGAAAAAGCTTCACAAAAACTGTTTTGAACCTCTAGTGTAAATATCCGGCTGCTCTATTCCCTTGACCACCCTTCCACAGGTCAAGCCACCCACTAAAAATCAGTCCCAATGGAAAGATAGAACATGGGGTCCTGAACCACGCGGGTTTCAATGCCCCAGGCATAATCCACCCGAACAAAATAGCCAAATAGCATAGCCCTTAGCCCTGCGCCGTAACCTGCGACAATGGGGTCGCGGAAATAGTTGACCCTCACAGAGACCAGACCACTGTTGTCCACTACTGAAGTATTCAGAGGGTTCTCTTCGCTATAGGGGTCGTTGCCTTCCCAGGCGGTACCCACATCAAAGAAGCCCACGACCTGGAAGTTACGGAAGAATTGTGAGCGTACCCGCTTCGAAAAATACTTGAAGATGGGCATCCGCAGCTCAATATTGGACAAAATGTATGAGCTGCCATTTCGAATGTTCAGGTCAAACCCCCGCATATTGGTGGCCAACGCCTGAAAGGCAATATCCTCTCCGGAAGCCGGAATGGGAATCTCGTTGTTGAAGCTGTTGAACAGCCAGTTGTCCACACCGCCCAGGAAGTAGACCATGCGCTCTGAGCCGAAAGAAGTAGCCCCGGCAGCGCGCAAGGCGATTACAGAATGTTTCAGGAACCGCTGATAGTGGCGGGCATCAAAGCCGACAATGCCCATAGCCCCGCGGGCAAAGTCAAAGGAAACTCCATCAGTGAAGCCCAGGTCGAATTTCTTAACCCCTTCCACAAAAATCTTGTATCGGGAGCCATTCTTGATATTGAGCGCCACATCCAGCGTGTTGTCAAACACATACTCCAGCCTGAGCCCTGCCCGCTGCTCACTGGTAGTAGGCACTTGCAGGGAACTGCGCTCTGTGGCGAGTTGAGTAACCCGGTCTCTGCGCAGGGTACCCGTTGCCCGCAGGCTGCGGAATATGTCCAGCGGATAGCGCACGCCATACTGGCCAAGCAGGATATTCACTTCCCGGCGGCTGGGCACAAAGGAAAGGCTTTCTGATGAGAATTGCTGGTTACGCCGGTAAATGGCATACTGCCGGTCCAGGCGGCGTTTTTTGTCTTTAAAAGTCACAAAGTATTCGGTCCCGTTAAAGGTGGTGGGCACCCGAACGCCGCCTTCAAATTCGTAGTCCTCAAACAGGTCTTTGAAGTTCGCTTTGAGCAAAATACCGGGATTGGGCAGGTTGAATCCATCCGGGTTGGCAGCGAAACTATTTAGCCCGTCGAAAAGCAGGCTGTTGTCCAGCTGGGTTGTAACAAAGTCCGTCCTGAATTCCAGGCGATAAGGAATAATCTTCGATGACCGGAATTCGTAAGGCTTTTTAGTACGTAGCCCCGGGCGGTTCATGACATCAGAAAGCTGACGGTCGCTGGTGATAATTCTGACCTGCTCCGGTTCGTTTTCGTTTTCTGGCTCCTGAACTATAATGACGGTGGGCTCACTCTCTTCGTCGTCAAACTCACTTTGGAAAAGGTAGTTGTCAATGTCTACTTTGCCTGTATCTCTCCGGCTTTCATCTACCCGGACTGTATCTACACTGACCTTATCCGACTCGGTCAGGATAGACATGGTAGGCTTCTGCCTTGAGGAAGGGGGCACCTGTTGCTTTTTCTTCGGCTCAACGACCGTTGCTTTTTTGACCTCGGCAGACCGCTGTTGCTGAAATCCGGTTTCCGCAGCGTTGCTGATAGCATCTGAGGGTGCAGGCTGAAAGAGGTGCAACTGATGTTGCCCATTTTCCAAAACCAGCTGAACGGCGCGGTTTGTCCGGCGGGCATTATCCTGCCTAAGGATATTTCGGTGGTAGTTGGTGTTAGGCTGGGTCACAGCCCGCTTTTTGATCACAGGCTCTATGATGATGGTATCGATTAGAGTGCTGTCCAGGCTAGACATGGTAGAATCAACATGCAACCTTATTTCAGAGCCATCTTCCAGCTGAATCAGCTGATCATAGTGGTGGATGTACTCCTCAAGATAACCGGACGCCCGATTGTAAATACCCGACGCATCGCTGAGATAGGAAAACCAGGTCGTATCCACTGCCATAGGTTCACGCTCGTTAGCATAAGGGGTGTTGGTAATCCTGACCAGTTCCTCAGAGCGGTCCTCCAGGTCATAATAAAAGAGGTCGAAATCATCGATGGGCAGGATACTGTCCAGCTTTTCCTGCTTCAGCAAGGTGTCCTGACGGTTGGATGCGAAAAGGATGCCGCGGCGGTTATCGATCTCTACATATGTGGCATCGAGGTCATCCCAAAAGTCATTGGTGATGCGTTGGGTCTGCCGGGTATTGGTGTAGTAAAGGAAGATATCAGAATGCCCCCTCACGGTAGCTGAAAAGACCATAGTGATAGGATTGACGTAGGACATGCTGTATACCCGCTGATATTCGGAAGATAGCGGCTCTTCGGTGTGCTTGCCGGTACGTACATTATGGATGCGGAGGTAAGCGACATCTCTTTTTTCGTAGAGGATCGCAATCTCCTGCCCGTTCGGGTTCCAGTCTATGATGGGGTAGTTGTAATCCGTAGCCTGAAAAGCATTTCGGAAACCACCTTTAAAAATGCGGTTTGACTTTCCCTTAGCTATATCATACAGGTAAATCTGATGCTTCCCGATCTCGTTGATGATGTAGGCTACTTGTCGGCCATCCGGGCTGATTTTGGCTCGCGTAACGGGTAAGTTGCGCTTGTTTTTAATGGCCAGTGGAGCAGAGGAAAGTGTGTCCCGGCGCTGTTCTTCCACAGAGTACCGGTCTTTGTAAAATACCGCCCAGTCCAGTCCTACACGCTCGTACGGCATGCCCAGGACATAAAGGAAGCCATTTTCAATACTTCGGTTGATGCGGGTGAGGTAGAGGAGGTTGGACACTTGAGATTTTCCGTATTGCTGACCGATAAAATGCCAAAGCGAATGCCCGGCAAGCTTGGGGTCCCGCTCGGCAAGCAGCTCAAAGCCTTCAAATTCATCGGAAAGAATGTAGTCCCGCAGTTGGTTGTCCAGTTCCGTGTTCCAGCGCTCGCCTACATAACCCACCAACCCTTCTTTGAACCAGACCGGCAGATTCATCATTACCGCATTCTGAACAATCTCCTGAATGTTGGAGCCAAATAGCATAGCATTCAGGTACACACTAGCGATGCCTTCCCGGACCTGCTTGCGTAAATTGCGGTGGTTGCCATCGAAGTAGACGAACACTTTGTTGCCTACAATTTTCGTCTGACCTGCATTATTGACAAAAGTATCCTCACTGCCGATATTGCTTTGCTTGACATCGGTCAGGTCGGTATATACGATAATCTGGATTTTTTCATTGATCCGGTGCTCCAAGACATTCTGGATTTCCTGGAAGTCGTATTCCGCCAGTTGTACTACAGCCTGTCCAATATAGCGCCCTTCACCGTACCAGTAGGTTACGAAGTTATCACTCTCGTACTGTGACCACTCTGCAAAGTCGTCGTGGTACTGCACTCGGTTTTTCCCGAACTCCACCTGTATGCCCTGAGCGGAAACAACAGTGGCTGATAGCAGGAGGCAAAGTAGTGAAAGTAGGTAGGTACGCATATGGAAAATTCGATTTGGGCGCATCGGGCAATGCCGGAGCAGTAGTTTCATGATGTAGTACGCATTATAAAGACAGTCGCACGGGGCCATCGGTTTATATTAAGGCTGGGTAATTTTGCCGCGCAGGCTACTTTATCATTTAACTTGAACGGAAAACAGCGAACTTTCTTTTGCGATTGAACCGCTGGATTAGAGAATTATTGGTAATGCAGGCGTTTATGCCATAGCCGGGCTTTTTTATTTAACTTGCCTCGAAAAATGGCGGAAGTACTCAAACAGACCTTTAATCCTTTCCAGGAAAACACTTACATCGTCTATGATGAGACGGGGGAGTGCATCATTTTCGACCCCGGTTGCTACTCAGCAGAGGAAAGGGCTGCCTTTAAAGCTATTATCGAAAAACAGGAGCTGACGCCGGTTCGCCTGATCAACACCCACTGTCATATTGATCATGTCTTTGGCAACCAATTTGTCATGGACACCTACGGGCTGGAGCTGGAAATGCATGAAGGGGAGGTGCCAGTGTTAAAAGCAGCCCCTCAGTCAGCTTCTATGTTTGGCTTGCCCCTCCCTTCCGGCAATTTTACAGGAGAGCCTGGCCGGTTTATTGAGCCCGGAGAAAAGATCACCTTTGGCAACACTTCCCTCAAAGCGCTGTTCACGCCTGGCCACTCTCCGGCAAGCCTTTCTTTCTTTTGCGAAAACGATCGTTTCCTGATTGCCGGAGATGTGCTTTTCATGGGCAGTATAGGCCGGACCGACCTGCCTGGGGGAGATTTTGATACCTTGATCCGGAGCATTCGGAACGAGCTGATGCCACTCGGTGAGGATGTGACCGTCTACCCAGGGCATGGGCCCGAAACTAATATCGGCTACGAAAAGCAACATAATCCATTCCTGTAACGCCAATTTTTGCTTGATTGGCAACGTTTTATTGTTGATCCTCAACAACTTTAGTGATCTATGAACTGCTTAAAACTTTCCGCTTCTGCGGCCCTGATTTTTCTTTTCCTGCTGCTACCGATGTTCTTAGTAGCCCAGTTTGACCGTCAGGACACCCTCCGTGGGGCGGTGACCCCTGAACGTGCCTGGTGGGACCTGACTTATTACCACTTGGATATTGAAGTTGACCCGGCTGAGCGGACTATTGAAGGGCGGAATACAGTCCAGTATAGAGTACTGGAGCCCGGCAAGCGCATGCAGATTGACCTGCAGCCGCCAATGGCACTTCGGGGCGCGGTGCAAAATGGGCAGCCATTGGAATACAGCCGTGATGGCAATGTTTACTACATACAAATGCCCCAAAGCCTTAAGGCGGGGCAGGTATACGAACTGGTACTGGAGTACGGTGGAAAGCCCCGGGTGGCAGTCCGTGCGCCCTGGGACGGCGGGCTGAGCTGGGACGAAGACGAAAACGGCAACCCTTTCGTAGCGACCTCTTGTCAGGGGGAAGGGGCGAGCCTGTGGTGGCCCTGCAAAGACCATATGTACGATGAGCCGGATAGTATGCTGATCAGCGTCCGGGTGCCGGATTCCTTGATAGAAGTATCAAATGGGAAGCTACGGAGCGTGGAGAAAAACAATGACGGCACCCACACTTTCCATTGGTATGTTGATAACCCCATCAACAACTACGGTGTAAACGTCAATATCGGAGACTATGTAAACTGGTCAGAAATCTATAAGGGGGAAAAAGGAAACCTGGATTGCAATTACTACGTCTTGCGCGGCAACCTGGATAAAGCCAAAACACAGTTCAAGCAGGTGCCGATGATGCTGGAAGCCTTCGAGCACTGGTTTGGGCCTTACCCTTTCTACGAGGATGGCTTTAAGCTGGTTGAAGTCCCTTACCTGGGCATGGAGCACCAAAGCTCAGTCACCTACGGCAATAAATATCAGAATGGCTACCTGGGCATGGACCTGAGTGGTACGGGCTGGGGGCAAAAGTTCGACTTTATTATCATACACGAGGCCGGACACGAATGGTTTGCCAACAACATCACCTACAAAGATATTGCCGACATGTGGGTACACGAAGGGTTTACCGCTTACTCTGAAAACCTCTACCTCGATTATCATTATGGCAGCGAAGCCAGTGCAGATTATGTAATTGGTACCCGCAAGGCGATTATGAATGACCGGCCTGTAATCGGCGATTACGATGTCAATCATGCAGGCTCTTCGGATATGTACTACAAGGGAGCGAATATGCTTCATACCATTCGCACCCTTCTGGGCGATGATGAAAAATGGCGCAGCATACTCCGGGGCATGAACAAGGACTTTTACCACCAAACGGTGACCACGAAACAAATTGAGGATTACCTCATCGAAAAATCAGGGCTGGACCTTCAGCCGGTTTTTGATCAGTACCTGCGCGATACGCGTATACCGGTACTGGCGTGTAAGTGGGAAAAAGGCAAGCTCTCTTACCGCTGGGAGCAAACCATAGCCGGATTTGATATGCCCGTAACTTTATTGCACAAAGGCGAGCCGGTCGCACTAAAACCAGATACGGAATGGCAACGAATCAACCTTAAGCGAACGGATGACCTAAAAGTGCAGCGGGATTTTTACGCCAGGCTACAGATAAAAGATTAGCGACATTGCATAAAGTGTAAATCCTATAGGGAAATAGGGTTAACGGGCAAAGCCCCGTCGAGTACTAACTTGGCGGGGCTTTGCTGTCTAAAGTAGATTATTCCGGTTTTTCATATTGGTTTGGTAGGTTTTTTGGTTAAGTGTGCTTTTTTTAATATAAAAATTGAAAATTTGCGTTTTGTATTGAACATGTTTGGGTGAAATGCTGTAAGTTTGGCATTAAATTCTGACCGGTCATGGGATAGAGCCCTTGTGTATTGATCTGATGCAATCGCAATTCATGCTCTGTTCCCGCCTACTGCACTAACTCGTAAGCCTATTATATTTTGCCCGTGTTGCTTCCTTGTGTGCGCAAACGCACAAACTATTCGTTGCAATGCGCAGATATTTGTAAACCAAAACATTAACCAAAACCAAATTCAGTAAATGAAAGGCTTAACTTTTGGGTTAGCATTAGTGCTTGTACTTATGGCGGCTAAATCTTTGGAGGCACAAGAAAAGACAGCTACAGATGAGAAGGTTCCTGTTCAGGAAATGTGGCTCAAAAAAAAGGAAGACTTCAAATTCAATATCCGGATGATGGTACAGCTATGGTCGCTGTACTCTATGGATCAGGAAGTATATAATGCAGAAACTGGCGAATACGAAGGCGTAGACAACCGCCTGAATACCAATCTCCGCCGGGCGCGCCTGCTCATCGGAGGCGAGCCTTATCCGCGACTGAAGTACTCCCTGGCGATGTTTTACGACCTTGCCGGACGGGACCTGCTCAGCTCAAGCATAGGCGGCACGAACCCTGCCCAGCCCAACTTCGGAGTATGGGATGGCTTTTTCCAGTATCAGCTCACCAAAGGCAGTCAGGCTGCGTGGCTTACAGGGGGCTGGTTCCGTCCGCAAATGCAGCGGGAAAGCATTACTTCCGGCTGGTCGGTCAATTCCTTTGAGAAGTCGATGTCTCAGAATTATGTACGCCGCCACTTAGTAGGCACTGGGCCCGGCCGGGCTGCAGGCCTCAATATTGGCGGGTTGTTTCAGGGAGAAAAGGTAGGGCTCAATTACAACCTTGGTGTTTTCAACCCTTTGACGACAAGCCCGCTGGGGCAAACGGTGGGCCGGGAGTTTGCGCCTTTGATTGCCGGTCGCGCCGTACTTTATCTGGGCGACCCGGAACTGACGAAGTACAAGATTGGGTATGAAACGAACTTTTACAACAAGCGTAAGGGCGTTTCGCTGGACTTCAATGCTTCCTATCAGGGGCAGACGGACTTGTTCGAAGAATCCCTGGCTTTTGGCCCTGGCATGCTGCTCAACTGGGGCCCGCTCAACCTTGATGGAGAGTGGATATTTATGACCCGCTCCAGTACCCGGACAACGGGCGATGGCGCTTCCCGTTCCTTTGATTACACTTCCAATACCGGCCACGTTCGCGTAGGCTACAACATTACGGTAGGCAAGTACATGCTGGAGCCCGTATTCATGGTCATGCAGTTCAATGGCGGTGAAACAGCCGAAGAACAGGCAGATGCTTCTGCGGTAGGGTTCTTCTCAGGCTCAGAGCAGACTTATGATGCGGGCGTAAACTTTTACCTGGACCGCCGAAACCTTAAACTCATGTTGCACTACACCTGGCGCGATGGTGACCCCGGGGCGGCCGGCGATGGTGCCCGGGTTAATCAATTCTTTAGTCAGAGCGGTATTGGTGCCATCCGCCGTGGCAACTGGCTGGGCCTTGGCTTGCACGCCATATTCTAAACCTTAACCAATGATTATCATGAAATTGTCACGTTTACACCACTCCGGCCTGCTGCTGCTAGGCTTTTTCCTAAGTTTTTTCGTAATTTCCTGCCAGTCAGAAGCTGATTCCGAAAAACAAACAGAAACTACTGAGGTCGAAGAGAAGGTAGATGAATCCCTAAAGTCTTCTGTCAAAGCCAATCACTTAGTTGAAACCGCCGATGTAAAGGCGATGTACGATGAAGGAAAAGCCTTCAAAGTCATCGAAATCAGCAAAAAAGAAGCCTTCGAAAAGGGGCACCTGCCCGGCGCGGTTAATTTCTGGCGCCCGGATTACGAAGGCGGAGGATATAACTATGGAGGCATGCGGGCATCACCCGAGGAAATGGCTGCGCTCCTGGGCAGCAATGGTATCAGTGCGGATGACTTCCTGGTGATTTATGATACCAAAGGCAGCGTGGACGCTATCCGATTCATGTGGATGCTTGATATGTACGGCCATGAAAATATGGCAGTCATGAACGGCGGTAAAGCTGCCTGGAAGGCCGACGGTTTTGAACTGGCTACCGAAGCGACCAAAGCCGATCCCGTGCTTTATGCCTTCAGCAATGCTCCTGATTATACCCGGCTGGCCAGTATGGAAGATGTGCTGGCTGCCATGACCGATACGAACTATATTCTGCTGGATACCCGCGAACCTGAAGAGTATCAGGGTGTGCCTTACGTTAGCAAAGGGGTTTGCTACCCTTACAAAAAGGGGGCTTTCACTTACGGACGTATTCCTGGTTCCATACACCTGAACTGGTCAGATGCGGTGGACCTCAACGGAGACCACCGGTTCAAATCACTAAAAGACCTGAAATACAACTTTGAGAAAGCAGGCATTATGCCTGATAAGAAAGTTATTGCGTATTGTCAGTCTGGTGTGCGTTCCGCTCACACGACTTATGTGCTCACTGAAATACTAGGGTTTAAGGATGTAAAAAACTACGACGGATCCTGGATAGAGTGGAGCCACAACTACGTCAACAAAGGGGGCGTAGCTATTGAGCGGGATATTGACGATGCGGAACACAAAAAGCGGTTTGCCGAGCTTGAAGCTGAGCTCAGTAAAGCTGCGGAATAAAATTAAAACCTCCGGTATACCACTTTCAAAATGTGCTGTACCAGAGGTTTTCCCAGGTACAAAAGCCAAAATCTGCATTACTAATACAGTTCTACAATGAAGAATCGCAAGAAAAAAGTAGGCTTGCACGAGCTTTATGCCAAAGACCCTATCGAAGCAGACCGCCTGCTTTGGGGGCGTGAATCTGACCCGGAAACCCGGCGTGGCTTTCTGCGTAAAGGAGCGCTGCTCGCCATCGGAGCCGCACTTGGAGCACCTATGGTTTACGGAAAGCATTTTCCTGCCGGAATGATCCCTGCCGGACTGGCACAGGAAGACACCCCGTTTCAGATACCAGGTAAGCACCCGGACCTGATTGTACTGAATGACCGGCCGCTCAATGTGGAGACGCCGGCTCATTTGCTGGACGACAAACTCACACCGGCAGATAAGTTCTTCATCCGCAACAACGGCATTCCGCCAGAGGAGGATGAAATTAACGTGAATACGTGGACGCTATCCATAGAGGGCGAGTCTGTGCGCCAAAAGAAATCCTACACGATACAGGAACTAAAAGATAAGTTCCAACACCACACCTATGCCCTCACGCTGGAGTGTGGCGGCAACGGCCGTTCCGAGTTCAACCCGCCCGCCAAGGGCAATCAGTGGGGAGTTGGCGCGGTAGCCTGTGCTTCCTGGACGGGGGTACGCCTGAAAGACGTGCTCAATGACGTAGGTCTGAAGGGAGATGCCGTTTATGTGGGCTATGAAGGCATGGACCGCCACGTGAGTGGCAATCCGGAGAAGAAGCCGATCTCTCGGGGTGTGCCTATGGAAAAAGCGATGCAGGACGAAACCATTATCGCCTGGGCAATGAACGGGCAGGATATTCCTTACCAAAACGGGCATCCGCTTCGCCTGGTGACGGGTGGCTGGCCGGCTTCCACTTCCGGTAAATGGCTAACTAAGCTGTTGGTACGCAATAAAGTACATGACGGGCCGAAGATGGAAGCTCCTTCTTATCGGGTACCCTGTAAGCCTGTCGCTCCGGGTACCAAAGTGAAAGACGAAGACATGTGCATCATTGAGAGCATGCCTGTTAAGTCCCTCATTACTTACCCAAAGACCGGTGCTTCTCTGAATTTAGGGCAGAAGCTGCCAATCCGCGGTCATGCCTGGGCGGGTGAGCTGAGTGTGGAAAAGATGGAATACTCCATCGACTTTGGTGCCACCTGGAAGCCTGCCAAGCTTGAAGCTGCAGCTAACCGTCTGGCCTGGCAGCATTTCAATGCTGAAGTCAGCTTCCCGGAAAGAGGTTACTACGAGGTATGGGCACGTGCTACCGACAGCCGGGGCACGGCACAGCCGATGATCCTGCCTGGCTGGAACCCTAAAGGCTACCTCAATAACGCTTGTCATAGAATCGCTGTAAAAGTAATCTGATATTATGTTACACCTACCTGATCATTTGACCGAAAAGCAAAAACAAGCCTACCGAAAGCGGTGGCTGGGTACCATCGGTCTTATTGTCCAAACGGTGTCCGCTATTTTCTTTGCGGTCGTCGGTTTGTTCCTGTTTGCCCTGTTCCAGCCCGCTTTGAATGGGTGGTTTGACGACCCTCAAACAGTCCCTGTAGAAATCTCGCAACAGCGTATGGCTGAAAAGGCGGCTGATATGGACCGGGTGGAAGATGGTATCCACCTGGAGACCGGGCTGATTGCTGCGGAAGGCTGGGAAACCGTCCGTGCAACCTGTACGGCTTGCCATTCTGCCAAATTGGTCACCCAGAATAAAGCTACCCGTGATGGCTGGAAGAACATGATTGTCTGGATGCAGGAGACTCAGGGGCTCTGGGACCTGGGCGATCAGGAAAAAACCATACTGGACTATCTGGCCGCCAACTACGCACCTGAGGAATCGAGCCGTCGGGCCAATCTTGATATGGATGCCATCGAGTGGTACATCCTTGAACTGTAATGTAAACTGTAAACTGTAAATTAACCTTTCGTCATGAAGTATTGGGATATATTTGTTGAAGGCTACAGTGGCTATGCAAGCTACCTGTGGTATGAGATCACCCACCCGGGGTGGCAAAACTATTTTTACTGGCTGCTGATCGTGTCGGCATTCTTCTTTTTTCTGGAAGTGGTAACGCCCTGGCGCAAAGACCAGCCTAAATTCAGGAAGGACTTCTGGTTGGATTTCTTTTACATGTTTTTCAACTTCTTCCTGTTTTCGCTGATCATTTATAATGCAGCTTCGGATGTCATCGTGAATTTGTTTAATGATGGTATCAAGGCTGTGACCGGCGGGTTCGACCTGCAGGCCAATAACCCACTGAATGGTTCCCCCATGTGGCTCATCCTGCTGGTTGGTTTTCTGGTCCGTGATTTTGTACAGTGGTGGGTACACCGGTTGTTGCACCGCAGCGACTTCCTTTGGGAATTCCACAAAGTACATCACTCGGTTCAGCAGATGGGCTTTGCTGCGCACCTGCGCTACCACTGGATGGAAAACGTAGTGTACCGTTCGCTGGAGTACATCCCGCTGGCCCTGCTGGGTATTGGACTTTATGATTTCTTCATCATTCACATCTTCACCCTCGCAGTAGGCCACTACAACCACTCCAACATCACCGTACCGGGTTATGTTACCGGAGGTATACTTGGAGCGCTCGTTGGCTTGATCATTGCTACCGGTGGTTTTGAGGTGAATGTCCTGCAAGATCCTTCTCTTGCGGCACAGCTGGGAACCGTAGCGGGTAGTATTGCGCTTGGTGCATTCGCGCTTGGCCCGTTCATGAAGAAACTCTTCAACAGCCCGGAGATGCATATCTGGCATCACTCCTATGACCTGCCGGAAGAGCACCGCTTTGGCGTAAACTTTGGCCTGACGCTGGCTTGTTGGGATTATATCTTCGGCACAGCCTACATTCCGTTCAACGGCCGGGATATCCGCCTGGGCTTCCCCGGTGTGGAGGAGTTTCCGGAAGATTTTGTCCGCCAAAACCTGCATGGTTTTGTAAATGTCCACAAAGAAGAGCGGGTAAGTGAAAACGACTTGCCGGTAACGCCTGCTAAATAGAATTTTGGATTAAGACCCCAAAAGACCAAATGCCCGGGAGTAGTGATGCGACTGCTTCCCGGGCATTTTTTATTAGAGGCAACGAGAGTTATCTTATTCGAGGTCATTTCCACAGTTCGGAAGATCAACTGTATGGCGTATAGACATGCCATCTGACAAGCGAGTGATAAAGACGGTTGCCGTACTTCCACAGACGCAGCCAGGAGTGTAACTGTTATGCCCGCCGTGGCTGCCATCGATCGCCCATTTAAAGCTGTAGTTTTCCGGCCGGTCGATGAGAACACTCAGGTGTACGCCATACTGGGTACAGTAGCTTTCCTGTATATCGAAAACAAAAGTGGAATCCTGCATATGCGCTTTTTCTCTGGGCATGTGCTCTGCTTCTGCCAGATTTTGAGGCTCAACAAGCTGAGGTGTGAGGGCAGGTACAAAAGATTCCTTCTCGCATGAAATCATAGGGAAAAGAGCCAGGATTAAGATAAAGACTGCGAAAAAGCGGCTGGGAGAAATTCGGTAATTCATCATGTTGACTGTTTTTAAGGGTTAATTGTTAATAGATACACTTTCTCTATTTGCAGCATGCGGCAAAAGATACCCGCCGGAAGCAATATTTTTCCCCCTTGTCCCGGCCAAAGCTTCAAAACCAACTATTGAGAACGCTGTTTATGCCCTATATTTATTGTGAATTAAAACAAACGACAAAATGAAAAACTTAACACTGCTGCTGGTGCTGGCCTTGCTGTCTGGCTGTTCTCCCGCCCCGAACAATGAACCTTCCAACGAAACACCAACCGAAATTTCGGGCGTAGACTACGAGCAATACCTGGATTACTCGGGTATGGACGACAAAATCAGCGGCGGGGCCAAACGCATTACTATTAATACCCCTTCCGGCGAATTTCAGGTTTGGACCAAGCGGGTGGGCAATAACCCGACCAAAAAAGTGCTCCTCCTCCACGGTGGACCAGGCGCTACCCACGAGTATTTTGAAGTGTTTGACAGCTACTTCCCCAAAGAAGGTATCGAATATTATTACTATGATCAGCTGGGCTCTCATTTCAGCGATCAGCCGGAAGATACTTCGCTTTGGAACATCCCCCGCTTTGTGGAGGAAGTAGAGCAGGTGCGCCAGGCGCTGGGGCTCAATAAAGACAACTTCTACATCCTCGGGCACAGTTGGGGCGGCATTCTCGGCATTGAGTACGCCTTGAAATACCAGGAAAATCTCAAGGGGCTTATCATTTCCAACATGATGTCTTCCATCCCCGCCTACGTGAAGTACGCGGAGGAAGAACTGGCCCCTGGCCTGCCTGCTGATGCTTTGGCCGAAATCCGCAAGCTGGAGGCCGCCGGGCAGTACACGGATGAGCGCTATCTGGAGCTGGTAGAGACGCATTATTACCCCAAGCATGTACTGCGCATGCCCCTGGCGGAATGGCCGGACCCGGTCATCCGCGCCCTGACCAACATCAATTATGGCATTTACCTCATGATGCAGGGACCAAGCGAGTTTGGTGTAGTGGGCGATGCCACCCTTAAGGAATGGGACCGCACAGAGGACCTCGCTAAAATCACTGTGCCGACGCTTTCTATAGGTGCGGAGTACGATACCATGGATCCTGATTTTATGGAAATGATGGCCGGCAAGTTGCCCAATGGCTCCTATCATTATTGTCCGGAAGGCGCCCACTGGGCCATGTACGATGATGCCGATAACTACTTCAAAGGCGTGATTGACTTCGTGAATGAGGTTGATGCCGCCAAATAATTAGCGTAGTTTTAGGGGGTGAAAGGCTTACTCACCCCCTAAACTTTAACCGCTATGAAAACGACTTTCCTTTCCCTGATTCTGCTTTGTGCACTGAGCACCCTCTACGCTCAGTCCGGGCGCACCGTTGATTCCAAAATTGAGCATGTCACCGTCTACCGGCAGGGAGCGCAGGTTACCCGCACTGCCACGGTCGAATTGCCGGTAGGGGAGACGCAGTTGCTGTTCAAAAAACTGCCCTTCCAATTACAGGAAGAAAGCTTGCAGCTGAAGATCGATCAGTCCGTCACCGTAGTCTCAATTGCGCAGGAAGTCAACTACCTGAATGAAGCGGATTCAGATAGCCTGACCGCAGTCCTGAAGGAGCAGCAACTGGCATTAAGAGACAGCTTACAGGCTTTATCCAACCGGTCACAGGTTTATGTACGTGAGCGTGACCTGCTTCTGGCGAACCAATCGCTGGGCGGCAGTGATGGCGTAGCGGTGGATGAACTGGAACGTGCCGCTGTATTGTACCGCACCCGGTTAATGGATATTGAGGGGCACCTGCAGCGTATCCGGCAGCAATCGGTCGGGTACAAAAAGCAGATGGTCCGGCTGGGGAACCAACTGCTGGAGCTTAACGCCAAATCAGAGGCTGATCCCGAAGTCATCGTCAAAGTCGTGGTGAATGCCCCAAAAAACATACCGGCAGAAGTAGAACTTCAGTATGTAGTGCCCAAGGCTGGCTGGGACCCTTTTTACAATATCCGGGTGGAGGGTACGGAGCAACCGCTGACACTGGACTACAAAGCCAAAGTGTATCAGGATGCCGGGGAGGACTGGTTGAACACCCGCCTGACCCTGTCCACTGGCAATCCTAC
The DNA here is from genome assembly GCF_022763345.1 of Phaeodactylibacter sp. GTDB lineage: Bacteria > Bacteroidota > Bacteroidia > Chitinophagales > Saprospiraceae > Phaeodactylibacter. The sequence continues at coordinate 23,154 of NZ_JALEGS010000016.1, forward strand.
GATGAGCAATGTGAAGCCCGGGCTAAGCCCTTATTACCTTACCTTCAACAACTACTATGCACCCCCTGCCCGTCAGCCTACAGCGAACCGTGGCCGCAGTCAGCGGGTGAGCGGGACCGTTCTGGACCAGGAAACCGGGGAACCGCTGATTGGGGCGTCAGTTCTGGTTGAAGGGACTACTATCGGAGCAGTGACGGATATGGAAGGGCGTTTTGAGCTGGAAATGCCCGCCGGACAGTCGGCACTGCTGGTCTCCTATGTCGGATACGCTAATCAGCAGGTGGTGGTAAGGGGAAGCACCGTTAACGTGCGCCTAAGCTCGGAGGGCATGATGCTGGATGAAGTAGTAATTACAGGCGCGGCATCAGGCGTTTTTGGCAGGAAAGCCCGCCCAAAACCGGAAAAGCCTGCACCCGTCCCTATCGCTATCGAACAACGGGCTACCAGCACTGAGTTTGAAATCGAACTCCCTTATACCATCCCGGCAGATAATCAGCCCTATGATGTGCACATGGCAGCCAACGAAGTGCCGGCCAATTACTATTATGCACTCGTCCCCAAACTATCCAAAGAGGCGTACCTGATTGCTGAAATTACCGATTGGTCGCAGTACAGCCTGCTCAGCGGGGATGCCAATCTGTTCTTCAAAGGCACTTATCAGGGCAATACCTATCTGGATATGGCCGCTTTTGAGGATACCCTGTCCCTGTCTGTCGGGCGGGACGAAGACATCATCGTCAAACGCGAGCGGGTGCGGGATCAATCGCGCACCAGCTTTCTGGGCAGCAATAAAACCGTAGAGCGGAGTTGGAAAACCACCATCCGAAATACCAATAGCTATCCGGTGTCACTGCGGGTAGAAGATCAGTATCCCCTACCCAAAGATGACGATATTAAGGTGGTACAATTGGGGCATGAAGGCGGTAAGCTTGATGAGGCAACTGGGACTGTCACCTGGTCTTTTTCTCTTCCGGCAGGTGCTACCGCTGACCGCACGCTGAAGTATGCAGTGCGCTACCCGAAGAAGCAGCGGTTGCTGGTGGATTGATGGAGGGCTATAGTCCGTTGCTCAGTTGAATTCGAAAGACATCTGAATCAATTACCTTTATGACCGGAAAGGCAATTCCGCTCAGTTTATTGAAGTCAGAATCGTGTGTGACAATATAGTCCGCATTCGCTGCCACACAGCAATCGACAAATTTGTTATCATCAGGATCATCCAGTAATTGAAATCGGTAATAATAGTCTACCCTGACAACATTAGACAGGTTTTCCAGTGTAGACAAAACGTTGTTGCTGGTTTCCGCACCCATATGAAGCTGAATAATTTCTGCATATTCTGCCAGAATATCTGTTGACACACAAAGCTCAAAAGCTTTTTCTGTAAGGGATTTGAATATCCAATGAAGCTTGGATTTTTCAGAAATGGAAACCAGTAGGACATTCGTGTCAATGACTACTCTTTTCATGGCAGGGGGATTATACTATTTAGGAGGAGCGCTTCCTAAGTTTAGTATTAAGCAACTGATCGACCTTTTGGTTGTCCCATCCCTGCTTATCCCATGCCTCGTTTGCGGATTGAATGGCTTTTTTAGCAAAAAAATTGGCTAAAGTATCCTTTAGCTCAAGCAGGTCTTCATCAGAGACCTGATAAGCGAATACTTTTAGTAGTTCGAGCTGAACATTACTTAAGGGAGGAGATGGTGTATCCATGTTTGAAGATTTTAGATAACAAACTGAAATACAAAATTAAGCAGTAATTAGTTCCCTACTTCCCCACCAAAAAAATGGCCGGCCGCTTGTGCAAATCCGGCACCTTTGTCTTACGCCACTGTGCGATGGTGAGCGTGCGCACATACTCTGTGGGCAAGGTAAGGTCTGCCGCGATGCAAAACAGCATATCGGGGGAAAGGGTGTTGATAGCCGTTTCAATCAGGCTCATATTCCGATAGGGCGTTTCAATGAAAATCTGCGTCTGTGTATGCTTGAACACCCGCTGCTCCAGAAATTTGAGCTCTTTTTGCAGCTCCGGCTTTTTGGGCGGCAGGTAGCCGTGGAAGCAAAAGTTCTGACCGTTCATGCCAGAAGCCATCAGCCCCAGCAAAATAGACGATGGCCCAACGAGTGGCACCACCTCAATACCCCGCTGATGTGCCGTTTGTACGACAATAGCGCCGGGGTCAGCAACGCCCGGGCAGCCGGCTTCGGAGAGGAGCCCTATGTCTTTGCCCTGTTCGGCATCGGCCAGGAAGCGCTGCCGGTCCTCTGGGGGCGTATGCTTGGTAATTTCGTAAAAGGTCAGCTCACTGAAGGGCTTTACCGGGTTGGTCTCCTTGATAAACCGGCGGGCGGTCTTGGCACGCTCGGCAATGAAGATATCCAACCGGTGCAGGATGTCAATGACGTGCTGCGGCAGGGTATGTACCGCCCCTTCTCCAAGCGGTGCGGGGATGAGATAGAGTTTTCCTTTGTTCGGCATGGCAACGCTAAAGTTGTTACTTTTGTAGAAATCCAAAAGTAGCGATAATGCCGCAACCTGAGAAATACCTGTCCATCTCTGATTATCTTGCTGCTGAGGAGCAATCTTCAGTAAAGCAGGAATATCACAACGGCCTGCTTGTGGATATGGCAGGTGGGTCAATCGATCATAACCGTATTGCCGGCAATATGTACTTTGAATTACGCAGTCGCCTACAAGATTCCTGTACGGTTTTTAATAGCGATCAAAAGGTATACCTGGAGGTGGTTAATCATTTTGTTTACCCTGATGTGAGTGTAGTTTGCGGGGAGTTGGTAGCTCAAAATCAGGCAATCTTAAACCCTGTACTGATCGTGGAAGTGCTTTCGGATGGGACTTCTGCTTATGACCGGGACGCAAAATTCAGAAAGTACCGGACCCTTCCTGCTTTCCGGGAATACCTGCTCATTGATCAGGATCAACCCATTGTTGATGCGCTTTTTCGCGAAAGCAAAGACTACTGGCGCATGCAGACGATCATAGGGCTTGACAGAGAGGTTCCCGTACATAGCCTGGGCATCCGCATTCCAATGCGGGCCATTTATGCCGGCTTAAATAACTTAATGGAACCCCAAATTCCATTCAACATATGAGTGATACTTCCTACACCATAAAACTGCCTCAGTTCGAGGGCCCTTTTGACCTGCTGCTCTTCTTCATTGAGCGGGACGAGCTGGATATCAATGACATTCCTATCGCCAAGATCACGGACGATTTCCTGGCCTACATCCGGCAGATGGAGGAGATGAATATTGATCTCGCCAGTGAATTCATCCTGGTGGCCGCTACCCTTTGCCGCATCAAAGCAAAAATGCTTATCCCCCGCAAGCCGGTGGACGAGGAAGGCAACGAGATCGACCCCCGGGAGGAGCTCGTGCAGCGCCTTATCGAATATAAACGCGTCAAAAGCGTACTGGAGGAAATGCGGCAGATGGAAGCCCGCCGTGCCAAGCAGTCCTACCGGGGCAATGTCACTAAAGAACTGCACAGCATTGCCACCAAAGCCCTGGTGGATGCCGAGCTGGAATCCGTTACGCTTTTCAAACTGCTGCGTGCCTTTGAGCGGGTCGTAGAGCGGTTTGAGTACGCCAACCCTAAGTCGGTACACCAGATCGTACAGTTCAGTTACACCATAGAAGGTCAGCAGGAACACATTTTTTCCCAGATTCAGGGTGGGCGGCGTGCCACTTTCACTGAGGTTTTCAGCGCCTGCCGCAATCGAATTCATGCTATTGTCACCTTTCTGGCGCTGCTGGAATTGCTTAATTTACAGGAAATCCGAATCACGGTAGGGCTGGGCTACAATAACTTTTGGGTGGAGGAATACCGGGCATCGGAGGAAGAAGAGTGATCATTAGTGCGGGCGAACCTGGCCTGGGGATACATTATCTGTATTAATGGGATTGCTCCCTTCCCGGAGTCAGGAAGGCCTATTTGGGCCTGATACAGGAAAGGGGCACTCCATGCGCATGGAGCGCCCCTTTCTGATAAATTCAGGATGTTTTTCATAAAGTCAGCCCTACACGGAAGAACTGCTTGGCGTTTCAGTAAGCAATTGCTCGATAAACCTATGGCTGAATGCGTCAAGGTCGCCTGGCTTGCGGCTGGTGGTGATGAGACCGTCTGTCACAACCTCTTCATTAACCCAGTTTGCCCCGGCGTTTTCCAGGTCGGTGCGTATGGACTCGAAGGAAGTCACCGTGCGACCGTTTACCAAGTCTGCTTCAATAAGCAGCCATGGTGCATGGCAGATTGCTGCAATCGGCTTGCCCAGTTCCGCAAAGCCTTTGATGAAGTCAATAACATGTGGGTACCGGCGAAGCTTATCGGGGTTCATCACGCCTCCTGGTAAAACCAACCCGGTATATTCTGCCGGATTGGCGCGGTCCACAGCAACATCCACGTGCACGGGTGTGATCGCCCAATTGCCTTTTTCCCAGCCTCTGATTTGCCCTTCTGAAAGACTAACGATATGCACCGTCGCCCCTTCTGAAATTAAGGCTTTCATAGGCTCCTGCAACTCAGAGTGCTCAAATCCGTCTGTAGCCAGAATGGCAACTTTATTTTCGTTTAATTTCCGGTTGTTCATGGTTCAAAATTTACTCTTCAACGATAAGTGCCGGGCTATGTTTACTGCTAATTTTTGAGTTCGAACATCAATTGTGCTTTCTGCGCTCTATTAAAGTACACCAACACTAATAATGTGAACAGGAAACTATTGCGTAGGGATAAAAGGAAAGAAAACATCAAAAAGGAATCGCAGGAAACAGTGACCCGGCCAAAGTCGATGGAGCGGATCGTCAAAGAACAAATAGAAGAGAGTATGGAGGAATACCGCCGAAGCAATAAGGCGCTGTTCCTCTCCGCTCTGACTGCCGGGTTGGACCTGGGTTTTAGTTTGCTGGTAATAGGCGTGTTGTACACGATGTTCAATGACCAGTTGTCGATGGAAGTGATGCAGGTCGTACTGGCTCTTGCTTACCCTATAGGTTTTATATTTGTCATCCTTGGGCGTTCCGCCCTGTTTACGGAGCATACTACTTTAGCGGTGTTGCCCGTACTGAGCGGCCGGGAGTCGCTCAAAGACCTAAGCAGGATTTGGGGGATTATTTACCTGGGTAATCTTATAGGTGGTTACATCATAGGGGCGGCCATAGCTTATATTGGACCGAGGCTTGGATTAGTCACCTATGATGCCCTTGAAGATATTGCAATGCATTTGATCGACTACTCGGCACCTTTAATATTAGTCAGTGCCATCCTGGCAGGCTGGCTTATGGGACTGGTGTCTTGGCTAGCCACATCTTCCAAGGAAACCATCGCCCGCATCTTTGTAGTCGTGATCGTAACTGCTGTAATCGGGCTGGGAGGGCTGCACCATAGTATTGTGGGCTCCACAGAGGTGTTCGCCGGCTTGTTGTCTTCTGATGAAATCAGCCTGTCAGATTATTTTGTGACCCAGTTATGGTCTACCATTGGCAATATTATCGGCGGGGTATTTTTTGTCTCCATCTTGAAATACCAGGTGACTCAGGATTAAAGCAGTAGATCCTGTTCGCTTTTTGGCAATAATCTGGTTCCGAAAACAGTTATGTCGGTCTATGAATTGGGAAAAATTAAAGCTTCCGACTTACTTCCTGCTGTTGCTCCTGGCTTTTGGCCCACTCATTTACATGGGCAGCGGGAGCCGTTATGAGCATCAGGTTGAAACAGCCGTGCATGAGTACGTAGTGCGGGTCGCTCAGGATGGTGGTCGGCAGCCTGAAAATGTGCTTGCAGGCAATCCTACCTTTCTCTTCCCCGTGGCCAATAAGAGCCCGCGCCACATCATTTCCAGATTTGGTGATGCCCGTGGCGGCCGTAAGCATCAGGGTATTGATATCAAGGCAGACCAGGGTACACCAGTATTGGCTATTGCAAAAGGGACAGTTGAGCGGGTCAAGAATGGCGGCAACGGCGGCAAGCAAGTGTGGCTGCGGCTTCGGGACAGTACGATGGTATTCTACGCCCACCTCGATGAGCAATGGGTGGAAGCCGGTGAAGAAGTCAATGCAGGTCAGGCGATCGGTAGTGTCGGAAATACAGGCAATGCGCGGCATACGACTCCGCACCTGCACTTCGAGATTATACTGCCCGGCAAGGGAGAAGTGAACCCTGCCCAATTCTACGAAGGCGCCTAAAAAAGGAAAAGACGCTCCGGTCATCTTTCCGAAGCGTCTTCTTTGCACCTTTACAACAGTAGACCTACCGGTTGATTACATTCTTAAACCGGGGGCGCTTAGGCTTGTTATCACCCTGCTCCTCTTTTTTCTTGGCTTCATATTGAGAATAATTGCCTTCAAAGAAGACCGGCTCCTCGTCGTAGTCAAAAGAAAGAATATGCGTGGCCAGGCGATCGATAAACCAGCGGTCGTGCGAAATGACCAGGACACAGCCGGCAAAATTATCCAGCGCATCCTCCAGCGCCCGGAGTGTGTTTACATCAATATCATTGGTCGGCTCATCGAGCAGGAGGACGTTTCCACCTTCTTTTAGCGTCATGGCCAGATGTACCCGGTTGCGCTCTCCACCAGAAAGCACGCCCAGCTTTTTCTGCTGATCCTGGCCTGTGAAGTTGAAGCGGCTGATGTAAGCCCGGGCATTCATGGTATGGTTGCCTATCTCCAGGATTTCATTCCCATCCGAAATCGCCTGGTGGACGGTTTTGTCCCCGTCTTGCAGGTCTTCGTGGCTTTGGTCAACATAGGATAGGTCAACGGTGTCTCCGATAACGACCTCACCAGCGTCCGGTGCTTCTTTGCCCATAATGGTCCGGAAGAGCGTCGACTTACCGGCACCGTTGGGGCCAATGATGCCCACTACAGCATTGCGCGGAATTTCAAGGTCCAGGTTTTCGAAAATGGTGCGGTCACCGTATTTTTTAGTTACGCCTTTTAGCTCAATGACCTTATCGCCCAGGCGCTGCCCGGGTGGGATGTAGAGTTCGAGCTTGGCTTCCTGCTCTTTGCCACTCTCGCTGGCAAGTTTCTCATAAGCGTTCAGACGGGCTTTGCCTTTGGCCTGACGGGCCTTCGGCGCCATTTTGATCCAGTCCAGTTCGCGCTGCAGGGTTTTGCGGCGTTTGCTTTCGGCTTTTTCTTCCTGCTCCAGGCGCTTGGCTTTCTGCTCCAGCCAAGAGGAGTAGTTCCCTTTCCATGGAATGCCTTCACCCCGGTCGAGCTCCAGAATCCAACCCGCCACATTATCCAGGAAGTAGCGGTCGTGGGTCACAGCGATGACCGTACCGGGGAAGTTTTGGAGGTATTGCTCCAGCCAGTCCACGGATTCGGCATCAAGGTGGTTGGTCGGCTCATCAAGGAGCAGGATATCCGGGTTGCTTAGCAGCAGGCGGGCGAGTGCAACCCGTCGGCGTTCTCCACCTGAGAGCACGCTCACAGGCGCATCATCGGGCGGGCAGCGCAGGGCTTCCATCGCGGTGTTGATGCGGTTGTCCAACTCCCAGGCATTTTGGTGTTCGAGCTGTTCCATCATCTCGCCCTGCTGTTCGATGAGTTTATTCATCTCATCGTCGCTCATGGGCTCCGAGAATTTCAGGTTGATGGCTTCGTAGGCTTTGAGCAGGTCGACAATATCCTGCACGCCTTCTTCCACCACTTCGCGCACGGTCTTATCCGGATCGAGCTCTGGTTCCTGCTCCAGCATGCCGATCTTGTAGCTGCCGTCGAAGCTGATTTTGCCTTCGTAGTTCTCATCTTTGCCTGCTATGATTTTGAGCAGGGTAGACTTACCGGAGCCGTTGAGGCCAAGCACGCCAATTTTGGCACCGTAGAAGAAGCTCAGCCAGATATTATTTAGAACCTTTTTGGATGGCGGGAAGGTCTTGGAGACCCCTTCCATCGAAAAAATTATTTTTTCGTCAGACATAGGCGGTTTTTAAGTTGAGCGGATAAAGATAGCAGAACAGTTGGGTTCGGCAAACCCAAATCGCGTGCTTTTTAACTATACTGACGATTAAGTGGTTTGCCACAGCAAACCTACTCAATGTCAGCATTTACGCTGGGAAGTGGCTTGCTCCGATGTCGCAAATCCAAGATCCC
>NZ_JALEGS010000017.1 GCF_022763345.1 Phaeodactylibacter sp.
CCATCGCTGATTTGCGGTGCTATCGTAAAAGTGGAGCGTGGAGTACGATCCAGCAACTTGTCGCAGCGGCATAGCTGTGCAATTTGTTATACACACGGCCAGATTTAGCAACCCGTTAACATGAAAATTTTTCTTTTCGAACCTTTTTTTTCTGGTAGCCACCGGCAATGGGCGGAAGGGTATCAGGCCCACAGCGCTCATGAGGTCACTTTGATGGCCCTGCCCGGCCGGCATTGGAAGTGGCGGATGTTTGGTGGGGCACCGGCTTTGGCTGAGCAGTTGCGAAAGCAGGATGAGCGCCCCGATCTCATCCTGGCGACTGATATGCTGGACCTAGCAGGCTTTTTGGGCCAGGTGCGCCATCAGGTGCATGGAGTACCCGTAGCGCTTTACTTCCACGAAAATCAGCTCACCTATCCCTGGTCTCCCGCCGATGAGGACATCAGGGAACAGCGTGACCGGCACTATGCCTACCTCAATTTCACCTCAGCCCTGGCTGCTGATGCAGTGTTTTTCAACTCTCACTACCACCGCAAAGCTTTTCTGGAGGCTTTACCTGGCTTTCTGCGGGCTTTTCCGGATACCCGCGGCTTGTCTCATCTGCCCGGCCTGGCAGCCAAGAGCGAAGTGCTGCACCTTGGGCTGCCCCTCCGGGCTTTGAAGGGCGATGCCCGTCCGGTGGCAGGCCCGCCGGTCATTTTGTGGAACCACCGCTGGGAGTACGATAAAGACCCGGAGACATTTTTCCAGCTTCTCTTTCGCCTGCAGGCTGAAGGGAGACCCTTCCGGTTGATTGTACTTGGAGAAAACTACCGGGGTGCACCGCCCATTTTTGCGGAAGCGAAAGCGCGCCTGTCCGCCCACATCCTGCACTGGGGCTACGCAGAAAGCCGTCAGGATTACGCCCGTCTTTTGCAGCAAGCTGACCTGCTTCCCGTCACAAGCCGGCAGGACTTCTTTGGCGGGAGCGTGGCGGAGGCGATTCATGCCGGTTGCTATCCCATTCTGCCCGACCGTCTCGCTTTTCCGGAGCACTTGCCAGCCGCTGACCGACAGCAATATCTATACACCACGGCAGAAGAGCTTTACCAAAAGACCAAAACACTGCTACAGAAAGGCAGCATCAGCGTCCCATCTCAGCTCTCTGATTTTGTAGCCCGCTACGATTGGAGTATTTTAGCCGGGGCTTACGACAAGCGGTTCGTGCAGCTGAAAAAGCAACAATCAAAAAGGATCAGGGGCTTTTGAACACCCTACAACTCACTAGATATGAAAAAACTCCGGTACGAAGGGCAGGAAATGGCCTACCATACAGAAGGCAAAGGCACTCCGGTGGTGCTGTTGCACGGCTTCTGCGAAGACCACAAAATTTGGGAAGAATTTCAGAACGATCTGCGCGAAGAGCCCTGTCAGGTTATTGTGATCGACCTGCCTGGCTTTGGGGCTTCCGATGTGGTAGAGGGGATTACCATCGAAGGGATGGCCAGGCGGGTACACGCCTTGCTGCAGGAGCTGGGTGTAGGGCCAGCGGTGCTCATCGGGCATTCTATGGGCGGCTACGTAGGGCTGGCTTTTGCCCGGTTGTTCCCGGAAGCTCTGCTGGGGCTGGGGCTTTTCCATTCTCACCCCTATGCAGATGAGGAGGAAAAGAAAGCGACCCGGCAGAAGAGCGTCGAATTCATTCAGCGGCAGGGCCATATCCTGTTTGTGAAACAGCTGATACCTGGCCTCTTTGCCGACAACTTTGCCCGTAGCAACACCTTTTTGCTGGAAAAACTCATCTACCGGGCGGCCAAATTCCCCAGTGAAGGCATTATTGCGGCACAGCAGGCGATGATAAACCGGCAGGATGAAACGGAAACCCTGCGCCAAATTCAGGTACCAGTTCTGTTCATCGTAGGGAAAATGGACAGCGCTATCCCGGCGGAGAAAAGCATAGCCCAAACCCATCTGCCGGCGGTAGCTTCCATCCACATTCTGGAAAAAGCCGGTCATATGGGGCAGTTTGAAGCCCGGAAGGCCACGCAGCGCTACGTAAGGCAGTTCATAGCCTTTTGCGAAGAGAAAGCCAACAGCTGATGGGCTTTAGGGACGTGCTCCTCTTTCTGGCGGCCATCGCCCCCGGGCTGCTCATCTGCTGGTACATCTACAAAATGGATAAATACGAGCGGGAACAGCCCTTTCCGCTATTCGCCACCTTCTGGTTAGGGGCTTTTGCAACCCTGGGCGTGGTCAAGATTGAGACTTGGGCGACTTACTCGCCGATCCTGCAGGGGGAAGGAGTATTATTTACCCTCTTTTCCTCCTTCATTGTGGTGGCCCTGACGGAGGAACTGGTCAAATATCTTTGTTTATTCCTGTATCCTTACCGATCCCGTTTTTTCAATGAGCCCATGGACGGCATCGTTTATGCGGTGATGATCGGTATGGGCTTTGCGACGCTGGAAAACCTGATGTACGCCCTGCAGTACGGTTTGGAAACAGTTATTTTGCGCGCCTTTACAGCGGTGCCTGCCCACGCAGCCTTTGCCATCATCATGGGCTATTATTTTGGGAAAGCCAAGTTTGAGCCCGACCCGAAAATACGCCGGAAGCGGCTGCTCATGGCCTTGTTTGCGCCCCTTGTCATCCACGGATTGTACGACTTTCTCATTTTGCAGGAAATTTACGAAGGGCTCATTGCGCTCGCCATAGCCGTGCTTATAGCCAGTATTATTTTCGCCCGGCAGCTGCTGTTGGAGCAGCAGGAGAATTCGCCTTTTAAGGAGTCGTAGGGTTTTTCTGTAATGCTTGATGGGTGTGGAAGATTCTATGTCCCTTTTCCCGTCGAATCTTTACTTTCAGGTACGAATCCTGCGGCTTTGGATGTGCCAGATTGGGGGGTGAAATTTGGGATCAAAACACCTTTTAATAAGTTAGTCTTTTTTTGATAAGAATTGTGTTTTATTTACAAGATTTAAAATTTTTAGTATATTTATAACTGGATCTACTCTCTGTACCATGCCGCAAGACCTGCAAGTCCATCAACCGGATGATCGATTTTTTAAATCGGCTATGAGCGACCCGGAAGTTGCAATAAGTTACATAAAGTACTTTTTTCCGGAAGTCGCCCGGATAGCTGACTTTGAAAGCTTAAGCCTGGAGAATAGCATCGGCATTCGCCCGAGTCTCAAGCAGTTTGAAGCAGATGTTATTTACAGGTGCCGGTTTAAGGGAAAAGGTGATGACCATTTTTATTTCTGTTTATTATTTGAGCACAAGTCTAAGCCGGACCCTCACGTTGCAGTGCAAGTTGGGTTTTATATAATGGAACTGATGTTCAGGGCAGTCAGAAGGGGTGGGCAGAAGCCAGAGCCTGTGCTACCGTTAATATTTTACAACGGTAAGAAAAAGTGGGAACCTAAAACACTTATGGAACTTTTTAGTGATCACCCGCACTTGAGTACTTTAGAACCCTACATTCCCAACTTCGATTTTCTATATCAGGACGCTTCCAGCCTGAGCCCGGAGGAGCTGCTCCGGCTTGACCTGAGCTACTTTCGCAGTGCTATGATGGCGATGGCGTTCCGTTATCGGCAACACTTGATCTTTCAATATATAGAACCTATTTTTGGAGGGGCATTAGGAAAAGAAAAAATCATGGCGATCACGACCTACCTCCTTGGTGTAGGGGAGCGATCTGAAGAAACATTTTTAGAAAAACTCAAGACTATGTTGGGAATTCGCTTTTGGAGCGAATGCAGTCAAATTTTATTCTGGACAAGGCGCGATGAAGGAGCCTAGCCAAAGCTAAGCGACTGAAGAGCAACGAAGTGCAGGATGAAATTTGGCAAATGCAGCCCAAAGGGTGAAGTCCCAGCGTAGTCTAATGACACAGCGTTGAGCGTAAAACCTGAAGTGATGAGTACATTAGAGCAAATTTTAGAAAGAGGCAGAAGGGAGGGACTGGACAAAGGGGTTTTCAAAAACCGTGTATTCAACCTCCTCAAAACCGTCCTTCTCTTTCCGAACTGGACTGCCATCAAACTGTCCGACTTCACAGAGATAGAGCCCGGTACGGTCCGCACTTTTCTGGAGGTACTGGCGCAGGGCGATGCAGCCGCGCTGCACAAGTACGTGAGCGAAGATTTACTTTCCGATATTCCTTTGAGTAAAGAGGACGAGGAGAAACTGAACCGGCTTATTGGGCAGCTTGCTGGTAGCTAGATTGAAGTGTGCCTTTCTGTTTTGACGCCCTACTCAAATAAAAGATGAATCAGGCGTTTTTCTGCCTTTTCAAAGCAACCTAACTTACCTTTATCCTACCGGCTATACTCCGGGCAGCGCACATCCCCGAAGTAGTACAGCAAGCCTATCCCCAGTGTGATGAAGGTGTCATTGTTGTTGCTGTTGCCCCGCTGTGTGCCTTCCCGGCCAATTTGGCTGTTGGGCGCGCCTTCCACTTCGATGGAGCGGTCGGACAAGGCAACCGCAAGCTCATTGCGGAGTTGCAGGATGTCATCTTTGTCGGCATAAACGGTGCTAACATCATCGAGGTAGTCGGTGAAGAGGGTGCGGGCATTTAGCTCCAAGTTCAGGCTCCACTCGTAGCTGAGGTCTACCTTGAAGCCGAAGCCATAAGCCAGGCCGCCGCTCACACTGTAGTATTCCTCACCTTTGAACTGCCCCTCAGTGCCCAGCGGGCGGAGTTCTACCATTTCCCCCTGATACTCCGTCATGGGGTTGAAGTGGAAAACATTGAAGCCGGCAAACAGATAAGGGGTGAAGAATTCGTCCGGGTCACCGTGCTTGTAAGGCAGGAAATTGAACTCGAACTGAAAGGTCCCGTCGATGATGTTGCTTTCGAAACTCAGGTTACGTGCCCTTTCAAAGGCATTCGGGGAGTCCGCATCGGAGGCCGAGACTTGTGCAAAATTAGCGGAAGCCTTAAAGCACAACCGCTTGTTGAAATTGTAACGGGCAATCAGTCCGCCCGCCAGCCCGGGGTTACTGAAATCATAATCGGTATTCAAATCCCCAAGGTAGAAGGAGCTGCCGATCCAGCCACCGGCTTCCCAGCCCTTTTGAGCATGAGCAGTGGTGGTGCAAAGGATGGCGAAGGCCAGTACGGCCCAGGTATATGTTTTCACGATGTTCATGTTATCCAACGCTAAAGTTTGTCTTTCCTGTAAAGGAACGCAAAGGTAGGAAACATGGTATATTTAAATGGAGATTAAATCAATTATCAGCAGAGGAGCACTAGTGAACCTCCCAATGCCTTGGTCTGGCAAAATCAGCTGATCAGGGCATTGGGAGGCTAAGGTTAGAGGGGCTTCAGAGGCTACCGCACGATTGGCAGTCGTATCTGTGAGGGGTACGCTGCAGAATGGTGCACCTGATTGCGGGCTTTGACGCCTTCGGTCTCGTCCCAGTTGTTGCCACCGGTGTTGAGGTTGCGGGTAAAACGCGGGAAGTTGCTGCTCGATACTTCAATGCGGATGCGGTGCCCTTTCTCAAAGTAGTTGCTGGTGGACATAGGCGTGAGGTCGACTTTGTACACTTCTCCATCCTCCATGAGGACTTCCTTGTCGTAGCCCTCCCGGTAGCGCACGCGTTGGATGGTCTCGTCCAGGTTGTAAGCCCGCCCGTCCGGATAAACATCGATGAGCTTGACCGTGAAGTCGGTGTCTTTGGCATCAGAGGAGACGTAAAGGGTGGTCTCAATAAAGCCACTGATTTCCATACCTTCTTCCAGGGGCGGGGAGGTATACACCAAAATATCCTGCCTGGCTTCCAGTTCCTGCTGATCGAAGGCACCACCGTCTATGGCACCACCAGTACAGCAAACGTTGCCACCTACACTGGGCACCGGGTTCATCGGGTCGTAGGTGAAGGCATCGGGCTGATCCGCTGCATCGGGCATTTGGGTAGTCAGCACACCGTTGCCGAAAAGGCTGTTGGCTTGCCCCTCACTTTCGAGGTAGAAAGTGGTCATTTCCGCTGATTGAGGGGGCCAGGTTTCGGCGGTTTGCCACTGATTGCTACCCATAGTGTAGTAGCGCACCCTTGGCATTTGGGCAGGGTCCTTGCTTTTATCATCCTTCAGCCAGTAATCGAACCAGCCGTAGATCAGCTCATCGTAATTGAGGCGGGCGTCGCCTACACTTCGCTCTCCCACAATCGTGTTTTCGGTGGCGCGGGTGTAGGCACAGTGCAGCACAGGGGCGATGACCAGGTACTGGTCCGCGCCCACTTCCGGATTTTTACGCACGTGGTTGAACAAGGCGAGGTTGGGGCTGATGGACACATCATACCAGGAGGTAAACCAAAAGCTCGGCACGCCAAAGCCCATTGTATCGTGGTACAAGCCGCCCTCGAACCAGGCCGGATCATTAGGCTTACGCTGAATCATTTCACTGTAAATGCCGCGTGGCCCATCTACGTTTTCGATGATGTCCTTTACCGGCAGATGCCTGAACGCCTCCTTCCAGTCCACATCAGGCGGATCGGGCACAAGGTCGAAGAAGCGCGACATGCGGATGAGCTCTTCCTGCGTCGCATCCTTAGGAAACATCGGGCGGATACGGCCATTCTGAACCCAGTACAACCAGGAGGTAAAGAGCATCTGCTGAGCACCGCCCCGGTACCAGTTGCCCTGCTCGTAGTAGTCGCCCACCGTGCCAATACCGGCACCATAACCCTGTGGCACCATAGCAGCATGGGAAGGGTGGTCGAGGGCAGCCACGGCCATTTGCCACTCCGCCGTGGAGGAACAGCCGAGGGTGCCAATTTTCCCATTGCACCATTCCTGATCGGCCATCCAGCTAAAGGCATCGTAGCCATCAGTCAGTGGGAGGCCAAGGATGTCCCACTCCCCTTCGGAAAAATAGCGGTCGCGTTCATTTTGAACCACGTAGGCGTAGCCGCGCTTTACGGCTTCCATGGCTCGTTGGATTTGGCGCTTGTTGAGCTTGCCCTCCGAATAGAGGTTGAAATTATAAGGTGTGCGGGAAAAGATGACCGGTACGGGCTCGTCCGTTTTGGGCCGGTAGATATCGGTGGCCAGGCGTATGCCATCGCGCATAGGCATCATGACTTTTTGCTCCACGATGGCGATTTCCTGTACTTCTGCCCAGAGGGCGTCAGCTTCGTCCTGGCTAAATGCAGGCAGGGCAATAGCAAGCAGACCCAGAAATAGCAAGGCCTGTAGAATGTGTTTTTTCATACTAATCGAAAGTGTTATTGGTCAAAACAGAAGTTCGGCATCTATCGGATGTCGTACTCCAGGGCATTAAAGTCCTCAATATACGCCAATACATTGGGCAGGTGGCTAAACTCGGCTGGCTTGTGCGTTGTGGTGACGACAATTACCGGGCTGCCGGCGTTGTGGGCTGCTTCGGCGCCGGTGGGGCTGTCTTCAAAAATAACGCAGTTTTTGACCGGTATGCCCAGCCCGGCGGCGACCAGCTGATAGATTTCCGGATCGGGCTTGCCTTTGGTGACATCGCCGGCGTGTTTCACTGTGGCGAAGTAGTCGCGCAACTCCAGGTTGTCCAGCACAAAGTCCACGTTTGCCTGAGGTGCCGCCGTGCCAATGCCCATAGGCAGTTCCGCCTCCCAGGCTTCTTCCAGAAAGTCCGACAGCCCGTCGATCAGTTGCAATTGCTCCTGAAAGACCCGGCGGTATTCAGCTTCCTTGTCCTGCGCGTGGTATTGGCGCTCCTCGTCATTGAAGCGGTCTCCAAACAGGCGCAGCAGGATTTCCTCGTTCACCCCGTGGATTTCCCTGCGGACCTGCTCCAGCTCCATGTCCATGCCAAGGCTGCGGAGTTTACGCTGCCAGGCTTCGTGGTGCGCCATCATGTTGTCGACCATCGTGCCGTCCATATCAAAGATGAGGCCCTGAGCAGTGGTTTGGTATAAAGTGATTGGCATGCTTAGTTTTTGTGGTGAAGGTAGTGTTTTCTTAGAGCAAAGGTTTCAGTAGAGCTGGAAACTGCTTAATATCATTGACTTTCAAGGTATCTAAGAGCGCTCTTATCATTTATGCAAATCAAAAGTTTAGTATCCAAAATTGAGCTTTTGCGCTTGTTCAGCTAAGGCATCCAACGCTTCTGATTGTAATTCTTTTTGGTGTTGCTGGTACGCTATAATAGCACTCAGGCTGATCCTTCTATGGGTACCCACCTTCTTAAAAGGCATTGCTCCATCCTCTAATAGTTTAATGAGGTGTGGTCTTGATATCTGCAGTAAATCAGCCGCTTCCTGAGTGCTAAGCTCTACATCTGATGGCAAAAGTGAAAAAGGCTTGCCTTCAGAAATAAGGGAAAGCACCTCCTGAAGTACCTGCAAAGCTTGTTTGGGTAGCTTCAGTTGTAGGGATGGCAGGCCCTGTGCATCAATTGATAAGTCAGTCGGAGAATCTGCTTTTTTTTCCAGTGCTGATGTGATTGCTTTCGCAGAAAACGCTGCCATCTGACGTTCTTCCTTGGATAATACCGGATATGTTTTACTCATATTGAAATCATTTCTTCAATATAAACGAAATAATCGAAACATAGTTCCATTTCCATGACCGGACACTACTTTTTTGACTGAAAAACCGTATTTTTAAAAAGCCAACCAAATCTCAAATTATGAACCGCCGCGACACCAAATACCTGATCGCCTACCTGCTGCCCCTGTCCGCCTACGCTGCCATTTACATTGGGGGCATCTGGTCCTTTGCAGCCATTTACCTGGGCTTTATTGTCATTCCGGTTGTGGAGTTGTTTGTGCCGCAGTCGCCGGAAAACCACCCGCAGGCCGCAGAACCGGAGCGTGCCCGGGCCCGGTTGTTTGACTACCTGCTGTACTTCAATGTGCCTTTGGTGTACGGGTTGGTGGGCTACTACCTCTATACTCTGTCGCAGGGCGGGCTCGCCGGTTACGAAATCACGGGCATGACCTGCAGCGTGGGGCTCATTTTGGGCACGGCGGGCATCAACGTTGCCCATGAGCTGGGGCACCGTGCCGACCGCTTCGAGCGTTTTTTGGCGAAAGCCCTGCTGCTGCCGGCTTTGTACACCCACTTCATCATTGAGCACAACCTGGGGCACCACAAGCATGTGGCCACGCCCAAAGACCCGGCTACTTCCCGCCGGGGCGAGCTGATCTACACGTTCTGGTTCCGCTCGGTCATTGGGGGTTACTTCAGTGCGTGGCGGTTGGAAGCCGCACGGTTGGAAAGGCAGGGTAAGCCCGTTCTTAGCCTGCACAACGAGATGATCCGGTTTACGGGGCTGCAGCTGGCTTACCTGGCTACTGTTGGGTGGGTGTTTGGCTGGGTATGGGTTCCTTCCGCGATTGCGGTTGCCGTGTTTGGCTTCCTGATGCTGGAGTCGGTCAATTACATTGAGCACTACGGGCTGCAGCGCCGTCAGCTCGACAGTGGGCGCTACGAGCGAGTGGGGCCGCAGCATTCCTGGAATTCTGACCATGAGCTGGGGCGGATTTTTCTGTACGAACTGACCCGTCACTCTGACCACCACTACAAGGCATCACGCAAATACCAGATCCTAAGGCATCAGGACGAGAGCCCGCAGCTGCCTACCGGTTATCCGGGAGCGATTCTGTTGTCGCTTGTGCCTCCGCTTTGGTTCCGGGTGATGGATAAGCGGGTGGCTAAGCACAATCAGCAAGTCGGGGTAAACTAATTCCTCCACCTTATTAATTGGCTGCTGAAGCATCCGGCAGTGCCATAAAGAAGGTCGTGCCCTTGCCGGGTTCCGTTTCGAAGTAGATGTCGCCGCCCGCTGCGGTCATCATGTTCTTGCACATGGCCAACCCAAGCCCCATGCCTGAGGATTTGGTGGTGAAGTTGGGCTGGAATACCTTGGGCTGTACCTCCTCCGGAATGCCCGTCCCATTATCAGTAACGGTAATGAGGTGCTGCGCTGCGCCGGGCTGTACCCGGATGTGGATGTGCCCCTGCCGGTCCTCCGGAATGGCCTGCTGTGCATTTTTGATCAGGTTGTTGAGGACGCGCACCAGATGGCCCCGGTCGGCAAAGACGGGCACCGGCGTATCCGGTAAGGTAAGCTCAATGCGCTCTGCCGGTTCCTGATGTTCCGTAAACAATCGGTAAACGCTCTCCACCACTGTATTCAAATTCAGGGATTCCGGTTCCGCCTTTGGCATTTTGGCGAAGTTGGAAAACTCGGTGGCAATACGCGCCAGCCCGTCAATCTGCTCAATCAGGGTTTGAGCCACGCTGCTGATCATAGCGGCTGCCCGTTCGGGATCCGATTTGCGGGCGTGCTCCAGGTACTGAATGCTCAGTTTCATGGGCGTAAGCGGGTTCTTGATTTCATGCGCCACCTGCTTGGCCATCTCGCGCCAGGCCCCTTCCCGTTCTGATTGTCGTAGCTTTTCGGCACTTTCCTCCAGTTTTTGGATCATCAGGTTGTACTCGTTCACCAGTTTACCGATCTCGTCTTCGCTTTCCCATTCCAGCGGCTCATTTTGGCCAAGCTGGAAGCTGCGCAGTTTCTCGCCGATCTTCATCAGCGGGCGGGTAATGGAATTGGCGACGGTGATGGCGATGGCACCGGCAATGAGCAGGAGGAAAACATAGAGGTTGAGCAGGTTACCAATAAAGCCCAGCACATTCTGCTGCAGGTTGCGCGTACCGGAAGTGAAAGGGATTTGGAAAAAGTAACTCAGCCCCTGCGTGGGCTCAGCCACCGGTACATAGGCCGACAGGTAACGGAGCGCGCCGGCCTGTTCTTCCAGTAAAGCCGGCTTGAACCCCTGCCGGTAGTAGGCCCGTACAGCCTCCGGGTTGATGCGGGGCGATTGCCAGCCCTGGAAAAGAAAGAAGGGCACCGAAGTCCGGATCAGGCTGCCCCCGGCATTATAAACTGAAAGGTCGACCTGATGGATTTCTGACAGCTCCCGCAACGCATGCTGATCATGGGGGTCAAAGTCTTGTTTCTGCAAATCACGCAGCAGCACATCTACTTTTTCCAGCAGCCGTTCCCCGTGATAGCTGACCGAAGACTGCTGCAGGGAGGCTACCGTAACTGCACCGATAAACAGGAAAGCAAAGAGCGTAAGCCCAATGACCGAGAGTTGTATGCGGTGGCGTAGTGAAGGCGTACCGAAGAGCAGGCTGCCCGGTGTAGCCGGCAAAATGGGGTAGAGCCGGTTGAGCCCAAAGACCAGGAGCGACAGCACCGTGAGCAGGGCAAAGAGATAGGAAAACAGGGAAATTGGCTTCAGGTATCCGCCCAGGGCTTCCCCAACGATGATCGTGTAGCCATCCGGATGGGCATAGTAAAGATTGGCCCGTTTGCTGTTCAGGCGTTCCCGGCTTTCTCCCTTCACCGGCCAAAGGTCGGCAGACAGCCATTCCCGCAGAAAGTAGCCACGCTGGGCAATGCGCACGGAGTCTTTAAATAAGCTGATGGCATAACGGGCTTGCTGATGGGGAGCGGAAGGCACGAGCTCCTGCAGTACCCGGCGGTTGGGCTGCAGGGCAGGCTGAAAAACCAGCGCACTGTCCTGGCGCCATGGCAAGCTGTAGGTATAATAATGGCGGTTGGGGGCCAGCCGGAAAGCAGTGCCCGCTGTTTGGAGGTGGCGAATGTCGCTTTCCGGCAGAAGGTGCCAGTTGAAATTCTTATATAAATAAGGAGTGTAGAGCAGAAGCGTCTCCAGGCTATCCGCAGGAGGCCAGGCAGCGAGTTGTACCTGTAGTTCCAGCAGAGCTTGTTCTGCCATTTGATCATCCGGAGCTGTTAGTTGTTTGGCGAAAGCCAGGCGCTGTTCGTGCCCGTTGTCGAGGTTATACTTGAAGAGGAGCCCTGCGGCAAAACCCGAAAGCAAAGCCAGCCAGAGCATTAGCCAGGCCGGGCTGGCCGCTTCGATTTCCACGAAAAGGTCCAGCATAGCAATATAGAGCAGCGGCAGCAGCAAGACCGGCAGTAATCCCAGCCCAAGGTTTAGGAACAAGGCTATTGTTATGCCAGGCAGTATAGCAATGCCCATCGCTAGCAGCCGCTGATTTCGGTCAAGGGGCAGTCGGTGGATGCCCTTGACGGTCCAAAGGCTGAAAAGCAGAAAGGTCAGCATGAGCAGCACGATAGCCGCCAATGCAATCAGCTCCGCAGTGCCCAGCATGAGCACGTTGCTGAAGTCAAAATCCAGATCGGTCTCCAGTAGCAGTGCACGGAACAGGGCCCCGCCAAACAGCAAGCCCGTGACGATACTTCCGAAGCCCAACGCCGCCAGTGCACCGTTTTGCCAGGGATGCCGGTCGTGGAGTCCTATTTTCAGCGGCAGGCGTTGCCCCAGGCTTAGCAGCCAGAATAAAAGCAGCGGCAGCAGGGTGAATTGCGCCAGGTTACCAACAGGAAGGCGGATCGACAGTAGGTTTTGCGGAAATTCCAGGGAAGGGTAGTCCAGCATCCCTGTCATCCATAGCCATAGCGCTCCGACAAGGACTGCTGTCAGAAAAGCCGGAGTAGGGCTCAGGCGTCGGCTCAGCAACCGACTCCCTTTATCGACCAGGAAAAACAGCGCCAGCGAAAACAGGAGCCCGGCAGCTAGATGCACTTTTTGCCAAAAAGAAGGCAGGTGCTGCACCTGATCGGGCACGTAGCCAATAACTGTACCGACTGTATTGTGGACAGGATAAGGGGAGGTTGACCACTCGTCATTGACAACAGCCGGCAAAGGGATACCTACTGTAACCGAATAAGGCCCCGGAAGCTCACGGGGAATGAAGTACTGTGGTGCTCTGCCGGGGAACCGAAGCGCCTGAGGCTTCTGTAGAGGATCAGGGAAATAGATATGCGAATCAGTCCAAAATACCCGCTTTTTACCCTCATAGCACATAAAAGAAAAGCCATTCGGCAAGGGGCGGGTTGCCGGATGGCTAAAGGGCTGCCGGCACTGTTCCAGCCACAAGCTGTCTTGCTCCAGCCACCGCAGTGCCTGAGCTTCATTAGCCTGTAGCTGCACTTCGGCTGCCTCTGCCTGTGCCGCCGCCGGGTTGAGTTGCTGAACGTAAATTAGCAAAAGCCCGGACAACAGCAGCGTGGCAACAGCAAAAGCGATGATTCCATTTTGCCTGCTCATTGTGCTTTAATGTTACGTTGAAGATAGAGCAGGGTTGCAAGCTACGCAAGTTTTGGTGGCTAGAGATTCGCTTTCAGGAAGGCTTGTGCGGCCTGATTGGCCGTACGCGCTGCCTGCTGATCGTAGCGGGGGCTGCTGGGATTGGCAAAAGCGTGGTCGGCATCGTAAGACTGTACCTGTACCGTTTTATCAGCTTCTACTGCCAGGTCCTCAAAGCTTTGCGCGACCTCCGGTGTAATCCATTCGTCCTGACGGGCGAAGATGGCCAGCACGGGGGCTTGCAGCGGCATCAGGGCTTCCTTGTCCTGCACGGGCATGCCGTAGTACATCACACAGGCTTCTCCTCTGTCGCCCGCCTGTATGGAGGCTTTGAGGGACCATCCGCCGCCGAAGCACCAGCCAATTGTGCCAATCCGGGCGTTTGGGCCTGCCAGGTCGAGGGCGCCCTGTATGATGGCTTTGGCGCGGTCTTCCTTAACGTTCTTAGTTAGTTCTCCTGCCCGCTCACGGGTGGTGGCTACCTCGCCGTCGTACAGGTCGAGTGCCAGTACATTGACGGTATCGAGCTCATCGAAGTACCGCTCGGCTTCCTGCCGGATGTGGTCATTCAGGCCCCACCATTCGTGGAAAACGAGGAGGTACTCTTCGCTGGGCTTTGCCGTCATCAGGGCATAGGCGCTGCCCTTTTTGCCATCGGGCGTATCAAACTTGATGCGCTTGCCGGTATTGGCCGGGGTGGCTTCGCCGGGCATTTCGTGCTGATTTTTGAAGTTCTCATCGTCCACAAACTGCCCCATGCTGGTGGAGTCGGTGCCGTCGGCAGTGCTATCGCCTGTGTTGTTGGTGTTTTGGCAAGCTGTGAAAAACAGGCTTATTGCCATTAGAAATATGGGAAATGGGTGCTTAAGCATAGCTATTGTTGTTTGAACTTGGAAATCTCTCACTTTATTGAAGGCGGAAGACAGGGCTTTTGTTTGGTGAAAAGCTGTAAACAAAGCCTGATTTTCTTGCACAGACATTTAGAAACCACCTACCTTTGTGCCCGAATTTAACCAAATTAAAACCATGGCCGACGTCATCCCAACACCCGTCCTTACCTACGACCGTAGTGCCTTTTCTGATGAGGAACTCCTGAAATTATACCGTGGGCTCCTGCTGCCCCGCCTGATTGAAGAGAAGATGCTGATCCTGTTGCGGCAGGGTAAAATCAGCAAGTGGTTTTCCGGTATCGGGCAGGAGGCGATCTCGGTAGGCGCTACGCTGGCTCTCCACCCTGATGAACTGCTCTTTACCATGCACCGCAACCTTGGCGTATTCACCAGCCGGGAAGTGCCGTTGGAGCGCTTGTTTGCCCAATGGCAGGGCAAAGACCTTGGGTTTACCAAAGGCCGGGACCGGTCTTTTCACTTTGGGGCGATGGACTACTGCATTGTGGGTATGATTTCCCACCTCGGACCACAGTTATCGCTGGCTGCAGGTGTAGCGCTTGCCAATAAGCTAAGTAAAGCCGGCCAGGTCTCCCTGGCCTTTACCGGCGAAGGAGGCACAAGTGAGGGCGAATTCCACGAAGCACTCAATACGGCAGCGGTCTGGGAACTGCCGGTAATTTTTGTGATTGAGAATAATGGCTACGGCTTGTCCACACCTGCAAGCGAGCAGTACCGTTGTGAGCAGCTTGCCGACCGGGCTAAAGGCTACGGCATGCGGTCCGAGGTCATTGATGGCAATAATATCCTGGAGGTTTACGAAACCTTTACCCGCCTGTCTGCCGAACTACGTGAAAACCCAGAGCCTGTCCTGGTAGAGTGCCGGACCTTCCGTATGCGCGGGCATGAAGAGGCTTCCGGCACCAAGTATGTCCCGCAGGAGCTGATGGCCGAGTGGGCGCAGCGCGATCCCCTGGACAACTATGAGCGCTTTTTATTGCAGGAAGGCGTACTTGATGAAGCACAAGTCAATGCCCTCCGCAAATCATTCAAGCAGCAAATCAATGAAGGGCTGGACAAAGCCTACGCCGAGCCCGCTGTGACGGCTTCTTTGGAAACCGAATTGGGGGATGTCTATGCACCTGATGCACCAGTCCCAAAACCACCACAGGGGCCGTCCACCGAGCTACGCTTTGTAGATGCCATCTCCAAAGGACTGGAGGCTGCCATGGAAGCCCACGACAACCTCGTCCTCATGGGGCAGGATATTGCCGATTACGGCGGGGTGTTTAAAATTACGGATGGCTTTACAGAAAAATTTGGCCACGACCGGGTGCGCAATACGCCCCTCTGCGAGAGTGCCATCATCGGTATTGGACTGGGGCTCAGCCTCAAAGGATATAAATCGATGGTGGAAATGCAGTTTGCGGATTTTGTGAGCTGCGGGTTCAACCAGATTGTCAACAACCTGGCAAAGCTGCACTACCGCTGGGGGCAGAACGCCGATGTGGTCATCCGGATGCCCACAGGCGGGGGCGTAGGTGCCGGACCTTTCCATTCCCAGAGCAATGAAGCCTGGTTTTTCCACACTCCTGGACTGAAGATCGTCTACCCTTCCACCCCGGAAGATGCCAAAGGCCTGCTGCTGGCCAGTTTTGAAGACCCCAACCCGGTGCTGTACTTTGAGCATAAAGCCCTGTACCGCCGACTGACGGCGGCAGTGCCCGATGGGTATTATACCACGCCAATCGGCAAGGCCCGCCTGGCGGCGGAGGGCGATGAAGTCTCTATCATTACCTACGGTATGGGCGTGCACTGGGCGCTGGAAGTTTGTGCGGAAATGGGCGTCGATGCTGATATCCTGGACCTGCGTACCCTTTTGCCTCTGGATTACGACGCCATTCGGGCAACGGTGGAAAAAACCAACCGGGTGCTTATCCTGCACGAAGACACCCAAACGGGCGGTATTGGCGGAGAGCTTTCCGCTTACATCAGCGAGCACCTGTTTGAGCATTTAGATGCACCGGTGCTTCGGGCGGGCAGCCTGGATACCCCCGTGCCTTTTGCTACTATTTTGGAGGAGCAGTTTTTGCCCAAGACCCGCTTCCGGGCGCAGTTGGAGCGACTGTTGTCGTATTAAAGGAGCAGTTGTACACTTTTTGAGCAGCAACATCGTTCAATTCAGTATTGTGCGGGTACCTTTCCGTAAAGGAGCCGGGCAACAGACGATTAAACTTTTCGACAAATTACAATAGTCGGAGGGTGATGCCTATTTTTGTGCCTTTATTAAAAGGATGCCCTTACCCAAATCCCATTAACGATATTCAAATCAATCCGGAACAATGATTAGATTTTTCCTTCCAATTGCCTTACTGCTGTTCGCCAATATAGGGCTGTACGCGCAGGCACCGCAAAATATTTCTGTGAAAGGCTCCGCTGAAGGGGCCCTGCGGGTACCTTGCAATCAGAATGATGCGGGGACGATTCAGGGGTTTGGCCCTTTCGCCGGACAGTCCAACGACATCGATCCTGATACCATTTATCTTTGTTTGGGCGACACCCTGCGGTTGACTCACAACATGGATTTTTCCTTTGGTGGCGATCCTAACCCGGCTACCGCGGCCGGTGTTGCTTACGCCTTTTACGATGATATCCCAACTGTTGACGGGCCGGATTTGACCACCGTGCTGACCGATCCCTCTCTGAATACTACTTCGCCCATTATACTCAATGGTTTCGAGTTTGATCAGGAGAATGGCATCTGGCTGGCACCAACCATCAACAGCTTTGGCAATCTTGATCTGATCAACAACGGGAGTTTGCAGGAAGCTTATAACATGGGTGTGCCGGCACCAATTCAGTTTTGGTTTGCACCGATCACCGTGGACAACGCCTCGGCTTTGGAGTACGAGCAGGGCGGCCCCTGTGTGAGCGTCAGCATCGATGAGGCCTTTTCGGTGGTGTACCTCGAAAGCATCGCCATTACCGAAACCTTTGTCGACCCCGCCGGAGGGCTGGAAGGCAGTTTTGTGCTACAGGGCGGCCTGCCGGAGTTTGACCCTTCTACTTCCTACACCATTACCATCAATGAAATTGGAGGTGGAGGAATGGGTACGGTCCAAACCGTAACGCCCGGGCACAATGATACGATCACCTATACTGTACCGGAAACGGGCACCTATGAAGTCATCGTGGAAGATGGCAAAAGCTGCGGCCTGATCGATACCCTCGTGATGCCGGTACTCTTTGATGTGGGCGACCTGAATGGCGCTCCCGGCGATACCGTCTGTGTGCCGGTGACGACGACCAACTTCGTTAACCTGACCAATGCTCAGTTTTCCATGGCATGGGACCCTACGCTGCTTGATTTTATAGGCGTTGACAACCTGACTACTGACCTGCCCTCTTTCGATCAGGGCATCTTCAATATCTCCCCGGCTATTACAGATACCGGGCGGCTGACCATGGGGTGGGCAGATTTTCTGGCCACGCCCCGGACCCTGCCGGATGGCGCACTCCTTTTTGAGGTTTGCTTTGAAGTCATTGGTGACCTCGGCGATCAGGCAGCTGTGACCATTATTGATTCCCCTCTGGATATACAAGCCGGAAATGCCAATTCAGGGAATGCAGATATCCCGACCATTATTGATAACGGGCAGGTTAATATTACCAATGCCATTTTGCTGGTACAAGGCACCGTGGATAGTGTCTCCTGTGCCGGGTTCGATGACGGCTCCTTTACCGTAACGGCGACAGGTGGTGTACCTCCCTATACTTATGCCTGGAATGCAGTACCCCCTGCCGGTCCGGACAACACCGGGACGATTGCCGCCTCGGGCGACACCTTCACCGCATCAGGGCTGGGGGAAGGCGTATTCTCCATCACTGTTTCGGACAGCGATATGCCTGCCAATATTGACACCATAGAGTTGCAGGTGCTCGAAGGCCCGGCCCTTGGACTGAGCCTCCTGGAGACTCAGCCCACGTGTAACGGGGACAGCGATGGCAGCCTGACCGCTCAGATTACGCTGGATGGTGTGGCTCAACCCAACCCCGGGCCCGGCTTTACCTTTTCCTGGAATACCGGGGACTCCACCCAAACCATCACCGGGCTTTCTTTCCAGCCACAGGCTTACGCTGTTACGGTTACGGATGCGAATGGGTGTGTGGCTACAGCCAGTACGACCCTCAGCCAACCCGGCGAATTGCTGCTGTTGGCTCAAAATACCAATATTACGGATGCTACCTGTAGCGGTGCCATGGATGGTGCTATTACTGTCGGTGCTTCCGGGGGCGTGAATGATATGGGCAGCTACTACTATCAGTGGGAGGGGCAGCCGGTAGATACTGCTGCAACGGCACAACTGACGGACCTCGACCCTGGCATGTACAATCTGACCGTTACGGATGCAAATGGATGTGTGGTTATTGACAGCTTCCCGGTAGGGGCGACCAAGCTGCTGGGCGTAACCCTGGTGGACTCTTCCCACGTCAGCTGTAATGGTGCCGCCGATGCATTCCTTCAGGTGCAGGGCACTGCCACCGGCCAACCGCC
The DNA here is from genome assembly GCF_022763345.1 of Phaeodactylibacter sp. Lineage (GTDB taxonomy): Bacteria > Bacteroidota > Bacteroidia > Chitinophagales > Saprospiraceae > Phaeodactylibacter. Next base: position 18,583 of record NZ_JALEGS010000017.1, read on the forward strand.
ATTCGGTGCCTTCACGTACAACTGGACCGCACTGCCTGGAGGAAGCAGCCTTGCCGGAGCCAACATCAATGACCTGGCGCCCGGTCTGTATGTCGTTACCGTAACCGATCAGGACCCGCTCGGTTGTTTCACCATAGACACCTTTAATATAGGACAGCCTGATTCGCTTCAGGTTGCTCTGCTGGACCTGGCCAACGAGAGCTGTACCGGCGGTGGTATGGATGGCGCTATTACCGTGGGCGTAGATGGTGGTACGGCTCCTTACACCTACGACTGGTCGAATATGGATACCGATTCCATCTTGACTGATCTCGTACAAGGCCTCTACATTCTCAATCTGGAGGATGCCAACGGCTGTACGTCGATCGACACCTTTGCGGTCACGGCACCGGCACCGCCCAATATTATTGAGTTTGAAAACGATACCCTGCTCTGCTCAGATGATACCGACGGTAGCCTGATGATTACGGCGACGCCCGGGGGCTCACCCATCGAGAGCTACACCTGGAGCAATAACGAGACCGGCCCTGCCATTGCCAACCTGGCACCGGGTACCTACTTCGTCACCATTACAGCTGAGGATGGCTGTGAGCTGGTGGATTCGGCACAGGTCGTTGCGCCGGCACCACTGGTCATCGACAGTATCGGTTCATCCTCGCCGCTCTGTGTGGGCCAAAGCAATGGCAGCCTTACGGTATTTGCCAGTGGTGGCACCGCGCCTTATCAGTATATCTGGGGCTCTGATACGCTTTCCACTGTGCTCAACCCGGGCCTGTCCGCTGGTCTTTACAATCTGACCGTCGTGGATGCGAATGGCTGTGCAGGCGTAACGGCAACAGCAGAGGTGGTTGACCCGCCGAGTATTGAGGTGTCCTTTACGGATGTCCTGCCGGTAAGTTGCTTTGAGGGCGTCTGCGATGGGCAGGCAACGGCAACGGCTATGTATGCTGATGGCAGTGCCGGCCTTTTCAACTTTAACTGGGAAAGTGGGGAGATTGATCTGGATGTACTGACGTCCTCTGCAACGCAGCTCTGCCGGGACTCTCAAACGGTAGTGGTGACGGATGAGAATGGATGTGTACAAACGTCTGAAGTCATCATTCCTAGCCCGGAACCAATTTTGCTCAACGTCTCTTCAGAAAGCGTGAGCTGTAATGGCGGTTCTGATGGCACTATTACCCTGACCCCGTCCGGTGGGGCAGGAGGCTATACCTTCCTGTGGCCTGATCTGAACGAAACGACGCCAACGGTTTCCGGTCTGATGGCTGGTGCCTACAACGTTATTGTTACCGATGCCAATGGCTGTGAGCAGGATGGCCTGCCCGAAATCGGCGAGCCAGATGCCCTGGAGCTGAGTATCGATCCTGTTAATACCCGCGATATTTCCTGCTTCGGTGAGGAAGACGGGCAAATAGCGGTGACTTACAACTTTAACGACAATATCAATCCCGTTGGTAACACCCCCTTCTCTTTCTCAGCCAATGTGCCGCAGGGGGCGGGCAATGCCGCAACGGGGTTTGCAAGTGGTCTTTCTGCCGGCACTTACGGCATCACCATTACCGACACGCAGGGTTGTCAGGATTCTGTGTCCATCAGCCTGATTGAGCCTTCTGAAATTATGGCGGTCATTCCTGATCCGGAGGACCCTCCTTGTTTTGATGCCACTACGCTGGTTTTTATTGACACCGTATTTGGAGGCGCAGGTACCACACCGGATGATTACCGGTACATGGTTGATGGAAATGGGGTGTTACTGACACCTGATGTCCCTGCAGATATCTTCGGTGACGGGGAGCACACCATTGAAATATTCGACCCCAATGGCTGTTCTGCGGCCTTCTTTGTGGAAATCGATCAGCCCGATGAGATCACCGTTACCTTCCCTCAGCCGGTGGTGGAAATTGAGCTCGGCGACAGTACCACAAGCCTCATGCCGATCATCAGCCCGGCGGGCACGCAGGTTGACTCCTTTATCTGGACCCCTGCTATTTACCTGTCCTCAGATACAGTGGAAAACCCCACGGTCTTCCCATTGGAATCGCAAGATTACACCCTGCGCATTGTGGATATAAATGGCTGTGATGCGGAAGGCTCGGTATTTGTGGAGCTTGATGCCAACCGGAATATCTATATCCCGGGCGCTTTCTCACCTAATGGTGACGGCACCAACGATGAGTTCCGGGTTTTCCCCTGCACCGGCGTCACGGCCATTCGAAGTGTGAATATCTTTGACCGCTGGGGCAATCAGGTTTATCAGAATGGTGGGTTTGATGTCAGCAATGGTCTGTTCTGTGCCGGAGGGCTGCCACTTTGGGACGGTTCCTTCAAAGGTGAGTTCATGAACATGGGCGTCTACGTTTATGTGATTGATGTTGAATTCCTGGATGGCATCCGGCTGGTCTACCGGGGCGATTTGTCTTTGATACGTTAACGGAGGCAATGCGCTGATAAGCTGCCGCTTTCCACTTGAGTGTGGGGAGCGGCAGCTTAGTTTATAGCGATCTTTTTGTTTTTGTTTTATTTATTTTAAAACAAATATTGTTTATTTTGCAGGGCAGATTGTCGATCGCTCCGTTTTCGGTCAGAAAAGGTCATTTTTTAGGCACAAAGGGAATAAAAGTGCAACGCCAGGCGTTAGACAAGGTCATTTGAAAACAAACAGATGCAGTGATTTAGATGCAGCAGTCCAATTCCAATCTTTTTGAACAAGCGAAGTCCTGGTCCGCCGCGCAGTGGCAGCAAATCCGTCAATGGTCCCTGGACTTCTACGGGCGGTATCCTCGTTGGGCCATCGCTGGGTTGATAACGGGCGGGCTCGGTATTCTGGGCTTTTTGTCCGTCCTTGTGATCGCAGCGCTGGTGTACTTTGAAGCACTGGGGCCCGTTCCTGGTTACCCTGAGCTGGAGGCCATCAGCAACCACAATGCGTCTGAGGTATACGCGGAAGACGGCGTGCTGCTGGGCAAGTACTATGTGGAAAACCGCATCAATGCCGACTTTGAGGAGATCTCTCCTGATTTGATCAATGCCCTCGTCGCCACCGAGGACGCCCGTTTTTTTGAGCACAGCGGTATTGATGTGCGGGCTGCGGCCCGGGTACTGGTGAAGTCGATATTGCTGATGGACGAATCTTCCGGAGGGGGCAGCACTTTGAGTCAGCAGCTGGCCAAGAACCTTTATCCGAGGGAGGATTACCTTATGCTGTCGATGGTGGTGAATAAAATGCGGGAAATGCTGATTGCCCGCCGACTGGAAAAGGTCTATGCCAAGGAGGAGCTGCTGCGGCTGTATCTAAACACCGTATCTTTTGGCGAAGGAATTTTCGGAATCAAAGTCGCAGCGCAACGCTTTTTCAATAAATCCCCGGAAGCCTTAAATCTGGAGGAAGCCGCCGTTTTGGTCGGCATGCTCAAAGCCACGACTTACTACAGTCCGGTGCGCCATCCCGAAAATGCCGAACGCCGCCGCAATATCGTTTTGGGGCAGATGGTGCGCTATGGTTATTTGGATGCGGAAGTCAAAGACTCGCTGATACAGTTGCCTCTGGAAACGGACTACCGGCCCGAAGGCCACAACAAAGGTTTAGCGACCTACTTCCGGGAACATCTGCGGCATGAACTGGATGATATTCTGAAAGATTACACCAAGCCCGATGGCACACCTTATAATTTATATACAGATGGGCTGCGCATTTACACCTCAATTGATGCCCGTCTGCAGCGCTATGCCGAAGAGGCCGTACAGGAAGAAATGACCAAAGTCCAGGAAAATTTTTACGAAGACTGGAAAAAAGGGACACCCTGGGGCAGCAGTGAAGTGCTGGAACGAGCCGTGCGGAAGTCGGAGCGCTATCAGAAACTAAAAGACAAAGGCCTCTCAGAGGAAGCAATCGATGCTATCTTTCAGCAGCCCGTCCCTATGACGGTTTTCAGTTGGGAAAAGGGAGAGGAGGAACGGGAAATGAGCCCGCTCGACTCTGTGAAGTATTACCTCACCCTGCTGAATGCGGGTTTTCTGGCGGCTGATCCCTCCACAGGGCTGATCAAAGCCTGGGTAGGCGGTATCGATCATAAGTACTTTCAGTATGACCATGTTTTTGCCAAGCGGCAGGTCGGCTCCACCTTCAAGCCGGTGGTGTATGCCACAGCCCTGCAAAGCGGTATGCTGCCCTGTGAGTACACTTACAACCGGCAGGTGGCATACGCCAAATATGACAACTGGTCGCCCCGCAATGCAGATGGGGAGTACGATGGCGTCTACTCTATGGAAGGAGCACTGAGCAATTCCGTCAATACCGTCACGGTCGAAATCATGATGCGAACGGGCATGGATTCGGTCCGGCAGCTGGGGCAGGCGATGGGAATAGAGAGCCGAATTCCGGCGGTGCCTTCTATTGCACTGGGCGCCGTGGAGGCTTCCCTTTACGAAATGACCAAAGTCTACGGCACCTTTGCCAACCGTGGCCGCCGCCCGGAGTGGCACTATCTGGACCGCATTGAGACTGCTGACGGCACGGTTTTAGCCGAATTTGACCGGCCTAACCCGCGCCGTTTTCCGCGGGTACTGGAGAAGCCACAAGCCGACATGATGATAAGAATGCTGGAGTCGGTGGTCGATAGCGGTACGGCCCGTAAGCTCCGTTATCGCTACGGGCTTTACAACGACCTGGCTGGTAAGACCGGGACGACCCAAAATCAGTCCGATGGCTGGTTCATGGGCTTTAACCCCCGGCTGGTGGCTGGTGCCTGGGTAGGGGGTTCCTGGCCGCAGGTGCACTTCCGCACCCTCTACCGCGGGCAGGCCTCGTCCACAGCCCTGCCGATTTATGGCGCGTTTATGAGAAAGGTGTATCAGGACAAGGCTTTCAAGTCTGTGCGCTACGCCAAATTTGAAGCGGCGGCGGACACGGTCACAGCGCTCATGCAGTGCCCGCCCTACCTTGAGGAAATGCCTATTCTTGCTGCGCATGAGGACGGCTACTACTACTTTGAAGACAACCGAAGTTTGTTCGGCCGGTTGACCGATCAGCCCTACAAAGATGAACAGGGCCGGGTCATCAACGTACCGCCCCGGCAGGCCGGCGAATCAGATGAAGCTTATGTGCAGCGCATACGGGCCTATCAGGCGCGGCTGGAGGAGCGCGAGGAAAGACGCGAAAAGCGGAAAGCTTTCTGGAGCAATCTTTTATTCGGTGAAGAAGGCAAAGGCGAAAATCAGGGAGAAGGCGGAAATGACCAAAAACCGACCACCGGCTACAAATACTACGACCGAAATAACTAGACTTAATACCGGAATCCCTAAAGATTTTGGAATCAAACCACTACGCAAAAGCCATGCGGCCGTTTAGCGCTCCTAAAAAATACCGCTAAGGTCAAGGGGGAGTGGTATAAATAATTATTCCGCGAGTCTCGTATTTCGGGAAACAAAAAACGCCCCGGAGTACCTTGTTTGCAATCCCACCTTATTTTATTGGAGAATAACGACTATAACTCGCTGTTTCTCAACCCCTGTAAATCAAAAGTCCATTTGAAAAAAAAGGTTGTACGTTTCACTAATATGCCAAAGTGCCTTACTTTTGTGCCGATTTCTAAAGGTCCTGGTTTTTGCACCTCTATTAAGCAAAGCCTACTAAAGCATAAGAATAGTGAAAGTGGACATCAAGAAGTTCTGCATACTGACACTGGCCCTGGCCCTCTCCGGCTTTATGAGCCCTGCATTTGCGCAACATGACGATCACGGCCATGACGACCATACCGGGCACGAACAGGCCGAAGGGCACGAAGAGCACAATCAGAACGAAGAGCACGGCGAAGGCTACGATCCGGTAGCGACGGTCATGCACCATATTGCCGATGCCAATGAGTTCCATATCTGGAAAGGCGTGCACATCCCACTTCCTGTTTTCCTTTATGCACCGGACCATGGCTGGACGACCGGTACTTCTGCCATGTTTGAGCACGGCCACACCGCCGTTGATGGCTACGTACTCAACCACGGGCGTATCAACCGCGTCGCCGATGCTTCCTTCCCTAAAGGCGAAGTACACGTTGGACACATCGATCACAAGGTTGAAGCGGACGAAGAAGGAAAAGAAAAAGACGTTTACTACGTCAACTACGAAAATGAATCTTACAAGCTTGACGCACCCAGTACCCTCGACGGTGGCATGATGGGTGGCGGCATCACTTCATTTTACGACTTCTCTATTACCAAGAATGTCTTTACCATGCTCCTGGCAGCCCTGCTGCTGATCTTCATCTTCAATGCGGTAGCCCGCGGGTACAAGAAGAACGAAGGAAAGGCACCATCGGGCATTCAGTCGTTCTTTGAAGTGTTCTTTGTATTCATGCGTGATGAAGTCACGAAGCCTATGATCGGCGAGAAGCACTACGAGCGCTTCCAGCCTTTCGTGATGACGCTGTTTTTCTTCATCCTGTTCTGCAACCTGCTGGGCTTGGTTCCTTTCTTCCCGGGCAGTGCAAACGTTACCGGCAATATCGCCGTGACGCTGGTACTGGCGGTATTCACCTTCATCGTGGTGAACCTGAACGGTAAGAAGGACTACTGGCAGCATATATTCTGGATGCCGGGCATTCCGGGCTGGGTGAAAATTATCCTGACGCCTGTGGAAATCCTTGGCCTGTTTATCCGCCCTTTCTCCCTGATGATTCGTTTGTTTGCGAACATCTCGGCTGGGCACATTATCATCCTGAGCCTTATCGGTTTGATCTTCCTCTTTGGCGACAACGGCGCCAATACCGGAGGAGCAGCAGCAGGTGCAGTGGTAGGTGGTTTGTTCACTGCCTTCATGAACCTGATTGAGCTGTTGGTGGCCGCGCTGCAAGCCTTCGTGTTTGCCATCCTGTCTGCCTCCTACATCGGAGCAGCGGTAGAGGAGCACCACCACGATGAGGCACACGCACACTAAGCATTTTATTTACTCACTCATATAAAATCTCATAACAATGGGACCAATTGGAGCTGGATTAGCAGCACTCGGCGCAGGTATCGGTATCGGTTTGATCGGTAGCAAAGCAATGGAAGCTATCGCTCGTCAGCCTGAGGCTGCCGGTGATATCCGAAGCAACATGATCCTTGTAGCAGCACTCGTTGAGGGTGCGGCACTGTTCGCGATCGTTGTAGGCCTGTTGGGCTAAGCCCTACGCCACGGAATTAAAGCACAGGGTGGTTGCAGCAGCGGTTGGCTGTCTGCGCCTCCTGTCTTGAGTGAGCTGGTTGGATTAACAAAAATTACCTTCTAAACTTTTTCGATACAATGGCTAACGTATTGTTTTTGGCTGACTTCTCCGTTATCAAGCCCGATCCGGGCCTGATCTTCTGGACGACTCTGATCTTCCTGCTGGTTTGGGCCTTGCTCGGCCGCATGGCTTTTGGCCCTATCCAAAATGCCCTGAAAAAACGGGAAAATGATATTCAGGATGCCCTCGATGAGGCCCGCAATGCCCGTGAAGAAATGGCAGCGCTGCAGTCTAAGAATGAAGAACTGCTGCGTCAGGCTCAGGAAGAGCGCGCTAAAATCCTGAAAGAGGCTAAGGAAACCAAAGAGGCGATCGTCAAAGAAGCTAAGGAAAAAGCACAGGACGAAGCCCGCAAAATCGTCAATAATGCCAAGCAGGATATCGAAAATCAGCGCCTGGCTGCTATGACGGACCTGAAAAATCAGGTAGGTGTGCTGTCTATCGAAATCGCTGAGAAGCTGCTGCGCCGCCAACTGGACGACAAGAAGGGTCAGGAGCAGTTTGTCAGCTCACTGGTCGATGACATCAAAATGAACTAAGCCATCGGTAAGCGTTGCCCCGGCATTTCTTATCGAAAACTATAAATTGATATGTCTGTACAAAGAATAGCTTCCCGCTACGCAAAGTCGCTCATTGAGCTGGCTCAGGAGCAAAATAAGCTCGAAGCCGTCACGAAGGACATGGAAACCTTCAAAGAATTGCTCAGCAACCGCGACCTGTACCTGTTGCTCAAAAGCCCGGTAGTGGGGACCGACAAGAAGAAGCAGATTTTCAAAACCCTCTTCGAAGGGAAATTTGATCAACTGACCTCTTCTTTCCTTGACGTGCTGACCACCAAAGTGCGTGAAAGCTACATGCCGGAAATCGTGACGGAATACCTGGCACAGTACAAACGCCTCATGCACATCTCCACCGTTACGGTCACTACGGCGACCGAGCTGGATGAGAAAACGCTGGAGGCGATCAAGGTCAAATTGCTGGAAAGCAAAGCTACAGACGAGAAGGTAGAAATCGTTTCCGTTGTGGACCCCGACCTGATCGGCGGCTTCGTACTGGAATTTGACGATAAAATTTATGACGCCAGCCTAGCCAGCAAACTGGATGGGCTCAAGCGTCAGTTTAGGGATAACCTCTACGTTTCGCAGGTATCCAATTAACGACTTTAATACTAGAAAACCCGCTGCACCGCGCAGTGATAAAATTTTTCAGACATGGTTGATGTAAAACCTGATGAGATCTCAGCAATACTCAAACAACAACTCTCCGGTTTCAGCTCCGCAACCGAACTTGAAGAGTACGGTACCGTACTTCAGGTAGGTGACGGTATTGCGCGTGTGTACGGTTTGACCAAAGCACAGGCTGGTGAACTGGTGGAATTTGATAACGGCACACAGGCGATCGTTCTGAACCTGGAAGAAGACAACGTAGGTGTGGTACTCATGGGCCCAAGTGATGGCATCCGTGAGGGCAGCCGTGTACAGCGTACCAACCGCATCGCTTCTATCAAAGTAGGGGAAGGCTTCGTTGGCCGCGTAGTGAACGCGCTGGGTGAGCCAATCGACGGTAAGGGTGCTATCGAAGGCACGACTTACGAAATGCCTCTGGAGCGCAAAGCACCGGGTGTAATCTACCGTCAGCCGGTAAACGAGCCGCTGCAAACTGGTATCAAGTCTATCGATGCCATGATTCCAATCGGCCGTGGACAGCGGGAGCTGATCATCGGTGACCGTCAGACGGGTAAGACGGCGATTGCGATCGATACCATCATCAATCAGCGTGAGTTCTATGAGCGCGGCGAGCCGGTTTTCTGTATCTATGTAGCTTCTGGCCAGAAGGCCTCTACCGTTGCCAACGTAGCGAAGACCCTCGAAGATAACGGAGCGATGGACTACACGGTTATCGTTTCTGCTTCAGCTGCTGACCCTGCGCCGCTTCAGTTCTACGCACCATTTGCTGGTGCTGCTGTGGGCGAGTATTTCCGTGATACAGGCCGCCCAGCCCTGATCATTTATGATGACCTGTCCAAGCAGGCGGTAGCTTACCGTGAGGTATCCCTGTTGCTGCGCCGTCCTCCGGGCCGTGAGGCCTACCCTGGTGACGTATTCTACCTGCACTCGCGCCTTCTGGAGCGTGCAGCGAAGATCATCAGCAACGACGAGATTGCCCGTAATATGAACGACCTGCCGGATACCCTGGCCAACGCCAAAGACGAAAAAGGCGAGCCATTGGTGAAAGGTGGTGGTTCACTGACGGCCCTGCCGATCATCGAGACGCAGGCGGGTGACGTTTCTGCCTATATCCCGACCAACGTAATTTCCATTACCGACGGTCAGATCTTCCTCGAGTCCAACCTCTTCAACGCCGGTGTACGCCCTGCGATCAACGTAGGTATCTCCGTATCCCGTGTGGGTGGTTCGGCTCAGATCAAGTCCATGAAGAAAGTAGCCGGTACCCTGAAGCTTGATCAGGCACAGTACCGCGAACTGGAGGCATTCTCTAAGTTTGGTTCTGACCTCGATGCTGCAACCACAGCCGTACTGGATAAGGGTAAGCGTAACGTGGAAATCCTGAAGCAGCCACAGTACTCTCCGGTATCGGTTGAGAAGCAGGTAGCGATTATCTACCTGGGTACCAAAGGCAAACTGCGTAATGTACCGGTAGACAAGGTGAAGGAGTTCGAAGAGCTCTTCCTGACCACATTGGAGAAGCAGCATCCTGATGTACTCGATACATTCCGGGCTGGCAAGCTGGATAAGGAAGCTACGGACAAGGTAGAAGCACTGGCAGCCGAACTGTCTGCACAGTACAAGAAGTAAGACAATACATTATTTGATCGGCAGCCCCTGGCGGCTGCCGGCAAAATTGCTATAGATGGCTAACTTAAAAGAGGTACGGGACCGTATTAAGTCGGTTCAGAATACTCAGCAGATTACCAAGGCGATGAAAATGGTGTCAGCGGCTAAGCTGCGCCGTGCGCAGGACGCGATCCTGCAAATGCGCCCCTATGCTGATAAACTGAATCAGGTACTGCGCAACATCCTTTCCAATCTGGAAGGAGATGCCGGCAGCAGCCTTGGCGCAGAGCGCGAGGTAAAGAAAGCCTGCATCGTCGTGGTGACTTCCAACCGTGGTCTTTGCGGTGCGTTCAACTCCAACATCTCCAAAGCTGCAGCTCATTTGGTGAACACCAAGTATGCTGCGGTGCGCGAAAGCGGTAACCTGAGCATGCTATGCATCGGTAAGAAAGGAGCGGAGTACTTTAAAAAGCGCTATCCGGATCTGGACTTCATCCCGGGCTATGTCAATCTCTTTGATAACCTGAGCTTCGACAACGTTTCTGAGGTGCCTAAGATGCTCATTCAGTGTTTCGAGGATGGTGACTTTGATGCAGTGGATGTGACCTATGGCAAGTTCAAAAATGCTGCCACTCAAATTACCCAGGTGGAGCAGTTCCTCCCTGTCCCTAAGATTGAGGCGGAAGCTGGTGAAGAAGAAACGGAAGGCATGCTGGCTGACTATATCTTCGAGCCCGGTAAGGAAGCATTGCTGGAATACCTTATTCCGACCATCCTTCAAACGCAGTTCCAAAAGTACGTCCTTGACACCCACGCTTCTGAGCACGGTGCCCGTATGACGGCTATGGACAAAGCAACGGAGAACGCTCAGGAACTGCTGCGCGACCTCAAGATTTCCTATAACAAAGCGCGTCAGGAAGCCATTACAAACGAAATTCTCGAAATCGTGGGCGGTGCTGCTGCCCTCGAGAATGGGTAATATTGATCCCGCTCAGCGGGTTTTCTAGTACAATTGTTATAATCCCCCCGGCACGGCAAGACCGCGTCGGGGGGATTTTTTTAGACTATGCTGGGAATTCGCTTCTGAAGCGAATTCCCAGCATAGTCTTATTGGCGCTCAAATTCAATCCGGTCGCCCGGCTTTACCCCCAGCTTATCAGACAGGCCTCCAATTACCTCCAGTACATATTTGGCATCTCCCTGACTCGTCTGCGGGCTCAGCGTTTGGGGCTGTGCATTCTTACGGATATTCAGAATGCGCTGCTCTTCACTGATGAACATAATGTCTAGGGGGACATAAGTATTGCGCATCCAAAAGGACTGCGGCTCTGCCCGCTCCATAATGAAAAGCATGCCCTGATCCTCTTCCATGGACTTGCGCCACATCATGCCTTCTGCCCGGCCCATATCATCAGCTTTGATTTCGATATCGATAGTGCTGATCGCCTGATCGCCCTGCTCTGCATAAAACGTAAGCGTACCCTGTTTGGTAAACTGTGGCCCCGAAGCCTGGGGTGTGGATTTTGGCATAGACATATAGATTAGCCCCCCGACAACGGGGAGTGCGAGAATAGCCATCAAAAGGATAAGGTTGCGTTGTTTGCGCTGCTGAGCTTTTCTGCGCTCCGCGCGGTTGGGAAGGTTGGATTTTGCGGTCATGGGTGGTCAGGTCGTTTATGATAGTTAGCCGTAAAAATAACATACTTCGGCAAAAGATGGGAAAGGGGCGGCCTGTTTCCCGGCCTAACAGACCTGAATATTGACTTTATGATTTAGTCACACACTAGTCCGGACTCAGACCAGAAAAACAATGGAGAATTGAACTAAAATGGGTAGAGGTTTTTTGTATTATTGGATACAAACAGTTAAAAAATGGGAAAAATGAATCTTGAATTTGTGGTAGATGAAAGCGGCAACAAGAAGGCGGTAATGATCCCATTTGCAGAATGGGAAGACTTTCAAAATGAGCTGAGCGAATTCTTTGAATATAAAAAGCTTAAAGAGCGTTTAAGGAAAGCCTTCGATGAGGTACAGCAGATCCAATCCGGTGAGTTACCAAGACGCACGATGCAAAACTTTTTAGATGAGTGTTAATGTTATATTGACCCCGAACTTTGAAAGAGAAGCGAAAAAATTAATCAAAAAATACCGCTCTTTGAGGCGGGAGCTTCTGGATTTTACGGCAGAACTAGAGGGGGAACCAAGAATTGGAGTCCAAATCAGTGAAAATGTTTACAAGGTAAGGCTCGCGGTTAGAAGCAAAGGCAAAGGCAAAAGTGGTGGCATGAGGATAATTACTTACGTTGAGACTAAACTAGTCCAAAAACCAAAAGATACCGATATTTATTTATTATCTATTTACGATAAATCAGAACAAGACAATATTTCAAACCGAATGATAGCGCAAATAGTAGGAGAATTACAAGAAGAATTGAAGCAAGCTCTTTCCAGTACTTCAAGGCTAGCAAGTGAAGAAGAGTAGACTTAGCACATCAAGGGAGGTATCCAGCTATAGTTCCTTTTCGAAGACAAGGAAAAAGGCTTTTGGAATAAGAAAGTCTGCGGATGGATCAATCTACCGTGTAATACCACATAAAAGAAGGCACCCGTAATTCACAGGTGCCTCCCCACGTTCGATTTACTCTGTACCATTAATATAATACGCACCCTTAAGCGCCACCGGCGTCCGATCGGTGATATTGTTTCCACTAATCTCTACATACCCATCGGCAGCGGTGCCCGGCTTTACCGGTATTCGCTGAAAGCCATTCCCGGTTTCCTGAAAGACAAAGGCTTCTTCACCGGAGCGGATCAGCGCTTCTTCCGGCACGGTCAGTGCCATGCGGCTGTCTGTCTGTATTTTGGCAAACAGGAAGCTGCCGATCGCCAGTTTGGAGGTGCCTTCATCCAGGTGGACATGCACACGTGCGGTCTTTTGCTCCATATCAATGCTTTGGTTCACCAGGTGCACTGTACCGGTTATCGGTGCCTCTTCGCCCGGCAGGTTGGCGATCACCGGCTGTCCTTTTTTCACGCGGTGCAGGTCTTTGGCATAGACTTGCAGCTCCAGGTGGAGGTGGCTATCGTCGGTGACCTGGAAAAGCATGGTCTCCGGCTGTACGAGCTGACCAGAACGGACTTCCACGTGTGTGAGCTGACCACCGGCGGGTGCATAAATGCCGATTGCAGACTGAATTTTCTTCGTTTCCTCCACATTTTTAGCATCGATACCGATGAGTTCCAGCTCGGCTTTCAGGCCTTCGTACCGGGCCTGCATGATGGACAGTTCCGATATCGCCAGTTCATAGTCTCTCTGAGAAGCGGCATCCGACTGCGCCAGTTCCGCCTTACGGTCCCTATCTTTTTGAAGGTAAGGCAGCTGTGCAGCCGTTTCCAGGAAAGTCCGCTGAAGCCGCACCAAGTCAGGGTGGTCAATGCTGGCCAGGCGTTCGCCCCGCCGGATCTGCTCTCCGGGCAGATGGCGGATGTTGCGCACAAAACCCATCACCGGGCTGTGCACCGCCTGCTGATAAGCCGGGGGCACATCAATGGTGCCAGAGCAGGAAAGGTAAGTCGGAATTTCCCGCTGCTCGGGCTGTCCGGTTTGGATGCCTGCCTCCTTCAGTTGGGCGGCAGATAAGTGGATGAGGCCATCAGCAGTTTCGGTAGCTGCCGCCGTTTCAGTGCCGTCGGCCGGTGCGGCTTCGTTTTGGCAAGCCATTAGGCTCGCGGAAAGGATGAAGATGAAAAATACGTATTTCATGGTGGTTGTTTTAAAGTGGATTACTGAGATAGAAATTCGAGGTACAGCATCGCCTGATTGTAGCGGACCGTGAGGTTAATGCGTTCGAGCTCGCTGCTTAGGGCCGCATTTAGGCTCTGAGCGTACTGAAAGTAGTTGACTTCCCCCTGCTCCAGTTGCAGTTGGGCAAGCTGCCGCAGCTGCCGGGCCTGAGCCAGTAGTGCCGGGCCCTGTTCTTCCAGTTGCCGGGCCAGTTGCTGCCATTGCACCTGAGCCATCTGCCGTTCCTGTTCGAGCTGCTGCCGCTGCCCTTGCAGTTGCTGCGCGGCTTTGGTCGCCTCCAGTTCTGCCTGAGCGATGCGGGCGCGCTGACTCTTTTGGAAAATCGGTGCCCGCAGCCCGATCTGAACGGCATTCAGTGGTAGGTCGGGGCGAATGCTTTGTTGCATGTACCCAAACGATAACTGTGGCTGCAGGCGTTGGGCTTCCACCTCGGCCTTTGCAGCAGCGGCCTGCATTTCCTGCTCCAGCGGGCGGAGAAAAGCCTGTAGGGCAGCCGTGGTGTCTGCCGTTCCTGAAATGAGCGCCTGTAGGGAATCTGACGGCCGGACCGATGCCGGACTATAGGCCAGCTGCTGGAAACGGCGGAACGCTTGTTCCTCCTGTTGCAGGGCTTGGCGGGTAGCGCTTTGGGCTTGTGTCAGTTGCTGTTGAGCCAGGGTGTACGACAAGCGGTCGATGGCACCGGCCCGCAGCTGAAGCGCTGCCCGGTCGGCCAGATTTTGGAACACCAGCTCCTGCCGTTGGTACAATTGCAGGCGGGCCTGTTCGGCCAGCCAGTTTTGCCGGGCCTGCCTGATGCCAAAGGTGACCTGATGCTCCAGCAACGCCTGTTGGCTACCAGACAGTGCCAGTTGAGCGCGGGCCGCCGCCTCCTGTTTTTTATTCAACCCGAATGGAGACAAGGGCTGCGTAATCGAAACCTGATAATCCCCCATCGTGGTATTGTACTGCCCGAAGCCGGCCATGAACTCCGTTTGGGGGATCTCGCGGGCCGCGGTAATGCCCAGTTGGGCCTGTTGGATGCTCAGCGTACTGTTTTGCAGGTCCGGATTAAGCTCCAGCGCCTGCTGTGTGGCGTAGTCGAGTGTGAGTGGCTGTTGAGCCATAGCCGGTGTGGCCAGGAGCAGCATTGCAATCACTGCTGCACCAGGGACAGCCGGTTTCAGGTTCTTATTCGCCAGGTAGTAAAGCACCGGTAAGACGAGCAAGGTAAGCAGGGTCGCTGTGATCAGTCCGCCGATAACGACCGTCGCCAGCGGCTTTTGCACTTCCGCGCCATTAGAGGTGGAAAGCGCCATCGGTAAAAAGCCCAGTGCTGCCACCGTGGCCGTCATGATCACCGGGCGCATCCGTGCCAGCCCGCCGTCAATGACGACTTTCCGGATATCCGTGTACCCCTCTTCGTACCGCAACCGGTTGAAGTGGCTGATGAGTACGATACCATTCAGCACCGCAACGCCAAAGAGGGCGATAAACCCAACGCCTGCCGAAATACTGAACGGCATGCCCCTGGCCCAGAGCCCCAGAATGCCTCCAACGGCGGCAGTAGGCACGGCCGTGAAGATCATCAGCGCGTACTTCAGTTTGCCAAAGGTGAAGTAAAGCAAAACGAAGATCAGCGCCAGGGCTGCCGGTACGGCGACTCCCAGCCGGGCTTTGGCCGCCTCCAGGTTCTCAAACTGCCCACCGTACTTAATGTAATAACCGGCAGGCAAATCGAGCCCGGATTTGAGCTGCGCTTCGATATCAGCCACCAGGCTCGCTACGTCCCGGTCGCGCACATTCACTCCGATGTTGATGCGGCGGCGGGTGCCTTCCCGGGAAATCTGCATCGGGCCCTCTGTGTAATGCACCCGGGCTATCTCGCTCATCGGCAAAGACCGACCGTCGGGCAGATGGACGAACAACTGCTGTAGGTCAAGCTCCTGCCGGCTTGGTTGATCAAGACGGACCACGAGGTCGAACTTTCGCTCATTCTCAAAGACCACTCCTGCCGTTTCCCCGGCAAAAGCAGTGCGCACCAGGGTGTTGAGCTGTTCAATATCCAGCCCGTACTCTGCAATCTTTGGCCGGTTGAATTCGACCATCAGTTGGGGCAGGCCCTCGGTTTGTTCCACTTTGACGTCGCCGGCACCAGGAATGCCTTTGATAATGTCCGCCGCCTGGTCAGCCTGCTGTTTAAGCACGGTGGTATTCTCGCCAAAAATCTTCACGGCGATATCCGTCTTGGCGCCGGTCAGGAGCTCATTGAAGCGCAACTGAATGGGCTGGGTAAACTCAAAAGAAGCACCGGCAATGACGTCCAGTTTTTCCTTCATGGCATTGACCAGCCCTTCGCGGTCCGTAGCGCTCACCCATTCTCCCTGCGGTTTGAGGATGATCATGATGTCGGCATCCTCAATAGCCATAGGGTCGGTGGGGACTTCGGCCGTACCGATTTTAGAAACGACGTGCTCCACTTCCGGGAAATTGTCGAGGAGGATCTTTTCGGCTTTGCCAGCGGTTTTTACACT
Source organism: Phaeodactylibacter sp. (assembly GCF_022763345.1). Classification (GTDB taxonomy): domain Bacteria; phylum Bacteroidota; class Bacteroidia; order Chitinophagales; family Saprospiraceae; genus Phaeodactylibacter. The sequence goes on from NZ_JALEGS010000017.1 coordinate 34,955, forward strand.
CTCCTGCAGGGAGCTGCCCGGCTGAATAGCCATCTGCATGGCCAGGTCGCCTTCTTCCAGGGTAGGGAGGAATTCAGCGCCCAGGGTGCGGAACAGGAGCACGGAGCCAATCAGGACTGCAAGTGTGGCACCCAGCACCAGTTGTGGCAGGCGTAGCGCACCCTCAAGTGTGGGGCGGTAGAGCTTGCGTAAAAAGTTAACGATACGGTCTGCAAAAGTTTTATGGGCTTTTATATTTCGCGGCATCACCCAGGCGGTCATCATCGGTACATAGGTGAGCGAAAGGATAAGCGCACCCAGCACCGCAAAGCTGAACGTCATCGCCATAGGCCGGAACATCTTTCCCTCAATACCCGTGAGCGTCATGATCGGGATAAACACCGTGAGTATGATAAATACCCCAAATACGGCTGAGCGGAAGAGCTTGGCAGACTCGTCGATGATAAGGTCATCCATCTGAGCTTGCGTCAGTTGTTTGCCTACATGATAGGTGAAAACGGCATGCAATACCCCTTCCACAATAATCACGGCTCCATCCACCACGATACCAAAGTCGATCGCGCCGAGGCTCATAAGGTTGGCTGACAGTCCGAAGTAGCTCATCAGGATAAGGGCAAAAAGCATAGCAAGGGGGATAACCGAAGCTACGATCAGCCCCGCCCGCAGGTTGCCCAGCAGGAGCACCAGGACGAAGACCACGATCAGCCCGCCTTCCAGCAGGTTGTTTTTGACGGTGTTGATGGTTTTGCCGACGAGTACAGAGCGGTCGAGATAGGGATAAAGCTCAATGCCTTCCGGCAGGGATTCCCGGACCTGTTCCACCCGGTCGTGCACATTGGCGATGGCTTCCGAGGAGTTGGCGCCTTTGAACATGAGGGTAATGCCCCCAACGGCTTCGCCTTTCCCATCCATCGTCATCGCCCCAAAGCGTTTTGGGCTGCCGAGCTGCACCTCGCCCACATCGCGGATCAGAACCGGCGTGCCGTTGCGGGTCGCCACCACGATTTGCTCGATATCTTCAAAGCTTTGTACCATACCTTCGGTACGGATGTAGTAGGCATTGGTGTTTTTTTCGATGTAGCTGCCACCGCTGTTCTGATTATTACGGGCCAGGGCATCGAAGACTTCACTAATGGCAATGTCGTAGCCCTGTAGGGTGACCGGGTTCAGGGCGACCTCGTACTGCTTGAGGTAGCCCCCGAAGCTGCTGATTTCAATGATCCCCTTAGTGCCCGCCATTTGGCGCTTGACGATCCAGTCCTGAATGGTGCGCAGCTCCATAGGGCTGTACTGATCCTCATAGCCAGGCTTCACGCGCAGGACATACTGGTAAATTTCGCCCAGCCCGGTGGTAATCGGCATCAGCTCCGGTGTGCCCAGTCCGGGCGGGATTTCCTGCTCGGCCATGCCTAGCTGTTCTTTGACATACTGCCGGGCCTGTAATATAGGTACACCGGGCTCGAATACTACGGTTACGACCGATAACCCGAAGCGGGAAATAGAGCGGATTTCGGTAACGTCCGGTATATTCGCTACAGCGATTTCGACCGGGTAGGTGATAAACTGCTCGACTTCCTGAGGGGCCAGAGAGCCGGAGACGGTTACAATTTGCACCTGATTGTTGGTGATGTCAGGTACAGCATCAATGGGGAGACGGGACAGGCTGTAAATACCTGCGCTGATCAACCCCGCTATCAACAGGAGAATGATGAGTTTATTCCGTACGGAAAACTCAATGATTGCTTTGATCATGTGTGGTTCAATTCAGACTTGAAAAAGAATAGCGGAGATCGCTCCGCCGGTAAAGCAGAATACTAATCAGGCCTGAATGGGTGGTCGGAAAACATTGGTGAGGTGGTGGTGCGGCAGAAAGCTGAGGGGCCTCTCAGTAAGGAAATGTCTGTTTTCTGCCGGTGCAGGAGAGATGACATAAGGAAACTGCAAGACGAGGTGGTCGAAAGAATGCACATGCTTCAGCGGCAGGTCTTTATGACTTTGACCTCCGTCACCATGGTCATGATGGTCAGGATTCCAGAAATGCGCACCCATGAAGTGGTGGAATGACACGGTGTCGCCCTGATCGGCAGCCAGTTCTTTATGCAACTGAAAGTGCCGGAGTGCCGAGGGGAGTTTGCTCAACTGGCTAAAGTCCGCTCCGGGCAGGAAACTGCCGAGCAGGAAATAAAATGCCATAAATTGAGCAATGTTTTTCATGGTGACTATCTCAAATACACTTCAAAAGTAGGATTAGTTTTTGTAAAGTAAAATGATATTCGTCACAGAAGGTGAAAGCAGCCCTCCTCTTTTCCAGGATGAGAAGCCCGAAGCCTGCATTCTCCGCTCATCAAAACTTTTCGCGTGAAATAAGGTTTGAAAAGAAATAAAAGAATGATCAGGTGCCTGCCCCAACAACGGGCAGCCACTGCGCTAATGATACAAAGGGGATGGTAAAGCAGATTCAGCAAAAAAACGCAACAGCAATGAAACGGCAGGCAGAAGCCATGATCCCAACGCCCTGGGGCGAGTTCAATATGGTCGCCTTTTCAGAAAGTGATGAGGATTGGATGCCGCACCTGGCGCTCATCCATAAAGACGCTGACCCCTCCGGACCTATTCTGGTGCGCCTGCACTCTGAATGCATCACCGGTGATCTTTTTGGTTCCAAACGCTGCGACTGCGGGGAGCAACTGGCAGAAGCCCTGCGCCTGGCCGCTGAGCATGGGGGCGTGGTCCTGTACCTGCGGCAGGAAGGCCGGGGCATCGGCATCATCAACAAGCTGAAAGCCTATAACCTACAGGATAAAGGCATGAATACCGTGGATGCGAATATCCACCTGGGGCTGGAAGTAGACGCCCGGCAGTACAACATCGCTATCGAAATGCTACAGGAACTGGGGATCGACAAAATCAACCTGCTGACCAATAACCCCGAAAAAATCAGTGCTTTTGACGATGCGGAAATCGATGTGCTCGCCCGCGTGCCACTGATCATCAAGCCGCAGAAAGAGAACTTTAAATACCTTAAGACAAAGCAGGACGAAATGGGGCATTTATTTAAGCTGTAAACAATGACAGATGGGCTATGGAATGGGATTTTAGCATTGCGTGCGGCTCTGTCACGCACCACCCCGCCTGTCCATTTTGCCTGCCTTTCCGCATCCGGCGAAGTTTCTCTTAACAAGCCGCTTTCCGCAGATAAAGTCGTTTATATCGCGCTTGACACAGGCGCCCACGATCCCCTTCCCGGTCAGGCCCACCTCCAGAGAATAGATACTTTACGTTTTAGCATACGCAAGCACGGAGACTTCGATGCCGTTGTTCTTCAATACCTTCGAACTTACCTGCCCTACCTTTTTTTGCCCCAAATGGCGGATCAAATGCAGCGCGCCTGCACGGTAGCCCACTTTGCACAGTCGCTCGATGGTAAAATCGCCACCGAATCCGGCCACTCCAAATGGATTGGCAATGACGAAAACCTGGTGCACGCCCACCGCATGCGTGCACTATGCGATGCCGTACTGATTGGTGGCGGCACTCTGGCCTGCGACCGGCCCCGGCTGACGGTCCGGCATGTAGCCGGCGAGCATCCCATCCGCGTGGTGGTGGGCCGTCCTGATGCGGATTACGATTCCCTGCTAAAAGCCTGTGATCAGCCCATCTTTGTGTATGGCACTACAAAAGCCTGTGTGGATGCCCCCGTGGATTACACGCAATTGCCAGACTCACCGGAGGGCAGAGCATGTTCCCTTCGGGTACTGCAGGCGCTGTATAGCCGGGGCATTCGGACCGTTTATCTGGAAGGGGGCCCCACCACCACTTCCCGTTTCCTGAAAGACGGAGCAGTAGATATCCTGCAGTTGCATATTTCGCCCATGCTGTTTGGCTCGGGCATGGGAGCTGTGCAGTTCGCGCCAATCGCTAAAGTAGACGAAGCCATTGCTTTCCATAGCTTCACTTTTGAGCCGGTGGGCGATACGATGATGTTCGTGGGCATACCCGAAAATATACAACAGTCGGTCCCGGTTACTCCGGAAGTCACCGCCACGCCAAAAAGTCAGTAAATATGTCTCATGCCCTATGGCACCTTTCGGATATTCAATCCGCTATTCAGCCCGCTGAGCATTCCGATGAAGGCCTGCGTGTACGGGCGCATTACTCCTTGGTCAGCACCGGTACAGAACGCCTCGTTGCCACCGGTGGGGTGCCCCGTTCCCTGCATACCGATATGCGGGTACCGGGTATGATTGGCACTTTCAGCTTCCCGCTGACCTATGGCTATAGCTGGGTAGGGCAAGTGGAAGCGCCTGGCCATCCGTTGCATGAACAAATGGTGCATACCCTCTGGCCCCATCAAACGGAAATCTGTGCCCCTGCTGAAGCGCTATTTCCTATTCCTCCTGAAGTCCCTGTGCTGCGGGCAACCCTGGCCAGCAATATGGAGACAGTGGTGAATGCCATCTGGGACAGCGGTGTCAGCCTGGGCGACCGGGTGCTGGTGGTGGGTTTCGGGATGATCGGGGGCTTACTGGCCCGGACCCTGTCGCGCATGCCGGGCGTACAGGTGCAGGTGGCAGAAACAAATGAACAACGCCGGTCGCAGCACCTGGAAATGGGGTTTGAAGCATGGGATGGACAGCCGACAGACCTCGCTTTTCATACCACCGCCACAGGTGATGGGCTGCAACAAGCTATAGATGCTGTGGGGCAGGAAGCCAAGATCATCGAACTAAGCTGGTACGGCGAGCAGGAAGCAAAAGTGCAGTTGGGCGGCGATTTCCACTACGGGCGCAAGCAAATCATCAGCTCGCAGGTGGCCAATCTTCCGTCAGGCCACCAGGTACGCTGGGATTTTCACCGCCGTAAAGCCCTGGTGATGAAATTGCTGGGGGACCCGGGCTACGATGCTCATATCACCCAACTGCTGCCATTCGCACAGGCGCCGGCTTTTTTTGAGGAACTGCGCTCAGGCGTTATACCCTCTCTGGGTACTGCCTTCGATTATTCATCCAAAATATAAGATATGTTCAGCGTTACCATCCGACAGCACATTATGATTGCGCACTCCCTGCCACACCCGGACTTTGGGCCGGCACAGCGGCTGCACGGCGCGACCTACGTTACCGATGTGACCTTCTACAGCGGTCAACTCACGGAAATGGGCATCGTCATCGATATCGCCCTGGCTCACGATGCGCTAAAGAAAGCCCTTGCTCCTTTGGATTATCAAAACCTGGACGAGCTGCCGCAATTCAAGGGCAAGCTGACGACTACCGAGTTTTTGGCTCTGTATATTCACGGGCAGGTAAAGGCAGCTGTGGCTGATCAGTTTGACGGACGGATCAAAGTCGTCCTCGGTGAGTCGCACGAAGCCTGGGCGGCCTATGAAGCCTAAGGAGCAAGCGTATGCCTTTCTCATTCCGGATACCGGAGCCTTTGTGTCCGGCGGCAACCTTTACAACCGCCACCTGATCGATGCCCTGCGCGAGCGGGGGCACACCATTTACGAAAGTGCCCAATCGGAGGGCCTGCCGGAAGGGGTGCCGATGCTCACAGACACCCTACTTGCCCCAACGCTGCCACCTGCACTTGCGAAGCAATCCGGGCTGATCGTGCACCACCTGCAAAGCCTGCACCCACCGGCGGGATGGAAGGGGGCAGACTGGTTTCGGGAAAAGGAATGGCCCTGGCTGCAGCGCTTTGGCTGGTATTTGGCGACAAGCCCCTACACGTCGGATTACCTGCGGGACCGGGGTGTTTCCAAACCGATTGAGGTGATTGAGCCCGCCCTGGAACTGCTGCCGGTGGTGCAGGACAAAATAGCCCACCCCATTCAAGCCATGGTGGTCGCTAATGTAGTGGAACGCAAAGGCATACTGCCCCTGCTGAACGCCTGGGCAGCCGCGCCACCCGAAGGCGTAGTGCTCAGTTTGGCTGGTAATCAGGACATGGAACCCGCATACGCCAAACAGTGCCTGTCGGTTGCGGAAAAGCTGGAAGGCGTACACTACCTGGGCACGCTGACACAGGAAGCCCTTAGGGCGGCCTACACCCACTCCAACCTGTTGATCTCAGCTGCTTACATGGAGACCTACGGTATGGCCCTGCAGGAAGCAGCAGCGGCAGGGTTGCCTATTTTGGCGTATGCCGGGGGCAATGTGCCCAACCACGTGGAGGCCGGCCGGAACGGGGAGCTTTGCCTGTCTCATGCCGAAATCGTATCTTGGTTGGACAGATGGGCAACGCAGCCTGAAACTTTCAAGCCTTATCTTGAACACGCCCGCGCCCTCGCACCTGGCCGTCAGCGTCTTTGGGCCGATGCTGCAGCTCAGTTTGAAGCCATTAAAATACAACGATGAAAGCCATACAAATTAAAGATTTTGGAGGCCCGGAAGAACTCTATCTGGGCGATTATGAGACCCCTACCCCTGCCGCGAACGAAATACTGGTCAAAGTGGAAGCCACAGCCCTCAACCGGGCCGATACCCTTCAGCGTATGGGCCGATACCCCCCGCCGGAAGGTGATAGCCCGATTATGGGACTGGAGATGGCCGGTGAGGTGGTGGAAGTCGGCGAGCAGGTCATTCACTGGAAGATTGGCGATAAAGTCTGCGGGCTGCTGGGCGGCGGTGGCTATGCCGAGTATGCGGTGATTCCCGAGCGCCTGGCCCTGCCCTGGCCCGAAGGTTTTGATGCCGTGCAGGCCGCAGCGGTCCCAGAGGTATTTCTTACCGCTTTTCAAGCCCTGCGCTGGCTGGCCCACCTGCAGGAAGGCGAGCGGGTACTAATTCATGCGGGCGCAAGCGGGGTGGGCACTGCTGCCATCCAACTGGCCAAAGTCATGGGCGCACATCCGGTGGTCACTGCATCGGCGGGCAAGCATGGCCTTTGTCAGGAACTGGGCGCGGAACTGGCCATTGACTACAAGACAGAAAATTTTGCCGAAAGGCTAAAGGACTATACCAAGGGGGAAGGCGTGAATGTGGTTGTGGACTTCATCGGCGGGCCTTATCTGCAGCAAAACCTCGACGTTATGGGGCTGGAAGGGCGTATGGTGCTCCTGGCTTTTCTGGGCGGGGTGAAAGTGGATAACCTCAATATCGCACCGGTTTTGCGCAAGCGGCTTCAGGTTATTGGCTCCACCCTGCGCGCCCGGGACTTGGAGTACAAAATCCGCCTCTCCAGCGATTTGCAACTTTTTGCCTGGCCCTTGTTTGCGAACGGACAGTTGCGCCCGATTGTCGATAAGGTCTACGATTGGTCAGAAGTGGCGGAGGCCCACCGGTATATGGAAAGCAATCAGAGCAAAGGGAAGATTGTGCTGCGGGTGGGGACATAAGCTTTGCAGTTAGTGATAGCAAGATGGTGTAACCTGGAGTTTAGGCATAAAGCCTGAACTGAGTATTGGTTTGAAGCCCCAATTGGTGGATCCTCTTGACAGATGGGCGCAAAAAACTTAAATTGAGAAGGTATGCGCTTCCTCTAAAGCCACTCAGAACGGTCTTTTTGTGTCAACCTCAGCGTTTGGTCAAACTGGGCTTTAAGGGAATGTTTTTCACAGAGTAAGTCTTGCTTAAAAAACAGTCAGATGAGGTACTTATTGATCGTAGTATTATGCGCCATGCAGCTAGCAAGCTGTAACGCCACCAGGGATGTCAAACTTTATAAGGTAAGTATGGGCATGACCAAGAAGGAAGTGCAAAAAGCCGTTGGCAAAAAGCCGGATAATTCCATTTGTGCGAAAAGCTATCCGGATGGGCATGTGGAGGTGGTACAGTATAGCCGGTTTGAACTGGATGGAAGCTTCAACCCGAGACTGAGAGAACAATACTGGTTATTCTTTTACAATGGGAAGCTGGTCAAATGGCAGCGATCTGGCAGAGATTGCGAACTAGAAGCTGACAGGGCTTATGATGTTTCTATTGTGAGTAGAGGCTGATTCGCAAAACGTTGGATTCCCAGGATTTGAAGGATAGCTTTTTGCGGTGGGCTCAAAGTACTTGTGTTGTTTGATAGCATCATATGATAGTATCATTGCTGGTAAATTGATGTTTTGCTTTAATGATGCTATCAAATGAGGTTATAATAAAACGGCCGGCATCTCCATTGGAAATGCCGGCCGCTGCAGGTCAGTCCGTCAAACGGGCTATTGCTTAATCACCTTAATAGTAGCGACGCCGCGTTCCGTACGCACGCTCAGCCAGTACAGTCCGGCAGGCAGGGTAGCGGTAGACAGGCTGCTTTGCTGAATGCCCTGTGCCAGTGCTTCCTCCTCCTGCAGGAGCAGTTGGCCGGCGGCATTGTAAAGCAGGTATTGCACCGTTTGCGCCCCCTCCAGTTCCAATTGAATGCCGAGGGTTTCCCGGAAGGGGTTGGGCGCGACTTCCAGGCGCAGTTGGCGGGCCAGGTTTTCGGTCCCGGTCAGGCAGGTCGTTTGGAAGTTCATGATGGCGGAGGGCTGACTGATGTTGTTGACGCCCTCGCAGGTGACCCAGATGCGGGCATCGTAGACCGAGCAGGAGTCGAGGTTCTCCAATTGCAGTTCCAGGTCAGTGGTCGGGTAAGTATCCCAGGCCACTGTACCGTTTCTGCGTACTTGAAGCTCATAGCCCAATGCAGCATTGGGTGCCTGCCAGTTTAGCATCGCGGTGGTATCTGTAAGGGCACCTGCGGAAAGCATAGCTGCATCACTGTCGCAGGACGGATTGCAGAGGGTGGAGAACAAGAAAGTCTCCGTCCATGCGCTTGGGAAATCACCGCAAAAGCCAGACACTTGCACTTCATAATCGGTGCAAACCTCCAATCCCTGCAGGATAAGCATTTGGGCACCAATGTCCCCAACGCTTAACCACTCCGCTGCACCTTCCGGGCGGAAGCGCAGCTGATACATATCGTTATTGCCTTCCCAACTCAGGAAGACACGCTGATAACTGATGGAGTCCGTAGTGATAGCGCCCGGGGCAGGGCAGGGCGGTATCTCGTCGGTAATCTCGAGGCAGTAATCTTCTGTTTCCCCCTCAATATTGTTGCCGCATTCGGGTACAGAGCTCGTTTCGTAAGCCATTGCCACTCGCATCCGGGTGCTGCCGATCAGGGCATCGTCTGGGATGAAGATCGGAATTTCGATACTTGTCTCCTCTGAATCGGTTACACTGCCCACCACTTCGGTGCTCAGGTCGAAAGTGCCATCCTGATTGAGGTCAATGAGGACCCAGTAGTTCTCTGAATAGGGAGTGGATGTCCAGCCGGGTGTAATGGTCAGGGTGTAGCCTGCGCCGGTTTCCATGCTTGTGCTCAGGCCAGTGTAATCCCCGTAGCCGCCATCGTTGCCTGAGGCATTTTCAAGGTCGTTGATGGATACGGCATTGATGAATTCAAAATCAGTATCACCTTCCACCATACAATAGTCGAGGTCTATACAATTGCCACAGCCTGGTACGTCAAAGAGGATATCCGTACCCAGGGAGTCGGGTGAAAGGTCATCACTGCACAAGCTTTGGATATTGGCTACACAGGTTTGACAAGAGTCGAGCCCGGTAATGGTCAGTGTGTTGGCGAAGACGCTGTCGTAAGTCAGGGTATCCATCAGGCAGGTAACGGTCACCTGATAGGCACTTGCAGCCGATACCAGACGCCAGGATAGCACGGTACTGTCCACCGTGGATTCGGCGAACAAGTCCTGCGGCGCATCACAGCAGCCATTGGTCAGGAAGGTGGCGATGGTGGAGAAAGCGGTGGTATCTGCACAGGTTTCCTCCACGGCAAACTCATAAGCGTTGCAAGACATTAAGCCACTCAGCTCAACTGGCGCTACTGTATCCGGAATAATCTGCCAGGTCGTGTCCCCGCTTTCCCGCCAGTAGAGGCTGGATTGCAAAGTGGAGTCTGTGGATACCCAGCTAATGGTCGCGCTGCTGTCTGTTACCGCCGTGGCTTCCAGGCCGAATGCGCCCGGGCAGGGGCCGCAGTTTTGGAGCAGCATCTGCAGGCTGTTGTAAAGGTTGAGCGTGCCGCCGGTCACCGTTATACCTTCCAGGCTCGGATTGGGCTTTACGCCGTCGAAGATGGCCTGCCGGACCAGTAGTGCTGCTTCTGCCGGCGCATCCAGCGCCAGTTGAGTAAGTTGGCCGCAGGGAGCAGAGTAAAGCAGGGCAATCGCACCCGCTACATGAGGCGTCGCGCCGGAAGTCCCGCCAAATCCACCATAGGTATTGCCCTCGGCGGCTGTCCAGGTGCCCTGACCGGGCGCACCGAGGTCTATCGTCTCTATACCAAAGCCTGCACCATTGACCTTATTGCCGGTGCAGTTGAGGTTGGTCACGCTGATCATGAAGTCACTGCTACAGGCGGTGGGGAGGTCGCCAACTTCATCCACATTCTGCTCACCGTTGATCGTAGCACCGGCATTGAGAATACCGTGTACGCCGAGGGTGTCGTAGAATGCACACCAAAGGGGCGCGTCCTCCGGCTGCCCGAAGTTGACACCCCAGGAGGAGTTGGTAGCTACCACAAAAGAGCCTTCTGCTCCTCCGGTTTCGTTGTAGCGCATGCGGTGGGCAAGCGGGAAGCTGTAGGCCTCCAATACTTCCGACTCTATACCGGAACCGCCAACTACGATCATGAGTTTAACATCCCAGTTGACACCCGCCACGCCGATGCCGTTATTGCCTTGCGCGCCAACGATGCCCGCAACGGGGGTGCCATGCCCGTTGGATGCATCAATGTCATCATCATCTGAGCCGGTATTCCAGCCAGCGTAGTCATCAATAAATCCGTTATTGTCATCATCAATGCCGTTACCGGGAATTTCTGCGACATTTACCCAGACGTTGTCGCCAAAGTCCTGATGATTGGGGTCAAGCCCGTCGTCCACGATGCAAACCACGATGTCATCGCCCAGGGCATTGGTGCCACCCGTAGTGATGTCCCAGGCCAGGTCCGCATCAATGTCAGCCCCTTCCACGCAGTTGCCCAGGCCGCCATTGATGTATTGCCACTGATTTTGGAATTCCGGGTCGTCTGGCACAGTGCTCCGCAGCTCCAACAGGTGGTTGAACTGAGCGACCGATATGCCCGGCATGCGGTTGAGGTGGGCCAGGAAGTCAATTTCCGAGACCGCCGTATGGTCAAACCCCACACGCCAGATGCGCATGTAGGGTGCTACTTCCTCTATGACTTTGAAATTGGTAGACCGCCCGTTGAAGGTTTGCAGGCGGCCGGTAAGGGATTGGATGCTGGCTTTTGGCTCCAGCCGGATCAGGGCTTCTCCAAGGACATGATTGAGCTGCTGACCGGCAAGCAGTACCGGAAGTACCAGGGCCAGCAACAGGGGTAAGCATTTTTTCATATTTCCATTTCACAAGGTTAATAATGGCCTGAAAATAAGGTAATTTGAATAGCTGTAGCCTGCAAAAGCGATAAACTTACGTCATTTGATATACACAAAAAGCTGATCTGACCCCAATCAGGGGCGATCAGCTTTTCGCGGGACAGGAATAGCTCTAGTGCGCTATTCCTTTACATGGAAGCAAGTTGGTCTATCGAATGTCGTACTTTTCGTAACTATCCATTGCAATATTTTTGGACAAGGCGTTCATCGCTCTTTGCGCATGATCAAAAAAGGCATAGACTTTTTCTTCCTGATCAGTCATTAACTGACTTGGGTTGATCGCACTTGCTGCTTTATTGAGGTGCTTGATTTGATTGTTGGAAAGCACAACGTTAGCTTCTTCTTTAATATCAGCTACCAATGCAGCTGTGTGTTCGAAAGCTTTTTTTGCTTTGTCCGCGTGTTCTGTGGAGGTCCAGTTTTTAGTCAGGTCCTTCGCCAGACTCATAATGTCGGATTTACGTTGTTCAAAGTTATCTACATCAATTCCCTCCATCATGACCATGGACTCCGCATAATTCATCAGTTTTTTTAACCCATTGTAGGTATATTCATGATCGAGACTTACTTCTCCATCAACATTTATGGCTTTCCAGTTGTCAAAAGCTTCTTTTTCCACATCGTAGGCAATCTTGATGGGTTCAAGTTCCACCATTACCGGCATAACTTCTACAAGTTGAGCACGGGCTATACGGCTGCGATAGGATTCCTCGATGTCGAAAAAGCGCATCGCTTTCTCATAGGGAATCAGGTCTTCCAGTTTGTCGAAGTAATTATTTTTCAACTGCATTTCATCAATATCGATTTGCCAGTAATCTTCGACAAATTCAGCACGTTCTTCATTCTTGTCTTCTTCGGAGTCATTTTCAGCAAGTTCCTTCCTGTATTTTTCAACCATCTCGCGGCGGTCTTCCATCAGCTCAGCTTGCTCCTCCATGTAGTCCATGTATACTGGAGTAAAGTCAATGATTTGTTCTTCGGTAAGACCAAGGGTGTTAATGGCTAAAGCCCTGAGGTTGACTTCATAGGCATTCTTGATCATCCTTTCATAAGTTTCTGCTGAAACTTCCTCATCGTTGTTTTTCTGACCAAATGCCAGGGTACTGAGTCCAAGCACTAAAACAAATGTGATTGATAAGTATCTCATTTTCAATTGGTTGTTTAGAATTATCTAATGCGCCTTTTGAACTGATGAGGGCTACAGATGTTTGGCCTAAATCAAAAAAAATAAAAAAAAACGCAGCCTTCCGCTTAGGAGGACTGCGTTGTACTTCGTTTTTTGGGTAGCCGGAATAGTAGCGGATAAGCTATTTAGCGTTTGCGTTTCGGGTCGGTTCCATAACTATTTCCGCCCGGTCGTTTTGGCTGTCTAGCGGTCGGCATTTCCAGACGGGAGCGTAGTCTTTGCCTTCATGGCTGTACTGGCAGACTTGTGCGGAAGCGCCCTGATTAACGATGAAAGATTCGCTGGCAATTTCGTGATCAGTGGTGTACTCCGCATGGTAGACGCGGTTAAAGTTAGCACCATCGTAGAAGTAATAGGCTTTTTCAATGCCTGCCCAGCATCCCACTGTCATGGTACTGGCTTCGATGACCGGGAAGCCCTGTGGGGTGTTGATGACCCGGAGGAGGGAGCTCGAAGCACAATCCTCAAACAGGCAGAGCCCGGGCACTGTGCTTGCGGTCAATAGTCTGCCATCCTGCACCAGGCGCAGTTCACCGTTGATATCTCTCAATTTTTTCCGCTCATGCGAGGAAATGCCCAGCAGGAGGTACTCAGGCGTTTGGTCCTTGTTCAGGTCGGCGCGGTGGTAGCTTTTGGCAATGTCAGCGCCCCAGACGTAGCCACGGAAGGGCTTTCCGTTGGCATCCCGGCCCGTCACCTGATACCAGAAATCACCGTATCCGTTAATCTCGTCTTCCGGGAGGAAGTAGTCGTCATTGTAGCTAAGGTTCGTTACCGGAAAAGCCAGCGGCAGGGTGGTCAGTACTTCAGCATCCCGGCAGGGGCCTTCGTGTACTTTAGTGTCGGCGGTAAAGGTATAAAGCGTCGTATTCGATTCGTAGTGGTCAGCCACCTGCGACTGCTCGTGGAACCAGTCGTAGTAGCCTTCGAGGTCATGGCTGACGAAGCGTTCCTGTGCGGGGGTAGCCTGTACGGCAAAAAGGGCGGAGAGGAGGAGGAAGTTCTTCATGGGTGAAAGGGATTTGAGACGTTTTAGTAAACAATTACGGGCATTCAGTTATTGCCTTGACTAGCAGGAAATTCTGATTTTTCAGAAAAGCAATGCAGTCATTTGAAGTAAAGCGAGAATTATGAAGAAGTTCGTTTGGTTTATTGGGTCTTTATTGTTCGCTCATTTGGGGAGTGCACAGCCCCTGCAACAGCACCTTTGGGCGCACCGGGTCGTTTTGCTGCTGGCTCCTGACAAGGAGGAGCCCGCATTCCGGCAGCAAATTGACCTTTGGACGGCAACTCCCGAAGAAGTCACAGACCGCGACCTGGTTTTGTACCAGCTTTTCTCAGATGCCGGCATTGCCCCTGAGGGAGCCTCCCTGCGCCCCGAAATACGCGCCTCGCTATTGGACAAATACGGACCGGTACCGGAAAGCGGATTAAAATTTGTGTTGATTGGAAAGGACGGTACAATCAAAACAGAACAGGATGATGTCGTGCTAATGTCAGAACTTTTCGGCCGCATCGATCAAATGCCCATGCGCCGCGCGGAAATGCGCCGACGTAAAAACTAGCGGATTTGAGCAACATTAAATCCCCTATTTTTGTATTAACCTGGTAATTTACGAACTACCGCCTCAGTCCGCCGAAGCCATTGCATTTGACTTTTTTTTGCGAAATCATTACACCCTGTCCCGAACATGCATCAAGATCGACCTTCAGCTCCGAATAAACTCAGTATCTGGCTCCCTCTGTTGTTTGCCATTGTGCTTGTCACCGGTATGCTCTTGGGCATGCGTATGCAGTCCAATATGCCCAAGCTTGTGGTGGAGCAGGAAGCCCCCGGCCCCGAAGGCATCGGGCAGGGCAAAATAGAGGAAATACTGCGCTATGTGGAGGCTAAATACGTGGACGCCATTGATAAGGAAGCGCTCACACAGGAAGTTATTGACGACCTCCTCTCCCGCCTCGATCCTCATTCCAACTACATTTCCGCGGAAGAACTGCAAGCCGTCAACGAACAGCTCAAAGGCAATTTTGATGGCATAGGCGTGGAATTTATGGTTTTGGATGACACCATCGTAGTCGTTACTCCCCTCGCCGGCGGGCCCTCCGAAACGGCGGGCATCCTCTCCGGCGACCGCATTGTGCAAATTGCTGACTCCACCATCGCCGGGGTAGGCATGGACTCCGATGATATTATCAAAATGCTGAGGGGCGAAAAGGGAACAGACGTGCAAATCGGTATCCTGCGCGGCAAGGAAACCAAGTTGCGGCAGTTTACGGTGACCCGGGATGAAATCCCTATGAATAGCGTGGACGTGGCCTACATGCTGGACACCAATACCGGTTACATTAAGGTCAACCGCTTTAGCGCAACGACCTATGAAGAATTTATGAAAGCACTGGAAGAGCTGGTGGAGAATCAGGGCATGGAAGATCTCGTGCTCGACCTCCGGCACAATCCCGGGGGCTACCTTCAGCAGGCCACCAATATGCTCAGTCAGCTGTTCAAGGAAAAAGACCAACTTCTGGTCTACACCGAAGGCGATGCCGTCAGCCGCAGCGAGTATACATCCACCGGGCGCAACTTCTTCGATGTGGAGGACATCGTTGTGTTGATTGATGAGGGCTCCGCTTCGGCCAGTGAGATTGTAGCGGGGGCGATTCAGGACCACGACCGGGGCGTAATTATTGGCCGGCGTTCCTTTGGGAAGGGGCTGGTGCAGGAACAGTACAAACTCCGCGATGGAGCTGCTCTGCGCCTTACCGTTGCCCGCTACTACACACCCTCTGGCCGTTCCATCCAAAAGCCCTACGATGACCCTGAGGCTTACGAGCATGAGATGTACGACCGCTACGAGACTGGAGAAATGGAAGCTGCCCGGAATATGCTGATACAGGACTCCACCGAATACTATACCGACAACGGGCGGATCGTCTACGGCGGTGGTGGCATCATGCCCGATGTATTCGTGCCCATTGACACCCTCAGCCTGGATGAAGACTACCTGACGCTCCGGCAATACGTACCGCAGTACGTTTTCCGCTACCTGGGCGAAGCAGCAGACCCCGCTGCCCTTGCAGAACAAGGGCTGGACCGTTTCATTGCCACCTTCACCGTCGATGATGCTATGTTGCAGGGACTGATTACTTACGCTGAGGAACATGGGGACCCTCTTGCCGCAGCCGAACTGAGTGAGCCCGTCAGGCACGCCGCCAGGCATATGCTCAAAGCCCGCATTGCCAAACAGCTCTTCGAGGATGAGGGCTACTACAAAGTGTGGAATATGGAAGATGCGATGGTAAAGGAAGCCCTGAAAGCCATTGCCCGCTCCACTTCCCTTACCGCCAGTCAGCAATAACTCAGGATATGGAAGTCCGGCTGGAGCACATCACGGTAAGCTTTGGTCAAAAGACGGTGTTTGATGACTTTTCCCTGCACCTTACAGCCGGTACTCACCTACTTGTTCAGGGGCCTTCCGGGAGCGGAAAGAGTACGCTGCTTCGCTTGCTTCTGGGGTTTTGTATCCCTGACAAAGGGAGTATCCACATTGGTGGGAAGCCGCTGAATGCACAAACGGTCTGGTTGCTCCGGCAATCGGTAGCCTATGTGCCGCAGCAGCTGCCAAGGGTGGAAGGTACTGCCTGGCAATTGCTGGAGCAGGTCCATCAGTTTGAGGCTAATCAGCGTGCAGATTTTTCTGAACAAACGATACTAAGCTACTTCGAACGCTTCGGGCTGCAGCCCGGACAACTGAAACAGCCGGTTCGGGAGTTATCCGGGGGTGAGCAACAGCGCCTGGCGCTCATCGGCGCCTTGCTGCTGGACCGCCCGCTGTTGTTACTGGACGAAGCTACCTCAGCAGTGGATTCAGACCGCAAAACACAGATGATGGACTACATCTCCAACCTGAAAGAAAAGACCGCGATCATCGTTGCCCACGACCCGGGTTGGCAGGCTGACCAAACCCTTGACCTCACCTCAACGCATTCCTGATGGACCAATCTGTACCCATATCGCTGTGGGCGATGGCTGCCTTTTACGCCCTGCTGCTGATCCCGGCCGGGCTGATCTGGTATTTCCGTTTGGGCATGCTTCGGCGCATGGCCGTGGCGGTGGTGCGCATGACGGTGCAGCTGACTCTGGTCGGCGTCCTGCTGATCTACTGGTTCCGCTGGGACAATATGTGGCTGAATTTGC
This sequence comes from Phaeodactylibacter sp., assembly GCF_022763345.1. Classification (GTDB taxonomy): domain Bacteria; phylum Bacteroidota; class Bacteroidia; order Chitinophagales; family Saprospiraceae; genus Phaeodactylibacter. The sequence goes on from NZ_JALEGS010000017.1 coordinate 51,722, forward strand.
TCTGGGTGGTGGCTATGGTGGGCTTTGCTGCGAGCTCGGCGGTTCAGAACAGCGCGCTCCAATTGCGTGTCTTTTTTGTGCCGGTCTTTCTGGCACTGCTGGTCAGTGGGCTTGGGGTGCTGCTGTTGTTCAATGCGCTTGTCCTGCCGGTATCGGATATCTTTTCGGCTCAGTACCTGATCATTATCGGGGGGATGTTGCTGGGCAATGCCCTCAAGGGTATCGTGATTGGGCTTTCTGATTTTTACCAGCGTCTGCAGGATCAGCAGGATACTTACCGGTACTACCTGGCTGCGGGGGCGTCTCGCTGGGAAGCGCTGATCCCTTTCTTCCGCAACAGCCTGCAGGCGGCGCTGAACCCTTCGGTGGCGAGTATGGCGACGATGGGGGTGGTCTTTCTGCCGGGGATGATGACGGGGCAGATCATCGGCGGGGCGACACCGGATACGGCTATTCGTTATCAGCTGGCGATTATGGTCGTGATTTTTGTCTGTATTGCGCTGAGTGTGGTGCTGGGGGTGGCTTTCAGCCTGGGGCGCAGCTTTGATGCGTATGGCAATTTGCGGGGGGAGGTGTTTCGGCCGGCTTAGGGTCTCGGCTGCCTGGGGTTAACCTGCGACTTCTACGAAGTCGGGTAAGGTGTGGTGTTTGGAGGTTAGTAAAATAGAACTTCTACGAAGTCCTGCTGTGGTGGAAAGTGGTGCCTGCACGTTGAAGCACAGCAGTTTCATGACAGGCATGAAATGCTTTCGCGGAAGTCAGTCTACCAGTTGTAACTTGGGAGAGTTACACCCTGCTAATCCTCTCAATACCCGGGGTAACCGACTTCTTGGAAGTCGCATCTTTCTAACCCCGGCAACACCTACACAGCCGACTTCGTAGAAGTCACATGTTACTAACTCCGGCGACACCTGCGTGATCGACTTCGTAGAAGTCGCACCCAGCCCGTATCACCCGAGCCAGCTACTAATAGAGATGCTAACATAGCAATTCTAATACTGCAGAATAATAACCGGCTTCGTCTCCACACTATTTCCCCTGAAGACTTCCACCACGTACATCCCCGCCTGCCAGCGGCTGACATCCACTTCCAGACGCTTTTCGCGGAAGCGCGCCGGCGTATCGTTATTGCGGTACACCAGTTGCCCGAGCGCATTGTAGATGCGGAACTCGTAAGTCTCAAAGTCCGGCGATTCGTACTGAATGGTCAGTTGGTCCCGCGCCGGGTTAGGGTAGATGTTGAGCAGGCCCAGGTCGCCCGTACTGCCCCCGCAGGCATCGCTAAGCAGGTTCATGGCACTGCGCACATTGAGGCGGCCGCCCGTAGCGGTAATGTCTTCGAAAGCAGGGAAAAGGTCCACGCTTTCAATCAGGATGGAACGTATGAAAAGAGCGGTTTCCTTCGGCTTGGTCAGGGCATCAGTAGACAGGAACTCGCAAGGCATGCTGTAAAGCAGCCCAATCGCACCCGAAAGGTGGGGCGCAGCCGCTGAATTGCCGTTAAAAATGGCATAGCGGTTGAACGGCGCAAGGCTGTAGGAGTTGTCACCGGGTGCCGCCATGTCAATAGCGACCTTGCCGTAGCCCGACCGGGTAGACTTTTCCTCATCTTCCGTGCCGTTGAGCACTGTAATGATGAAGTCACTTTCGCAGGAAGTCGGCATATCGCCCACCACGTCAATATCCCTGTTCTCATTGGTTGTGCCGGCACCAGTCAGGACGCCCGCTTCGCCCAGCAGGTCATACATATTGCCCCAAATGGGGTATTCCGAACAAAAGAAGGGATCGAAAAGGCCAAAAGACGCATTGGTAGCCACCACGAAAGCACCTTCCGCGCCCAGGGTTTCGTTGTAGCGCTGCCGCTGTTCCAGGACATACTCATAGGCAGAGACGATCCCATCCACCGTGCCGATGCTGAGGTACATGATCTTCGCATTCCAGCACACACCGGCCACACCCTTGTCGTTGTTGGCGGTAGCTGCCAGCACCCCTGAGACCTGCAAGCCGTGGTCGTCGAAGGCAATTTCAGGGCTGTTGCCGCGAAAATCCCAGCCATTGATGTCATCAACGTATCCGTTACCGTCATTGTCCACGCCATCACCGGGGATCTCGTGCGGGTTAGTCCAGGTATTGCCAATGATATCTTCGTGGGAAAGGTCAAAGCCACTATCGACGATCGCAATAACGATGGTATCCCCGTTGGCAGTGACGCCGCCCTGACCGAAATTCCACACCTCCGGCAGCCCGATGCGCTCCGCCCCCCACTGCCGGTCATATTCGGGATCATTTGGGGTAGTCCGGAAATCGACCTTGTAGTTGGCGTGTTGGTAAAGAACTTCGGGCTGTTCCTCCAGCCATTGCGACAGCGCATCCGCGGGGCAGCGGGCAGGGTCGAACTCCAGCAGGTGGATGTTCAGGCTGCGGGCCACTGCTCTCTTTTGGAAAACAGCGCCTTCAAACTTCGCATTGGCGCGTTTGAGCAGAGGTTGGAGTGCGGTGCCCTCCTTCAGCTGCAGCAGGCGCTGATTTTCAATCTTTCCGGTTTGAGCATCTGCCGGCTGCGCCTGAGCGGTCAGGCTGAACAGGCTGAGGGCAAGGATAAGGTACAAGTATTTCATGGGCCGTCTGTCTTTGAATCATGTGCAGGGCAATGCACGCCCCGCACCACAAAGATAACGGATTCTGCTCAACCGCATTGCCGTGAAATGGACATTAACGCCCCCGCAGCGCCCTGAAGTAGTCCGGGCTTTGCAGCAAACGGCTGCCGTACCAGGAGAAAAGCTCCCCGTCGATCAGCTGAATGTCCGAAGTCGGGCAGGCCGCCTGTAGCTCCGCGATGTGTTTTTCCTTGAACGGATAGGGCTCGGAAGACAGTAAAATGACCTCCGGCTCCCGGGCAGCAATCGCATCCAGGCTGACCTCCGGGTAGCGGCGCTCCCGTGAGAAAACATTGCTAAAGCCAGCCCGCTGCAACATCTCATCAATAAAGGTCTCCCGGCCCGCCACCATGTAGGGGTCGCGCCAAATCAGATAAGCTGCGCTCACCTGTGGCAGGCGCTGTACCTGCTGCCCAAGAGCAATGAAGGCCCCGTTGATTTTCCCGGCCAGCTCCTCGGCTGCCGGTTGGCGGTCGGTGAGCAGCCCGATCGTGCGGATCATTTCCAGGGCATCTTCCAGGTCCTCAATATCGCTCATCCACACCGGGTAGTCTTTTTCCAGTGCGCGGATATCTTCCGGGCTGTTCTCTTCCTTGTTGCCGATGATCAGGTTGGGGGACAGGTCGGCGATGACCTTCATTTTGACTTCCTTGGTGCCGCCCACGCGGGTTTTGCTGCGGAACCAGTCTTCCGGGTGCACACAAAACTTCGTAATGCCTACTACCTCCTTGTCCAGGTTCAGTTCGGCCAGCAGCTCCGTTTGGGAAGGCACAAGAGAGACGATCCGCAGCGGGGGCGCCGGCAGTTGCACCTTGCGCCCCATTTGGTCAGTGATAATAGGTGGCATAGCTTAATGCTCTACGCCCCCTTTGCCATGCACGTGGCCGTGCTCCACTTCTTCCTTGGTGGCCTCGCGCACCTCCTCAATACGGCCGGAGAAGTACAGGTCGACGCCCGCCATCGGGTGGTTAAAATTCATTTGTACCTGCTCTTCGCCCACTTCCATGACCGTACCCAGCAGCTGATTACCTTCGTTATCGCGCATGGGGATGACACGGCCCACCTGCAGCAGGTCTTCCGCCAGCTGTCCATCGACCACAAAGGCCTCCGTAGGCACAGGTGCAATCGCCTCCGGGTTGTAGTCGCCGTAGGCTTCCGCACTTGGGATGCCAAAAGCGAAGGTGTCGCCCTTTTCCATACCGGAAAGCTCCTGCTCGAACTTCGGGATCATAGCGCCTGTGCCGTACAGAAATACGAGGGGCTCACTTCCGAAGGTTTCTTCCACCAAATCGCCTTCCGCGCTCTTTTCCTGTAATTTATAATGCAAGGTTACGACCTTGTGCTTGTCAATTTTCATATCAAAAACGAATAAATTAGGTAATTGCGGAAAGGTAATTAAATTATAGAAGCTTTTGAAAAACTAGGTGGGCTACCCCCGAAAAGTCTGTATTTTAGCTCCGATCATGCATTAAAGCGATAACCAACCATGAATACGGATACCCCGAATGTGCGCAAAGAAGCCTATCAGCTGAGGCAGGCCTTTCAGTTTGATAAAGCCCGGGCCCTGCTGCAGGAAGCCCTGAGCACCGACCTGCCCCCTGCCGAGCGGTGGGCCCTGCATTATGACCTTGGCAAAGTGCATCAGGACCAGTTTGATATGGAACAGGCCCTGCACCACTATCACAAGGCTATCAATGGATTGGAAGCCTCCGGGGAAGGTCCTTCCCTCTTCCTCGCCCGCCTGTACGGCGCCTGCGGGCTGATCCATCAGGATGAAGGCCGGGAGGAAGAGGCATTGGAGTGTCACCACCGGGCAGTGGTCCTGCTGCAGCAGCTCCCGGAAAACGAATCGGCGTTCTTCCTGGCCTCCAACCACAAATACCTCGGGGAACTGTATCAGGAACAGGAGGAGCTGCCAAAATCCAGAGAACACTACCGGTCGGCCCTGCCCCTCCTGCAACAGCGCCTGGGCGAAGGCGAAGGCTTTCTCTACCTCGAAGCCGCCACCGTCGCCCTGCAGCTCGCTGCTGTGGAGCTGGAACTCTACCTGCAGGGCAAAGGCCGCACCACCGCCGCCGCTATCCGGCAACTGCTCACCGGCGCACAATTGTGGCTGGAGCACCTCGATGCCGAAGACTCCATCGTGGAGCAGCGCACGGCGGACTTGCAGCGGCTGAGTTTTATGGTGGATAAGGTGGGGGAGGCTTAGGTGGCGGGGCAACTTGCAAAAAGGGCCGGATTTACCTAAATTACCCATTCATACCATTAATGCTTATGAGCACTGCCGAACGCAAACTGCGCCTGACCAAAATACTCCTGGAAACGGACGATGAAGCCACCCTGCAGGCGGTGGAGCACACCCTGGCTGAGCAACACGAGCGCCTGGCCCGGTACTGGGATGTGATCCACGCGCTCGACTGGTCGAAGGAAGGCGATGATGCAGCAGTCCTCGCTCCTGCCATAGCTCAGCTCAGCCAATTCCCGGAAGCCGACCTTCTCGACTTTTACGACTGGTTTGCCGGGCAACTCTACCACCTCGATGGGCGGGACTACGCCGAAGCCTCTGTGGCAGAGGACGAATCCCTGTCTGCCGACCTCTTTCTGTACGCCCGCTGCGCTGTGCTCGCCAACGGCCGTACCTTCTACGAGCGGGTCCGGGCCAACCCTGGCCTCTTCCCAAAGGACCTTTACTTCGATGCCCTGCTTCGCCTTCCCGAAGCGGCCTACGAACAGCGGGCCGGGCAGCCGCTGCCAAGAGCGCCGAACTATATTTATGAGACGGGGTTTAATGTGGAGGGGTGGGGAGATGAAGCGGTATCCGTGTCCAGATTGAACTGAAACTAATGCAAGACCTACTTGAAAAATTCCAGAGCCTCGGGCGCTACAAAGACAGCGCTCCGCACAAACCACTTCTGGTGCTGGCGCTCTTGGACTGGACGGAAACGCTGAAGCTGGAGGAGAACCGCATTCCGATCAATGGTGGGCTGTTTGAGCGCTTTGACTATTACTGGGACGAGTTGCATGGCAATAAAGGCAGCAAACGAATACACTACCCACTGCTGTATTTGAAATCGGACGGGCTGGGATGGCAGGTCATTGTGAATGGCGGACAACTGTCTGAAGAAAAAAGTAAAACCTATCTGGAAAAGCAGGGAGCAACGGGGCACTTCTCCGAAGAAGTATGGAGCTTCCTTCAAAAGCAGGAGCACCGCGACCTGGTCCGGCTGGCTATCCTGGAAACGTACTTCCCGAAAAAGCAGGCAGTGATCTTCCCAAGTCATAAACCTTATTCTCTGGAAAGCTACGAGCTGGAATTCTTTGAAGAGCCCAAGGTCAAATACCAGAGTAAAATGGTTTATCAATCCGGATTTGTGCGTTCTTCCCTCTTCAAGATCCGGCTGCTCGGCTTGTATAAAAACACCTGTGCCATGTCCCGCATGCACGTTGACCCACCTAAAAGTCTGCTGCAAGCCTGCCATATCGAGCCGCACGCCGTAGCCGGCAATGACCGGGTGACGAATGGCATTGTGCTCTGCGCCAATCTGCACGCTGCATTTGATTACGGCTATGTGGGGATCAGCAAGGATTACCACATCATGGTGAATCACAAGCTGTTCGAAGAATCAGCCAGCGACTACAGCTTGCAGCAATTGGAGGGTAAAAAGCTGTGGCTGCCGGAGGAGGAGCGGTTTTGGCCGGGTCAGGTGGGGTTGGGGTGGCATAGGCGGATGTTTTTTTCTTGAGGTGTACGTTAATATACTGCAATAATATGCACCACCTTCAGATGCGGGAAACTAGCAATAGATGAGCCGAAACTGGTCAGAATATGAAGTGAGGGAAATCGTCAAAGATTACTTTGATATGCTGTCGAAGGAAATCAGGCGGGTGCCGTACAAGAAGTCAGAGCACAGAAAGAGGCTAAAAAGAAGGCTCAACGGTAGGTCAGATGGCTCCGTAGAGTACAAACACCAGAATATCAGTGCAGTACTAAGAGCCTTAGATATGCCTTTCATCTCCGGCTATAAGCCGATGTCAAATTTCCAGAAGATACTTGTGCAGGCAGTCGACGAATACTTGAAAAGCACAGAATACTGGAAAGAGGAATTTGAATATTTCACTACCGCGTCCATCGGTCATCCGCAACAGATTGATTTCGCCAAGTGGCTGGAGCCGATTCCACAGCTTATTCAGGCCAAAGAGCCCAAAGCAGAATACGTGCCCCGCATTGCAAAAGTTGATTACCTCGCTAAAGAACAAGCCAATAAGCTATTGGGTGACCGGGGGGAAGAACTAGTCCTGCAATATGAAAAGTGGAGGCTGATCAAGGAAGATAAAGCCGGTTTGGCTGATTCCATCGAATGGATTTCTAAAGAACAAGGCGATGGCGCGGGTTTTGATATTCTTTCCAGAAACAAGAACGGCACGGACCGATACATTGAGGTCAAAACAACTAAACTTGGGAAGTACACTCCGATCTACTTTAGCCGGAATGAGTTGAGGTACTCTCAAAAACACGAATCAAATTACTATTTGTACAGAGTATTTGAATTCGATAAGCGTCCGAAGATGTTCAATTCGAGGGGAAGTCTGGATTCCATCTGTGATGTGGAGCCTTTGAGTTATTTGGGGAGGTTTGGGTGAAGGTTTCATCGCAGTAGTGGATTACATAAATTGACTGAATAAACCATACTTGTAAATGAAGCTGAAATTTCTTGATGTGCGAAACTGCCATGGTCTATTGCCTCCCTCAAGTGGTCTTCCAGTGCTGCGGCGTTTAGATGAGTGCCTGAAAAAGATCAATCAAAATAGCGTCGGGGCAATTGATTTTCTAATTAAGCATAACACTAAAACAGTTAATAGCCCAGAAGCATCTAAAAGGCTTACCAATTCTCCTTTTGAGATTGCTCAGAATACTAATATTGAAAGAAGAGATATTCACACTCAGGCAATTCAACGGATTTGGCCTGGACCAGCTTATTTACATAGGATACAGGTCTATGAACATAATATAGTTTGGAAAACTATAGTCCCCTTACAGTTTTTATTGAAGGGATGGGGAGATGCTAATAAGGGCTACCAAGGCTATATTCATACGATCACTCAAAACTTTGACAAGAAAACCGGTTTTACTCCATGGCATGATCATATTGATGGCACTTCGGATACCTATAATTACGTAGGGATAACTGGTCGCAATTGGCTGTTACGACTAAAAGAGCATATTGGAGAGATACGTCGAGGAAGCCGTAAAAGCTTTCACAAAGCATGGAGAGAGAGCATGGGGCTGAAGAATGTCAACTTCTGTTCTCACCTATGGGAAGTTAATCAATCTTATGAAGAAGCTATGGATTGGGAGGAAGCTATCGTTGATAAATTTACTGATGACCCAAATGTCCTCAATATGATTCCTGGTGGATTTAAAGGGCTCAGATATTTACACAAACTCGGAATCACCAAAAAGGCAGCTCTTTCTTTAGAGGAAAGAGAAATAGCAATTGCAGAATATACCAGACAAAACCCTAACAAAGGAATTCCTAATCCCTTTATTTCTCAATTATGGGAAGACGATGATTTTTATATTAAAGTTATTGAAGCGAGACCAAAATCGCTGACACGAGAACAGGTAGCGAAGATAAAAGAGCTACATGAATTAGGACGGTCTGTACCCGAGATTGTCAAAGATGTTGACGCACTCAACGAATCTCAGGTAAAAAGGGTTATCGACGGCAAAACATACCTACGCTATTTTAAAAAATAAGTGATTTGGTTTATTTGAATACAAGTGCGTCTATTCCCATCCCCTAATCCAATCTACCGGAAAAACCCAAAATCAGATGGCGATCAAATGAAGCCTCACTTAGGCAGTCAGCGCAGGTCCTTTTCGGAGCCTCCCCCTGCTGAAGGCAAGAGCCGATGGACCCATCGAAAAGACAGAAGCGGGTGAGCGTTATAATCCATCAGGCGCATTGGATTTATTTGCAAATGCTTAGGCGCGGTGCAGGGATGTTTGCGATGAAGCTGCATTCATGGTCAATTGAGGGCCGAATGCACACGCTCGTAGCCTCAAAAAGGGAGAAATCCGGAATTTTAACAGCCCATCGATAGTTATGAAAGAGGTTCTGATTATTTTAGCATGATGTGTCATTAAACCCCTATTAACCTATGGAACTGATTCTAAACAGAAAAGGCGTTGCTGTCAAACCTTTACTATTTACTTTATTGTTGGTTACTGCTTTCTGGTTGCTGAAAACAGCCTTCAGCCAGGTCTCCACCGGTAGTATGATCTTATCAATGACTACTTTGGAAACCGTTGAGCAAATCCTTGAACAAGTTAAAGAAGAAAATAGTGAGACTTCGAGTAGAGGAAGCGGGAAAAAGAAACCAAGCATCAAGGAGGAAATTGAACATGCTAAAGGCCGATTATCGAAAAGTGAATACAAAGCAGCGAAATCCAATTACAAAAGAATGGTGGAGCATGTAGATAAGCTTGAAAAATACAAGCAAAACCCACTCAAATATGATAATTTGGGATTGCTGAAAAATGCTCCCAGCGAGCAGGTGAAACAAAAGATCATAGAATCGAGGATCGCGCATTTAGAAAAGGAGATTCAGACGTTCTATACCAACATCATAAAAATAATCAACTGAAATGGGCTTGCGAATCGACATCAATGAAGTAGAAAAAGCGCTACAAAATTTATTGGCCGAACTGCGTAACCAGAAAGGTGATGTGATTGAAATGGAGCCTGTAGACTATTACTGGTCGATTGACAGAGATGAATTGTATAACCCCTACAACGACCCCACACATTTGACTTTAGGGCAGTTGACAGATGACCTGGAGGAAGTAAAAAAACTAGCGGATAGTGGAGCAGCGCCGGTTGCTCAGGACCTGGTCAAAATAAGTTCCATTTTGGCTGCTCTTGGACATAAGACGGTATGGTGAGGTGACTCCCACCTTCAGTCCGGTATACAGTCCCCACATACCATTCTCCCAACATTCCAAAAAATAAAAGCTATACCGACGACGAAGCAGTTCGGGACCAAACATGACTTCGTGCCTGTCCGTGTCCCGTCGTCAGAGGCTTTGGCCGCCGGTGGCCATGCTTAGGCAGGCGGGTCGGCATACCTGTGCCGATAACTATCGGTATATTCGTGCGTCGGGTGAACGCCCAAACCGCTCTGTTCCGAGCATAACTGACTACTACGAAATCAGGAGAATACGCATAGAAACATTTTGGGGTGATGATGCTTTTTCGAGCTTGCCTCTTTAGGTCAAAAGCCATAAATTTATTTGTCACTTTAAATTTCTCCAAATGCCAGATTTTGAATGGGATGAGAAGAAGAGTGAATCCGGCAAAAAGAAGCATGAGTAATCAAATATCAGCAAAAGAAGCGCTTCGGTTGATTTCTACAGGCCAGTTTTCCTCCCAAATGGAGGTGACGTTTGAAGGCGTAGATGGAGTTGAGGCGCTGGATGCAGTGGTCTTGGGAGAAGCCGGTGTAGACGTTCCTGAACATTTGATATTTTATGACGACTCCACAATAGTAGATGATGAAGCATTTGATGGGCCCTGGAAAAAATTGATTTTGATATAGAAGAAGAAGCCAGGTATTTGCAGATAGAGATGAAACTAGATCCGGAAATAAGAAACTGGATAAATTCAAATCGAATTGATGTAAATTCACTGGTTAAAAAGCTAATAGAAGACGCCTATCGCACGGCAAAGTTGGTACAAAAATAAAGTCCGCTTGCGAATCGACCTCAACGAAGTGGAAAAAGCGCTACAAAACTTATTAGCCGAACGGCGTAAGCATAAAGGCGATGTGATTGAAATGGAGCCTGTAGACTACTACTACTGGGCCATTGACAGAGAGGAACTGTTCAATCTCTACAACGATCCCACACATTTGATTTTAGGCAGTTGACAGATGATCTATAGGAAATAAAGAGGATAGCGAATAGAGGGGCAGAGCCTGTTGGAAGAACTATTGAAAAAGCTAGATTACTTAAATGTTCCTTCCCCACACCCGCTCCACATACCCCTCCAGCAACGCAATATACCGCTCAATCCCTTCCTCCACTTCTGACACCTTAATGTACTCATCCGCCGTATGCGAGCGGGCGGAGTCACCGGGCCCGATTTTGACGGTAGGAAAAGGGCAAAGCGCCTGATCGGAAAGCGTGGGCGAGCCATAGGTGGACATACCCAAACCAATACCTGCCTGCACCAGCGGGTGGTCTTCGGGGATGCCGCTGGGATTGAGGCGCAGGGAGCGCGGCACGAGTATAGACTGCGTATGGATCTGCAGGTACTCCAGCACTTCTGCATTGGTGTAATGCTCATTGGTACGCACATCAATCACAAAGTCGCAGCGGTCGGGCACCACATTGTGCTGATGGCCGGCCTTGATTTGCGTCACCGTAGCCTTGACTGGCCCCAGCAGGCGGCTGACCTGCTCAAAGCGGTGCTGCCGGATCCACTCGATATCCTTTAGCGCCAGGTAGATGGCGTTGACGCCTTCGTTGCGGGCCGCGTGACCGGCTATGCCCGTGACTTCTGCTTCAATCACCATGAGCCCGCGCTCGGCTATGGCCAGCTGCATCTGCGTAGGCTCCCCGATGATGCCCACGGCGATTTCCGGCAGTTCGGGGAGCACCGCAGCAATGCCATTCGCGCCCGAGATTTCCTCCTCAGCGGTGGCTGCCAGGATAAGGTTAAAGGGCAGGTCTTCCCGTTCGTAAAAGTGCAGGAAAGTGGCGATCAGGCTGACGAGGGGACCGCCGGCGTCGTTGCTGCCCAGGCCGTAGAGTGTGCCGTCCTCCAGGTCCGGTGAGAAAGGGTCTTTTGTCCAGCCTGCCACCGGCCTGACGGTGTCGTGGTGGGAATTGAGCAGCACGTTGGGCTTGTTTTCGTCGAAGTGGCGGTTGAAGGCCCAGATGTTGTGCCCCTTTTGGTGCGTAGTTACGCCTGCATCTGTTAGAAAACGGTCGATAATGGCAGCGGTCTCCTCCTCCTCGCGGGAGAAAGAGGGGGTGGCGATGAGGGATTGCAGCAGGGCGATGGCTTGGGAAGCAAGTGAAATGGACATAGTTGTAGTGACTTAGTCAGCAGGCAATTTAGGAGAAATTAAATTAACTTGCTTTTTGGAGTGAGTTGTAAAACAAGAGCAACTACCCGGTTCGGCTATCTGTTTTGGATACAGGATGGTTAAAACTACATAGGAGATGAAAAAATCTGAAGAAATATATCAGAAACTAAAAGAGAAACTGACAGACGAGGAGATCGTAGAGCGCTATGTCATCCCTGAAGAAATAAGTGAGGCGGAACGGCAAGTAGTTGAGGAAGCGTTTAGGGCCATCCGGATGAATATGCTCAAAGAGCGGTCGGAGCAGCAGCGGCTATTGAGCGAGTTGATGCGCATGAAACTACTGATCAGGGATTATTTAAGAAACAGTCAGTATGATGAGGCTTTCTCCTTTGCTAACCAGCTTCAGGCGTATATTAAGATCATTGACCGGCCAAAAAAGGATTTTGCGGAAGAAATCGACATCCACCCGACCCGTTTGAGCAGGATACTGTCCGGAAAAGAATGCCCAAACATTGAGTTGGTCTACCGGCTCGAAAAACATGGCGGCCAGCTGATCCCTACGATTTATTGGTGGAAGTTACACGCCAAACAGTTATACGCAATACGAAGTGGTTTGCGACATCGGCCACTGACGAAGCGTAGCTTGTCAGGACAGGCGCAAGCCACTTCTCAGCGTAGATGCTCGTACGTTTGTTAATAGTACAAAAG
>NZ_JALEGS010000018.1 GCF_022763345.1 Phaeodactylibacter sp.
AAACGTACGAGCATTTACGCTGGGAAGTGGCTTGCTCCGATGTCGCAAATCTAAGATCCCGACATTTATCGTCGGTGACCACTTCGTATTGCGTATACAACCCAGCAGAACCGCATAACACCCACAGCCTATGCTATTCGTAGATACCCGCCACCGCAGTCAGGAGGATGAAATTATGGATGATTTCGATATGACGGGCGAGATGCTCCGGGATTCCCTGGACCAGATTGCGCGCATTAACCGCTGGCTGGGGGGGAACCCTATCACAGTGAATGGTGTGAAGCAACTGGTCAGCAACTTACCCAAAAGTCAGCCTATCCACCTGGTGGATCTGGGCTGTGGCAATGGCGACCTGCTGCGCATTCTTGCCCGTTGGGGGCGGCGGCAGGGACGTACTTTTCGGCTGACGGGGATTGATGGCAATGCGTACACTATTGACTACGCCCGGAAGCTTTCTAAGGACTATCCGGAAATTGAGTACCGGACAGAAATGCTGCCCTCTTCATGGTTAGAAACAGCAGATTACGATATCGTCCTTTGCACTTTATTTCTTCACCATTTTCCGACAGAACAGTTACTGCGGTTATTAAAAGTCGTACAGCAGCAGGCTAAACTCGGCATTGTTGTCAATGATCTGCAACGTAGCGCCCTGGCCTACCGTTTGTTCCAGTTGATTACCTTACCGGTTGCTAACCCTATGGTAATCCGTGATGGATTGGTTTCTATACTGCGTGGATTTAAACGTAAAGAAATGGAAGCATGGGCCCAAGAGCTGGCCCCTTCTGACAGCTTGATCCGGTGGCGGTGGGCATTCCGTTATCAATGGATTATAAAAAACAACGAGGGCTAATCTTTGATCTCTTTCAGAACCGCTGGAAGTACGATAACATCCGAAACCAACGCAATGGCAACGGTAAATGCACAAAGTAAACCGAAGGTTTGTACAGACAGCACCCCACTTGCTCCCACTACCAGAAAGCCGCACACCAAGGCAATGGTCGTGGCCAGTAACGCACCTCCGGTATAGTGAAGCCCCTGATCCAGTGCCCTGACCCTGGTAAGCCCTTGCTTACGGTAGGACTTATAACTGTGCAGCAGGTGGATCGTATCGTCCATCGCTACTCCTAGCATGATGGGGGCAAGCATGGCGTTTGCCGCTTCCAAAGCAATACCGCCCAGGCTCATCACCGTTCCCGTAAGCAATATGGGCAACAAGTTGGGCAGCATGACCAGTAAGCTGACCTTCCAGTCCCCTACGAAATAGAAAAGAATACCGAAGGCCAGGATAAAAGCCGTTCCGAAAGACCAAAGCTGCGTTTGCAGGATGAAGGTATTCAACTGTGCAAAAAGCGCCAAAAAGCCATGCACGGATAGTTCATACCTTGCCGGATCAAAATGCTGTTGAAAGTTGGCCCGTATCGCAGCAAGCAATTGTTCCAGTGCTTTTGTCTCCAGTTCCTTCACATTCGCGGAGATGCTAAGCGCACTTTGATCTTCGGCCACGGGAGAGAAGAAAGCGTTGCGGTCAACCGGGGGTTGGCTTAGGATATCGGCAGCGTTTGCCGGGCTGAATACAGATAGCGGACTGCTCCGGGACTCCAGAAAGTCACGAAAATTAAGAATAGAAACAGGTGTCGCCAGCTGAGGGTGCTCCTCGACAAACGCCTGAAAAGTATCCAAACGGTCAAGGGTAGCCCTGTTGAGCATACTGCTGTCCTGGCGGTGGGCGATGTTGATTTGAAAACGGGCATTGCCACCCAGAACCTTCTCTATGGCGAATAAATCAGCTTTTGCCTGGCCTTCTCCCAACAAATGCAGAGAATCGGTATTGACTTCTAGTCTGCTAACCGACCCTATGCCCAACAAGGCCAAAACAGCAGCTATCCCGATGATCAACCGGGCGTGGTGAGTCGTCCAGCCATTGATATGATTGACCGCATTCCGGATAAAACGGGTCTGAAAATGCTTAAGCCGGGTGCCAGCTCGGGTGCCAGCTACCGGAACTTGAGGAAGGCAGCTAAAGCCAATAGCGGTGATCAAGTAGACCAGTACAAAGGCAACCACCATGCCGAGAAAGGTAAATAGCCCCATAACCCGGAATGCTGGCAAGGGAGACAAGGTAAGCGCCAGATAGCCAATAACTGTAGTGGCCGTTGTGTAAAAGCAGGGCTTCAGGCTATACAACAGGGCTTTTTCAATAAGGGTTATCCGTACCTCCTGTGGGTGCTTGCCTGCCTCCTGATGAAAGATATTAATGATATGCACAGAATCGCTCACGCTGTATACCATCAGGATCGTCGGGATCAGCATGGAGATCAGGTTAAGGGAGTAGCCCAGACTGGTCATCACCCCCATCAGTACGCTGATAGGTACCGCCACGCTAACGACAGCAATAGGGATGTAGTACCAATGAGGAAGCAACAGGAAGAGGAGGGCAAATATGACCAGAGTCGTTGCCACAGCAAAGAAAGTGCTTTCCTCGTAGATGCTGGCGTTAAAAGCTTCATTGAGTATGGGCTGCCCCGAAATAAGCGCTCCGGGCAGGTGTTCTTCAATCACCATTTCCAGGTGACTTACGATTTCATTTCGCTTTGATTCCAGTTTATCCGTTGGGTCGAGTTGCGCATAGAAGAAGAGGTGCTTTCCCTCAGGCCCGATCAGTTGATGCCGGATAGCCGGGAGCTGTTCGAGTAACTGGCTTACCTGACTGGGCGTGCGCCCCGATGGAAAAAGGGGTCGGTAATAGAGCCTCCGGTTGGAATATATGGGATACTGAGCGTTAGCCAGGCTAAATGTGGCGTGTACACCGGGCAGAGTATCCGCCTGCTGGTGTAAAGCCCTGAGTGATTTGAGGTGTGTGCTGTCCAGCGCATCCTCAACCTCCAGCATGGCGATGACGATCTCATCAGAGCCACGTTCGTGCTGGAACTTCAAATACGACTGATAGCCAGGGTTATCCTCCAGAAACCAGATGGACACCGAATTGTCGACCCGGAGGTTTTGTGCCGTTTGGTAGGCACCGGTTACCGTGGCGAACAGCAGTATGCCCGCCCACCACCAGCGATGGCGAATAACCCTGCGGACCATTTTTGAAAACAATTGCTTCATAATCTAATGAGCCAGGCTGCCCAGCATAACTTCTGCCCATGCGCCATGATGGGACCACGACAGGAAGGCGCTTTGCGGCTCATTCAGGTAATACAGGATCGGCCGGCCGAGTTCATTTTTTCGGATATTAATCTTGTCGGGGCGGCATTGGAAGTGTCGGGCAGCAAGTTCTGCTGCTGTCTGCCGGATCGCAGTGCTTCTTTGTTTTGGAAGCGCATCAGGCGTATGCAAAAGCTGTCTGTCCAAAATGTGGATGGGGGCGACTTCAGTGGAGCTGCTGATGAAGTTTTCATTAGCTTGAGCCTTTACCATGTAGGTTCGTTCCTGCGTATGCAAAACAGCCTGAAAATGATCTGCCTCCTGTGTGGAAGACCATTCAACAACTTGTAATGACCGGGGAGCGTACCGGCGTTGATGGAATTCAGTGGACCAGGCTTTATAGGCGGCTTCCTTGCATGCCCAAAGCAACCACACCTGCTGTTCAGGGTCGTTGGCCTGATGTATGAGGGCCTGCTCTCGGTCTGTGAAGAGTTTACCGAGGTAGCCGGGCCGGTGCCAGTTGCTGCTTTGACAGGCTGTTTTGACATCGACTATATCGTTGCCAATCATCCTGCTTTTTCTTCAATAACGGACAGAGCGGCCTTGACGGTAAGCATTTTTTCCATGGCTTCATCCTCGATTTCAATATCAAATTCATCCTCAACATCGAGGATAATATCTACCAGATGAGCGGAATTGATCTTCAGGTCTTTGATGAAATCAGTCTCTTCGGTTAAATTCCCGAAGGCTTCCTCATCCGTCACATAAGGCTTGATGATGCGGCGAAGGGCCTCTAAACGTTCAGCTTGGTTCATTCGTCGTAGTTTAAAACGCGCCATTAAAGGATTGAAAGATAACACAGGCATTGACATCTCCAAAGCCAAACCCGGCTTTAATCACTGTTTTTACGGAAAGGTCTTCACGCAACTGTCGCACGATACGCCCCTCAGGTATGACCTCAAGAATGGACGGATGAGGGTCTTCACAATTGATGGAAGGGAAGACGAACCCCTGATGTAAGCCCAAAACAGCAGCTACACTTTCGATGCTGCCCGCTGCGCTGATGCAGTGCCCGATCATGCCCTTCAGGGAGTGGATGTATGGGAAGTCTGATCCGGTCCTCCCGAGCGCCACCGCCCAGTTTTGGATTTCGTCTGGGTCTTTGGTGGTCGCGGTCAGGTGCCCGTTGATCAGGTCAATGTCAGCCGGAGCCACATTACAACGCGACAAAGCCGCCCGTATGCAACGTTGCACGCCGACCGGGTTAGGTGCAGTCATAGAGCCTCCGCTCCTTTGCCCTCCGGAGTTGCTGGCTCCGCCCAGCACCTCTGCATAAATGCGTGCGCCTCGTTCCAGTGCGCTATCCAAAGATTCTAATACTAAAGCCCCTGCTCCGCTGCCGGGCACAAATCCTGCTGCGGTAGCGCTCATCGGCCGGGAAGCTGAGGCGGGGTGCTCGTTGCTCCGGTTATTCATCACCCGCATGGCATCAAAGCCACCCCACAGGTAAGGCCCGCTATCGCTGGCACTCCCCGCAAGCATCCGTTTTGCATAGCCGTTGGCAATATGCTCATAGGCCATCAGTATAGATTCCGTTCCGGTGGCGCAGGCAGAGGAATTGGTGGTTATAGTGTTGCCAAGCCCCAGTATACCGCCCAGATAGGCACTCACTCCACTAGCCATAATTTGAGGCACCGTGGTACTGCCCAGGCGCTTTACCCTCCCCTCGTCCACCAGGTAAGCGGCTTCCCGCATTTTATCCACTCCCGAATTGCCAATACCCAAAATGGCACCGCTGTCAAAATCTGCCGTTTCGCGCTCCCGGGAGAGGCCAGCATCTTCCCAGGCATCAATGCCTGCCATACAGCCATACAGGATGCCGGAGGAAACAAAATTGCGCAACTGCAGAGACGTAAGGTATTGAGCTTTCAGTTCTTCTGAGACTTCGGGAGCACCACCAATCTGGCAGGAAAAGTTCAGTTCCGCCAGTTGTTCCTGGTACCGAATGCCTGATTGCCCTGCGCGGATGGCGGCAGTAAAGTCAGGAAGCCCCACCCCATTAGGCGCAGCAACTCCGAGGCCTGTGATGACAACACGTTTGTTCATAGTTGAGCAGTTATTGGACTACACATGCCTGCCAGTTCCCCCTGACAGGCCAGTTCAGATTGTGCATTAAAGAGTTGCACCTTGCATTTGAGCTTACCAAAACGAAAGTATACTTTTTCGGAAACTACTTTTACCCGCTCCCCGGGATAAACAGGCTTCAGGTAATCGACAGCCTGGGAAGAAAATGCCACGCCAGGCTGCTGTCCCGAGGCTATTTTATCCTGCAACAGGTAAATACCGAGACAAACCAGCCCAATTTGCGCCATGGTTTCCGAGAGAATAACCCCTGGCGTAACCGGATGCCCTGGAAAATGCCCCCGGTAGAAACCGGCATTGGGTGGGAAGGTATAGTATCCCGTTGCCCCCTGCTCATCGACCCGCTCGAGTTCGTCAACAAACCGAAAAGGGGCTGCGTAGGGGAGTAATTCGAGTATTTTGGAATGGTTCATTGGACTAGATAGTTTATTGCAAGTGCTCTCCACCATCCACCGGGATGACGGCCCCGTTGATCCAGGCTGCTTCTGGCCGGACCAAAAGGCTAACCACTGCAGCTACATCCTCAGGCCGGGTCAGGCGGTCAAAAGGATTGCGTTGCCGACTGATTTCCATTAGCCGTTCGTGCCCGGGAATGAGGCGCAACGATGGCGTATCGGTGGTGCCAGCCTGGATACAGTTGGCCCGGATGCCGTAGGGGGCAAACTCCAGGGCAATTTGCCGGGTAATAGCTTCCAGGGCAGCCTTCGCTGCGGAGACCGCGCCGTAATTCGGCCAGGCCTTTTGATTGCCTTCGCTGGTGAAGCTGATGATTCGGGTGTCCGATGCGAATAATTTAGCCTGGAAAAGCGCCTGCACCCAATCGTACAAACTGGTGGCCATAGCTGCCAGCGTGAGTTGGAAATCATCGCTCTGCAAGTAGGGTCCGTCCCCACCTGCCATAGGCTTCAGGTTTCCTTTTGCAATGCTGTGCACGACCACTCCAATACGCCCTTTTTCTCCTATTTGATTTTGAATGGCTTCAATAAGATCGGAGCGCTTATCCGCCCGGAGGGCATCCACGTTGAAGGATCCAAAGTCTGGTGCATTCGTAGCAATTTCCGAAAATGCTTCCTGAATCGCAGGCAACGTAGATTTGCGGTCTCTGTGGACAACAAGGATACCCCAGCCATCACGCCCCAGGGCTTTGACCGTAGCCAGCCCCAGGCCTGAAGACCCTCCCAAAATAAGTGCGTACTGGTGCATAACGGTTTGAGTTATTTGACCGAGAACTGCGCTGCTGCTACGCGCAGCCCTTCAAAAATTACCATTCCAATAAAACCCGCTGGGCCGAAAACCCCGGCCCAAAGCTAAGCATAAGCCCCTGATCGCCGGGCGGTATATCCCGCTCCAGAAACCGCTCCAGCACGTAGAGTACGGTGGCGCTCGACATATTGCCGTACAGCCTCAGGACCTCTTTCGTATCTGTGATACTTTTGCCAAGCTGACCGAACAAGTCCTCTACAATCTGAACGATCTTTTTGCCGCCAGGGTGAAAGACCAGGTGGTTGATACGTTCAATACTACTATCGGCTCTGGCCAGGAAAGGGTGAATGATATCCTCAAAGTGGGCAGCGATCGTCTCAGGTACAGATTGGTCGAGCACCATAGCCAGACCAGTATCTTTCAGTGCGAAGCCCATCATGTGCTGCGCGTTGTAAAAGTGATACATTTCTTCCCGGAGAATACGCGGGCCCTCATCATCAGGGTGAGAAGATAACAGCACACAGGCTGCTCCGTCTCCAAAGATGGCGGCGCTCACCACATTGACCATCGAGAAGTCCTCCTGCTGAAAAGTAGCCATCGGAGACTCCACCGCAATGACTGCTGCCCGCTTGCCAGGGTTCGCCTGCAGGAAGTTCTTGGCATAAATGATGCCTGACACGCCCGCTGCACACCCCATCTCCGTGACTGGCAACCGGACAATATCCTGGCGCATATCCAGCAGATTGATCAGGTGCGCATCGACAGAGGGGATCATAATGCCGGTACAGCTTACGGTGATAATGTAATCCAGATCCTTTGGCACCCAGCGCGCTTTTTCCAATGCCTGCTCCAGACACGACCGGCTCAGCTCAATGACCCCTTCGATATACCGATCGTTATTCTCTGCAAAACTGCGCCTAACGAACATTTCCTCAGGCGGGATAATGGAGTAGCGCCGATCCACGCCCGCATTGCGAAAGATTTTAAGAACCTTTCGCTGAAAGCGTTCATCCTGGCCGGAGAGCCACCCTTCAATGAAAGGCAGGATTTCGCTTGTATCGCGGGAATACGGAGGGAGCTGCTTGGCAACATGGGTTATTTTGACCATAAGGGTGCAAATATTCAATAGCGTTCTTGATGCTTAATCATCGTTCCAAAATTAGAACAAGGCTGTGCTGTAAATAGGTTTGAATTTTTGATTTAGTCCATTTCCACCGCACCGAATATCTGGTAAAATAGGGATAAACAATGGCGAACCAGGTTTTTCGGCCAGTGTTAATTATGCAATCCACTGTAATCTAGGAGTGCAATAATCACCATCAAAAAATCTGCCCGCTATGAAAAAGCTTGAGCTAATACTGCCGATATTTCTACTATTATTTACGGCCTGTAACCGCGACAGTAATGAGCCCGAGAACATCAGCGTAGAGAACTTTCTGAATGAAGTGGTCGACATCATGGAGCGCAACTCCATCAACCGAAACAATATCGATTGGGCCGATTTTAGAAGCCAAATACTGAATAGCGGCATGGCCGCACAGAGTGTCAATCAAACCGACGAGGCTTTGCAATTGGCGTTAGAATTGCTCGGTGACAACCATAGCTTTATCAGAAGGCAAAATGGCAGGCTGGTATTTGGTGCCGCTATAGACTGCCAGCAGAGCAACGTCGTTGTTCCAAATCTTCCGGAGAATATAGGATACGTAAGGGTTTCTTCTTTTTCAGGTTCAATTAATGCCGCTGCAATTGCATTTGCCGAAGATATTCAGGCGCAAATCAGGAATCGCGATCATCAGGATATCGAGGGCTGGATTGTCGACCTTAGAGGCAATATAGGTGGTAATATGTGGCCAATGCTGGCGGGTATAGGCCCTGTTTTAGGAGAAGGCTTAGCTGGCCATTTTATTGATCCGAACGGAGTGGAAGAGCCCTGGTTTTATATAAACGGAGCTGCCAGGCTCAACCAAAACAATATTGTTAGCGCACCTGATCCCTATGAGTTGATCAATCCTGATCCAAAAGTCGCCGTACTATTGGACCGGGCAGTTATAAGCTCCGGTGAGGCTATCGCTATTGCATTCAAAGGCAGAGCAAATACCCGGCATTTTGGCGCCGCCTCATGCGGTTTGTCAACGGCTAATACCACTTTTTCACTGCCGGACGGCTCTTCCTTATTTCTAACCACTGCATATATGGCTGACCGCGAAAAGAACCTGTTTGGTGGGCCGGTAATGCCCGATGTGCCTGGCGGCGGGAGTGAGATGATCACGGCGGCTACAGACTATATTTTAAACTGAAGGGGTGGATTCGTACCAAAGAAGCCTCCATTCAAATCTTACTTTAAGACAAGCTAAAATAACTGCGAACCAGGTTTTTTGGCCGGTGTTAATTATCCAATCAGCAATGCTGGCGGATTGAAAATATTACTTACCTGAAAATCTGAACACTATGAATACTTCACGGCCTTTCGTTATTATCTTAACATTTTTCACCCTGTTCCTGCTGTCGTCCTGCAGCCCGCCCACGGAGCCTGAAAAGGCGGAAGAAGCGACTGAAAATACTGAGGAAGAATCAATTGTGGGCCTGGTTGAGGATGTACTGACCGAAGAAGAACAAGCAGCACTTACTCCGGATATGGTCATTCAGTCCTTCAAGGAAGGCAACGACCGGTTTATGCGCAATGACCTGACCACCCGGAACCACTCAGAACAAGTGCGCAAGAGTACCAATGCGCAATATCCTAAAGCCATTGTTTTATCATGCGTCGACAGCCGGGTTCCGGTGGAAGACGTCTTCGACCGTGGTATTGGCGATGTGTTTGTTGCTCGTGTGGCAGGGAATTTTGTCAATGAGGACATCCTCGGCAGTATGGAATTTGCCTGTAAAGTCTCCGGTTCTAAGCTGATTCTGGTCTTAGGCCATGAGCACTGTGGTGCCGTCAAAGCTGCAGTGGACGGGGTGGAGTTGGGCAATATTACGCCTATGCTTGCCAAGATAAAGCCAGCCGTGGAGGCTACCGAATATGAAGGAGACCGAAGCTCCAAAAACGAGGCCTTTGTCCATAAGGTCTGCGAAAACAACGTACAGCATGCCATGGCGCAAATCCGGGAGCGAAGCCCCATCCTAAAGGAGATGGAGGACAATGGAGAAATCAAAATTGTCGGCGCCGTCTATGACATGGACAATGGAAAGGTGTCTTTTCTGAATTAAGCAGAGAACTAGGCTTCATCCTTCCCTATACAGCACCCCATCTTTAACCGTAGCCATTTCGCTACACGAAAAGGTGAGGCGCTCTTTTTTACCCCTTTCTGAAAGTACCACGGATTAAAAAGGTCCTATATCGTCATAATTGGGCCTTATCCTGCCAATAAACTCAAAAAAAGCAGAAAACCAATTAAAAAAACAGTACCTTAAGCGATTCAGCTATTTTCAAACTAAATGAGATAGAGCGCTAAAACCGGCTATTGGCTTTTACTTGGATGTGGCATTTTTTTCATAAAAACAATAATCTGAATGGCGGATAGCTATCAAAAGAAAGAACGGGAAAAGAAAAAACGTAAAAAGAGGAAAGAGAAGCAAGAGCGAAAAGAGCAGAAAAAGTTTGAGGACAAAAGCCAGGTCGAATTCATGTATGTGGATGAAAATGGCCAGTTCTCTACGACTCCTCCCGACAAGCCAAAGAAAGAGGTCAAGCTGGAAGACATTGAAATTGGCGTCCCAAAGTACGAAGATGACGGAAAGTCTAAGTACGAAAGAGAAGGCAAAGTAAAGTTCTTCAACGCCGAAAAGGGCTATGGTTTTATCATCGAAAAGGACACCCAGGAGAGTTACTTTGTACATGTGAACGATCTCGAAGAGGAGATCGATGCGGAAGACAAAGTCGCTTTTGAAATCGGGTCCGGTCCAAAAGGCCCCATCGCCATCAACGTACAGTTACAGAAAGCTTAATCGCTAACGAAGGAGTATCAGCACTACAACGGCTGCAAGCCATCTTAGTGCCGATACTCTCCATCTGGTCTTCATCCCTGATCAGCTACTTCTTCCGGAATAGTCTCCACGGGTTCCGGGGCGACAGGCTCAGGCTTTGCCACGAGCGTCACCGTAACCGGAAGCGCATTGGTCTCCCGCTCATTTAACAGCAGGCTCGCCCATAGTCGGGTACTGCCATTAAAGCGGGCACGCAGGGCAGGATCGAGTGTGAAAATCACCATCTGATCTGTCCAGAGTTCGATGTGCGCATCCACCGGCTTATGGTTGATCGCCAGCTGGAATTTATTCTTATCATTCGGCTCCCCGGTTCCCCGCAGCGATTGCCCAAACAAGGTAACGGTAAGGGCGCCCTCCGATTCATGCTGCACCAGGTAATGCAACTGGGTAGGCTGCTTAAGGTCCTGCCCATCGGCGTATACCTGTATAAGGTGCATGGTTCGTTCCATGGCGTGGTCGATACGGCCAATGGTCTGCCGGAGGTCGAAATCCGTCAGCAGCCCTTCGGCCACGTACTGGCTTTGAATGTAGGTGCCGTTGAGGTTGAGCTCCCAGACGAAGCTGGTGAAGGCCGTTTGTACCTGCACCAAATCCGCCATAGCCCGCTGTATGCGCTCGAGCGGGTCTTTGAGGAATTGGGTTAGAATGGCAGCCAGCCCACCCAGCCCGGTTAGCACACCTGTGACGCGCCCACCCAGCTCCTGGCTGACTACAGAAATGATCACGCCGCCCATAAGCAGGACTACGCCCATGACAAAGGTGGCCACGTTCAGCTGCTGCAGCAGGCGCATGGTCTTCTTGGCGTTGTCCACAGCATCGTTGAGCAAGATAGAAGCCTCCTCGCTGCGAGCTTTAGACGGTTTGAGGTAATACTCCGAAAGCAACTCCTGCCGGGCGGCTCGTTCCCGTTCTTCGCCAGTTACGGTGCGCACCAGTGCATCTACTGCCACCCGGCCACCGATGTTCCCCAAAATCTTAACCAGATTTTCCCGGATATCGATGTTTTCTTCTTTGGGCAATCGCTTGCTGAGCGGCTCAATCGCCAGACGTTCCAACTGGCTTTTGATGCGTGTGTAAGTCTCCATTCTCTCTTCAAAGAACCAGCGGTCGCTCATCTCTCCCAACAGATGGGTGATCCACTTCTGAACGGCAATTTCCCGGGCCTGCATTTCCTCCTCCGTTAACACCTTCAGAAGGGATTCCCCAAGATTGAAGGTGGCTTGCGGATTCAGGCTTCCGTCTGACCGGTGCACCGCATCCTCCTGGCTGGCCACCAGGTCCGCGTAAGCCTTAGACCGCTCCCGCAGACTGTAGCACCAACGGTAGATCTCATTGGTGGTATGGTTGTCGAGCTCTTTTTTATCCAGCTTTTTATCTTCAAAGACCCGTTTTACCGTAGGGTTTTGCTGATCGTCCAAGACCTTTTGGAAAACGTAATCCCTGACCTCCTTTTCCTGGCTCAGGTCTGTATGGTTATTCAGCAGGTTAATGAGTGCCAGCACCGCACCGGGCACATAGCGGGCTTTATGGGAAGCGCGGTCTACCAGGGGTGCATTCTGGGCACTGGCCACCCAGATGACGCATTTTTCCAGGATGGCTTTCAGGGCCGTTTCGCTGCCGTACTCAATCGCACTGGCAATGAGTTCGCTGGCTTTGTCCTCCTCGTTGATCAGCGCATTGAGGCGTTCCTGTATGACGGCAGACTTCCGTTTGAGGAAAACACTGGCCTCGGCGGAGACTTCCGGGTCTTTGTGATTGACCGTAGCGAGGATGACGGGCAGCAGGTCAGTATGGTTTGGAAAACCCGAATCTTTCCAGTGGGCTTCCAGAATACGGGGCGTGGCCAGCAGAAATTTGCCCTTTTCCTGCTGCGTAAAGGAAATATTTTCCAGTAGTTTCGCAGCCACTTCATCCGGATATACCCTTGCAATCCGCTTGAAAACTTCCCGGCCATCTGCCTCCTCTTCACTATCCCGCCGCTCAATGTAGCGCAGGTGTTTAAATAGCTCCGTCTCGTGCGGCTTTAAAAAGTTAGCAGCATCCTCCCGAATGCTCTGCTGATCGTGCTTCAGGGCAGCAATCAGGGCGGGAAGGACCTCGTGCTTCATTTTTTTGTTGCTCTTCCAGCGCCCTTCCAGGTCGTAATTCTCCAGATGGTAAGCTCCGAGATCATAATCATCCAGATTGACAGCCCCCAGGTTATCGAAGCTTAACCATGCCCGCCCCCGCTCCTCCAGCGGTAAAATACCGGGGTGCGCAATAAAACGGAAAACATAGTGAGGGCCCAGAATGACACAGATGGCGGCCAGGTCCCGCTCCAGAGAATTCTGCTCACCGGACTCCC
Organism: Phaeodactylibacter sp.; assembly: GCF_022763345.1. Classification (GTDB taxonomy): domain Bacteria; phylum Bacteroidota; class Bacteroidia; order Chitinophagales; family Saprospiraceae; genus Phaeodactylibacter. Next base: position 12,824 of record NZ_JALEGS010000018.1, read on the forward strand.
GCAGGTATTTGAAAAGCGCCAGATAAAGCTGCCGGCGAATACCCTTTTCAGCAGGAATATGCTCCCGGTGTTTCACCAGGTATTTGAAGGCCTCACTCGCTTTATTGGGGTGGGACGCAAACTCGGAATCGAAATGCTCCAGGCGGTAGCAAATCAATTTATACATTTCCCGTTTGTGATTACTGCGGTAGTCTTCGGCGGCAAAGTAGGGCTCCGGATTATCTTTGTATTTACCCCAGATATCAATCCAGAATAAGGCAAATGCCTTCCAGTAAGCACTGATTTTAGCATTGAAAAAACGCTCCAGTTGGTTTTCTGCGGTTCCTGGTAGTTTGTAGAGCGTTCTAAGCACAGCGTCCAGCACAAACTTTTGATGCTTCCACTCCCTGGACACCTTACCCTTTCCTGCTTCCCGTATCAAATCGGAATAAGCCCCCTGCGAAAACTCCTCCAGTACCCTCCAAAGGGTATCGGTAGCCTGCTCCCATTCATCCTCCGGCTTAAAACCATTTTTTTCCAGGTGATGCAGCAGGGTCGCTCCCTCCTTCAGAATTGCCCAGGAATTATCAGCAGTATAGCCCTGCTTTGATACCTCGTCCAGCAGGTCTAAAACCTTATCGTAGACTTTTTCCTGACTGCCATCGTATTCAGTCAGCAGCCGCTTGCAGAACTCGGGTTCAGGGCTCTCGTAAAAACTGTAATTCTTGCCGATAGATCGTTCCGCGGAGGTAAGTAGTTTCTGCCAGTTTTGCGTTTCGGCTAGTGGCAGGGTCGAATGGTCCATGATTGCAGGGTTTAGGTTTAGGAGTGTCACGTTCTGTAGTTACAGATTTCCCCAAAGTACTTATTTTGCACCGCTTCTAACCCGCCCCGGTGCGGACAAACCTTACCTTTTGCACACCCTCCACCATCGAAAGGGCGAACTGGGCGGAGGTCAGCGGCTCGGAAATATTCAGCGCTTTTTTCTTGTTCTCGATGTCTTTGTACAAATGGCTTACTTGTACGATCCGGGTTTGGGGGTCCCAGTCCGACTTATCCATAATTTCTGTGGCGTAGGGTTTTTGTTTGCCTGGCTTGTTGGAATCTTGTTGTTGGTCCAGTCCGTTTACATTACGCAGTGCTTTAGTGTAGCGGTCGGCCTGATGATGAGGTTCGGGGGGCGTGAAGCCGAGGTGCAGGATTTCCGGCTTCTGGTGGATGTCAACGGCCATGGCATCCCCTTTGAACAGACAAAGCAGGACATTAGGCGATAAGCGCTCCATGCGTAGTATTTTCAATTTATTGTTATCCATTCCCGCCTCATCCTTGGCCAATTGGTTGTAGCCATCCACCTGGAGCTGGGGCCACCCTTTAACCACATAGGAACGCAGCAGGAAGCCACTCACCACCGGAGGTTGTTTACCGGCAACATGATCTTGGTGTAGCTTTTGATCGGTTTTCGCATCGGCAGCGGTTACCCTGCCCACAGTAAAGGCTCCGTCAATGAGGCAGGAAATCCAGTCCGGGTCGAGCTGAAAGAACCGGAAGGACTCTTTGGGCAGCATGCGTTCGTCGGGTACCAGGTAGTTAAAGGGCAGGCCCTTGAGCAGCCCCATGGCGCTAAACCAGTTTTCCACTTCTTCAGGCAATGCAGGGGCCTCGCCTATCGATTGATGGTACGGCAAGTGGGGGTGCAGTTCCTGTTGTTCTGCCAGCTTCAACTGATTTCGGTGCAGCCGCTTCCATCGGTAAAGGCTCGTAGATACCCCTTTGTTCTTCAGGGCCATCAGCCGGCCTAACTCCCAGGCGGCGGCGTAGGATGCATCAAACATGCCGTATTGCTCGTCGTACAACAATAAGGCATCGGAGGAGGAAGCAGGCAACAGATCCGCCGGCAGCGCAGGATTCTTTTTATGGCCAGGGATCATCGGGCTACGGTACCAGGAGACGCTGTTACCTCCCCGCCGGAAAAAGTGGGGCAGCGGGACATAGCCACTTTCCAGGTACCGGTTGGCGGCACTGATGTTGGCATCGTTCCCGGGGTTGGGCCGCAGCGGCAGGCGTAGGGTATTGAGCGTGTCTTTCTTTCCATGGTCGATGAGCTGCACCAGCAGCTGATCGAAATTATGGGTTTCGGTGACGCAGTTGAAGCTCCAGCTTTTCAGGCTGACAAGCGGAATACGGTCATTGTCTTTGAGATTATCGAAATAGAAGCTGTACTGGCTTCCATCCCAATGATAGCGTTCTTCCAATGAAACCAAATGCACGATGGACCGGGCGCCGGGCCTGGGCAGGCGGTTGGCCGGTACGATGGCTACTTTTTGCCCAAACTCATCATTGGCAGTGATCTTTACGGTTTGGGGATTAACAGCTACAGGCTTATTCTCAATCCAAACTTTTACATTGTAGTCGCCTGCCTTCAGCTTACCGGGCTCCAGCCTGGAATGGAAGGTGTTGTCCTCACGCTTTTCAATTGCTGCGTAGGCTGCATGTGCAAGTTGACCTTTGGCATCCCACAGCTCGTAATAAAGGCTGTCTGCACCGGGGTTGTCCAAGTTGATCCGAAGGGAAGACTCCCGGGCGTGGCACCATCGGGCCAGGTCTTCGCCGGAAGGCAGCAACTGCTGGAGCAGCGATTTTTTTACGGTGACAACGGTGAGCTTATCGTTGCTATTCTCATCTGATTCCAACGGCGGCTTGCCTCCCTTTGGAGGGAGCTTTAAGTTCGGCAATTTCAGAAAATCACTAATGGTCATAACATCCCCCTTCTCATTCCCTGCCCCCTCCGCATCCAATTCTTCTTCATTGAACACCAACAGGGCCATCCAGGGCATATCCTCCACCAGGGTACGGTCTTTTTCGTCTTTCGGCTCAGCGATCATGCGCTCCCAGGGCAAGGTGTTGCGGGCCAGGACCACCTGAGGAAATGAGGCGCTATGCTCCCCCAGGCTATTTGCCGGCGGATACACAGACGCGATATCGGAGGGCTTGAGTGCAAAGCGCTCTCCCCGGATGGAAAAGTTCAGCGTCTGGCTGGGAAAGGTGTTCTTTTCAGAGACTCCTGCTGCCGTGATCGTCTGGGAAGCCTCAAGGGTATAGTCGCCGCTTTTCAGGCCAGGCCGCTGGTATTGTATGAAATCGATATAGGTTTCTATGGTATTGCCCATGGCTGTGTTTTTTGTAACTGTTTCGGTTTTATGGTTTTCTGGTATTGCGGGTAGGTGCTTCAGGAGGGCCTACACCAGGTAACCGAAATCTAAATAGGTACTTTTTAAGGGTTAAGCGAAAGTGGCCGACAGCGGCTTTTCAACAACCAGCTGATCAAGGTCCTTCGGGGGAGCCAGATTGCTCGTATCCAGTCCCAGTCCCTGCAATAGACCATTTCGCTTGCTGTCCAGTGTATTTATTTTATTGAGCTCCCCGGTTGCAGTGGGCGCCGCTCCCTTGTAGGAGGCAACCGAAGGGCAATCGAAAGCACCGGGTTGCTTATCGACTTCGAACTGCAGGTTCTTTTTCAACACCCATCGGGATTGACCCGGTGTTGGTGGCTTCGCCGGCCGGATTTCGAAACCCGCCAAAGCGTTTTCGATAAATTGCTGATCATTGACCTCTGCCTCCAGTTTATCCCCCCACATGGCACGCGGCATCCGTTTAAGGACCGGCGTGAAGGCAAAGTCACCATTTGCGTCCTCTCCGTCCCGCTTAATGGTGACCGACAGGCTGCTGCTATCCACCTTTGCGACGTCCATTGGCGCAAGGCCGAAGTCAGTGGTAGGCGTATTGTTCTGCGCCTTCGTTTTATCGCTTAAAGGCAAAAGGATCTGATGGCCGGAATCCACGAAGTAAAGCTGGTCATTCTTATTCCCGGTATTATTGAGCCCAAGATCATAGGTTTTTACCGGCACCTGTGAGTTGATCGTTAGGGTGGCATTTTTAGGATCAAGAATATAACGTTTGCCTTCCGAATTGCCTAGTGTCTCCTCCTTGATCAGGCCATTCGTTACGTTAGCCGTTACGATCTTGCTGTCATCCGGCAGGAAGGAAGATTTAAAGGCTTCCCACTTTAAAGGCTTCGGCTTGCCCGGGCCTTTGCCGAAGGAGATGGTGAAGGAAACGATGTAGTAATGAATGGTGGCCTTGCCCGAGAAATCCGGCCCCCAGACGTGCAGGTCGGCACCGAGTTGGAAAGTGATCGTACGCGTACCGAACGCCCAGAAGGTAAACGAAGCACCAATATTCACATACATGTGTGCATCGTAGAAGTAAGGCTGCCAGGAAACAATAAAGTCCGCCCCGACGATAAACCACGCTTTGATCGGCCCCAGGTGGAAGAGCGCCTGCAGGTTGCCACCCGCCATGAGGGCATGGGCGGTCAGTGCAAAGTACAAGCCCCCCTTGATGGAAAATTTATCGCTCACCTGCCAGTTGAAGCCCAGACGGGGCACCTTTGGGTAATAAGCAGGCGGGACAAAGCGGGGATGATACCCCCCCAGCGTGATCACAAAGTCTCCCGCGTGCGGCCCACCAAACCAGGCGTAAAAGGCAAAGCCGCCGGTCAGGTGGCAGGCGCGGGCAAAGAGGTAGGAGTTACTAGTCAGTTGCGCCTCAATGCTCAGTACCCCTTTATCCGGATTGAGGACCGCCCGTAACGCCAACTGTGCTTCCGCGATTGGGGGAACAGTCTGCGTGTCTTCAGGAGTGGGAATGGCCAGCGTGGACAGTCCCAGTACGTCTACTTCAAAGTGCTGCCCTAAGCTGACCGATACCATGGCAAAGGAGTCGAGCATCTCAAAAGAAGTGTAGCGGATACCTGCCGCCAGGAAGTACTCTTTGGGCTTGGGGTAAATGGCGGTACGCAAACTGGTGAGTTCCTTTTGCAGGTATTTCCGCCGACTTTGGGGGTCGTTGGCTGGTCCGGAGCCTGCACCATTGACGGCTTCGTTAACCAGTGGGAAGGTCGCAACCCCCGTGATCGGCGGTACCCGAATAGCCCGGTTGTAGCCGAAGCCCGCTGCCAGCCCGGTCACAAAGAAGAAGCTTGGCCCGCCCAGCGGATAATTCAGCACGGCGTAGATAAACAGGGAGTCTTGCCCGTTCACTTTGGCATAGGACCCAATTGCGGAGAGGTTAAAGATTTCCGCTTTAATCACGGCCATGCCATCGTACTCGTCATAGGGGCCACTGCTGTCGCGCAGGAAGGAGCCGCCGATTTCCACTGGCCCTTCGCTGAAGTCCAGCCCCAAGCCATTGAGGCTGAATGTTGGATCAAATTTGTTGATCGGGTTACCTACGCCCAGCCCATCGAGGGATAAAGTGAGGCCGGCGAGCGTAAGGCTGGCATCAAGGTAGCCCCAGATCATTTTATTCTTGTACTTGAAGCCTATGCGGTTGAATTGCACCGGGCCAACGGCTTGCTGTAGGTCGATCCAGGTGGCGTCGCCGCCGGGAGGCGGGGCAGTGCCGCCACCGCTACCGCCCTGCGGAGAAGCGTCTCCGGACTCACCCGAATTAGCCGCTCCGGTACTGCCGGTATTTGAAGTCGACGCCTGCGGCTGTGCCGCCTGCTTCCCCTTCGCCGGGGTACTGCCGGGCCTTGCCGGCAGGTTGATCTGCCAGGGGGCAAAGGAGCCGAGTAGGACGGTCGCTTTAAAGCCCAGGCCTTTGGCCAGCACGATGGCGGTATTGGGCGGAGCAGCGGGGCTGCCGCCGGCAGCGGGGTCGGTGCTGATGCCGTTGAGGGGTTGGTCGGGCAGGGTAGCTGGAGGGTTAAGGCTATTGACTGCCTGTACATCCACTTCGTCCAAATTTGTGTTGGCGTAGAGGAATTGGATGTCCTTAACTTCGAAATCCGCATCACCCAGCAGCTTGCCCACCAGTGGCAACCCTTTGAGGTCGACTTTCAGATCGAGATCGAGCCCGATCAGGGATTTAGGGTAAGGAGGTGTAGGTGTAGTTTTGTTCAGCCGGGCCACTAACGCATAATTGGGGGTGACGGCAACTGAAGGGATCAAGGTTTGAACGGACGGGTCATCAATCAGACTGCCGGCCAGTTTACCCAGATCAATACTGACGTTTTTCGTCTTAAAAGCTAACAGGCCAGAAGTCGTATTGGTCGATGCATCATTTTTTACATTCAGGTCCAGTTCGAATGCTTCGCCGGATACTTTAGCAATACCGGTGACGGTTAAGTAATAGCCCCCTTTCTTTTTGGGTTGCTGGACCTGCGGCTGGGCAACTCCGGTATTGGTGGTGCCTGGTGTGGTTTTACTAAGCACGATGGTCAGGCTGACATCTACATCCTTTCCGTATTTTATCTCACAGGTGAAGGTGAATTTGTCTTCCGAGGGGGCATTTTGTCCCTGGGCGGCCTTGCTGAAGGATAGGCCGAGCTCGGCGATTACAAGTTCGTGCAGTTGCTGGGGGAGGCTGAGGTCGGTGTCGAAGGTTTCAGCAATGGTATCTACCAGATCCCCCACGTTGATGTTTTTGGCACGGGAATCAAATTCCCAGGATTTAGCGCCGCTTGAGCTAGTCGTTAAATTGGCGGACACGTCAAGCTCAATTTTATTCTTTGTGCCCAATAGCAAAACGCACATGAAATTGCCGCTGATATTGGAGGTGCTGCCTTGCTTGTCCAAGCGGAAGCCTAGACCCAGGTATTTCAGCTCGAAGTTATCCCCCAGTTGCATGCTGGCAATACTGATCGCGAAGTAGAGACTATTCAGTTTTTTGGCCTTGGTATTCGAATCAATGTCAATATCCACTTCCAACATATCTATCGAAATGCGGGCATCTAAACTGAATCCATCAGGAAGTGATTTTTTAATCTCATCTCCTCCGATGGCCTCCATCAGGTCCTCTATGCTTGGCCCCAGGAATCTTTCCGTTGAGGCTTTACCGAAAGAGATTTTGTTTGGCGCAATGCGGATAAATAACGGTAAACGGAACGTTTTAATCACCAGATCAGCATCCAACTCAGCGGTGAGCGCAGTAGTTTTTCCGGCAAAACTTGCCATGATGCTAAACCGCAGATCCTCGATGGCAAAGGCATTTGGCACCAACTCCCATCCATCTGCGGAGACCGAAATACTAAAGAAGCTGACTTTACGAGCTTTGTTATTGTACATGATCCCTACCTGATCCAGCGCCAGACCTTTGGCTTTGGCGATGGAAGCCGGCAGCCAACTGGCAAGTTCTGGCACCTGGGCAATATCTGCCAGTTCCCGGAGGTCGGGAAGCGGATAGGGAGCCGGGAGCGCACTCTGAATGAAAACCGTATTGGGGGCAGCCGGGAAGCGGATCTGCATAGGCACAGCCGCCAGTTTATTACTCAGCTTCATGTTTCCGCTGATAATGCTGTAGAACTGAGGGGTGTCCTGCTCGTCGTTGCCCATCCACGTTATTTCAAGCTGCATTTGCTCCAGGCTGTAATTGCCCGACTTTTTGGCGCCAGAAAATGCAAAGGGAAGTGTTTTGCCAGATTTCCAAGGGCATTGGAAACTCACCACGAGTGGACCCTGACCGAGAACTGCGGCGATAGTGAAAGTGACGTCCAGGCCGGTCTCTCCCAATATATCTGCTTTTCCTTTTACAACCACCTTATTAGTCTGTCCGGGGGTTTCTAGCGTAGCCTGCCGAAGGGTTAAGGTCAACTGTGGCTGTTTCGGCTGGTTAATAAATTTGGCCAGGAATTTACTAAGACCATCCAAGCCAAGAGTGCTGTCACTGAGTTCCAACGATTGGCTCCCGCCGGGAATGAGCTTGTTGGTTATTGCTGTTTTTATAGTTGAAAAGGAAGCATTCATTGGAGGATTTTTTTGATCTGGAATTCATTCATCAGTTGGCTTATTGGACGTTGGTGAAGGTACTTTGCAGTGTAGCGGCAACTGGGGCGGGGTTGAGATCTAGGAGTTCGTCAAAGATGAAAATTCGGGTAAATGGATCAGTCGAACCGTCTGGAAATACGCGTTTTGGTTGAATAGAATCAACATTCGAACTATTGACATTGGGTATCTCTATAAATTGCCCTCCTTTGGCGATATTTTTATACGAGAGTTTTAGACCAGGAATTTGTCGTACACTGGCGCCTAACATTTTTTTTTGCAAGTCACTTTCAGGTTCGCCTTTTCCATCACTTTGAATTAAATAGCCTCCTCTTTTTGCAACCGTTGAGTTTGCATCGAAAGTTGCGCCACAAGAAACCAAAAGTTGCACATCAGCAAACTTTTCATCAAATAGATCAATTATGGAGTTTTTTAAACCCTCATTTAACAAAACATCTTTCTCTTTTACAATCTCACCTTGTTCTTTTTTAATATTGCTTAATTCTAATCCTAGTCTTTTCTTGCAGGCTTTCTCAACTTCTTCGGTAACATTGTATTTTAATCTTCCCTGTTGGTCAGCACAAATATTTAGTGCGAAATCAATACCCTGACAGTTGAAAAAGCCCTGACAATTTTTTAGTAGACTTTTTGGCTTTCGCCCCAAGAGAGTAAAAACTTCTTTAGAAATCTTGATAGCTTCTTTTTCTCGCTCAGCAGTGGGTGGGAGGTTGGTTGCCATATCATAAATCCCCCAGCTATACCTGTTTTTTTGTCCCCGCGGTATATCCATTCCCTCATCACTCTTGTGCACAAGGCTTAATAATTGGCCATTATGTACCGCCGGTGCCAAATTGTAAATTGTCCATTTTTCCCCTGTCTTTTTTCCCCATACAATACTCCCGGGCAGTATCAACCAAGATTTCAAAGCTGGGGTCTTGCTTTGTTGCAAAAGTGATTGTAGCATAGGTTTCACTTCTTTATTTAGCGAGTAGGGGTCGCCTTTTCTTCGAAAAAACCATTCCGGAGCGATAAATAACTTTAAAACCTCGGGGCCGTCCATACCCAATTCACCATTTGCTCGCTTTATCAGGCTAATCAAATAGTTTAATCTCTGAGTAATATCACCTTGAATAGGTTGACGCTTTTCATTTAATAGGACATCATCTAAAAAGGGCCCAAATGCTTCATCTTCTTGTTCGTAATATCGAACAGTTGGCGGTGCATAAATCACAACTCTCACAGGTGGTTTCGGCATAACAAAACGGATTAAGAATTAAAAAAAGCCTATATCTGCCAGGGCGGGCTGTTGTTTTGAGCCGCCCTGGGCTTATCTCCTTACCAGCAGGTAGTTAACCTCAATAGAGGGAGTCATTGTCATAATACGCCCTGCTTCGACCCCCCCCCTTTGCCAAAAAGTCCTGCTTCCGGCTGTCAGCAGCATACTCTTTTTTAAAAGCGGGAACGGCGATCAATTGCTTATAGGCCTGCTGTTTTAAGGCCGGAAGCTTAGTGGCGTCGAAGCGTTTCTTAAGAAATGAGGTTGCCATGAGTTCCTTTTTTGTAGAATGAAGAGGTACGGGTTGGGTAGCCGATCTTCCAAATAGCTGATAAAAAAGCTGGCTCCTTACATTATCTACCCGCGGCTGGTCAGCCTTTATCAGGGTTTAGCAAATAATTTATAGCTATTTGAAATTTGTAATTATCTGATCCTGCATATCCACCATCTCCTTGCGATAGAAAAAAGTATGGACTTCGAGAGAACTGATTGGCTGGTCTGTACCGAATTCAATTTGCAAATAGAGGTTTTTTTGATTAGCAGAAAAGAGTTCATTCGGAATGGATATTCTCATATTTCCACGACCGTTATTAAGCGGATCGTATCCATTAATATTGAAACCTCCAACCATACCCACGTAATCCTTGTGGGGGATACCGGTATCCACGTACATACTTAAATTAGTGCGGCCACTTCCGCTTCCGCCAGTAACAAATATTCTTTTATAAACAATGGGAGCTGTGTTTTTGACCTGGATTGTACCTCCTACGTTCAGGTTTTGACGCACCTCTGTACTTCCATTGATGTTGGCGCCGCCACCGATGGTGGCTTGTCCCCTAATGTTCGTATTTCCGGTATTGCTTTCGATCGTCAGGTTATTGGTGCTGCCGTTGGTAAATGCTATTGAAGTGCTGGGATTGGCATTGATTTCCAGGGAGTTGGCGCCCTCGCTGATCTGGTATTTACCTTTTTCGCCTAGCGTAATATAAGACGCAGGCTCCTGAGCTTGCTCGTATTGCTCGACATCAAGCAGGCTGAACAGATAGGGCGCTCTTTGTTTGGGCCCAGGTGTTAAATTCATATCCTGGAAGACGACACTACCGGGTAAGCTTTTGATCTCAAGAGCAAAATTGCCATCACCGCTTGGCACAGGTTTGAATAAAGCGTTATCACCAACTGAGGAGGGAGAAGTCCGAATGCATTTAGCTTGTGTATCGTAGGTGAGATAATACCTGTTACTAACCTTTTGCAGGCTGTAAAAGCCATTGCCTGCAGGGATAAGCTTAAACTGCCTATCCGTCCCTATTGCCTCACCCATTTTGAATTGATATAATGAAGCCATATCGGTTTTGACCGTAGCGATATTTTTGGCGGGATTCGAAAAAATAGCGTAGGCTTTATTGGGCTCAATCTGGGACACAAAATAGCTTTGCTTTTTTGAGGGTTCCTTGATCCATACGCCTCCGTTTACCGTGGTCTGCCCCTCCTCAAACGAGGCCACCTCCTTCCCATTCGCATACACCCCCACTTGCCCGTCCTTCCGGCTGGCGATGCCTGTGCTGCCGTCGCCATTTCTGAAGGCATAGCCCGCGTTGTTGTTTTCTCCCGGTTTTAGCGCACCTCCATTTGCCCGCAGGCCACCATTGACATTTAGCTTAGCGGCGTTGGTTTGGTTGGTGCCGATACCGACTTTTTGCTTGCCGATGTGGATGGGTGATTTCTGTATTTCTCCTATTTGCAATCCAAAGTTATTACAACCCCGGTTAGTGAGTTCGATAAAAACATTAGCAATAGTCGGCCCTGATGGCAGGTTAGACTTTAACCCTGATATGGTGATGGTGATGTATTCCTGAGGGCCTAAAGGGATGTCTTTGTTGGCTTCAAGCGTGATTTGACCTAATTCTGATTTTGCTAATGTTCCATCTACAGGTACCTTCGTTGTTGTAGCATTCCATGTTCCGGGGCTTCCGGTAATCTTGACGATACCCCGTTGAAAAAAGTTCTCGGTCGTAAGCGCATACGGCCGGTTATATTGATTGGCATCAGCTTGCTGATCATCGATATAGAACCGAAAGTGAAACTTGGTGCCCTTGTTAAATGTGATCTTATTTCCGTTCCGAGCCGAAGGATTTTTCTCTAATTTATTAAGTACAGTAAAGGTAAGCGTGTTATCCGAAACAGAGTCGTTCAACACCTGTGGCGCGCCTAGGAATTGCACTTTAATATTTTCATTATCAGGGCATTGTGCCTCTAGGGCAAATGCAGCTGCAAGAAAGAATACTATAAAAAAAGTAATCTTATTCATGGTACGTCTATTTTGATTCAGTTAAGTCGTTTTGCTTAGTTTAAGCCAGCCTTCCCGGATCTCCGGGCTGCCGGAAAAGGCAGCGGTGGCATCGAAGGGACTGATGTGGGTGCGTTCCAAAAGGTCTTCAATCGCGGGTTGATACCCCTGAAAATCCTTTTTCAGGGTAGCGGATGTCCGCTCATCAATTTGCACTACCCGGGCGGTATCGGTACCCAAGCTCTTAATCCAGCCACTGTCAATTAATTCTTTCCATAGTTGATCTACATCCAGCTCCTGATCAAATCGATTTTTTACATCTGATTTTCGCAGGATTCCAACTGTACCCATGGTTTTCCAGCTATTCCCATCTTTTTCCACCCACGACCAACCATAGCCTGGCTCGTTGGGTACGGATACGTGCATGCGTCCCGGCAGGGAAAGAATAGGTGTGGTAAGAAATGCGATTTCTATTTTCGATAGGGCTTGCTGGTATTGATCTGGTGGAATATTGATGTCTTTCACAGGAAGCATGCCGCAAGTGGCATGAACACTTCCTTTAGGATCAAGGAGCATGCTGACTTCCAGCGGTTGAGGCTGGCCCAGGGTCAAATTAAAGAGGAACACTCCTCCGTTTTCATCGTGGGTCATGATGTTACCCGATGGTTTCCCTTTCTCCACATCAAAACTCTGGGGCGCAAAAAAGGTATCTGGCTTGGCACCCTGAGGCAGAGCATCCGGTGGGGCGGTATCCACCCAATAGCCGATCAGCCCATCGTTGAGCTGCCGGTATTCGCCGAGTTGAAGCGGTATTTTCACCTGGTCAACCTTGAAGGAATTGCGCGGTAAAGAACCGGCAGCGACCTTGCCATTATTTGCTTTTTGGGCGGTTTGAAAATTAGACAGGTCGAGGCCGAAGTTTTCATGGTCATGAGCAACCGGGGCTCTCCCTTTATGCTCCAGGCTGACAGATGCCCTTACCAATGCAATGGGGCGCCCCATGAGCAAAGCCAGTCCATCGTGTTGGTTCCCTTTCTCAGGCTGAATGTTCTCCAGGCCTGTATCCAGTACGCTTATAAAATCGGGGATAGAACCGCTTTGGAGGCGCTGTACCATTTTTCTGAGATGGGGATTGCCAATGTCTTCGGGTTTCAGGGGAGATTCCAGGCCGGGAAAGACCTGCCATTGACCTGCCTCATCGATATAGCCGAGTGCCTGACCGTCTTGCTGGTATACCATTAGGCTGTTGTCCAGGTTGTTGGGCAACAGCCAGCCACAGACAGGGCTGGTGGCAGGGTGGCTGTTCATCTCGACCAGCGTTTTCGTTTGCGGGCCAGTATGTGCGGATAACCAGCGGAAATTGAGCCGGGTTGGCTGGGCAAATCTTGGCAGCAGCTTGATCGCCTTGGGGTCTGCGGTGGCCGTCATCGAGTGTGCGCGCACCAGCGCAGGGTTTTGCGGCGCGTTCTGGTTCAATAGCGGAAAGCACTGTCCAAAACTATTGACCAGGTTTATTTTATCGAGCGTGATACATCCAGCCCGAATAGGAGAAAAAGCACCGTTTTGTATGGGACTATACAGGTGTTTAGTTTTTACCTGGCTACGCACCTGGTCGGCAAAGCTTTTTACCTCTTTATGCGGACTGGCGATATTGAGCTGGTAAGATTGAGAAAGGCCAAGTAACGCCTGATTGAATCCACCCAGGGACTGGGACAATCCATGCTGCAGGCAGAGATTCTGATAAGCCTGGTAATCGAGTACCAGGTGGAGCATACGCCGCACTTTGGCCTGATACCAGTTGATCAGTGCATTGAAGTGTTCCCCAAGGTACTGGTCTTTACTGCTCGTTGCGGGCTGCTTAATCTCATTGAAAAAGCGATCTAAAGCATCAGTGCCGATTTCCTTTTTCAACCAGGGAATGAAAGCATCGTCATTTTGCAGAAAAAAGTCATATTGTTGGGTTTCGTCTGTTTTTTTAAGGTTGTAATAGGTTGTTTTTAACTGGGTATGCTCCTTCGCCCAGGCTACGAACTGGCCCGTATCCCCATCCGGTGCAGGAGCCCCTGTAAGTAACGGGTCCGCTTTAACAGCCGCCGCCGTTTGTTTCCAGTACCAACTTAAGATTCCCGGCAGTTGTCCGTCGCTGGTATCCGCCAGGCGCGCGCTGATCCAGTTGCTGATCTGCTGTTCGTCGCTTATCCGGGGGTAAGTGATATTTTTCGTTTGATGGGCCAGGGCTTGATCTGCCGGCTTGAGCTTTTGTACCCAGCTGGCAAACTGATCAATACTAAGTGAGGGTGTGCTTAAAGACCTTTTGACAGCTGCTACGATTTCAGGAACCAGTCTTCTGATTACCGCCTGTTTCGGCAGCAGGCTCCCGGAGGGCGTTAGCACAGCGCGGCTGATAAAAGGAAGTCTGTTGCCTAAAGAGTCAGCACCGGGGAGATCGGTAAAGTCAACGCTCTTGAGCTGATAATTATCCTCCAGATAGGAATTAAGGTATTGTGTTTCCTTCGATTGGTCATCGTACTTATGCTGAGGTTGTTGGAAGGAAAGGTCCCAATCCATGAAGAGCGGGTGCCAATCTTTACCTGAGCTGTTAAAACCAAAAGTGTCTGGGATTTCCTTAGAAAATGCTGCCACTTTGTTTTTCGCGGCTTTTATATCTACAGCAGACAGGGTCAGTTTGGTGATGTAGCTGGCCAACATGCCATCATTCCTAAGTCGGCCGTCAAAGCCGTGCTTAGGGCTGGGTTGTATTCCGGTAATCAGCAGACCAGGCTCTGTGGATTGCCAGTAACGAGGGGCGGCAATGGCCTGAAGCACATAGTTTTTTGAGGTGCCGAGGGCTTCCAGGGATGACGTTAGTTGCTGTTGTTGCTGGACTACTCGTTGCTGCAGATTTTTTAGGTTGCCCTGTAAGGCTTGAAGTTCCGTACCGATTTCCCATTCGATGAACTCCTGAATGTGCTGAGGGCTTTGTAAGGAATTGGTATCCGTATCATCCTTTCTTTTAGGGCTTGGATTAGAGTAGCTATCACCAGGGTTCTGGGATGAGTAGCTACCACCCGGATTTGAGGAGGAGTAGCTGTCACCCGGATTTTGGGAGGAGTAGCCACCACCAGTACCGCCATCGGAGTAGTCTCCATCAGGATCTTTGACGGCCTGGCTTCCACTGCTTTCGGATGCACTCTTTTCAGCTTCGTGTTTCTTGTCAATAAAAGTACACCAGTCCAAAAAAATCTCCTGCTGCAGCGATTCAATCTCAAAGTGGGTCTGGTCCAGCTCCTGCTGCAAAATATTCAGCGCATTGAGCTCATCGGCCAGATTATCGGGCAGGGTCACCTCTTCCGCTGCTTTCTTTGCATCGGCCTTTTTGATCTCCTTATTTTGGGGGCGCACCACCCAGATTGTCCCACCGGGTACCGCCTGAAAGCCTTTGGCATGGCGGGCTTCCTCAAACTTGGGGCCCAGGTCTTGCTGCTGATGCTGCAGGCTTGACTCCAGTTGGAGGGCCTCCAGGTAGTCTTCCACCAGGCCTTTTTCTTGAGTAGATATCTTCTCCGCCAGGAAGGCCGACATGGCCTCGGTCCCGGTATTGCCGATCGCCAGTCCTATTTTGGAGGGATCAGGTAAAGTATTGGGCTTAGGGTTAACCGTACCACGCGCATAGTACAGGGACTGGGCGGGCAGTTGCTGATCAATCAGGCTGTCCAGCTTCGTCCGGATAGCTTTTTCGGCTGCTTCGTTGGCTGGCCCCAGTGTATTACCCAGCTTAAGGGGCACGGTGCTTAGGGTACCGGAAGTGGCCGTTGGGCTATCCAGGGTGAGCCAGCCGTTGGCCATCATCAGCTTCCAGTTATCGGCACCGACATCGCTCTGTTTAACTGTTATGGGAAAGAACCACTGAAATTCTTCCGTCAAAGCTTCCAGTAATTGGATATTGGCGTATGGAGTAGGTTTGTTATCCAGAAAATCCTTCCTGAACAAGGCGTAGTAATCCAGGCCGGGGTCGCTGAAGAAGCCAAGCACCCCGTAGGCACGGGCGGCGCTCATGCTTTTCATTTCGGTATCGTAAAAGCCAAATACGCTGCGGCAATTCGGATAGAACGCAGCGAAGGAGGGTTCGCCATAGCCTACCGCTGTAAGGGGCGTGGGGAGGTAGTTGCCGGGCGTAGCTGCCGGAGGCGTGGTGCCTGCCTCGTAGTGGCGGCCCAGGAAGCCGTAATTCAGTAGGCCTGTGGCATCCGTCTCATTATGCAGGGGATAGGTAGTGTAGTTTTCTTTGAGTTGACTTTCGTCTTTGCCATCTACATGTGGCGATAGGTAGTCACTTTCCACCACCCACGTTTTTTCAATCGTTTTTCCATCAGCGGCGTAGCGGGACACCAGCCATCGGTTGGGTACTGTGGGAAAGCCCGGGTTGTCCAGCAGGGCGTTTACCGCGGGGAGTTGTTCAGGAGTGACGCCCGTAGGTGGTATCCGCCGGGCTTCCGTTTCTACAATTACCTTTCCTGTTTTTGAAGGAATGACCTCTTTAAGCCATTTGGCCTGTATCAGGCTATCCCATAGTGCATTTCCGGTTGCAACCCCAAATATATTATGGAAAGTATGCTGCTGCACCAGAGGTAAGCTCATCGTCTTGGTCAGTGCGTCCGGCAGGGCCCAGTGCAGATGGAC
The DNA here is from genome assembly GCF_022763345.1 of Phaeodactylibacter sp. Classification (GTDB taxonomy): domain Bacteria; phylum Bacteroidota; class Bacteroidia; order Chitinophagales; family Saprospiraceae; genus Phaeodactylibacter. The sequence goes on from NZ_JALEGS010000018.1 coordinate 28,866, forward strand.
ACCTTGCTGCAGGGCATAGGATTCGTCAAAGGGACCAGCGGTCAGGTTTTCGCCCAGGTAGGATCTGTCGTCGTTACTGAGATTGGAAAAGTCAACCATAGGCCCGGCAACTTTCGCATCCGTTGCGAGGTATAAGCCGTCCAAGTGAATGGGGATCAGGGCAGAAAGGGAATTATTGGGCATTTCAATCAGGTTTCGATGAGCCAATGGTGTTTTGATCCGCTACCATTAATTGGGGGGAGACCAGTGTGAAGCGACTCTACGTTCTATGTCTGTTAGCAGTTCTTTAATCGTCTTTATACTATCCGCATTGCCATCCAGTGCCTGCAGCGCAGAGCCCTTCTTGATATCTACATGTTGCAAGGAGTTCTGCTCCAGCACGTTTTCAATATCCATAGTGACCAGTTCCAGGTCATCTTCATCGTCATTCAAATCCAGCTTATTACAGAATACGAAAAGGGGTTGCACCTTTTTTTCACCTGCTTTTTGTATGGCTTCCCGGGCATAATTCATGATGCCGTCAACTGCACCAATGACCACTATGGCTCCAGCTGTATTGCCAAGCAAGCTTAAACGCTCAGCCTGAGTAGGCATGTCCACAAATTTCAGGAACCGCTTACTGTCTTCACTTTTTTGCTTTTCCAATGCCTCGGTAAGGGTCGTTTTACCCTGTTGAGCATCGCCTTGTACGGTAAATTGCAGTGGGGAAAATGTAGTACCACTTAAGTCAGCCCCTGTGAAAGTTGTATCGTAAATAATAGCATTGCTGAGGTTGGCGCGATTGAGCTTTGCATTGGTGAAATCGATATGAGATAGGTTAGCGCCACTCAGGTTGGCACCTGTGAGCGTTGCCCCAGCGAGGTCGGCACGTCCTAGATTAGCATTTTTCAAATCAATGCCCTCCAGATCAGCACCATTCAGCTCTAGAAGGGTGACTAGATTGCGATTCTCCCGCCAAGCATTGATGGCGGCACTACCTTGTCTTACTAGTTGAAGATGCTCTGAATTTGCCATATTATTTTATCGTTTAAATGGTGAAAACACTCTGGTGACCGTAGGCTTATGATCGCGGGTTTTAGGTGTTTAAGTGATGCCATTAAGTCCTGAAAAGCACCCTTTTCACTTTTGATTACTAGACTTGAGCCAGGGTATCACCCGATGAAATGATACCCCTGGCTTCCTCGGTCACACTCTATTTGGCACAGTTGGAGAAAGTCCAAACAGATTCGTAATCCGGAGCTAATTCGTAACCCTTCATATTGCCATCTTCGATTACCGGGGTAAAGATCTGCTCTACCGCCACAGCACCTGATTTTTTGTCAATGACCAGCCCCTTTGTAAAATCAAAGGAAGAAATAATCCGGTAACCGGTAATAGCTTCTTCTTCATCAATCTGCCCTGCCCCTACATGCCAGGTCATTGCCTTTTCTTCCGGTATGGTCATTTTGTCTTTTTTATTGACCAGGGTAAGACCATTATCTTTATCGTAAGACAGGTACTGCTCCTTCTGCCCGGTCAACCGGATGTAATGGCCCTGTAACAGGTCCTCTTCGTCAACTGGTTCAAAAGCCCACTGCACAACCTTCTCGCAGTCCTTTTTGCAGAGCTTGACGGCAGAGGTCTTGCGCTTCGTATTCTTATCTGGAACAGCTCCCCGGTCAGCCTCTACGCTTTTCTTTTTCACCCGTTGGCCTGTCGGATTCAGGACCAGCGGAAGTTTTCCAGCCGATACGGTGCACCCGGGACTGCCTTCGTATGGCTTTTCTAATGCAATGATCGGTTTGTCAATGAGTTTGGCAATATCCACCTTCCGTGGGGCTTCCGCTGTGGACCTTGCACCTATTTCAAGGCTCTGACACAATATAATAGCGTTAAATTCTGCGGGAGGATTAAATCTCTTGTCACACAAGCATAGAGCAGGCCTGAAGGGCGAGCTACAATAATAATTGCCATATTCCAAGAGGTTATCGCATATGGTGGCACAAGTCAGTATCTCCCGATCCTGTTCTTCCTGGCCTTTAGCCTTGCTGTCCATACTCCGTTCGCGAGCCGGAGAGTACTGGCTTGTGATTAGTGATTGCAATTCCGTAGTCTCTGATTTACCAGCCGATGTTGCAGGCTCTTCGTTCGTTAGATACACAAAGGAAGCAAAAAGAAAGAGGGCTCCGATGAGTAAAAGTCCTGGTTTTATAAACTGATTTTTCATAATCGCTATCGTTTTGATGAATAAAATGATTGCTGGTTAATTCCTTTTGATTAAGGCATAGAGTATTAATTCCCAATGTAGACTATCCCCCAATAGGGGAAAAAAGGCCGACGCCATAGTTCAAAGCTGATCTTATAAAAATGGGGTGACTAGTCCATAGCTGTTTACCATCTAAAATGATGTGAACTGTTCCGGCGGTCATTCATCCGTTTAGTTGATCTCTATCATTCTTACACTGAAGTCCAGGCTCGTGCCTGTTACCTCGAAAACTGCCGTCCTTCCGTTATGGGCAAGTTGTAGTTTTTCTGTTGCCAGGCGCTCTTGCCCCATCGCCGCCCTGACACGTAGCGTCACTTCTGCCCCCTCCGGAAAGCCAGCTTCGGAAAGATCTGACAGCCAGGTGCTTTGTAAAGGGAGGTCACCACTGCAAAGTGTTTGGTAATCTCCCCCCTCCAGCTCAAAGGACAGTACAAACCAAGAATTATTAATACACTTGATGTGTTGTACCGCCTTCATGTAAGGTTAGGTTTTGGGTGTATTTCAGACCTTAGCTTTGCCGGTGTTGTGGTAATTTCAAGATCACTCCCAAGGTAAAGAGGAGTATTCTGGTTTTTAGGGACAGATTCAGCATGATATTTCAAAAAAAAGAGGATATTCAACATCATAATCTTTGATTATCCTTTATTTAAAAGCATTTAGCCGGTCAATAGCTATCGCCAATATTTCAAAAAAGACTCAAATGGAGAAAAGTAAGCTGACCGCATTATTGCGATCTGTAAAGTCAAAAGAGCTGGGCTGGCTATCCAAGTGGGTGCGCTCGCCTTATTACAATTCCAACCCGCTGATTGTGGAGCTTTTTGACTATATGCGGAAATACGCCCCTGCTTTCGATTCCCCAAAGCTCTCAAAGGAAGTGGTATCTGAGCATCTTTTCCCGGGGAAGCCCTACGATAATCAACGCTTGCAGTTGGTAATGCATCGGTTATCTAATCTTGTGGAGGAATTTCTGGTGGGGCAGCGCCTCAAGCGGGACCGGCTACTGTATCAGCAGCTGTTGCAGGAAGAGCTGGGAGAACGCGGGCCTTACGATTTATTCGTGAAGCAGAATGAGAAACTGGGCAGGCAGCTGGAGCAGCGCCCCTACCACGATGAGCATTACTACCTGGCGAAGTGGAGACAGCAGCACGACCACTTCTTTCACCCCCGCTCCGCTCGTTACCGTTTTACTGCGGATCAGCTGGAAGCTATGATGCAAAACCTGGATGCGTTCTATGTGCTATCAAAGATGAGGTACAGCACTGAACTGCGCAACCGGCAAAATATCTTGCCCGAAGCCTACGAGATTGCCCTGCTGGAAGAAAGCATAGAGCTGGCAGAACAGCATCCGGTATTCAAAACGGACCGGGTGTTTCAGACTTACCGGAACATACTCGCCCTGATGGCACAGCCGGAGGACGAAAGCACCTACCAGCAACTGGAAAACATTGCCCATCGTCATCTTCACATATTGCACCCCAAAGATCAGTCGGCCCTGCTCCGCTATCTGATCAATACAAGCATCCAATTGTACAATAAAGGCAAACAGGAATACCTAAGGCGGCAGTTTCAGCTCTATCAGGTTGGGCTGGACCAAGCACTCTTCCTCGATGAGGACCGCATATCAGCAACGACCTTTTTAAATATTATAGTAACTGCTTCGGTATTGAAGGAACTGGATTGGATCGAAAACTTTATAGCTAAATATGCTTCCAAACTACCCGCTAATCAGCAGGTAGATGCGGTGAGTCTGGGCACTGCTTATTGGTACTTTGCCGGAGGCGAATATACAGCTGCTAATGATTTGCTGCGGCAGGTGGAGTCCTCTGACTTGCAGTATCAGCTAAGGGTCAGGTCGCTATCGCTTCGAAGCTTCTTCGAGCTGTTTTTGCAGGATGAGACCTACTACGAGCTGCTGACCCACGAGGCTAGCGCTTTTCGGAAATTTCTGCGCCGCAATCCCAAAATAACTGAACAGCGGGCAGCGGGTTACCTCTATCTGGCGGCTTTCCTCCGCAAACTATCCCGCCTAAGTATCAACCGGCAACTGACGCCCGGTAAGCTATCCGAGCTTCAAAAATCGCTGGAAGCAGAAGACGCCGTCGTCGCCAGGCAATGGCTGCGTGAAAAGCTACTGCAGCTTGCTTAGCCATCCATAATATCCTCTGTAACAGTGGGTATGTAAATACAGGACTGTGGGGTCGGGGTACGTTTCATAACGAAAGGGGTTTTAGGTGGTGGGGCCAAATGGCTGGGAAAGGCCATGAGGCTACAGCAGGTATTTCCTCAGTATTAGGGCATGAAATACTATTCCAAGTATGGGGAAACTGTGAATTTTTTAGCTAATATGATTTACTGAGTTTTATAGTCTGCCAACCCGAGATTGGGGAATACGAACCTGGCAGACTCTGGTACTCCTAGCCTGGACTATTTTATAGCCCCGTATCCTTCGCCAGCCCAAAGGAATATCCTAGTACACTGTGTAATAAATTTTTAAACATTTTGAAGGGCTCTTTTTCCTTCACTCTTCGTTGCGTGCTCGCCTTCGTAGCTTAGGCTACGAGGCTCCGCAGCGCCTTGATTAAGGCAAAAATACCCTCGTTCAAAATACTCACTTACCTATTACACAGTGTACTAGTGCCTCAAGCTATAAATTCTTGACACCACAAGTATCAGAGATCTATGACTTGAGCCACTAGTCTTAGGCGTGACCTACTAAATCATTATGGCCCAACAGTACAATTGACGATTGAGGAGCCTTCAGGATACCTATATACATTCCATAACATAGATAGGTCACAGCTACTACAAGAACCGGAATAAAGAAAATTTGTAGTTATAACTACATACGCGTCGCCACCGACACAAATTTTTAACGATTGAGGATGGAATGCAGCGCATTGGCCGCACGCCGAAACATAATCGTCATGGTCATAGCTTCTTTCTACAATCACTTCCCCATTTTTTACCGACTTAATATAATCAACGATCTGCTCTTCCGTCCAGTTGGGCGCCTCTGCCGGTAAGGAGAATCCCTCAGAGAATTGCAGTTCCCTATCACCAAGCTCTAAATGGGTAGTTGGCACGAGTACTTCTGCAGCCTCTTCTTTTGCACAACTGGAAAGGGAGAAACCTGCAAAAAGCAGAAGTGCTAAAGCGGGAATAAAATTCAATACTTTCATGGTAAATGTTTTTTTAAAATTTTGATCAAGTAAAAAACTGATGGGACAAAGATGAGGGCAGGCTCACCATTACCGTTAGTCAAATGCGTTCAAAAAGCCGTCAATCCGTTGCATCAGGTCAAAAAAGAACCGTCAATCCGTTGCATCAGCGGATCGAAATAAGATTGTAAGCTACTGATAAACAAGTAATTGTTGGTTGCATCAAGTAGTGCCCAAATCGTTTTCATGATGGATAAGTTTTGTAGAACCTTTCCTTAGATGAGTTCTTTGTTTGCTGCTTGATTTGCAGCAGTCGGCAAAGGTTACCCCTACTCATCAAAAAAAAGCTAACCATCACGAAGAGGCAGGTAAAACAATTACTTGCTGATTGAACTAGGAAGGTTACCAAACAGCTCCTGGTAAGATTTGGAAAAATGGGAAACGTTCCTGTAGCCGACTTCCAGTGCTACTTCAGAAATATTTAAATCGGACGTTTCCAACAGCACTTTGGCTCTGTTCAACCGGTAATTCCGGATGAATTCGGAGGGAGAGGCACCGGTCAGGGCTTTTAGTTTGCGATAGAGCTGAGAGCGGCTCATACCAACTTTCTGGCATAGCTGCGGCAGACCAAAATCTTCGTCTACATAGTGGGCCTCAATTATACCGCGCACTTTGCCAATAAAGGCATCTTCTATCTCTATGGCTTCGGGTCCCAGTGTTGACAAAGCCTCATCTGATTTATCCGCTTTGTGGCCGGAGAAATAAGCGGCCAGCCGTTTTTGCCGTTCAATAAGCATGGACAGGCGTAAAAGCAGTTCTTCCCGGTCAAAAGGTTTAGCCAGGTAGGCATCTGCCCCACGGCGCAGCCCGGCAATTTTGGAAGCGGCATCAGCCTTTGCGGTTAGCAGGATAATGGGGATATGGCTGGTACGGTCGTCATTTTTCAGCGTATCGCATACCTCGAAGCCGTTTTTTTCGGGCATCATCACATCACTGATGACGAGGTCCGGGATTTGATTTGTAGCCATTTCAATACCTATGCGGCCATTGTAGGCAATACTCAGGCGGTACAAATGCCCAAGACAGCTTTTTAGGTAAGTCACCACATCCGGATTGTCCTCTACAATCAGGACTTCGGGCTGTGCTGTATTTTGCTGCTGCCGGATTGTACCCTCCTGGTCGGTCTGTGAAGTAAGCGCAGGGATGGAGGCCGCCGTAACATCATCCATCAAAACGGCAGACCCGGTCAGGGGCTGGGCAGGAGTAACCATCCCTGCTTCATTACGAACGGGAAGCAAGATAGTAAACCGGGTACCCTCCCCCGGCTGACTTACCACTTCAATTTCCCCTTCCATCAGGCGTACCAGTTCCTGGGTATGAGCCAGCCCGATCCCAGTGCCTTCTCCAGCTCGGGTATCAGAATCGTCTGCCTGATAAAAACGATTAAAAATATGCGGTAGCTTTTCCGGAGCAATCCCAATCCCGGTATCAGCCACCTCTATTTGCAGTTGGTGGCCCTGTTGCCCTACTTTTACACGAATTTCTCCACCTGAAGGGGTGAACTTGATCGCATTGGAAATCAAGTTCGTAACGACCTGCTTGAGTTGCTCCGGATCATAATCCATCACTTTGACCTCCAGATTGGTAAAAAAGAGTAGAGACAGATTATGACTGTTAGCATACGTCTGAAAGGACTCCACCAGGTAGCGGAGGTACGGCACAATATCGCTCTGTTGAGGCTTGAGCTTCAGGCCGCCACTTTCCAGCCTGGACAAATCGAGCAGCTGATTAACCAGCTTCAACAGACTCCGGCCATTATTTTCAATAAGTGCAAGTCCCTTATCCATATCCGCTTTAGGAGACTTTTTGATCTGGCTTGCCATCCCAAGTATGACGGTCAGCGGGGTACGAAACTCATGCGTCAGGTTCGTATAGAGGCGGCTTTTGAAGCTATCCAGCTCTTTGAGCTTGTCCGCCTCGACTTTTTCGAGCATGAGTTTAGTCTGTAAGGCTTGTTTCCTGAGCTCGTTGTGCCGGAGATAGTAAAGTGCGGCCGCTATGATAAGGGCATACAATAGGTAGGCCCACCAGGTTGCCCACCAGGGCGCGTGCACAATGACCTGAACAGCCAGTTGATTAGGGTGCCACTGCCCGTGGCTGTCCCGGGCCTTTACCCGAAAGGTATATTCTCCCGCCGGCAGGCTGCTGAACCGGGTAAAGCTGAATTTGGAAGGCGCAGACCAGTGCTCTTCGTACCCTTCCATCCGGTAGCTGTAGGTTACCTCCTCCGGGTTGCGGTAGTCCGTGAGGGCGTACTCAAAGGTGAAGGAACGATGCCAGTAGCGCAGGTGGATGGCGGGCTCCTGCCCAAAGTTATATCGCCTGATGGTCGTATCCTTTTGTTCGTCCACGTACTCGAAGGCATTCAGGACAACCCCAGCCGTTTCATTGCGCTGTTGCTGGCTGAGCAGCAGTTCTTCGGGATAGAAAGCAGTAATCCCCTGCAAACCACCAAAGTACATACGCCCGTCCTTTGCTTTGAAATAAGACTTCCGGTTGAACTCATTATGCGATAGCCCATCCTCTTCAAAGAAACTCATAAAGGATTCATCAGCAATTCGAAAACGGGATAAGCCGTGATTGGTACTTAGCCAAAGTGCTGAATCCCCCTCAGACAGCATCCCGCAGACATAGTTATTAGCCAGCCCGTCAGCTGTGGTGAAACGCTTTACAGCACCGCTTTCCAGCTGCAGGCTCAGCAAGCCGGCATCGGTAGCCAGCCAGAGCAGCCCAGGCGCTGTTTCCTCAATGGCAAAAATATGAGCAACGGCAAAACCTTTGTTGCCAGGGCTGTACCATTTTTGTTGCTGAGTATCCGGTTTGTAGTGCAGTAGCTGCCCATTATTGCTGATGAACACCGCTCCACTCCACCGCCCTACCTGTATGGCTTCCGTTACATACTCGCCTTTTTTGGGCAGTTCCAATACTTTTTCCCATCTTAATTGTCCGTTAAAGCTATCCAAATAAAAAAGCTCGTGCTCGAGGACCCACCACAGCGGCCCCTCTTTCCCTTTCGCGAACAGCCCTTCTTCCTGAAAGGTATTCCTGGCTCCCGGAACTGCACGAATCACTTCCGTTTCCGGGTTCATAAGCTGGCCGTGATTTAGCCAAAGCCCGTGCTCATCTGCATGTAAATCAGAGGGCAGTGGAAGACGGTAATCGTCGGGAGAGAAAAGAGCCGTTACTTTTTGTCGCCCCGGATTGATGCGGGCAATACCGTGGTAATAAGCAGCAAATAAATCACCATCCGGGCTTTCCGCCATTCCCCGAAAACTGCAAAATCCATTGCATGCCCCCAATGGCTCACTCAGGTATTGATCAAAAGCTTGTTCGGGAAGGGACACCCTCAAAAGGCCCAGGCGGGTCATTACCCATACGGTACCGGTGTTGTCTATGAATGGAAATAGGACATCATTAACATTAGGCAATCTCTTTTTCAGGGCAGCGCTGAAGTCGATCAGGGTATCCTCTGCCGCATCATAATAGGCTAAGGTCCGGTCAGGTCCGCAAAGCCAGAGGCTTCCATCCGAAAGAGGCCGCCCAGCAGTAAGGTAAGGATCGTAGTGGCGCAGATGTCGGGTGACGGGGTGAGGGGTTGCTCTCTCTGTTTCCAGATTCAAATTGAATACGAGGTACGCCTCCGGTGTTGACTTCAGGGCAACTAGGTCTCCATTTTCTGCCCGGGCAATATGCATAAATACTTCCCCTTCGGCAGAGAGTCGCTGAAGAGTGTCCGGCTCCTTTGCCCGATCCGGCAGGTACCTTTCGATGGTACGCTGATAGAGCAATAACTGACCATCCGGAAGCAGTGCGAAATATTTGCCAGGTGGAAAGGGTATATTTTTATGAAGCCGCTTACCAAACTGCTGCCCGTTGAATGTGTAGACATCCAGTACCTGTTCGTCCTCTGAATACAGCACAACCCCGTAGTCTCCGTTTTCGAGCGGGTAGGAATTCTTTAAAACCGTTTTACGGCCTTCCAGCCTCGGAGCAGGGAAAGACTGCCATACTCCACTATTGGGCTCGAACAAATAAAGGCGGGAATGGCTGAGTAGTAACAGCAGGGAATCCTGTAAACGGTACAGAGCAACCAACTCATCCCTTTTCCCGGAGGTTTCAGCAGGAGGCGTATACACTACAAAGTTGCGCCCGTCAAACCGGTGCAGCTTGTAATCATTCAGTATCCATAAAAAGCCCCGCTCATCCTGTGTTACTCCATGCGTAAGGCTTCCGGACAACCCATCAGCTGTGGTGTAAAACCGGAAATCGGCCGTTTGGGTGGATGCCCAAAGCGGGAGAAGCAGCAAAAGGAATAAGCCTTTACGGATCATTGCGGTCTGTTGTGTTCCCTTATCTATTTGTCCAGGGGGGACAGGGTGACCATGATAAGGAGCCACAAATTACAAAAGTCTTTCTGAAACATCCCTTTCAGCCCGTCAGGATAGCGTCTGAATTGGCACTGCAATCACCGGTTTACACACCCAAAGCCAGGCATATCTTTGGTTGTCAGGCTGCAACATGGCTTTACAAGCGCGTATTCACAATATTATTAAGTGTAGACCCGAAGGTATAGCTCAGCCCCAGTCCGGTGCTTGCTGCAAAGTCCGTCGCGATCTGCCGCTGCTGCAGCAGGATGTCCTCTACTGAAGTGTCGCCCTGTGGCAGATTGATCTGATCGCTGACCAGGTCGAAATTAGCAGACAACCGAAGCGCCAGCCCTTCGTACAGCCGTACGGCTATCCAGTTGTCGAACTCTACCCGGTTTTTGGACATGTCGTGCAGGAAAGAAGAGGCCTGCAAAGTGGTAAAAATATCGCCCCAGGGCTGACGGAAGCGCAGCTGAATATCCAGAGAGTGGTTCAACAGGTTTTCCTCTATCTGCCCGAAAACCGTACGCTCAAAATACTGCTGATGCTGAAAGCCAATCCGGTAGGCAAAAGTGATTTCCCGGCGCAGAACCTCCTCGTAAGGGAAGATATTATATTCCACGGCAGGATGAAAGCTATACGCCTGCGCGATATTGTTGAAGGTACTTTGGCGTATTCCGCTAAACACGCCGGTAGACCAGTGATCAGTGATACTTTTAACAATACTACCCGACAGAAACTTCCATTTTCGAACACTAACCAGTATTTCATCATCGCTCTCAAACTGGTTTTCAGCGTGGCTAATCTGCCCGTCAATCCGCACCCGCCAGGCATCCGTAACCCGGTCTATATCTACACCCAAGTCCACGCTAAATTCTTCACGGGTAGATTCCTTGTAAAGCCGACCGTTGCCCGCAACTTCAAAAATCCAATAATCCCAAGGGGCTTCTTCTTCCACAGCACCTGAGGTATCCGCCCCGTCTGGTACGTTAACCGAAAAATCGATATGACTGGCCAGCTCAGAATTGATTAAATAATGGAGCAACCCTTGATTCACCGTTTTCAGTAATCCATCCCGGACCTCTGAATTGGTCATATTGGGGTTAGACTCGAACTTGAGTTCATGCTCCAACCCCTCAAATGCCCCCTGACCTTTGAAGTTGAGGGTAAAAGAGCGGCCACCTGCACCGGTCCAGATATCAAAAATAAACAACTGAATATTGGCCTGACCCTGATCGCGCACGTGGTCCAGATAGGTGATTTCCTGCACCAGATAGTTACGGTCGCAGTTGCAGTCTATGAAGAGCTTAAGACGGTCCTGAGATTGCCCCGGCAATACGGAGGGAATAACGAACGCAAGGCAAAGCAGTGCTATAAGGAAGTTGGGTTTTGGGTAAGCTCTGCCAAAGATTTTGAAAATGTGGGTAGTTTCTGCGGTTCTGTTGTCGTGCATGATTGAAAGTAAGGTGGTTTTGGTGCTTGAATCAAATTGTCCTGTGCTGTAAGTTATTAAGATTTCTTATTAAGTTTAACAACTAAACGGGTTTAGTTGTTGATTTGACAAAATGCTGTAACTCGAAGAGAACACTTCGGAAGCGTTGTGCTAACTTTTTAGATTTAAATGAGGCCAGCCCACTCTTAATCTCCTCTTAACACCACAGCCCATTTCACTTAACAATTGGTATCTACCTTTGGGTATCAATTCGCTAGTTACCCTGCCGGGAAGTATACCCTGTATGCACAGCAGGTTACACAACAACAATTTTCCTGATCTAAGTCGGGCCTTCACGGCACTGCTTCCGGCGTGGTTTGCTGCGCCGGTCTCCTGGTAGCATTGGTGCTGAACTAATGTGACAAGATCGCCGTGTACCCGTAAGCCCCCAAATAGCCTGTCCCAATAAGAAATGCACTGCAAATGCCTTGCGGTGCCCTGATCGTCTACGTTGCAGCCGGAAAAGTGCCGCTGCCGACACTCACTTTTATTAACTTAAAACCATACAGTCCATGAGATTTATGCGACTAAAAGCCTTTATTCCAGGCTTACTCATTTGCGGGAGCTTCCTGCAAGCCGTTGCTGCACCAGGCAACATTGAAACTGGTGTACAACCGAAAGGCAGGGAGGCTTACCTTGCCGAATCAACCGCTTCCGTCACTGAAGCCCGGCCCATTTCCGGCCTGGTTACAGATGAATCAGGGGAACCCCTCGTTGGCGCAACCGTACAAGTCAAAGGTGCCGTTACCGGTACCGTTACCGATGTGGACGGTAAGTTTACCATTCAGGTAGATGATGATGCGGTGCTTATCATTTCCTACATCGGCTACATTACAGAAGAAGTTTCCGTAGCCGGGCTATCCAACATTCAGCTACAGCTGAAGCCCAATGCTACTCAACTGGACGATGTTGTCGTAGTTGCCTACGGTACGCAGAAGAAATCAGATGTCACCGGCGCTATTGGCGGGGTGGACTCTGAAGAATTCAACCGGGGCGTAGTAACTAACCCCGGCCAGTTGCTCCAAGGCAAAGTAGCCGGTGTCAACGTTTCTAATGTGAGCGGTGAGCCGGGTGCAGCCCAAAATGTGATCATCCGGGGTATTGGCAGTTTGCGCTCGGGTACAACGCCGCTTTACGTAATCGACGGTTTCGTACTGGACAACTCCGGTACCGGTGTGGCCAACAACCCGCTGAACTTCATCAACCCGAATGATATCGCAAGCATCGATGTCCTGAAGGACGCTTCGGCAGCAGCCATCTACGGTGCCCGGGCTTCCAACGGTGTTATCGTAATTACGACTAAGAAAGGGCAGGAAGGCAAAGCCGAAACCACCCTTTCCACGTCCAGAGCAGTCTCCACCATCGCCCGCAAGCTTCCGGTCTTTGGTGCAGATGAGTTCCGGCAGCAGGTCACAGCTATCGGCGGCCGGCTGGAAGACTTTGGCGGTAACACGGACTGGCAGGATGAGCTGACGCAGACCGGAATTTCCAACAACGTCAACCTGTCGGTAAACGGAGCGGCGAATGAGCGCTTTTCCTATTACGCTTCCCTGGGTTACCAGGACCAGGAGGGTATCCTGCAAAACAGCAATCTGGAGCGCTACTCTGGCAAGCTTAACGTAACGCAGAAAGGGCTGGGCGGCCGCCTCAGCATCGATTTGAACCTCACCGCTGCGCATACCAAGAACCTGCGCCCCAACATCTCTTCCACACTGGTCGACATGCTGGAGTTCAACCCCACCCTACCTGCCCGAGACGAAAATGGCAACCCCCGCCTGCTGGACGAAAACCGCCTGAACCCGCTGGTACGCAATGACATCTATTCCGACAATTCCATCAACAACCGGATCCTGGCTAATATCGCTCCGTCTCTTGAAATCGTCAAAGGGCTGACTTATAAGCTGAACTTCGGTGTGGATTATTCCACCACTTCCAGAAACGTGCAGTGGAAACCCTACGCGCCTCTGGCAGGCTTTGAAGGCTCCCTGAACTCCATTGAAGTGGAAAACGAAAACCAGCTGGTGGAAAACACCCTGACGTACCAGTTTGAAGCCGGCAGAAGCAGCTTCAATATACTCGCAGGCCATTCTTACCAGAACCTATTCGTTACTTCCCGGTCTACGTCCTTTGAGCGGTTTGTGGACAACGGCATCGACCCCGTTTACCAGGACCACACGAGCCCGGACGACCTGAGAACGACCGTGAATGCGGCCGCTGAAGAAAATGAGCTGCAGTCCTTCTTCGGAAGGGTTAACTACAGCTTCGACGGCAAATACTTGTTTACCGGTACCATGAGAGCAGACGGCTCTTCAAAGTTTGGCGGCAACAACAAGTACGGCTACTTCCCCTCTCTGGCGGTGGGCTGGAACATCACAAGGGAAGACTTCTTCTCCAATACGGCTTTCGATAACCTGAAGCTGAGAGCCAGCTGGGGACAGACCGGTAACCAGGAAATCCCTTCAAAAATCACCCAGGAGAGTTTTAATGAATCCCGGTCTCAGAGCGGTGGCGCTTCCAACAACACTTATCCGCTGGAGCCCGATCAGCTCACCCTGGATCAATATCCGTTTGGGGTTACCTTCACCCGCCTGGCCAACCCAAATATTCAGTGGGAAGTGTCTACGCAGACCAACGTTGGCCTGGACTTCGCCTTGTTTGACTACCGCTTGACCGGTACCCTCGACTACTTCAACAAGGTGTCAGACAACATCTTGCTTGAAATCTCACCGGCTGACCCGATTCAGCCAACGGCTACCTTCTGGACCAACATCCCCAACATGGAGATCCGCAACAGCGGCTTTGAGCTGTCGCTGGACCTGGGCAGCGACCCGACAAAGGAATTCCGCTGGAACATCGGTGGCAATATCTCTTTGATCGATAATGAAATCATCGATTCTCCATTCTCCGTGCTCGTAACAGGTACGGCTTCCGGTGCCGGGCAAACGGGCGCCACCATCAATGGCTACATTAACGGAGAGCCCATCGGTGCTTTCTATATGCAAACCTTCGACGGTATCGGTGAAGACGGGCTCAACCGCTTCGTAGATACCAATGGCGATGGTGCTATTCTGGATGATGACCGGACGGTGGTCGGGTCTGCACTGCCGAACACCCTGTACGGTTTCTACCTGAACCTGAACTACAAGAATTTCGACCTCGGCGTGAACTTCAACGGTGCTGCCGGCAACAAGGTGTACAACCACACTGCTATGAGCAGCTTCATCAAAGGCAAGCTGGCGGTATCTTCCAACACCACCGACTTTGCCGTAGAGTTCCCGGAAGAGGAGATCACCAACTTCAACGAAGTATCCACCCGCTTCCTGGAAGACGGCGACTTCCTCCGGTTGAACAACCTCACGCTGGGGTACAACCTGAATACACAGCGGCTGGGCATTGGAAACGCCATTCAGCGGGCACGCCTGTCCCTGACCGGGCAGAACCTGCTGCTGATCACCAACTACTCTGGTTTTGATCCGGAAGTGAACGCAGGCAGTGTCGCCGGCGGTATTCAGACCTTTGGTATCGACCGGTTTGCTTACCCCTCAGCAAGGACCTTCCTGGTAGGCCTGGATATCACTTTCTAATCAGCCGTATTCAACTTTTTATCTGACTTTTTACACCAACAATAATGAAAAAGCAACATTTTTATAAAACCCTTTTCCTGACGGCACTGCTCTGCATGCAGTGGAGCTGTACCGACCTGGAGGAAAACGTTCTGGATGAATCCTTTGCGGGCACCGGCCAGGCAGAAATCATTAGCGGTGCGATTGCGCCGGCTTATGGATATATGCGAAGAGGAGTATGGCGGCACACCATCTATTTTGGCCTGCAGGAAGTCACTTCTGATGAAGCCATTCTGCCGGCACGGGGCGGAACGGACTGGTTTGACGGCGGAAAATACATCGCGCTGCATGCCCATCAGGTGACACCCACCAATGAGGTCGTGACGGATTCCTGGAATGGCGTGACGACCAATATTTCGAGGGCTTTATCGGCTATTGAAGTGCTTCGGCCGCTTGCGGAGGCGGGGGATACGGAAGCCGAAGGTGCACTGTACGAGATGATTACCCTGCGCGCTTACCTCAATATGCTCATGATGGACAGCTGGGGCCTGGCATTCCAGAAGGAAAACTCTACGGAAACCTCCCGGATTTTGAGAGGGCAGGACGCCATCGACTACATCCAAAGTGAGCTGCTGTCTGTAGTGGACGTGATCAATACGGATAAGGGCACAGGCCGGTTCACACAGGGGGCTGTTTGGGGTCTGTTAGCCAGGTTGCACCTGAATGCAGCAGTATATCGTGACCCTTATGGCACGCCTGACTTCACAACAGAGGATATGGACAAGGTGATTGAGTATACCGATCTCATCATCAACTCCGGCCGCTACTCCCTTGAGTCGGAGTACTTTGACCTGTTTAACGATGACAATAATGGCAACCCTGAGCTGATCTTTGCACTGGACCAGAGAGGACAATTATCCAACGAGCACGGCAGATGGGCCTATTGGTCTGTTTCGGGCGCTTATCTGGCACGCCCGGAGTGGATTGCGGATGGCAATCCCGATGGTACCAATGGCCCGGCAATGACTCCGGATTTCTATCAGACCTGGGTGGATGCCTATGGCGATATCGACCCAGCGGATGCCGACGCCCGCTTCTACAAGCGTAATGTGATGGTCCCTGAGGAATTGCAGGACCTGACGGGTCTTTCTCCGGCCAATGACGAAGACCACTTTTTCTGTGTGCCACCCTTGGATTTTCAGATGGACCGGGGCATTCTTCGCGGTGTTCAGTGGGGCCCCAGAGAAGGCCCGGATGGCAACTTCCTGGCTTGCGCCGATGGCTCCGCACGTATTTATCCGGTACGGGAGGATGCGACCAGCTCTGTCAGAGAAGCAGAGGAAGAAGTGTACGTCACCCACGTGGTAGACATCAACTTCACTACGGAAGGCAGTTTCCACAACACTGGCTACCGCTTCGCCAAGCATCAGTTCAGCCGCACCTCGCCCAACGGCACGGCTAACAGCAGCGTGGACCTCGTTCTGCTGCGTCTGGGAGAGGTTTACCTGAACCGGGCAGAAGCCAAATTCCGCAAAGGGGATGTAGCTGGCGCGCTGGAGGACATCAACACCCTGCGCACGGCCAGAAATGCCCGCCCGGAACAAACGCCTGCGCCACTCAGTGATATTGACCTCGATCGCCTTTACGACGAGCGTGGCTTCGAACTATACTGGGAAGGCCACCGCCGCAATGACCAAATCCGCTTTGGCAAATATGAGGATACCTGGACTGAGAAGAACAGCACAGACGTGAACAAGCGCCTGTTCCCTATCCCGCAGAGCGCGATTGACGGCGCTTCTGTTTTGGACGGGTTCCTGGTACAGAACAGAGGGTACTAAACTTAAGCTTTGGCCAAATAAGCCTGGAGCGTAAAAAAACGAAGGCAGCAGTATCAAATGTGGTACTGCTGCCTTTTTTTATGGTGACAGGGAGATCGGGGCTCTAAACCAGCACCGGGTTCAGCGGCGTATCAATGACCGCTCCGATTTCCGCTCCCGGGCACCAGGTTTTCCAGTCGTTTTCCTGACCGGCATTGGTCGGGGCTTTCAACCGCATATCCCTGTCCATGTAGATGATGGTCATTACTTTGCGCATGGATGAGCTTTGATTAGCACCTGCGCGGTGGAATACCCACCCGGAATGGAAGCTGATTTCGCCCAGGTCAAAAGGCTCTACAATGTGCTCAAAATCCGTTACCCGGAGGGTTTCCCGAATCTGCTGCTCGCTTTCATCGGAAATAGAGAGTTCCCGGCCTGTCTTGATCTGTTGGCTGCCGGCGCTAAATTCCAGCGGGCCCATATCGAGCGGAGTGGCTTGGAGCGGAATCCAGGCCGTGATGGCTTTGTCGGTAGCCAGGGGCCAGTAATGCTGATCGGCATGCCAGGGAGTGATGCCTCCACCGGCTTCCTTGAAAAGTGCCTGATCGTGGTACAAGCGCACCCCATCGACCTGCATCAGCTGTGCTGCCAGGCTCGCCAGCCGCTTGCTGAATACCAGTTGCCTGATGGCTTCATCTTCCTGCCAGAGGTTGAACAACTGCAGGAAAGCTTTACCATAAGTGTCCCGCTCCTCCAATGGCTGTTCCGCTTTTCGCAATTCATTCACTTTCCGGCTGATGACCTCATTGAAGTAGTGAATAGCCTCCGCATTCAGTACTTCCTTAATTTTGATGAAATTAAACTTTTGGTAGAACCCGATTTGGGCAGCGGTGAGCTGCAGGGGCTCATTCAGGTGGTTCAGGATAGCTTTCATCTTGATGATTTAGGTCAGAAAAAAGAGCTTGTCCAAACAGGGTATGTTCAGACAAGCTCTTGCTGTGGAAGCTATACGGGATGGTTTGGCATTACGCCTGCGCGCCGCCACGCTCCAGCGCCGCCTCTTCCCGTGACATATCTTCCAGCGTCTTGCCTTTGGTCTCTTTCACGTAGAATTTCACAAAGAAGTAAGCGACCAGCCCGAAGAAAGCGTAGATACCGTACGACAGCCCCAGCCCGATACCTGCAAGCAAGATGGGAAAGCTAATGGTAATCAGGAAGTTGGCACCCCATTGTGCGAGGCCGCAAAGGGCCAATGCTGCGCCCCGGTATTGGTTGGGGAACATCTCGCCCAGCATCACCCACATCACCGGGCCCCAAGAGAAGGCAAAGAAGGCAATGTAGCCGTTGGCTGCCAGGAGGGCGTAGGTGCCCTGACTGGAAGACAGCTCTATCCCGTCCGGCCCGCTGGAAGCTGCGTTGGAGAAAATGTACGCCATGATGCCCAGCATCACCGCCTGCCCGATGGAGCCCACCAAAAGGAGGGGCTTCCGGCCCAGCCGGTCTACCAAAACGATGGCCACGATGGTGAAGAAAATATTGACACTACCGGTGATCACGTTCTGCAACAGCGCATCCGCTTCTGTGAAGCCGGCGGCCTGCCATAGGGTGGCACCGTAGTAAAAAATCACATTAATGCCCGTGAACTGCTGCAGCACCGCCAGGCCCAGGCCTGCCCAGACCAGCGGGTGAATCTTGCCGGTGTAAGAACTGATCACGTCCTTCAGGCGGGGCTTAGTGCCTTCGCGCAACGTGGAACGGATATCCGCTACCTTTTCCTCTGCATCCTCATCAGGCGATATCCCTGCCAGGACCTGCGCCGCCTCGGCTTCCCGGCCCGCCGCCACCAAATAGCGGGGCGATTCCGGGATGGTCAGCAAGGCAAACAAGAAGATCGCCGCCGGAATAATTTCCGCCCAGAACATCCACTGCCAGGTTTGGAAGCCGCCCCAGAAGACCTCTGATGCGCCACCCGATTGTCCGGCCAGCCAGTAGTTGCTCATGAAGGCCATGAAAAGCCCGATCACGATCATCAGCTGCTGCAGGGTAGCCAGGCTGCCCCGGATTTTTGGCGGCGCGATCTCACTGATGTAGGCCGGTGCCAGCACACTCGCTGCTCCCATGGATACGCCACCCAGGATACGGTAAAGCACAAACTCTACCGAGCCATCGGAAATGCCCGAGCCCCAGGCGCTGATCGTAAAGCCGATTGCCGTAACGATCATGACCGGCTTACGGCCAAACTTATCGGCAGCTGTACCGGCAAAAAAGGCACCGGCCATAGCGCCCAGCAAAACGGAGGCCACATTAAACCCGGTAACCGCGGCATCCGAATCAAAGGCTAACTGAAGGGCATCAACGGTGCCGTTAATGACTCCGCTGTCGAACCCAAAGAGGAAACCGCCGAGCGCGGCAATTCCACTGATAAAAATTAGACTGATTTTTTTTGGTTGACTCTCCATGTTGTTTTGGTTTTCGGCAGTACCCTTGCTAAAGTGGTGGAGCACAGCCAATGGTTTCGTTTTGTTTTGCCCCAACCATGCCGTAGCTGGCAAAGGGCAGTGATGCGTCGTCGATTGTTTTGTAGCGGAAAGATAGTGTTATTCAAACAATAAGCACCCATTTCCCGCGGGAGAAATTTAAGAAAACACACCGGACTTATGGAATTAATGACGGCAATTAACGTAGAATCGTAATTTTCTTTGGTGGGGAGCCGGTCAGCTTCGTCCTTCTTCTCTGTCCAAAGTCTTGAGGAAACGCCGGGGCGGACGGATGCGCACTTCCACCTTTTCTCCGGTATGCGGGTGGGTGAAGGAAAGCCGGCAGGCACAGAGGAAGAGCCCCTTGCCCAGGATGGTGTCGGTGCCCTTTGCATAGTGCTTGTCCCCCACAATCAGGTGCCCGGCCTGCTGCAGGTGGATACGCAGCTGATGCGTGCGCCCGGTAACGGGCTGTAGTTCCACCAGGGAAAGATGCCCATAGACCAGCGAAGGCACCGTGCGCAGGGTTTGAAAATGGGTAACTGCCGTTTTGCCATCAATGGGCGCATCAAAGGTGCCGGCAGCTGGCGGCTGCCCGTGCACCACCGCCTGATAGGCTTTTTTCACCTGATTGTCTTCGAAAGCCTGGCTCATGGCCATCAGGGCACTTTTGGTCTTAGCCAGGAGCACCAGCCCTTTAGTTGGCAAATCAATGCGGTGTACGGCAACCGGCCGGGGCAGGGCATCAGGCAGGGGCGGAGGCGGTATGCTGCCGGCCAGTGCATTTTCCACGGTTTGTATACGGTCGCCGTTGGTGGCAATGCCCCCGGGCTTATTGACGATGACGAGGTGGTCGTCTTCCCAAACCACCGGCAGGTCCTGATCGAATTTACGGGCTTTGGGCAGCCCGGCCCCCTTTAGCTGCAACTGATCGCCCTTTTGGAGTACCGTTTGTAACTGTGTCGGTTGTCCATTAACCAGCAGCCGGCCATCGGCAATGGCTTTCTTCACCGCCGTTTTACTGCCCAGCAGTGGAAAGGCTGTCCGGCAGTAGTCGGTCAGGGAAGTGCCGGGCGTAATGCTCCGGACCCGGTGCTTTTGTTGGCGCTTGGGCATAGTACTTAGCTTTCCTGCAAAAGAACGGGGTTTGGGGCAGATTGCCAAATGGGGCGGCTGCGGCCAGGAAAAACCAGAGTACCAAATCCCAGCCGAAGCCATGAAAACCAAAACACCCTCTGTCCGCCATAGCCCGTACGGGCGAAGTGGGATCCGCTCGCCATGGCCAAGCCAACACCATAATGCCAAAAAACCATAATACCCCCAGCTAAAGCAATGACCACACTCTCCGCCCACAGCACACCGGGTGAAGCAAAGCCCAACCTAACACCAAGTGTCCCCGGTGAGTCCCACTAGCCCTCGATATCCTTTTTGGTTTTCAAGTAATTTTCTGGAGTAAAGACTGCTATTTCAGAATTCTTATAGTCCTTTATATTCCTTGTCAAGATAGCTTCCAGCCCATTAATGGTTAATGCACAGGAATATTGGATCGAATCCTCAAAATCTTTAAAGTCATTTTTCAACGCTTGCAGGATTTCTTGTTTTGTAGTCCCTACAATTTCAGTCATTTCAGTTAATTCCTCCACTACTTTCAAAGTGCTTTTATGACCTAAAAACCTTCTTACGATGTAGTAGATATTGTTGATGCTTGCTGCCGATAGATAAAGTTGAATTTTCCCCCGTTCATTCAATTCAAAAATTTCACTCGCAGGATTCCCAAATGGCAATCTGTCCGTGAAAAAATCAATTACGACATCAGCGTCTATAAAAATTTTACTTGCCATATTTCTTAAGTCGTTCTTCTGTGAGGATTTGTTTATAGTCTAAACCTTTATCTGCCTTTATAATTCCTCTCAATCTCTTGACTCTGGGAGATAATTCGCTAGGCTTGATTGGTCTCCTTTCGTTCGTAATCAACTTGAAGTAATTCTCTACCAGTTCAGACAAACTTTGTCCCCTTTCTTTTGAATATTCTTTTGCAATTTTTATGACTTCTTTTTCAATCGTCAATGTTAGCTTAGTATTCATGCCAATTTTTTATTTTAAAATACGTGTTTAATCCAGAATATCCAACACGTGTTTGTTTAGGCTAGTTCAAGTTAGCCTAAATCATTGATTCTGAGCATCAGAAAGCTCCCATTGTCTTTTGTTCATCAGTAAAATATGAGCCCTGTGGCCTTGGGGTTGTTTTTTGGCGAGTATGCCAGATTTAACGTTTTTTAGGACCGTTTTTTGCTTAATGCAGGATAAAGCCATAATACCCACCGTACGCCGTAGCCCGTACAGGCGAAGGCGGTCCACCGTCCGCCGTAGCCAGAGCACCAAAAAACCAGAACACCAGAATACCTGCCTCGCCCCAATCCTACCCCTTCGTCTGCACCTTCACCTCACTGGAATCATCCAGTCCACCCAGCACTTCCACCTTAATGCCATCCGAGAGGCCCAGCTCCACCTGACGCTTCTCAAAGGAACGGTCGCCGGTTTTGACTTCCACATAGGTGGTATCGCTTTCGTAAAGAATATCGCGCTCCTGTATGGCCAGGACTTGCTTGCGGCGGTCCAGGATGATGTCGGCATTAGCACTATAGCCCGCCCGCAGGAATACATCATCGGTAGGCTTGACTGCTGCCCGTACCTCAAATTTCACCGTGCCTTCTTCGTCTTCGCCCTTTGGGGAAATAAACTCCAGGGTAGCGTCAAAGCTCTGATTGTCGATGGCGCCCACGGTCAGTAACAGGGGCATGCCTTCCTTGAGTTTGCCCACATCTGATTCGTCTACCTTACCTTCAAAGATCAGGGCGTTCATGTCGGCCACGATGGCGATGCTCGTGCCTTCATTGAAGTTGTTGCGCTCAATGACGGAAGTGCCTTCCTCCACCGGGATATCCAGCACCATACCGTCAAGGGTAGACGTGACGATATTGGCTACCTGCCGGGAATTAGAGCTGGCCCCCTCCCGCAGCAGCTGCAGGTTATTGATGGCGGCCTGTAGTTCCTGCTCGCGGATATCAACCTCCGTCTCAAACTGCTTTACGCTGTTTTGGGCCACCACTTTTGCATTTTCAAAAGCTGCACGTGCCAGTTCCAGGTCGAGCTTGAAGCGGTTGTAGTCCTGTTCGGAAATCACCCCTTCCTCGAACAGGCCACGCTGCCGGGCCTCCTCCTGTTTGGCATTCTCAAAGCCGGCACGGGCTTCCTCTACGTCGAGCTGCTGCTTGTTGAGGTTACGCTGCCGGGCCAGTTCGCGTTGCGCTTCTTGCAGGCGCAGGCGGGCCAGTTCCACGTTGGACTTAGCCGTGTTGATATTGACCTCACTGGGCACCAGCTTTATACGGGCGAGTTTCTGCCCTTTGGTCACCAGTTCGCCTTCTTCGACGTAGATTTCATCGACCACACCGGAGACCTGCGGCTTGACCATCACCTCCTTGCGGGGCCGGATTGCGCCGGTTGCCACCGTCTTTTTAATGATGTCCGTCTTTTCAGGCTGGACCACCTCGTAATTTTCTGGTTCTTTGGTATTGCGCTGGTAAAAGTAGATGCCCAGGCCAATGGTGGCAATGATCAGGAATGCACCGAAACCAATTAGACAACCTCTGTTCATAATAATGACTGTTTTTTATGGGTGACTTCAACTTATTCATCTTTGAGTGCGACAACCGGATTGACCCGTGCCGCATGCCGGGCGGGGATGGCCCCGGCGATAACCCCGGAAAGCGTCAGCAGGATCACCGATCCTATGCCTACCGAAAGGCTGATTTCCGGATTGTGGAAATTATCGAGTACCACATCATTGGCCCGCATCAGCGCACTGACGCCCCAGATCAGGAAAGTCCCGACAATAAGCCCCAGATAGCCCGATGTGGCCGTGATGAGGACCGACTCTGCCAGCACCATCCGGACAATACTCGACGGCGGTGCCCCCAGCGCCTTGCGCACGCCGATCTCCTTGGTGCGCTCCTTGACGGTAATGAGCATGATATTGCCTACGCCCACGATGCCCGCCAGCAGGGTGCCGATGCCAACAAACCAGAGGAAGGCCTGTATGCCCCCAAACAGGTTGGTGACGCTCAAAAACTCATTTTCCAGGTTGAAAGAGCCTACGCCCCTCGGATCCTCCGGATGGATGTGGTGGCGCTTTTTCAGCAAGCCCTTGACCTGTGGCTCTACCTGACTGACCAGCACATTGGGCTGTGCCATGCAGACGAAGTAGTCGATGCGCTCGCCAGTGCCAAAGGTGCGGTACATGGCGGTCAGTGGGATAACGATCGCTTCCATGTCGCTTTCCGTCCAGGGTTTCAGCTGCTGCGGGCCAAAGGTGCCCACCACCTGGAATTCCACGCCCTGCACCCGGATGTATTGCCCGATAGGCTCCTCCTCTCCAAATAGCAGCTCTGCCGTCCGTTTGCCAACCACTGCTACTTTGCGGGCCTCCTCAAGATCCCGCTCATTGATGTACCTGCCCGTGAAAAGTTGGAGGGCTTCGACTTTGATCATGTTGTCGAGTTCGCCCCGGATTTCCCGGGTCTCGCCAATCTCATTCCGGTAAACGGGGACATTGTTCATAGACAGGCGGGGCGCTACGTGCTGTACATCGCCCAGTGTCTCTTGAATAGCCTCGATATCATCCAGCCGGAACGTCGGATAACGGCCGGGCTGCAAGCCCTGATAGGGCATGGTTGTGCGCTCCGGCCAGACAAACATGATGTTTTTGGCCCGCTCTCCGAAGCCCCGGAAGACGCCATTCTCCAGGCCTTTGCCCATGCCCAGTACGAAGACCAGCATGAAGATGCCCCAGAATACGCCCAGAGCCGTGAGGCCGGTACGGAGCTTATGTTTTTTTAGGGTGGCAAGAATTTCCTGCCAGCTGTCGCGGTCTAGTAGCATAATCGTTAACTTCTCATGGCTTCAACAGGATTGATTCGGGCCGCCTGCCGGGCAGGCATCCAGCCGGCCAGTGCACCGGCAATGACCAGCACCAGGGTAGCAGCCAGCCCCACCCCCAGATCGACCTGAGGGTTGCGGAAGTAATCGACTTCCATCGACTCCATCAGGCTAATGGCGCCAACACCTGCCAAAAGCCCCAGGTAACCCGCTACAGCCGTTATGAGCACGGCCTCCTGCAGGATCATAGAAATGATCGAGTAAGGCGTAGCCCCCAGGGCTTTACGAACACCGATTTCCCGGGTCCGGTCCTTTACCACAATCAACATGATATTGCTAATCCCAATGACCCCGGCAATGATGCTGCCTAGCCCAACGAACCAAACGAAAATCTTGATGGCGGCAAACAGATTAATAAAGTCCTGGTACTCTTCCGCTGCGCTAAAGATGGATACCGCGCGGCGATCCTCCACACTAAAGTCGTGCCTGGCAGCAAAGGCAGCATGTATCTTGTTTTCCAGTTTTTTGGTCTCTTCAAGGGTCAGGTCCTTCGTCGTCAGCATGAGTTGATGCAGGCGGTTGGTGCCGGCATATACCTTTTGTGCGGTGGTGACCGGAATATAAATGATACGCATCTCATTCTCACCGCCGGTATCGCTGTAGGTGCCCACGACGGTGTAGACAATACCTCCGATTTCGATGGCTTTACCAATAGCATCCTCTTCACCAAACAGGTCCTGCTTTACGATCTTACCAATAACGGCGACTTTTCGGACCTCTTTCAAGTCTTGCTCGCTGATGTAGCGGCCGGCATCAATCAAGGTATTCTCCAGATAGCGGTGACCGGGGTGGACCGCCCGGGTGGTAAAGGAGAGCCTTTTGTCTTTGTAGACCGTCATCTGATCGCCGGAAAGATAATAACGCCCGGTCAGGTGCTCGATATCATCAAACTGCTCGCGCAGCATGTCGTAGTCTTCGTTGGTGAACTCAATGCGCCGGCCTTTGGGCAGCCCCCGGTAGGGCACAGAGGTCGTGCCATTGCGTATCCACATGCTGTTGATGGCGTCGTCGCGGAATTCGTATTCCACGCCGTTTTGCAGGCCATCTCCCGCACCGAGTAGGATGATCAGCATAAAAATGCCCCAAAACACCCCGAGGGCAGTAAGTATGGTCCGTAGCGGATGCCGCTGAATGGAATTGAAAATTTCTCTCCACTTATCGAAATCAATCATGGCCGGAGGTATTTGGTGCAGCCGCCACGGGGTTTCCGTTGGACTCGATGAGGCCATCCCGCAGGCGGATGACCTGCTTAGTCATCGCAGCGATGTCATTCTCATGTGTGACGATCAGAACGGTCATGCCATCGTTGTTTACCTTTTTGAAAATTTCCATCACCTCGTAGGAGGTTTTGGAATCCAGGGCTCCGGTTGGCTCATCCGCCAGAATGACTTTGGGCTGTGTAATCAGGGCCCGGGCGATGGCAACGCGCTGCTGCTGCCCGCCAGAGAGTTGTGTTGGCAAATGGTCCGACCAATCAGCCAGTCCAACCATATCCAGGTACTCAACAGCACGTTTGTGGCGTTCGTTGCGGTCTACCTTTTGGTAATAAAGCGGCAGTGCCACATTCTCCGCAGCGGTCTTGAATGGGAGCAAGTTGAAGGATTGGAACACAAAGCCAATAAACCGGTTGCGGTATTGAGCGGCTTCGGTTTGGGAAAGCCCCTGTATGAGTTTGCCATCGAGGCGGTACTCCCCTTCATCGTACTCGTCCAGGATACCTAGTATATTAAGCAGGGTAGACTTGCCGGAGCCGGAAGAGCCCATGATAGAGGCAAAAGCACCTTCTTTGAGGTGCAGGTCTATGCCTTTGAGGACTTCCAGTCGGTTGTATCCGGTTTGGTAGGCTTTGCGAATGTTTTTCAGTTGTATCATAGACAGTCGGGTTGCAGTAGTACGCCTGATTCGGTATTTCAGGTGACTGACAAAGTTAGCTCACCTTGCCAGACAGGCACTTATTTTGGACAAAAGCCTGCAAATACTAGATGTAGAAGGTGCTGGTTTTTGGTGTATACGCAATACGAAGTGGTTTGCGACATCGGAGCAAGCCACTTCCTAGCGTAAATGCTGACCCTCCTGCCTTTAAGGTGGTCAAAGCCCAAAGGCGGCAAGACACGGGCGAGCATTGAGTAGGTTTGCTGCGGCAAACCACTTAATCGTCAGTATATTACCCTATTGATGCGCTTGAAAGTCGAATTCCCCTATCAGTATTATTAGATTTGCAGGCAGCATTTTGAAATACAAGTCGTTAATAACTAGATATAAGGCACGATTTGACTTCCGAAAGCAAAATAGAAGATGGCGAAAATTTACGTAGGGTTCATTATTGGGGTTTTGCTGATGGCAGGCTGTAGCCTGGACTCAGATACGGTTATTGTGCCGGATGTGGAAGACGAGTTTTATCTGGAGCTAAGCGAAGTCTTCGAAAATGGCAACCGTTCTCTGAACTGGAAGCTCCGCACGATTGAATCAGTAGGCTGCGAGGATGCAGGTATTGATTATTCCTTTCAGTGGCAGGAGGGTCAGATGCTTGCTCTGAGCATCAATCAGGTGCTCACCTCAAGTGATTGCGACCCGGCAGATGAACCGGCACGGGCTTTGGTAGAGATCGGAACGCTGAGCAACGGCTTTTATCCGGTTTCGATAGGTCTCCGGGAGACGGTGGAACGGGAAGGGACCCTCAGAGTGAGCGATTCGTTTTTTCAAATTGAACTTGAGTCAGGAGGAGGAGTGCTGCCTTTACATGACCGGTTGTTCCGCCTGCCTGAGCACACCATCTGGGGGTATATCGATCATCAGGGCGTGGATAGCCTGAGCAATGCTGCCGTTGCCTTTTATACCGAACTGGAACAGATCACAGAAGCGCAAGGACTTACTGACGGGCACTACGGTTTCTTCGAGTCCGAAAATAATGGACAGGAAATCCTATTTCCCGAAACAGTTGCCCCAGCCTCCACAACACTTACCTTTCAGCGAGCCCTGACCGCCGACCGGAAATCCGCCGTAACCGAGCTCATCAATACTTACCGGGAGACTTACGAAGGGTTGGACCTAGTAATTGGCAATACTTACGGAGAGGATTGGTAAATACAGGAGTCTACGCGAGCTGCTGAGGCTTTCTTTTTGCCCGGGGCTTGCGCTCTGAAGGTTCCTTACGTTTGCTTTCCTTGAGCTCAAAGCTGAGCCCTTCGGCCAGCAACTGCTCATAACGGTTGCGGTCAAACTGATACAACCGGGCGGGGCGGTGCGCCACGCCTTCCTGGGTTTCCTCCAGGTCCACCAACAGATCCATGGTCAGAATCTTTTTCCGGAAATTACGCTTGTCCAGCTTGGTTTCCAAAATCGCTTCATAAAGGTGCTGCAGTTCCGTCAGGGTAAACTTAGGTGGCAATAACTCGAACCCCACCGGGCGGGAGCGGACCAGCCACTTCAGGCGGTTGAAGCAGGCATTGAGGATATCGTTGTGGTCAAACGCCAGGTCTTCCACCTCTGCCACAGAGTGCCATTTGGCTTTCCGGGCAATAGAAGAAGGCTGAAGTGTATAGTGGCTGATCTTAATGAGCGAAAAGTAGGCTACAGTAATGACCCGGCCAAAGGGGTGGCGGTTGACGGTACCGAAAGTCTTAACCTGCTCCAGGAATACATTGCGTAAGCCTGTCAACTGTTCAAGAACCCGCTTGGCTGCGGTATCCAAATCTTCATTAGGGTACACAAAATAGCCTGGCAAGCCCCATTTGCCATGATAGGGCTCTTCCCCCCGCTTGATGAGCAATACTTTAAGATCGCCTTCATCAAATCCAAAAATCACATTATCAACTGTAAAAGCAGACTTAAAATATTCGTTGAATTCGTTCATTATAGCCAGTCATTCTAATATACAAGTGGAAAATAAAGAAATATTTCAATCCTTACCAAATTAAACACGACACACTTAGTGTATATTGTACACAATTTTATAGTGCAGATTAAGCGCTTGAGAATCAGCCGCAGATTCTCCTCGACAAAACTTCAAGGTATATTTTTCAAAAATGTTCTATATTTATTCAGTAAGCGCTTTCAGGCGCAAAAATATAAAAGTAAGAGTACCCCGGCATTGACATAACACACTGTTTCAGTCATTTGGTGGCAAAACAGAAGCTTTATCCGGGATAACCAGAATTGAAAATATGATTTAACGCGCTTCTGTAATATGAACTGGAGAGAGACCCCCATGTTAAGATTGCTGCTGTCCACTATGGTGGGGATTGGACTTGCCCGTATTTCACCTTATTGGGAGCTGGGGCTGGGGTTGGCACTCTTTGGCATTATTGCCCTGGGCCTTACCCTCTACCGGAAGTGGGCATTTCGCTTGCGGTGGATACCTGGCGTAATGACAACCATGGCTTTTGCCGGGCTGGGGCTTGCGCTTGCCCTGCTGCACGATACCCGCAGCTACGCCCACCATTTCCAAAACCAACTCCGGGAAGACCACCCTGCTACTCTGGTGGGTGCAGTCATAGATGTTGTGCCGGCCGGGCAACGCCTGAAAGTTACGCTACGCGCTACAGCCATTTCAGACACAACCGGCCACTCCCTACCTGCTACTGGCCAGGTACTCGCCTACCTCGACCGCCCCCTGCCGGATGCATCTCCCATTACTGGTGACCGGATTATGCTTCACGGAAAAGTCCGCCCGGTAAGCCCGCCTCTTAATCCGGATCAGTTCGACTATAGAAAATACCTGGCGGCCCGGGATATCCACCATCAGGTTTTTGCCGATACCAATTGGATAAGGCTGGAGCACCGACCGGGCCTGCTGAGCTATGCTGCCCATCTGCGTACCCGGGCTTTAAAGATACTGGAACGATACCTGCCTACCCCAAACGAATATGCCGTAGGCGCCGCGCTGACTATGGGGTACAAATCGGCCCTAACGGAGGAAGTAGAAAACGCCTATGCCAATACCGGGGCCATGCATGTGCTGGCCGTCTCCGGGCTGCACGTTGGCCTGGTACAGCTCATTCTCATGTGGCTGCTGGGGCTTATCCCGCTAAGGCAGCCGTGGTGGAAAATAGTCAAGACCGGGCTAATCATTGCCGGCATTTGGGCGTTTGCGCTTTTGACAGGTGCCGCACCCTCCGTGCTCCGTGCTTCCACTATGTTTAGCTTTCTGGCTGTAGGCCTTGCTTTACAGCGGACTACAAATGTCTACAACACCCTGTCTGCTTCAGCGCTTGTGCTCCTGGCGATCAACCCCAATCTGTTATACCATGTAGGTTTTCAGCTGTCCTACCTGGCGGTGCTGGGCATCGTCTACTTTCAGCCCCGCATCTACAGCCTTTGGCATATTGAGCACCGGATTGGTGACTATCTTTGGCAGCTATCAGCGGTTTCTCTGGCGGCGCAACTCGGCACACTACCCATCAGCCTGTACTACTTTCATCAGTTCCCACTCTACTTTGTGCTTTCGGGCCTGATTGTAGTGCCCGCTGCCGGGCTCATCCTTTCCCTAACGCTTCTGCTGCTGGCCTTCCATAGTGTACCTGTGCTGGGAGCGCTGATCGCCAAAGCACTCTACGGCCTCATCTATTGGGTCAATGCGGGCATCTTTATCATTCAGCAACTGCCCGGCGGGCTTTTGGAAGGCATTTGGATTGGGCTCGCTGGCGTTTGGGGGCTCTATGCCCTATTAACTGGGCTGATACTGGGGCACCGGACCCGGCAGTTCCGGTGGGTACTGGGCAGCTTGTTGACAGGAGCTTTGCTGGCAGGGAGTTACGCCTGGCAGAAGTGGGTAAGCTGGCATCAACAATCGGTGGTCGTGTATCAGGTGTATAAGCATACTGCGGTAGATGTATTTCACGGCAACGGCATTGCTCAAATCACCAGCCCTGGATTGGAGCAGGACCGCCTGGCTTTCGCCTGTGAGGCGCACCGCTGGCGCCGTCGGGCCCGTGTGGATACCCTCCTTCACTCCCGGCAGTCCGCAAAGGTGGATGCCGCGGCGGGGCAAAAGGGCTACTGGCAGCTTGGGGAGGCCCGGTTGCTGGTCCTCGAAGAACCGGAACAATTGGCAGGTGAAGGAAGCTTCCGGGTGGATGCCGTGGTCCTTAGCCAAAGCCCTAAAGTAAGGCTTGGCGAAGTCCTGGAGCGCATAAACACCTCCTGCTTTATCGCTGATGGCTCCAATCCACCCTGGCGGGCAGCAGACTGGTCGGAGGAGGCGAAAGCGCTGGGACTGGCTTTTTATTACACTGCCCAGACAGGGGCGGTAACGCTGGAAAACAGTATCATCGAATCATGGATTAAAACCCCGGCAGAATGAACGACTGGCTTAAAGACTACTTCTATTACACCAAATCGGAGCGCAACGGAGCGTGGATACTGGCGATTTTGATCTTTACTTTTGCACTGCTGCCATTGGTGTACCCCATTTTATCTCCTCCAACTTCTGTTGGATTTGATGATTTCGAGGCGGAGCTTAAAGCATTCCTGCCTCCTAAGGATGCCCCCTCCGCTACTGTACAGGAGCCAGACTTATTCCATTTTGATCCCAATACCTTACCCTTGGACAGCCTTCAGCTGCTGGGTCTGTCGCGCAAGACTGCTACCACTATTGTCCGCTTTCGCGAAAAGGTCAAGCCCTTCCGGCAGCCCGAAGACCTTCAGGATATTTACACCCTCTCTGAGGAGGATTATGCCCGGATCGCCCCTTACGTCCGCATACTGAGCCGCCCACCTAAGCCCCAACCTCAATCGAAACCTGCTGCCGAAGCGCCCGCCCCCCAACGCTTTGCCTTCGACCCCAATACCCTTTCCGGCGACAGCCTGATGCTGTTAGGGTTCTCCGGGCGTACCGTGCGCACCCTGATTAATTACCGGGATAAGGGAGGGAAGTTTCGACAGCCCGAAGACCTGAAAAAGATATATGGCTTACCTTCTGATCAGGCAGAAGCACTAATGCCTTTTGTATCGATCCCCACAAGTGAGCGCAAGCCAGAAGACCAGGCAGCAGGTGCAGAAGCCCAAGTCGCCCCGCCGAAGCCTAAAGCACCTGAAACCCCTACATCCATCCGAATCAATACCGCGACCCCGGAAGAGTGGCAGGCTTTGCAGGGAATCGGCCCGGCTTTCGCCCGCCGTATCTGTGGATTCAGAGACAAGCTGGGCGGTTTTGCTCATGTGGACCAGGTTGGGGAGACTTACGGGCTGCCCGACAGCACCTTTCAGCGCATCCGTCCGCAATTGGTAGTAGACCGCCCGGTGCAGCGCCTGCGGATCAACCATTTGGATGCGGCCGGCCTGAAGGCACACCCTTATCTGACCTGGAAGCACGCCAACGCCATTATCGCTTACCGGGGGCAGCACGGGGCTTTCAGCTCGGCTGAGGAGGTATCAAAAATCCGGTCGATCCCGGCAGAGGTACTGAAAAAAATGGAGCCTTACTGGTCGTTTGACTAGAGCGGCTACTCCCGCACCAGTAATAAAGGCAAGGGCGTATGCCAGGCCATGTACCGCAACAGGTGCCCATGCAGCAGGTGTTCATGAAAGGCCCTTCGCGGAATGTACATGGCAAGCATCTGTACCGGGTTTTGCTCCAGATAATAGGTAATGCCGCTCGTTATCTCCCGGTCACGTACCATGTCGATGCGCTGTCCATTCGCGTCAAGCTGCTCCAATTTGACCTTATCCTGTTCTCCCGGAAGCATATTGACAAAAAAAGGCTGTACAGAAGCATTCAGCGGCCCGGCTATCTCTTTCAGCCCCTGGAATACACGCTCTTCGCTGAGGGTGATATCAATCGCAAGAGCAATGCTTTCCAGCTTCTGGTAACGCGCTTTTTCCGGTATGATGAGCATAGGGCAGGGGCTGCGGCCAATGAGCTGGGTAGTAACACTGCCAAACAAGTGCTCCCGGATGTTGTGCTTTTCGCGCCCACCCAGAACGATGACCTCCGCCTGCAGCTCGCTGGCAGCCTGAATAATTCCAGAGGCGACTTTCCCTGCTCTTACCTGAAAATGAAGATTGGACGAAGCTACATACTCCCGGGGCTGATCAGGATAGTGCCGGGCCCAGCGTTGCAGCTTTTTTTCATACGCCTGGTTATCGCGTTCAATGAGTGCCCGCCTGTGCTGCTCGGGCAGGGAGGTCTCCGCTTTCACCGCCTTATTGATGAAAAGCAGGTGGATTTCAGCCTTCAGGTGGGCGGCCAGTTGCAGGGTGTACTCAAAAGCAGTCCAGGCAGCGGGAGAAAAATCAGTCGCGACTAGCAATCGGTGCATAAGGTTGGCACTTTTTAGACTGGAAAATAAAAAAAGAACGAGACTTCTAGTGCTGAAACGCGAATTAATCTCCTCTAACATAATTTAGTTAAAACCATCTGCGTTATACCCCGCGAAATCAATCTCAAAAACTATTGAGCGATTATTATCACGCCCCCAGATCACATCTTGCCTGCCATTTTGCCCGCCTCCTATCCGGTTTACGATGGCACTGTCCGCCTGCGGATTAGTCCACCAACCGGAAAATTTGTAATTTGCCACACTGATAACGGAACGAGGACAAACGATCTGTGAAAAACCTAATTCCACACTTCATTCAGGACCGGTTTAAGGCAGGGCACGCCCAGGGGCAGTTGCAAGCCTATACGCTATTTGTGGACCTGTCCGGCTTTACACCGCTGACCGAAGCCCTGATGCAACAGGGTAGCCGGGGGGCGGAGCAATTGACCAATGTCCTCAATGAAATATTTGAGCCGCTCGTCCATTTGGTCTACAGCAGGGGCGGATTTATCCCTTATTTTGCCGGCGACGCCTTCACGGCTATTTTCCCTGCCGACCGTTCAGAGGAGCGGGGGCAGGATATCATCAAGGTAGCCATGCTTGCCCGCTACCTTTTCAGTAAGCGGGAATTCCGTTTCAACAACTTTACCATTGGCATCAAGTTTGGGCTCTCTTACGGCACCGTGGAATGGGGGATCGTAGGCAAAACGGACCATAAATCCTTCTATTTCCGGGGCAAGCCTATTGATCAGTGCGCCGAGTGCCAGGTGAAGGCTAAAGACCAGGATATTGTGGTGGATGACGAGCTGGGGCATCAGCTTAAGCAGGAAGGCTTCTACCTGAAAAAACTGGAACAGGGCTTCTATAAAGTCTGGGGGCTGCTGCCGGAAGAGGAACGCACGCTGCCGGAACGCGCTGAATTATCAGCACTGGATAAAGCCGTCGTACGGCAATTCCTACCGGAATCTGTAGCCAGCTATCAGCAAGATGGAGAGTTCCGCACCGTTATTTCCATTTTCCTTTCCTTTCAAGGCGTGGAAAGCCATGAGGTACTGGATGAGTTCGCGACTATCGTGATCGAGGAAATGCACAACTTTTCTGGTTACTTCAAGGAAGTGGATTTTGGAGACAAGGGAGGGGTCATGGTCGGCTTTTTCGGGGCGCCTGTTTCTTTTGAGAACAGCAACGACCGGGCCCTGGAGTTCATTTTCAGTGTAAGGGAAAACCTGCGGCAATTACAGTTGGATACCGGGCTGGAGTACCGGGCGGGCATCACCATCGGCACCGCCTACACCGGCATTGTCGGAGGGCGGGAGCGCTGTCAGTACGCTGCAGTAGGCAACCGGGTCAATTTGGCTGCCCGGCTTATGACGCATGCCAAGTGGGGCGATGTGCTGGTGGACAGTGAGATACAGAAAAACCACCACTTCAACTTTCAGCACCGTGGCGACATCCGCTACAAAGGCATCAAAGGCAACGTACCTACCTACAAGCTGATTGGGCGCAACTACGAATCCCGACCAGCCTATTCCAGTCAGATGGTGGGCCGCAATCAGGAGCTGAGCGAGTTGTTGTCTTTCATACAGCCTGTATTTAAAGAGCAGGCCGCAGGCGTAGCGTATATTTTTGGAGAGGCCGGCGTTGGGAAAAGCCGCCTGATGCATGAGCTCAAAAAACTATTGTTTGAGGAAGGGCTGGTACAATGGCACACTTGCCAGGCCGATCAGATTTTGCGCAAGCCCTTCAACCCTTTTATTACCTTCCTGAAAAATTACTTCGAGCAGTACCCGGAGAGTACCTCCTTGGCTAATTTCCAGCACTTCGAGGAGCGCTATAACCAGTTGCTGGAAGACCTGGAGGAGCTCAACCGCCCCGAAGCCAAAACCGCCCGCCGTGAACTGGTGCGGACCAAATCGGTACTGGCGGCCCTCATCGGGCTTAATTACCAGGATTCTATCTGGGATGTACTTGACGCCAAAGGCCGCTACCAGAATACCATCGCCTCCATTATCAACCTTTTTATTGCGGAGTCTCTCATACAGCCGGTTATTGTAGAAGTGGAAGACGGGCACTGGATGGATGAAAACAGCCGGGAGTTGCTCTCGGAGTTTATCCGTCAGGTGAACCGCTATCCGATTGCATTGGTCCTGACTTCCCGCTACCTTGACGATGGTTCCAAACCGAAATTGCTGGAGCCCGCCCTGCTGGAGCAGTATAGGCTGCCCCACATTGAAGTAGACCTGAACACATTGACTCCTGATGCCGTGCAGGAGTTTGCCGAACTGCGCCTGGGCGGCACCATCCATCCGGAATTTTTGGACACCCTGCTCCGGACCTCCAACAGCAACCCTTTTTACCTGGAGCAGATGCTGGAATACTTTGCTGAGCGTGATTTGCTGGTACAGGAGAACGGGCGCTGGACCATACACGATCAAGATGTGAAGCTTTCCAGCTCCATCAATGCCATCCTCACCGCCCGCATCGACCGGCTGAGTGAACTGGTGAAGGAAACCGTAAAAGCCGCTGCGGTGATCGGCCGCGAGTTTGACATCCCTATTTTGACGCAAGTCATGCGCAAACAGGATGGCTTTGCGGCGAAGAACGGCGCTGCCTCGGCCGTCCTCCGCGATCAGATCAAGCGGGCGGAAAAGGGGCAAATCTGGCACGCCATGAATGAGCTGCGCTACATCTTCCGGCATTCCCTGCTCCGGGAAGCCGTCTACGGTATGCAGCTCCGCACTCGCCTGGAGCAACTTCATGGCCTCATCGGGGAAGCGATTGAAGACCTCTACGCCGACAATATCGAAGAACGTTATGCGGATCTGGCCTTCCACTATGAGCAAGCCAATGTTTTTGACAAAACCTGTGAATACCTTCAAAAAGCTGCCGATTATGCCCGCAGCAACTATCAAAATCAACAGGCACTCGACTACTACGAAAAGCTGCTCAACAAGCTGGGCAAACAAAAGGACAATGCCGATCAAATTCAAACCTACCTTAATAAAGGCAAAGTCCTGGAGCTGATTGGCAACTGGGAAGAGTGCGAACGAACTTACGAGGAGGCCCTGAGCCTGGCCAAACAAACGCGGGATGTGCTGCTTCTGGGGCAGGCCAACAATAATCTGGGCCGGCTACTCATGCTCAAGGGTGATTACAGCCGTGCACAGCAGTACCTACAGGTCGCAGCAGGCCTGTTCGAATCGATAGAGGACGAAACGGGCAAAGCCAAAGCTTATGGTAGCCTGGGCGAGTTTTTCTTCCGGCAAGGGAAGTACGATGAGGCCAAGGGATACTTCGAAAGAAGCCTGAGTACAGATAAGGAGGAATCCGACCCAACAGGTAGCGCACAGGTGGCCGCCAACCTTGGGCTCACCCACATGAATCAGGGCAACTATGATGAGGGCATCCGCTGCCAACTGGCTCAGCTCAAAGTCAGCGAGCGGCTCAACGACAAACAGGGCATGGCTAACCTGTTTACCAATCTCGGTATCGTCTACTTTGAAAAAGGCGACTATGATGCCGCCCTGGAAAGCTACCAGAAAGGGCTGAAACTTAGTGAAGAGTTGGGCAACAAGCAACTGACATCCATTGCCATCGGCTGTATCGGCAGTGTTTATGAACGCAAGGGCGATTACCTGCGGGCCATGGAAAACTTTCAGCATGACCTGGAACTCTGTGAGGAACTCGGCGATAAACAGGGGACTGCTATCGCGCTGGGGCTAATCGGAGAGTTGTACAGCATTGAAGGCCACTTCCAGCGGGCTATTGAGTACCTGCAAAAAAACCTGATGCTCTGCGAAGAGCTGGGCTATCAGAAAGGGATTGCGAAAGCGCTGAATACCCTGGGCGATGTCTTTTACTTTACCCAGGCCTACGACCGGTCCCTGTATTACTACAACCGCGCCATTGAGGTAACCCGGATGATCAACAACCGCCTTGTGCTGGGAGCCAGCCTTGCAGAGAAAGGTCTGGTATTGCTTGCCCTCAACCGGCTTGAAGAGCTTAAGCCCGTTGCAGACGAAGCCCAGGCTATTGCAGAAGCACTGGGCAATCCGGACCTGATTTTCGAAACCCGGATGTTGCTGGCCAAGCAGGAACATGCCCATGGCGCAAAGGAAAAAGCCCTGCAATCGCTGGAAAACCTGCTACAAGAAGTGGCCGAACTGGAAGAGGAAGCCGCCATCTACTACGAGCTCTTCCTCTTGCTGCCTGAGGTGGAAAAGTACCGGAAATCAGCTCTGCAGCGGTACGAAGCGCTTTATGCTTCCACGCCGAAGTATCTCTTCAAAACCCGGCTCGAAAGACTCAAAGCTTTAGCCTGACCCAGGTCTAATGCACAGACCGCCCCTTCCATTGATACTTTCTCACGAACAAGGAGGCCAGCCCAATAAATGCTATGTAGCCAATGTGCAGTGCCTCTGAGCGGGCAAAAGATTTCAGTAAATGCTCCTGATGAAAAAACTGACAGGCTGTTTTGAGCAACCGGTAGTCGGCCCTGGATTTGAGCAGTAACAACAGCACTAAATGGACCAGCCAGAAGTGCCCTACGACCAGAAACAACAGGGGCGACAGCAAAATAGACCAACTCAGCAAGAAAGCGATACCCAGTGCAAGCGTCGTGCCCGCACTTGCCGGTGCAGCCGCATTTTTGGTGCCCCACCGCAGCCGTTGCCGGAAAAAAGCGGGCCAGTCCGGCGCCGCCGGCGTAGGTACCGCCACAGCTGTACTTTTTAAAAACCGGACCGGAAGCCCCTGCCCCCTGGTGATTTTAGCAATTAGAAAAATATCGTCCCCCGAAGCCGTACTCCGGTTATCCGCATATCCGCCCGCTGCCTCAAAAGCAGCCCGGCGATAGGCAAGGCTGGCTCCGTTGCCCAAAATCCAGGTGCCGGTATGCAGGCCCACTGCCGTTAACACCATCATGCCAGCCATATCAAGCGCCTGAAAACGGTAGCGTGGATCATCCTCGCCGGTAAGCAACACCGGGCCCGTAGAAGCGGCAAGCTGCCCATTTTCCAAATGCTGCACCTGACCCTGCACCCAAAGCGGTGGCGGCTGGCAATCGGCATCAGTGGTGAGTAGGTACGTACTTTGCGTTGCGGCTGCTCCCAGCTCCAGCGCCCGCTTTTTCCCATACTGCCCAGTAGGCAGGCGGAGCAAGGTGAGATGGGGATTTGGGAAGGCTTCCACTATTGCGGCGGTGGCATCGGTGGAGTGGTCGTCAATCACGACGATTTGCAGGGATTGCTTAGGATAGTTTTGTCGGGATAAAGCCTGAAGGCAATCGTGGATATTGGCAGCTTCATTGCGGGCAGCTACAAGAACCGTCACAGAAGGGGCGGAATCAATGGGGACAGATTCAAATACGGGGAGCTTATGCCACTGTTTGATGACCCATTGGACCAACATAAAGTACGCAATGCCAAGGGTCAGGCAGGCTCCACCAATGATCCACCCCACCGCCATCAGGACTGGCTATCGAAGAAATCGTCGTAATTGCCGCGCCGGCGTTTGAGGTTTTCATGTTCACGAAATTGCTCTTCCAGCCGCTTGAGGTCCATGGGCTCGCTATTGAGCTCTTCAAAGTCAACGTATTCGCCTTCCCGCTGCCGCTTTACTTCCTGCTCGACCTCCCGTACTTTCTTTTTGAACAAGGCCTTGCCCAACAGGAACAAGCTCACCAGAGGAAAGGCGAGGATCGTCAGCAGAATGCCACCGATACCCAATAGCGGATTTGTCTTTACCTTGTCCACCAGCCATTTGCCATACCCCGTTACAGTTTTATAGTCGATGATGAGTGCGGCTATCAGCATCACCGGCGAAAGGTAATACAGGATGGTAAAGATAAAGCGGGCGACAAAAAAGAGCCCCAGCAAAAAAAGGATGCCCAGCACCACGCCAATGATGGAGCTAAAAGGGTTATTATTGGAAGTCTGAAAAGATTTATGGTATTGCATAGTGGATTATCTTGCACTGCGAATTTACGTTAAGAACCTGCTACAGTCATTATTTGTTGCTTGAATGAGTTGTTCTATAGACTGAATCGAGAGAGTTGTCGACGAAAAACGGAAGAAAAAGGCGGCGGATGAAAGTAATTCCAGCAGTTTAGCTGCATTAGCGTACCTTTGTGGCCGTTATTATGTAAGAAATCGTGATTTTCAGTCGTTTTTAGCGCAAATTTGCGTATAAAGCGATACTAAATAATACAGAGACATTGAAATTTAACGAATTTGGTTTTGAGCCTTCCCTGCTGGAAGGCCTTTACGCGATGGGTTTTGAAGAGGCTACTCCGGTACAAGAACAAGCCATCCCTCCAATTATGGAAGGACAGGATGTACTGGCTTGTGCCCAAACCGGGACCGGCAAAACAGCTGCCTTTTTGCTGCCTGTCCTGAACGAACTGAGCAAAGAATCGTCCGACGACAAAGTCCGGGCATTGATCATTGAGCCAACGCGGGAGTTAGCGATGCAGGTAGACCAGCAACTGGAAGCCCTCTCTTATTTCACGCCGATCAGCTCCATTGCCATTTACGGTGGCCGGGACGGTCATGCGATGGAGCAGGAAAAACGAGCGCTGAAGCGGGGCGCCAGCATTATTGTCGCGACACCGGGGCGCTTCACCTCTCACATGGATATGGGTTATGTGGACTTTAGCGGTCTGAAGTACCTGATCCTGGATGAAGCAGACCGAATGCTGGATATGGGGTTTGCACCGGCTATTATGAACATCGTGCATAAGCTCCCTCTCGAACGGCAGAACCTCCTGTTCTCCGCCACTATGCCTGCCCAAATCCGGAAGTTTGCTATGCAAATCCTGAACGGGCCGACTAAGGAGATCAGCATTGCCATCTCTAAACCAGCAGAGAACATCCTGCAGCTGGTCTACGAAGTGGAAGACCACGCCAAAATCGCATTGACCGAAAAGGTACTGGAGGCCAATAAACGACTGGAGCGCGTCATCATCTTTGCGGGCCGCAAAAAAACGGTCAAAGATCTGGCCCAGGCCCTGCAACGCAAAGGCATACAAGCCGGCGCTATCCACTCCGACCTTTCGCAGGAAGAGCGGGAAAAACAGCTGCATGGCTTCAAAAGTGGCAACACCCCTGTAATTGTGGCTACAGATGTACTATCTCGGGGTATTGATATCAAAGGTATTGACGCAGTCATCAACTTTGATGTACCGGGCGACGCAGAAGACTACGTGCACCGTATAGGGCGTACTGCCCGGGCAGAAGCTTCTGGTATGGCTTTCACCTACATCAATGGGGAAGATATGTACCGCTTCAAGCGCATCGAGGAACTGATTGAGCGAAAAGTACAGCGCCTGCCGCTGCCGGAAGAATTGAAAGATGCCAAACCCCAACCCCGAAAAGGCCGTGGTGGCGGCAGGGGAGGCAATTTCCGGAAAGGGAAAAAAGGCGGAAGCCACCGTGGTAAAGGTGGTGGAAAAAGAAGATAAAAAATGGGTTGCTGATCACATCGTTGGTTCTGACTGTTTGATCAACAACCCATTCTGATTTATTTTTTTGACCGTTCCTATTGACCGTATCCGGGCACCACGTTTTCTACCGGGATGCGCATGCCATCCTGATAAGCAACCACCCAGGCATCAGAAATACCTAACTGCTGCATGTAGCTTCGAAGTGCCTCCGCGCTTTCCACATCCGGATATTTGCCGATAATGATTTTTTGAAGCCCATCTACCATTTCCAGGTCCATATTGTCATCTTCGCCGTCCAATGTGGAAGGCACATTGAGCCTTTCGAATGCACCAATTTGTACGCGGAAGACAAGCCCCTGCATAGAATTGTCCATTTGCGGCTGTGTTGGCGGAGGGGACATTCTTAGCTGATCAAGCTCATTCAGGGTGGCAGCCAGCTTGTCCTGCATCTGGGCATTTTCGCGCTCGAGCTGTGCAATACGGGCGCGGCGGTTTGCCTTCTCTGCCTCCATTTCGTTGATTTGTGCGGCATACTCGTTGGCTTCCCGCTTATAGCGGTCCACACTTTCTGAAAGTGCTTTCAAAGCTGCCGGATTACGCTTGTACTCCTTGGCTTTATTTTTCCATTCTTTTTTCTCCTCTTTGGATAGCTCTTGCGCCTGTACCGTTACAGAAATGCCAAAGGCAAAGAGTAGTGCTGCAGTCAGAAATAGTATTCTCATATTCAAATAGGTTTTTTGTCTGATTGTATTAATGAGTGGCAGAGGCTGTTTATTTTCTGGCCTACTTCCAATTTTGACTAGATTCAGGATCTGAAAGTCGCATTTTTTCCACAAAAAACCGCAGAAGTTAAGAAGATTTTAACGCCGGGGCTGGTTGCCAGCGCTGTTTTTGAGCTATTCGGGCCTGTTGGGGAATGCCGGGCCGGGCAGTAAGGCTCTTTTTTTCTACCAGGTTTGGGGATTATG
Organism: Phaeodactylibacter sp.; assembly: GCF_022763345.1. Lineage (GTDB taxonomy): Bacteria > Bacteroidota > Bacteroidia > Chitinophagales > Saprospiraceae > Phaeodactylibacter. Next base: position 69,710 of record NZ_JALEGS010000018.1, read on the forward strand.
CTCAATTTTTGCTGTTGTACCTGAACATTTAGCGCCCCATAAGCTTGAAAGAAGAAAATAAAGCAACCTATGTGGAAAGAAGAAAATGACCAACTCAAAGCAACCTTCAAATTTAAAGACTTTACACAGGCTTTCAGCTTTATGACTGAAGTCGCCTTCCATGCTGAAAAAATGCAGCACCACCCGGATTGGCACAACGTCTACAATACTGTGGATTTTACCTTGAGCACCCACGATGCGGGCAATAAAGTGACCGATAAAGACCGGGACCTGGCCAAAGCCATTGATGAGGTTTTCGAGCGTTTCAAATAGGCGGTCCGGAAAAACTATGGCACTAAAAATACAGCTGCCTCAAACCATAATGATCCCTTTTTGTTTGAACCCTTGTTTTATCGGGGTTTACTAATACTGTAACCCTGTTGCCTCTAAGTAAAAGGCAACCCTAGCCACAAGCCAACCAAATCATCAGACTCGGTCGCCCGAAGGTCTCCCTGCTGGATCTTTTCCGGATTACGGCACAGCTTTCGGCACTAACGCAATTAAAAACCAAGGGATTATGCATAGAGTGAACACGGTAGGCATTGACGACATGGCCGCCTACATTCCCAATCTGTACCTACCAATTGAAGACCTGGCTTCTGCAAGGGATTTAGAATACGCAAAGCTCAACAAAGGGCTGGGGCTAACCGCTATGTCGGTGCCCGATGCCCACGAAGATGTGGCCACAATGGCTGCAAATGCCGTACTTGAGCTTTTGCAGCGCAACGCACTGCAACCGGAACAGATTGGCCGGATTTACATGGGCACGGAAAGCGCCCTGGACGGATCTAAACCCATGGCAACCTATGTGCAGGATATGCTCAACCAGTACTTCGAGCCCACGCATGGCGAAGGCGCATTCCTGAACTGTGATGTGGTAGATATGACCTTTGCCTGTATCGGTGCAGTGGACGCCCTGCAGAATACCCTGGACTGGGTAAGGGGCGGAGCCGACCGCATAGGTATTGTGGTGGGCTCGGATGTGGCCCGCTACGAATTGAACTCCGGTGGCGAGTACACGCAAGGCGCCGGTGCCATCGCCGTCCTGGTCCGTCAGCAACCCCGGCTGCTGGCTTTTGAGGATGCCTGGGGCGTGGCCTCCCGCCCGGTACACGACTTCTTTAAGCCAGTGCGCCGTTTTTCCAAGAAACAGATTATTGAAGAGGTGCTTCAGCTGGCCGACGTGACAGGTGTGGACGCCGAGGCCCTTCTGGCAAAGCTCGAAACGGGTGCCCCAAACTCCATACTCCACCACGATGATGCCCACGTGGACATCCACCGCGACACCCCTGTCTTTGACGGTCCCTACTCCAATGATTGCTATCAGCAGCGAATCGGGGAAGCCATGCAGCATTACGCAGAACAGGAGCACCTACCCGAAAAAGAACCGGTCACAGATGACTGGCACCGCATGGTTTTCCACCTGCCCTATGCCTATCAGGCCCGCCGCATGTTCTCGGAAATCTTCAGGGAAGAAAGCCTGAAGCGGGGTGACTGGGAACGGACCGCTGCCCTGATTGATCAGCCTTGGCCAGATGCCGCAGACTTCGAATCCGATGCCGCTCATCAAAAGGCAGTGAGTAAATACCTGCGCGCCATCACTAAGACCGACCGCTATCGGAAATTTGTGGCGGAAAAGATTGAAAAAGGAGAGCGGGCTTCCTCTCTCGTTGGCAACCTCTACACCTCTTCCCTATTCCTGAGCCTGATGAGCACCTTAGAGGCTGACCTGGAGGAAGCACAGGACCTGACTGGCAAAAAAATAGGCTTTTTTGCTTACGGCAGTGGCTCTAAATCCAAAGTCTTTGCCGCTACAGTGGGCCGTAACTGGAAAGCCGTGGTAGAGCAGTTCGGGCTAAACCAAAAGCTGGCAGAGCGCCGTGCTTTGGATTACGCCACTTACGAGGACCTGCACCGTGGGCAACAAACTACAAGCGTTGCCCCCCCCGAAGGTACGTTCTACCTGAAAGCGGTCAACCGGGAGCCAGGCGTACAGGAAGGTGCCCGGGCTTATGGCTGGCAGCCTTACGTTAAAGTACCGGCTACGGCTACACAAGCCTAAAGTACCAAACACCGGCATTGGGAATGGGTTTTATAAGGGCATGCTGTGGCACAATGAGTGCCACGGTGACCTCTTTAACCTAGTAGAATACTGTGCTATGCCTATTGCCCTTATCGTTTATGCTATCCTTGTTTTAACCATGGTATCGCTGCCCCTGGTCCGATCGGACTACTGGGTGTTCAGGTCTATGGAGTACCCACGGCTGCAAAAATGGGTACTCGTGGGCATTGGAATCATCGCCTGCCTGGTTTGGGGTGATTCTTCGAGCTGGCTATTCTGGGCAGGCCTGGGCGCTTTTGCCTTGTCATTTTCCTTTCTCAGCTATCAGATTTACCCTTACCTGCCTCTGGCCAAGCGAGAAGTGCTGGAAGACAGCGCATCTGATGAAGCAAAACAAGGGCAGCGCCTTAGCCTGATGATTGCCAATGTATATCAACCCAACCGGAAAGCAGAACGAGTCCTGGACCTGGCAGAAAAGCTGTCCCCGGACGTAGTGCTCCTGCTGGAAACCAACGACTGGTGGAAAACGCAATTGCAGCCCTTGGAGGAAACTTACCCCTACACCGTGCTGGTGCCCATGGAAAATACCTACGGCATGTTGTTGTACAGCAAGATCAAGCTGGAAGACGCTCAGGTGCACTACCTGATTGAGCCCGATGTGCCTTCTATTGAATGCAGGATGATACTGGGTTCAGGGCATAAAGTCCACTTCTTTGGTGTACACCCCCGCCCGCCGGCCCCTTCCGAAAGCGTGACCTCTACGGAAAAAGACCGGGAGCTGCTGATCGTAGCTGAGCGGGCTCAGGCTTCCCAACAGCCGGTCATCGTGGCAGGTGACCTCAACGATGTCGCCTGGAGCTATACCACCGAACTTTTCCAGAAAATGAGCCGTTTGCTCGACCCCAGAAAAGGCAGGGGCTTTTTCAATACCTTCCCGGTGAAGTGGCCGGTAATGCGCTTCCCGTTAGACCATATTTTCTGTTCCCGTCACTTTAAGCTCCGTCAGTTGCGCCGGCTGAAGTCGATAGGGTCTGACCACTTCCCGGTGTTCATTGCATTTCAGCTCTACCATGAGATCGTGCAGCCAGAAAAAGCTCCCGAGCCGGCAGAAGAAGACCTTGCAGCTGCGAATGCAAAATTTCAGGAATAGCGCTATCTTCACTGCCGAACAAACCCAATGAATAATGCATCAACTAGCGTATCATCTCTGTTGGGTAGCTTTGATCGTGCTTGCTGCCTGTGGTGCTCCGCCCGCGGAGGCTTCCGGTCCCGAAGCAACAGCATCCTCAAAGCCCCCTCAGCCCACCCTCACGATTGCCACAGCGGCTAATGTGCAGTTTGCTATGGATGAACTGATCCGCGAATTTCAGGCACAGACTGGCATCGGAGCTTCTGCTGTAGTCAGCTCTTCCGGTAAGCTTACCGCACAAATTATGGAAGGCGCGCCCTATGACTTGCTGGTATCCGCCAATATGAAGTACCCTGAATATCTGCTGGAAAAGAATGAAGCAGTAGGCAGCGTCAGCGTTTATGCCTATGGCACCCTCGTCGCCTGGAGTATGACCGGGCAGCACATACGAGTGACTCCGGAATACCTGGTAGAGGGCAGGGTATCAAAAATTGCCATCGCAAACCCCAAAAATGCCCCCTACGGCGAGCAAGCCATCAACTACTTCAAGCATTATGGTGTATTTGAAGAGGTGGAGCCGCTACTGGTTTACGGAGAAAGTATTGCACAAACCAATCAGTACATCACCTCCAAAGCGGCAGATGTAGGGCTCACCGCCAAATCAGTTGTACTTTCGCCTGATGTAAAAGGCCGGGGGCGGTGGCTGGAGCTGCCCGATAGCAGTTACTCTCCTATTGAGCAGGGGGTGGTGATTACCCGTTACGGCAATGAGCGCCACTCAAGAGAGAGCCTGGCTTTTTTTACTTTTTTGTTTTCAGAAACTGCGCAGGAAATCTTTTTGAAATACGGCTATAAACTGCCAGGCCCAAGCACCAACACTCAGTAAAAAACAACGACCATCGAGAAACGCATTACATTACTCGGGACAGGCACCTCACAGGGCGTACCGGTTATCGGCTGCGACTGTGCGGTGTGCCAATCGGCAGACCTCAAGGACAAACGCCTGCGCACAGCGGCCTTGCTGCAGGTGGGTGGGAAAAACATCGCCATTGACTGCGGTCCGGACTTCAGGGCACAGATGCTCCGAACGGGCATTGACCGGCTGGATGCGATTCTCATTACCCATCAGCACAATGACCATATCATTGGGCTGGATGATGTACGCCCGTTCAACTTTCGCAATAACATGGACATGCCGGTCTACTGTACCGCCCCGGTAGAGACAGAGCTGAAGCAGCGGTTTGCCTACATTTTTGAAAGCCAGAACCGCTACCCCGGGGCACCGCAGGTGCAAATCCACCGCATTTCCAAAACCCAGCCTTTCGAGGTGGAAGGGCAGCAAGTCATTCCAATAGAGTTGATGCACGGTCGTATGCCTGTGCTGGGCTTCCGGTTTGGCAACTTTGCCTATGTGACCGACGTAAGAACAATTGCAGAGGAGGAACTGGAAAAGCTTAGGGGATTGGACACCCTGGTGCTGAGCGCCCTGCATCACCGTGAGCACCATTCGCACCTCAATCTGGAGCAGGCCCTCGACCTTATCCAACAACTAGCCCCCCGGCAGGCTTTTCTCACACATATGAGCCACCGGATGGGGCTGCACCGGGAAGTATCCCAAAAGTTGCCTGAAAATGTAGCCCCTGGTTACGATGGGCTTACCTTTACGGTTGATTAAAACAAAGTTATGAAATACTCAATTGGGTTGTTCCCGATACTTTTATTGCTCTTATCAGGCTGTGGAGACGTAGGTCCTCAGCAGCAAAAAAGTGAAGCGCCGCCTCTACCGGGCCACGAAGAACGTTGGTCGGTATTCTTACGGCAGCAGCTTGCCGGGCCTCAGGTCATTACGGTAGATCAGGGCTGGTCAGAACAGGCCCCGCTACAGACGCACCCACGCCTGCTGAAGGTTACTGTGAAAGCAAATGAGACCTTGCCCACCGGCTTTCCCACCGAAGCAGAAACCCGGATGGCCAATGAATTACAGGACCAGCTGTTGCAGAAGCTCGAGCGCGGCAACTTTGGGGTGTTTGTGGGGAGCATTGTCGTGCCCGGTGAGAAGCAGTTGTACTACTACCTGCGTGCAGAGCCCCAAGCCGACGAGCTGGCACAGGAGACCGTAGCAGCATACACCAAACGAAAAGTAGAAGCGTCCATTGCGCCCGACGACACCTGGTCCGCCTACACAGGACAGCTCTTCCCCAATCAGCGAGAACAGGCAGAAATCAACAACGATGGCGTGCTCATCCGCCTGCAGGAAGCCGGCGACCCGCTGTCTCAGCCCCGGCCGATTGAGCACTGGGCGTACTTCAAATCCACCAAAGCCCGCAGCGTCTTTCAGGACTCCCTGAAACGGTACAGCTTTGAGCCCATCGGTTACGATACGCTTGCGCAGAGCCCTATGCCCTATGGGATACACTTTGTGCGGCAGGACAGCATTCACACCCCATACATTCACGACCTCACCTGGGGCCTGACTCAACTGGCGGAAGGGCTGGGCGGTGCCTACGATGGTTGGGAAACGATTGTGGTGCAGCCAAAATAAAATGGGCTTAGCTTAATCCACTTTCAGGATGGGAAAAACCCGGAAAAGCTTTTGCCGATCCCAAATTTGCACAAAATAGCTTCCATTTGGAGTACGGGCGTAAGGCCAGGAAAGATTAATGTCACTCTGTGTCGTGCCATCGAAGTGTTTTTCAAATACCACTTTGCCTGTACCGTCAAATATCCGCACTTCAAATTCAGGCAGCGATTGTTCGTCTTGTTGAAAAACGCTCAGTCCTGTCCCCCTTCCATATACAGGGTTTGGGGAAATAGCTACCCTGTCCAGAGAATAATTAGAAGCTGTTGTACTTACCGGCTCTGATTCTTCAATAGTAACTGTTTGATTAATTTCCAGGTTATTCACTTGCTGGATTTTACCATCTGGCCATACGATAATCAACCAAACACCAGTAGCCTCTTCAGCAAGGCCAAAGTGTACAGTAAGACTGTTCTGTCCGGCATAACCAGTCTGAGCGCTAACCCTCCGTTGTTGGAACACTGGCGCCTCATTGATAAGCGCGACCATTTCAACTCTTGCTCCAATTGCAGAACGGTTGGAAGTATTGCCTATCAATTTAACTTTGAGCCAGTTATTGTCATTAGGCGTATTTAGTAAAATTGAATTCGGAGGTGCCGGGCTAGCTGAATTGTTTTTGCAGTGCGCTACGGCAATATCCAGAAAGCCATCGTTATTAAGGTCACCCATAGCGGTACCATAAGAGCAAACCTGAGGCAAGTCTGGCCAGTAATCGCTATCTGCTAAAGCAAAGTTGCCGTTGCCGTCATTAAGGAACAATTGCGCCCCCAACTTATCGGGTGTGCAGTAACCACTGGTCAGTACCAAGTCTAGATCGGCATCATTGTCAATATCGCCAAAGGCAGAGCCAAAAGTACATTGCGACAGGTTTGATAAAACGCTATTGGCCACCAGTTCAAACTCACCATTCCCAAGATTACGGAATAGCTTGTTGGCCTGAGGTTGAAAGTAGCCGGCATTCCCCAAAAACAAATCAACATCGCCATCATTATCAATATCGCCCCAGCTATGGGTAATTGTGCTTCCGGTATTTTCAAGAATGGGTAGATTTTCAGCACGGATAAAAGTGTCATCCCCTTGATTGATATAGAGCTCATTGGGCTGCGCGTTTTCATTAGTGACATAAAGGTCTAGGTCATCATCGCTGTCATAATCAATCCAGGATACGCTCCTGGAATAGTTATTGGGCAATGACCAGTTTATAGAAGGCTGCGGCTCAAACGAGCCTGCTTGAGTTTGCTGGTATAGCGAGTTGGAGCGGTCTGCCCCTCCGCTATTGGTCACAAATAAGTCAAGCCAACCATCTCTATTGAAATCCCCCCAAGCAGAAGATTCAGAGTAGCTGTTGGTTTGATTAAGGGGTGTACCGGTCGGGCTGATAAATTGACCGGTGCCGTCATTCAGGTAAAAACCATTGGTCACGCCGTACCAGGAAGCAACAGAAGCATCAAGGTCGCCATCGTTGTCTGCGTCAGCAAAGGTGGCCCCTACAGAAGGTTTAACGTTGAGATAGAAAGGCTGGTCTTCCTGCAGAGAAAGTTGGTTACCTTCTTGATTCAGATAGAGAAAATCAGGCGCACCACCTTCCGAACCATTGGAAATAAAAAGGTCATCTAGACCATCGCTGTTTACATCAACAAAGTTGACACTTCGACTGTCTGAGGGTGGATTATTCAAAGCATCCTCAGCAATAAACTGGAAAACTTGAGCCGCACAACTAACGCCAAAAAGACAAATTATACAGGTAATGGAGAAGGTTTTCATGATGAAAATTAAAAAAGACCGGGCCTGCCAAAAAAAATAGCGTAACAATCGGGTGAATAGGCCCGGTCCTCATGAAGTGATTAAATTACAAGGTTGTGGATACGGGCATTAACGTATTAGGGTCAGCCGTTCCGTAATAGTGATATTTCCCAGGGACGGATCATCCGGATGCACCGCCTCCCGGCGGGTTTCCAGTACCAATTTGGCTTCGGTGAGTGTGGTGTAGGTATAAGTCTCTTCCCCCACCTGAAGGGTTTGTGCAGTCATCAGCCAGTTTTCGGCAGTAGGTTCTGAGCCCGGCATTTCGGTTACCACTTTGTAATCAGCGGTGAAGGTGATGGTGCCCGCCACTGGACCGGTTTCGTCCTGAAGGGTGGCATTCCCATCCTGCCAGACGACCTGTAAGGATTGAAGCTGCCAGGGGGACTGTACCAGAATATCCTCGTTGGATAAGTCCGCTTCCTTTTCACATGCCGAACCAGTTAATAAAAACAGCGCCATGGTGATCCAGGAAAAATGAGTTTTCATGCTTTGATCGTTTTGATTTTGATTCAAAACTAGGGCGGAAGCTGGTGAGGTGCTTGAAAAAGGCGACTTTTTGATTATCCGGGCTTACTTTCAGGATATTCGGACAGCGTAGCTGAAGGGCCGTAATTTTCCCTTATTTTAGGAGCATGAGACTCACATTAATCTTAATTCTGGGTTGGGGTTTTGTGGTTGGTCAACCGGCAGGGCCTGACCACCTGCGGGAAGCCTTTGAAGCGTCAGAAGGGGACTCTGTAAGATGGGCTTTAGAAAACAAAATCGGATACTGGTTTTTCCGGCAGGAGCGGTACGATTCGGCTTTGGTCTACTTCACCCGGCACCTGGAGCAGTGTGAAACCATGGGCTACGATGCCTTGGTAATGAGTAAGCTCAACGGCATAGGGCTGGTGCAGCACATGAGCGGCGAACATACCGATGCCCATCCCTATTTTCAAAACCTACTGTCTTTGTATGAGAAGTCCCCACTTCCATGGGCACCATCGGAACGCAGTACCCTGCTCCTGAATACCGCGGCCAACTTCGGCGCAGTGGAGAAAGCCGATTCAGCCCATTTGTTGTTTGCCCGGTCGCTGGACTATGCCCGGTCGGTACGGGACAAAGAGTTGCTTGCATTGGTTACAGAGACGATTGGCAACTTCTTTTTCAGGCTTTGGGAACAGAAAGGGATGGCTGCTTACATAGATTCTTCAACCACTTATTACCAGCAAAGCCTGGCGTTGAGGCCACCGGAGGCTGCAACGGCACAGGCCCGCCTCGGCACTTCTATTGGCAGTAACTTCTTCAAACTAAATGCTTTTGCCTCCGCACTCGAATGGTACCAACGGGCTGCACTGATAGAGCAAGACACCCTCGTTCATCAGGGGAAATCCTTTCAGGGGCTGTCAAAGACTTATGCTGCGCTGGGAGATTATGAAACCGCCTACCGCTACCGGTTGCAATATGAAGCTGCCACCGATACCCTCTATTACCGGATGATCAACCAGCGCGTGCAGGAACTCCTAACAGCCTTTGAAGCGGAGCGCACAGGAATGGAGAACGAACGCCTCCGGCTGACAAACAGCGCCCAGAAAGACCTCCTGTGGCAACGGACGGTTTCTCTTTTGGTGATTGCGGTGCTCTTGGCCGTGTTACTCCTACTTTCTCTGCTGCTGTACCGGCAGTACCGCCGCACACAAGCGGCAAATGTCGAACTGGCCCTGCGCAACCAGGAATTAATCACAGAGCGGGAACAGCTGGAATTGAAAGCCCTGGTGGCCCAGATGAACCCCCACTTCATTTTTAATGCCCTAAACAGTGTACAGCGATTTATACTTTCCCGTGACATCCCTCAGGCCAATACTTTCCTGTCCAGGTTTGGTAAGATGATTCGCAATGTGCTGGAATTGAGCACCAGTAGGATGGTGCCTTTCTCTGAGGAAATCGCCCTCCTGGAACGCTACATAGCCCTGGAAAACAGCCGGCTAGACCATCGGTTGAAACTGGAATGGTCTATCCCCGAGCACCTCGACCCGGAAACGCTCCAAATCCCTCCGCTTTTACTTCAGCCCTTTATCGAAAACAGCATCTGGCATGGGCTGCCGCCCGATGATATGACACCGCTGACCATACACATCCGGCTTGAACAGCCTGCTCTCAATCAGGTATCTGTAACCCTTTCAGACGACGGGGCAGGAGATCCGGGAGAGGTGGCAGGAGATTTGCTAAAAGCCGTCGAGGAAAGGACAGTCTCCGGTATTCAGATTGCCCGCAACCGGCTGATCGCGCTATGGCGAAAATACCCGGACGCTATCGCTGATCCGGTAGAAATCACAACAGCACATGGGTTTTGTGTAAAATTAATACTGCCCCATTATGATTGAAGCGGTAATCATTGACGACGAAAAGAATGCCCGGGATACGCTCAGGGGGCTGGTTCGGCAGTTCTGTCCGGAAGTTCAGCTCATTGGTGAAGCGGCTTCTGCCAATCAAGCGCATCAGTTGATCGAAGCGCGTAAGCCCGCCCTGCTGTTCCTGGATATCCGGATGCCATTTGGCAACGGGCTGGAACTCCTAAAGGCTTATGAGTATCCCGGCTTTGAGGTGATTTTCACCACGGCTTACAGTGAGTATGCCTTACATGCGTTAAGGCTTAGCGCACTGGACTACCTGCTTAAACCCATCGATATTGGGGAGCTACAGGAGGCGGTCCGGAAGGCAGCCAAAGCGCTGGCGTTGCGACAGCGCAATGAGCGTTACATCACGCTACTGAATAATTTGGATACGCCCGCTCAACAACAGCGGGTCGTACTCCCATTTTCCGGAGGGTATCAGGTGAGTTCCTTCTCCGAAATCGTCCGGCTGGAGGCCAGCAAAAACTATAGCTGGGTGATTTTCGCCAATGCCAAGCGCCTGCTTTGCAGCCGTACACTGAAAGACTTTGAAGGCGTTTTAGGGGAATACGGTTTCCTACGCGTGCATCAGTCCCATTTGATCAACGCCCGCTTCATCCGCACCTACCATAAGGGTAGAGGTGGCACCCTGACCCTGACTAATGGTGAGGAAGTGGAAGTGGCCAGAAGCCGCAAGCAGGAAGTGTTGCAATATATTGATCAGTTGGAATAGCCCTCCTCTGCCACCTCCCGAAAGCCCTCCATGGTACGCATCATATTGGAGCGCACAATAGGGTCGGTGATGAAGCGCGGCAGGGAAGAGGCCTTCGTCGTCTGTATAAAATAGCGGACCTCTGCGTAGCCGTTGGCCTGCCGTTCAAATTCCCAGCGGCCCGACAAGCCCGTGATGCGCTCAATCCCATCTTTGACGGGGTATTGCTTCAGTGCTACGGACTCAAACTGAATGGTGGTACTACCGGCAGTACTGCCGGTTTGCCGGTAAGCGATGGTACAGTCATGGTCGCGTGCCGGCCAGGGCAGCCCGTAGTGCACGTAGGCGTACCAGTGGCGCTCATGCTGACCGGGGAAGGACCGGACTTCATCCACCCGGCGCATCCACTTTTCAGCTTGTTGCTCTTCGCGCAGGGTACGCAGTAAGGTTAGGGTTGGGGCTTTTACTTTAAGTACGGTTTTGAGTTCGCGATAGGCGTTGCCCTCGGCCGTTTTGTGCCAGCGTTCGTAGAGTTGGATGCCGCTTTCTTCATCAACAAGCTCGAAGGAGGAAGCTGGTGAAACGGCAGGCGTAGCCCAGGCAAGGCTACAGCTGAAAAAGAGGAGTAGGAAAGACATAACACAGATTGAATGAAAAAATTAAGGTACGCTTTTTACCGCCTAATTCACAATTGAATGTGGATGTGGTCGTCGTGGCGAACCGCTGCACAACCGTGGAAGCGGATCTTTTTCTGCCCTTCCAGCCCTAATCTCGTTTTCAAATGAGGCTCCAGGAAGATTTTGCCTATTGCAGGATGCCGCGCCAGGCGGAGGAGCAGCTGCCGGTTTAGTGAAGCCGAAAAATCAAGATTATTGTCTTGCGGAACAAGGCGGGATAATAAACTGTACTGCCAATAACCCCGACCCTCACAATTCGCTGGCTGATCATACTCGCCTGCTTTTGGTGTTTCCAGGTAGCCGTAGCCGAGCCAGGAAGGGCTCCCAGACAAGAGTTTACCTGTGACCGGCTTTTCATAAATAAAAGCCAGGTCCAATTTGCCGCCGTCATCGTGGCTGCGGTGAGGTAGTAGCGGAAAACCATCGAGAAACGGAAAGTTGGCATCCAAAAAGTATAATGTGACGGAATGATCCATTTGGTTGGCGACGTCCAATACAGCTTCGAGCAGTGCGGGTTTGACATAATGCCGGTTGGCTATGACAAAAAAATAGTTGGCAGGCTTAAGAGAAGATTCTGAAAAAACCGGGAGTGGCACGCGCCCGTTCAATAGAGCGAGGGGCGGGACAAGCAGCAGGCTGCCCAGTGCATAGACCATGGTAAAGGCAAGCAGGCGGTACCCACGCGAACGCCACTTGCCAGGTACCCGCTGGCTAATTTGCCACCGGATGGGCTGATAGAGCAGGTAGAGTACCCCTCCGACCTGGGTGAATACGGTAAGGATGAGGAAGAGGGCTGCCCGGCGCAAAATAGCAATCACTGTCATTGACCCGTTTTGAATGAATGGCTATATTTATTCAAAACTTCCGGATGACCACCAATATTGTCGAACAATTGATGCAGCGCCCGGATCTTCCTGTAGTCCTCAAAGAGTTACAGCATCGGCTTGCGATGGAGGAACAGCAGCGTAAGGAATGGCTGAAAGACTGGCGAACAGATACATCCAAAATGGAATTCATCAACGGGCAAGTGATCGTCCATGCTACCGCTCAGCGTATAGAAGCTTTGGTCAGCGGTAATGTCGCATCTTTGCTTCGTACATCGGTATTGCTTCGACAAGTCGGGGAAGTTCATCAGGAGAAAGCCATGATACGCCTCACCCGCAATGACTACGAACCGGATATCTGTTACTTTGACACTGCACAAGTCGCTGAATTCAACGAAGAGACCAGCTTGTTCCCGGCTCCACGACTGGTGGTGAAAGTGCTCTCCCCAAAGACAGAGGCGCGTGACCGGGGCGTCAAATTCCAGGATTACGCTTACCACGGTATACCCGAATACTGGATCGTCGATCCCAGGGAGCGGACTTTAGAGCAGTACCTGTTGCCCCAGGGCGATACGACCTACCAGCTTCACAAAAAATCGGATAACGGGGGCGTAGAAGTGCGAGCCCTGCCAGGTCTAAGCCTACCCATCCCTGCCTTTTTTGATGAGCGGAAAGCGCAGGCGGAAGTGGAACGCTTACTAACTGCAACACCTAAGTAGATGGTTCAGGAGGTTACCCGGCGTTTTCCCGCTGGAAGATTTCAGAAGCTGGCAGCTCAAAATCAGGGAGAACTGGCGCTGCACTACAGGTGTCATTTCCCTTACAAACTTTCATTTCCTCCAGTGCCTGCCCTTTGTAGACATGCACTTCCCCGTGATTAGGCAGAATATGCCAAACGATTTGAACGCCAGCCGCCCGGTAGTCTTGCATTTTTCCGACTACCGTGTTCATCTCATCGTGGTTCGAGATGACTTCAATCAGAAAAGCGGGTACCTTATATTCCCCTTCTGCCAAAGCATTAATTTGGGCGTCTGTCAACCAGCATATGTCCGGGCGGCGGTGGTGATCGCCAAAAAACAGATCGCTCTCCGGCATTAATTGCCCGGACATCTGCCCTTGAAACTTGAGGCGCATAAAAAAATTAAGCAGGTTGTTGAGGATGTAGAGCTGCGCAGCATTCATGGTATTTGGGGTTCGTTCTACCGTACCATTCAGCCATTCGTAGGTATAGCTATCTTCCCGGCTGAGGTACTCCCGCTGGAAGGCTTCCCAGGTAATCGTTGCCTCAGGTTGGGAAAATGGCGGAGATGTAGCTATAGATGGTGGCATGGCAGAAAGCTTTCTTGCAAGATAAGGTTTTTACCGCTTCTTCGCCACCACGCCTGCTTCCGACCGCTCCCGCAGTGCCCTGTTCATCAACTCGAACCCTTGCACGGTTTCCGCATGGATCATCCTCATAATGGGCCCGGACAACAACCCGCTAAACCTTTCCCCCTGTGTCAGCTCAGTTTGCCCGTCTTTTAATGGGCGTAGTTTGAAGTAATGCTCCCCGTCGAACAAGCCGCGTACAAAGAGTTTTCCACGCCAGCGGAACTCTGAGCCTACTTGCGCAACCAAAACTTCGGGCTTAAAGACCTGTGGTGCTTTGTTGCCCAGTTTCAGATGCGCCTCCAGCGTAGTGCCCACCGCAGGCTTGCCCTTTAACTTGACGATAAAAGGGTTCCAGTCCGGGTAAGCCTGAAAGTCGGTAAGGGTGGCCCAGACTTGTTCCGGGCTTGCGTTGATAACGACTCGGGTTTCGATTTGCTTCATGGTAATGCTGATTTTAGCCGGGCCAGCCTTCACAGCGCTCCTGCTGCATTTGCCAGTCCTCTTGATAAAAGGATACCACAAAGCTATGCCCCTGCCGTTCGCCCCACTTTGCAACAGGTGCCAAAGGCTTGGCATTTAGTGCCAGGCGGAGGCTACCACAGCTATATCTGGAAAAATCGTGCTTTTTTGGATAGATTTTTCCAAATAAAGAATGTATTTTCGGAAAAATCTATAGGCCTATGGATCAGCTGATAGGGCGAAAAGCCGAAATCCAGGTGTTACGGGACGCACTCGCCTCAGGTGAGGCTGAGATGGTATCGGTGATTGGGCGCCGACGTGTAGGCAAGACTTTCCTGGTTAAAAGCGTCTGTGCAGGGCATATTGGTTTTGCCATTACCGGTGTTCAGGGGGCGCCTCTGCAGGAGCAGCTCAGCAATTTCCATTATCAATTGCAAGAGCACTCAAATACGGAATACAAAAAGCCGGGCAATTGGATGGAAGCCTTTCAGCAATTGATTCAGGCCCTGAAACCACTGGTTGAAAAAGTAGGTCCTAAACCCGTTGTTTTTTTGGACGAACTGCCCTGGCTGGCCTCCCGGCGGTCTGGCTTTCTGCGCGGATTAAGCTTTTTTTGGAATAGTTGGGCAGCCGATCAGCGTATCGTAGTTGTAGTGTGTGGTTCGGCGGCCTCTTGGATGATCCGTAAAGTGGTTCATCACACCGGAGGGCTGCACAACCGGATTACCCGGCGGATTTTCCTCGCTCCCTTTTCATTAAGCGAGACAGCGGACTACCTGAGTAGCCGGGGCGTAGGGCTGGATCATTATCAGACGACTCAGATTTACATGGCACTTGGCGGTATCCCTCATTACCTTAAAGAAGTAAAGCAGGGGAAAAGTGCCGCACAAAACATCGACGAAATCTGCTTTTCAGACCAGGGTTTGTTACGGGATGAGTTTCAAAAGCTATACCCGGCCCTGTTTACCAATGCAGAACACCATATTGCGATCATCCGGGCATTAGGCAAAAAGTGGAAAGGGCTAACCCGGAAGCAGATTGCCGCGTCATCGTCGGTGCCTAAAGGCGGCACCCTTAAACGCGTGCTGGAGGAACTGGAACAGTCAGGCTTTATCACCGCTTACCGGCCGTTTGGGAAAGCCAAAAAAGGTCAGCTGTATCGCCTCACGGATGAGTATTCCCTGTTTTATCTGCAATTTATGCAGCAAAAGCGCCTCAGCGGAGAGGGAGCGTGGCACCGGCTGAGTCAGACAGCGGCATTTAAAAGCTGGAGTGGTTATGCCTTTGAAAATATTTGCCTTAAGCACATCAGGGAAATTAAGCACGCACTAGGCGTTGCTGGTGTGTATACCGAGGCTTCTACCTACTACCATCAGGGCGAAGGGGAAAAGCGTGGCGTTCAAATTGATCTGCTCATTGACCGGAACGATCATGTCATCAATCTCTTTGAGATCAAATTTTACAACGCTCCCTTTACGCTGACTAAAGCAGAAGCTAAAGCACTACGTAAAAAAGTAGCCCTTTTCCAAAGTTACACGCAGACTAAAAAACAGGTATTTTTATCCCTGATTACCACCTTTGGCTTACTGCCGAATGCGCATAGCTTGGGCCTGGTACAGCAAGAGCTGACTTTGGAAGATTTATTTAATTCCTAAACAATGACCTTCTCCGGCCGCTTCCTCCTCAACATGATCCACTTCGCTGCCCGGCAGGGGGCATCGGCTGCTGACTTATTGGCCATAGCCGGGCACACGCAGAAAAGTCTGATGGATGAAAAACTGCGGGTGGAAGCCCCTGTCTACAACGTCGTCCTCGAAACCGCCCTGTCTCAGGTTCCCGATCCTTTCATGGGCCTGCATGCCGGCGAGTATTTCAATCTCGGCGCAGCCGGCATTATCGCCCAAATCACCCAAACCAGCACCACCATGCTGGAGGCCCTGCAGTATTGCTGCGAGTTTTCGATGCTGGGCTGCCGCGCCATCCCACTCAGGTTGGAAAAAACTGGCGATGCCTACGCCCTGCGCATGAAGCCCGACCCCGTATGGCAGGCGCAATCCCCGGAAGCTGCCCTGCACACTCTCGAAGGGCACCTGGCCTTTAGCCTGCGGGAGTATCAGCAGCTGGTACTGGGGCCGCAACCACCGCTCCGGGTACACCTCACCCGCCCGCGCCCGGAATTGGTAGCAGAGTTCGAGCGGGTATTCAAAGCGCCGCTGCACTTTGGGCAGGAGGAGGGCGCACTGTTCTTTTCCGCCCGTCAGCTGGAAGCGCCCGTCCTTACCAGCGACTACCAACTATTACGTATCCTGGTCCGGCACGCGGAGGAACAGCTCGCTGCCGTCCAGCAGCAAACAGGCACGGTATATCAGGTACGGGAAGCTATACTGCAACTGATGGACTTTGGGCTCCCCTCCATTGAGCAAGTCGCCGCCAATCTTCACCAAAGTGTCCGTAGTCTGCAGCGCCGGTTGAAAGCCCAAGGCCACACTTATCAGGACCTTACTGAAGATATCCGCAAATCACTCGCCCTAAGCTACCTGCAGCAGCCTGACCTCAGCCTCACCGATATCGCCGCCCTCCTCGGTTATGCTGACAGCAGTACCTTCAGCCGGTCGTTTAAACGGTGGTATGGGGTGGCGCCCCGGGAGTGGTGGGAGAAGACATAGTTAGAGTTAAGTAGCTCGATGCGGCATAGGATTGCACACCCATTCAGGTAGAACCAAACCACATTTACACACCTTATCAGTTGATAATTTGAATTTTAAGCCTATTCTTTTTATCTTATTTGCTGAAATAAATTCGAATAAGAAAATTCATGCAATTTAAATTTGCTAAATCACAAATAAAGGAGCGTATTCGCTTTGATAATCCCTGGTGGAAAACCGGGCAGGATGAAGACTGTTATCAACCGTGATCAAAAACCTATTTGGGATGTAGAAATCAAGTGGAGCAACCGATACATTAGTCGTCCAAATGAACTGAAAAACCTGCTTGCTTTCTGCCAACAAAACGACCTTAAAAGAGCATTAGTCACTACTATAGATCAAACCAGAAGCATCGAAATAAACGGTCTTCATATACAATTCCTGCCTGCCGCAGCGTACGCCTATACCGTAGGCAGAAGAACTTTTGAGCAAAAGGCCTTGTAATGCCCCACTTGCCTCCCACCCCAATTATCCATACCTTTGCACCTGTGAAAAGCACATTCGCCATACTACTCGCCATATTCGTGACCTGGTCTGCCCTGCAGCCTTGTCAGGACGGGCACGTGCCGGAAGAAACCCGGGAAGCTTGCCCAATGGTAGTGGCGAATAGTAACGCTCATCACTGCTGTGCCGCGGAAGCCCCACCAAAGGAAGCGTCCGATGGATGTGGCGATGAGCACGGTGCAGACGGATGCAGCACCTTTTGTTCCTGTCAGTGCTGCGGTACCATCTTTTTACAAATCTTACCGGAGCACCGCGCTGTCGAATGGTCCCCCATTGCACGCGCCGAGCTCGCCTACCTGCCCGAAACCGGGCGCGAGTCCCCACAACTCATCTGGCAGCCACCGCCCTTTGGTCTTGACGCCTGAGCACCATTTTTTCTAATCGTCAAGACTAAAATTTCTTATGAATAAGCTTTCCAAAGGACTGCCGGGCATTGCCCTGTTGGTCCTCCTTACCACCCATTTGCAAGCGCAGGCCGGTGACACCCTTCAGCTTTGGGTAGACGGCATCTGCGGCATGTGCAAAGACCGTATTGAAGATGCGGTCTACCAGGTACCCGGTGTGGCTTTCGCCGACTGGGACGTAGCTTCCCGCACCCTTACCATTACCCAAAGCCCTGAGCCCCTGGATGAAAACCAATTGCACCAGCAAATCGCCAGCGTTGGGCATGATACCCGCCGTATCAAAGCTACAGATGACGCCTACGAGGCCCTCCACGGCTGCTGCAAATACCGGGATGCGGCCATCGTGGCACAGCATGAAGGCGGAAAATTAAAAGAAGAAGAACATCACGACCATCTCCACGGGTACGTTTACGAGCATGGCAAAGGCCAAAAACGCATTCCCCTTGTTGGCGCTAATGTGCGCTGGCTGGGCAGCCCGGAAGGAGCGGTTACCAATGCTGATGGGTTCTTTGAGCTCGAAGGCGCAGACGAATACGGGCAGCTCATTGTCAGCTACGTGGGCTTTGCTACGGATACCGTTACCATTAATCAGGAAGGCACGGTTCAACTGGTACTCGCCGATGCTGTGAATTTGAATACAGTAGAGGTTACCCGCCGCCGCCGCTCTACCGAGGTGTCCTTTATCGACCCTGTTAAAGTGCAGCGCATTGGTGAAGACGAACTGGCGAAAGCTGCCTGCTGCAACCTCAGCGAGAGCTTTGAGACCACGCCTTCGGTGGATGTAGGCTTCACGGATGCTGTGACGGGCACCCGGCAGATCCAAATGCTCGGGCTGGCCAGCCCTTATGTACAAATTACCCGGGAAAACATGCCGGATGTGCGCGGGTTGGCTTCCATGCATGGTATGGAGTATACCCCGGGCGCCTGGATTGATGGCATCATGCTGAATATGGGTACCGGTTCTGTTGTGAACGGGTACGAAGCCATTGCCGGGCAGATCAACGTAGAGCTCCATAAGCCGGAGGAGGGCGAACGCCTCTACCTCAACCTGTTTGCCAACGCCATGCAGCGTTTTGAGGGTAACCTCAGCCTGCGCCACTCGCTGAGCAAAAATGCGCATACCGGGCTGCTCCTCCACGGCAAGCACCAAAAGGGCCGGTTCGACCAAAACGGGGATGGCTTTCTGGACAATCCGCTCTCGGAAGCCCTGATAGGTGTACACCGCTGGCGTTTTATGGGCAAAAATGGCTGGATGGGGCAGTTTGGCATCAAAGGGACCCTCCTGGAATCAACCGGTGGGCAGTTCGACTTCAAGCGGGGACAGTCCGAGGATACCGACCTTTGGGGATCCACCCACGATGCCCGCCGTGCTGAAGCCTGGGTAAAGGTGGGAAAAGTATTCCCCAACCGCCCCTACGCGAGCATGGGGCTACAGCTCTCCGGCAATATCCACCATCAGGAATCCACCTTCGGCAACCGGTCCTACGATGGCGATCAGGAAAGCTTTTATGCCAACTGGATTTACAAAACCATCATCACTGATACCCGCCACCAAATCAAAACCGGGGCGAGCTGGCAATGGGACCACTACGATGAGGTCTTCGAGGGGCAGGTTTACGATCGTATCGAATCGGTGCCCGGCGTATTCGGGGAGTACACCTGGACAGGACGGGAGGATTTTACGCTGGTCGCCGGCTTACGGGCGGACTACCACAATCTTTTTGGCGCTTTCGTGACGCCCCGCCTTCACCTGAAGTACAACTTTAGCGAAACGGCAGTCCTGCGGGCCATTGCCGGCCGCGGACAGCGCACCGCCAACATCCTGATCGAGCAGATTGGCGCCATGGCTTCCAACCGAGTCTTCATGATTGAAGGAGATGATTCCGACAAGCCCTACGGGCTGGACCAGGAAATCGCCTGGAACTTCGGGCTCAACTACGCTCAGGAGTTCATCTGGGGCGGACGGCAGGCCCTACTGAGCCTCGATGCTTACCACACCCGTTTTCAGCAGCAGATTGTGGCCGACTTTGATGCTGATCCACAGGCGTTATTCTTTTACAATCTGGATGGGAACTCCTTCTCCAACAGCCTGCAGGCACAGCTGGACTACGAGCTTTTCGCCCGCTTTGATGTCCGCCTGGCCTACCGCTTCAACGATGTACGAGTGGATTACCGCAGCGAGCAGTTAGAGAAGCCACTGATTGCCCGCAACCGCGCCTTCCTCAACACAGCCTACGAAACGGAAAGTGGCTGGGCATTCGATGCCACCCTCAACTGGCAGGGGCAAAAACGCCTGCCCAACACTACGGCTAATCCGGAAGAATACCGGCTGGAAGCAGCATCACCCGACTTTTTCCTGTTGAGCGGGCAAATCACTAAGTCCTGGAAAGAAGGGTTGTTTGAGCTCTACCTGGGCGGTGAGAACCTCCTCAATTTCCGGCAGGACAACCCCATTCTGGGCAGCGATGACCCCTTCGGCAACTACTTCGATGCCTCTATGGTATGGGGGCCAATCTTTGGGCGCAACCTGTATGCCGGCATGCGGTATAAGATTCAGTAAGCTAATTAAAGCCCCCGTATACACCTGCATAATGGCATACGGGGGCTTTATTTATACAGAGAGGGCAAGCCAACTCACAGTCGATATACTTACCCGCCGGTTGCAGCACGACGCTTCCACTGGGAATCCAGCACTGCTATCGCATAGTCGGTACCAACCTTACGGCTTTCTTTATCAATATACCGGGCAAAATAAGGCAGCGCCTGCTCGGGCAAAATGAGATAGTGCGGCGTTTTCTGCCTCGGAGCGTAGTCGCCCAAATAGCCAGGATTGAGTGCCCGGAGCCAGGGAAGGCTGACTTCACAGTAGCGGGCGATTTCATCCAGTTCCACGCTGTGGTGGATTCGGAATACACGGAAGTGGCTGGCGTGGTATTGGTGTTGTTTGGGTCGGAGGCCATGTTGCTCATAAAATTCGCCTACGTAGATGGTTGCGATAAGGCGGGGCAGGTACCTGCGGGTCTGTAGGGGCAGCTTGTGCTCGATATCCCAAAAGGAAGAACAGCCGGTTTGCTGTTGGGCCTTTCTGACTCTGCCGGGTCCACAGTTGTAAGCCGCAAGTGCGAGCGCCCAATCGTCGAATTGCCGGTACAACCGACTGAGGTAGCGCATTGCCGTTTCAGTAGCCTGGTAAGGGCTGCGCCGCTCATCGACATACTCATTGATATGTAGCCCGAGCCCTGTAGCCGTGCCCGGCATAAACTGCCAGAGCCCAACTGCCCCTGCCGCAGATTCTACAGCCGGGTGGAGGCGAGACTCCAACAAGGGAATGTACTTCAGTTCTTCAGGCAGCTGATACACCTTGAGGTAATGTTCAATGATGGGGAAGTACTGTGGCGTCCGCCCCAGCATAGCTTCGGCTTCCCGCCTGCCGGTGCGCAGGTAGCTCGATAGCTCCTCCTGCACTTGTTCATTATAGTGAACCTCGAAGGGCCATTGATCCTGAACACAAAGCAGCCGGTAAGGGATATCGTGGGTGACGGCCTCTTTCCAATCGGACTGCTCTGCCTGGCTTACATACGAACAAAGCAGGCAACCTGCCAGTAACGTGCTACGGATGAATGTTGGGGCTTTCATACACTGAGGTTTAGTTTTCGGTAAGGTTATACGAGGCAACACAAAAATCGTTACCCGATTCCCGGTATTTTCCGAAAACAAACCACTAACAATCAAGCCCTTAAATCAACCTTGGAACGCCAGAACCCTTACCTGTACTGCTCTAACGCAGTATGCACGTCAGGTCAATTTTCGATCTGTACTATTGAAATTTGATCGTGTGAATTACATAGTCCAACTGCTCCATAAAGTCCCGCTTATCTTCACCCGGGGCGTGCAGGAACCCATCCACGAAAAGCAATTCGCCCTTGTTCGGGTTTAAAATAAGATAACTAATGAAGGAACCGCCCATGAAGTCATTGACGATTTCCCATACGCCCCTGCCTTCCACTGCATAATTACCGTTTACCTTTGTGGTGTTGAAAATCACGGGCAGGTCCCCATCGTTCACCTGCATGTAGGTCCCCTCAATCGTAGAAGAAACGTACTGCTTGCCCAGAGAGTCGCGCATGGCGATGAGGTTGTCCTTGCTGAGTTGCTCCTGATCTTCGTACTTCACCTTGCGCAGCATGATATTGCTGGAGGTCTTGTCGGTCTCTTTGCGCATCCAGATCACCTCGCCATCGTTGATGGCCATGAAGTAATCAGAAGGCATCCGGATACTTACTCCTATCGACTCCTTTACTTCATTGATCAGATTATTATTGACCCCATTGAGGTAAGCGTAAGACTCCAGCTTTTTCTCATCAAACTTGTTGACTTTCTTCTTAATCGCTGGATAATTTTCCTTGAGCACCTTGATCAGGTCCTGATTGGAATAGGCGAACTGGTAAAGCAAAAGCTGCCCTTTGGCCCACTTGTCACGGCCGGCAGCGTTGTTTTTCGTGAGGTCGCCCCGGGCACTCTCGCTCATTTCTTCGCCAATATCCTTTCGGATCATCTGTGCCGTAGGAGAGTCTTCGTCAGACAGGTTGCCGACCAACATATAGGTGCGCAGCTCCTTTCGAAGCGGGTCCTTTTTTAGCTCAAGCGGCGTGAAGTGGCGCAGGTCGAAGACAGGCTCGGGCTGTGGCAACAGTGGGTAAGCGGAAGAATAGTAATAGCGTATCGTGTCGCCTACCGGGCTCTCCCAGAGCTCTTCATCCATGACGATCACAATCTCGTTGAGTTGCCCGAAAGCAGTAGGGATGGCTTTCATGCTCCGCTGCACATCTTCCGAACAGCTCTGTAAGGTAGACAAAAGAGGCAGCAGCATGGCAAAAGCCAGAATTCTCGGATATATTTTCATAAAAAAGTCTGTATTTACGGAATCGCTAATAAAGGTAAAATATTAATCATTGGATTCGTAAAACAGATGCTTTCCTGGCATGTTTTGGCGTGCCTGCTGCCCAACTTATGCCTTCGCTTCCCGCTCGCGCAGGATTTGGGCCACCGCTTCGGGGTCTTTGCAACTGATGAAGAACTTTTGGCCGTCCTTAAGGTGCAGCCGTATGCCTGAACCCGGCTTGACGCAAAACATGCGCTCGCCAACATGTACGCCCCAGCCGCTGAGCTGTACGGAAAGCGGCAGGTTGAGGACCTCACAGCGCTCTACTTCCTCCCAGTAAATTTTCTGCTTCTTGCGGTGTACGGGAAAGTACTGGAATTTGATCTTCTCCGCATCCACTTTGACCAGCAGTCGGATGGAGAGCAGGTAAGCCAGTGTCCCCCCAAGCAGCAAGAGCGCCAATACTCCTTTCCAGAAATGGGCTTCCGGCCGGAAATCCGAAAGCACCGTGGATTCGTAAATGTTGTAAATCGTAAATATCATTAACAGTACCAGTGGCAGCAGGATTTCCCACCGGCGAAAACGCTGTACCTCTTTATGTTGATTTGGCATAATAACTTTAAATTTACTTTTAATTAACGCTGAGTTAACATAGGGCAAACAAGCACAATCGGAGAGAAGTTCCCTGCCACCTTTAAAATTATCTATCATGACGATACTGTACACTTACCTGACCGCCATCGCCCTTAGCCTGAACGCACCGGCCGGCACCCTCCCTCTAAGCGTGCCCGTCACTCTGGAAAACAACAGCGCAGAAGCACAAGCCATCACACTTATTTGGTACAGCCCTTTACGCTTTGGCAATAGCACAGAACAGCTGACGGTAGCCCCGGGCGCGCAAATCACCCGCCGCTATGCCGTGGGCACCAAGCTTTACCTGGCTTCGGAAGCAGAAACCGGCATCGTGATGGGCGGTGGGCGAATTGATGATCAGGAGCCCTTCCTAAAGGTGAGCCTAAAATCGAGGAAAGCGGTCTACCCTCTATTCTGAAAAGACAAGGCCCCGGCTCTCCTGAACTGGAAAACCGGGGCCTTGTTCGCTGTCGCGAAGGTTCAGGCTTAAAACAAACCTTCGATTACCTTTTCTTCCGTAATCCCTTCCGCTTCGGCTTTGTAATTGCGCACGATACGGTGGCGCAGTACATACTTGGCAATTGCCCTTACGTCTTCAATATCCGGAGAGTACTTGCCATGAATGGCAGCGTGGCACTTCGCGCCCAGCACCAGGTATTGAGAGGCACGCGGCCCGGCTCCCCAGGAGATGTAGTTGTTTACCGCTTCGGATGCCCGTTCAGTATTGGGGCGGGTTTTGGTAGCGAGGGAAACGGCGTATTCCAGCACGTTATCAGCAATGGGTACTTTGCGGATGAGCTGCTGATAGTGCAGAATTTGCTCACCGGTAAGCACATGCCTGAGCTCATAGTTTTGGACCGTGGTGGTGCCCTTTACCACATTGATTTCCTCTTCGTAGGAAGGGTAGTCAAGTGGGATATTGAACATAAAACGGTCCAGCTGTGCCTCGGGCAGAGGGTAAGTACCTTCCTGTTCAATCGGGTTTTGCGTAGCCAGTACGAAAAACGGTGCGGGCAGCTTATGGCGCACCCCGCTTACGGTTACGGAGCGTTCCTGCATGGCTTCCAGCAGGGCAGCCTGTGTTTTAGGCGGCGTACGGTTGATCTCATCCGCCAGCACGATATTGGCAAACAGCGGGCCAGGCGTAAACTTGAAGTGCCGGTCTTCGTCCAGAATTTCTGAGCCGGTGATATCAGAAGGCATCAGGTCAGGCGTAAACTGAATGCGCTTGAAGTCAAGGTCCAGCACTTCGGCAATAGTACTCACCAGAAGGGTCTTCGCCAGTCCGGGCACTCCAACCAGCAGGCTGTGGCCATTACTGAAAAGTGAAATAATGACTGCCCGGACCACATCTTCCTGCCCGATAATCACTTTACCAATTTCCTTCCTGAGCTCTTCGTAGGAAGCTGCGAGGTTATCGATTGCCTTAGCTTCCGACTGAAATTCTGTATTTGCCATTCGTTGATATTAGTTTTGATCGTCTATGCGTGCTGTTCGGGCAGCGCAAGTTACGGAACAGGCGAAAATAAACTTTCTTTTTGCAGCCGAAAGCGCTTACCTGTTCAATAACACTTCCATAACATATCGGAAAGCGCATAGTTTTTACCGCTTAGGGAAAAGTGCCACCATTCAGTGGTGATAGGCTGAAAGCCTTCGCTGAGCATAGCTTCCCTCAGGATGGCCCGGTTGGTCAGCACACTGTCCGGCAGGTTGGTGTAGGCCGGATGGGCCTCGGGGCCAAAAAAGTCAAACGGAGTGCCCATATCGAGTTCTTCGCCCTCTGCACTGACCAGGGTGAGGTCTACGGCAGCACCGCGATTGTGCATAGAGCCTTCCCGTGGGTCAGCTACGTAGCGTGGGTCGGGCACTTTTTCCCAAAGCTTCCACTGAATAGGCCGGGGGCGGAAGCAGTCCAGTAACTTCAAGCCCAGCCCTTGTTTTTGAAGACGCTGATGTATCCTTACCACCGCCTTGGCTACCTCAGGCCGCAGGAAGCAACGGCTGCAATCGTACATTTTTTCCTCCACAAAGTTCTCCGTGGTTGCATACTTCATATCGATAACGATGCTGCTGTCGAGGCGGGCGACTTCTGTCCACGCTGCGGTATCGTAATCGGGCGGCGGTGGCGGCAGCGGTTTTTGGGCAGCCGGTTGGGACATGGATGACAGCGTATCGGTGGCTACTTCAGCCGCTTCCTGCCCGGCATCAGGAGCGGACTGACAGGCAAAAAGCCCAAGCATTGCCCAAAAGTAAAAAAGCAGTTTTAATCGCATAATGATGTATCTTGGTGGATAATGAATTCAGCCTGAGATGAAAGCTATTTACCTAACATTTTACTTGTTCCTACGCAGTATCTTCAAAACCCGGCCATAAACGATATCCGCTAAGCCCCAGTTGTAGCCCTCAAAGTCGGTTGGGCCCGTAAACTGTACCACCACCGCATCAATATCCCTGTGGTACCGGGCAATACTCTGATAGCCGGGGATCAGCCCGGTATGTTCGTAAACGTAAATCGACGAATAAATTTCCTGCTCTTTACCATCAAAGACAGACCCGTCGTTTAGCGCCCTCAAAAAGATGCCGACATCCTCGGCTGTGGCGAGCATGCCCATGTCTTCACCTTTTAAATCATGAGGATAGCCCACATAATAACCACTCATCACCCGGTCAGGATCAACGTCACTGACTGATGCAAACGTATTTTTCAGATGGAGCCGGTCAAGGATGGCTTTCTGAATAAACTGAAAGTGGGGATACCCCAGCACTTTGTCCATCAGTTCCCCCAGCAGCAGGTAATTGGTATTGCTGTATTCATAGCTGGTACCGGGTTCGAAATTAGCAGGCAGATCGAGTATGAGCTCCAGATTTTCCTCATTGGTTTCCTTTGGGGCCACCCAGTAGTTAGGCGTATTGGTGTAATTGGGAATGCCGCTGCGGTGCTGTACCAGCATAGCCAGCGTCACTTTGTCGGCATACTTCATTCGCCCGGCCAGTTCAGGAAAGTAATCGGCAAGGGTTTTGTCCAAAGATAAATGGCCATCGTGCACCAATTTGGCGATGGCTACGGCGGTGTAAAGCTTACTGATGCTGGCAATTTTAAAAAAAGCTTCCGGATAAGCGGGAATTTTGTTTTTGGGATCATGCCAGCCGGCTGCATGATACGCCGGGGGCTGCCCCGCCTGATCTACGTAAACGATGACCCCATCGAACCCGTAGTCAAGGGCGTCTTCCACCTGCTCCTGTACCGTATCCGGCAGCGGCTTTAACCACGCTTTAAGCATAGGCCAGGGCACGAAGTACAAAGAGACGATTGTCCCAACGAAGAGGACGATTCTGATAATCTGCGTTTTCCGGTCAGCTGACATAGGGTATTCCGATTTTTTTACTGTCTGAAGGAACGGCTAAAAACGGGCCACTGATGCAGGAAGGTACATAACTTAGCAGGATTTGCAATAATTATTCTTTTGCAGCATGATTGTTCCGGAATCTGGAATAACAGGATTGATGACTATATTGCAGTGGAATTAGTAAGATCGTACCCTTCATGCCCGGTGCCAGCAGTATTGCTTTTCCATGGTTTGGGCTTAAATAACGCTTCAATTCCTCAATGACTCAATCACCACCACAATGGCGCATAATCTACACGGTATAATAACGGGCTTCACCTATTTGGGTGATTTACCGAATGTCAAGTTGGCTGAGGGGTATCACCTGATCGCTTTGAGCAGCCCTGAACAAGACAACGCTCCTGAAGCACCAATACCTCCTTTTGAAGCACTCAGTAAAGCCACAACATCGGTAATCCGCCGGCTTTCTATGCTGGGAAAATGTGCCTATATCGAAACCGCCTACTTTGGAGGCATAGGCACGCAAACCTCCGCTATATGGGAAGATGGTGCACAAATTGAGGGCCCAATGATATCCTACGATGGCGTAGAGCCGACAACGGAAAGCCGGCATTTCACAGTAGTAGACGGTGCAGTCAACCACGTCCTGAAGCATTTAGGCGTTCACCGTTCGGAAGATATGGATGAGTTTGACAGCGTTGGCCTCGGACAGTACCGGTCCAACCGTAAAGTACTCCAGGCCTCCGGCCACTAAGGAGCCTGTGGTTTACCGGTTTATACAATCAGGAAAACAATAAAACAAGAATGATTCCACAGGAAAAGGTCATCCATTCTGCTTTCTTTCTATTGCTATCAGTTATCCTGGTTTTGGTGACAGTATCCTGTGGCGGCACAAAAACCCTGCCTGAGCATCAGGGTGAAAAGGCCAGTAATCAAATAGCAAAGGACATGGTTGGAAAAATCAATACAGCAGTAGATCCGGAATTTGTGTACGCTTACGGGCAATCCAGGTTTGTACCACCGGAGGGGAAAACCCTACTTATTATGGGGCAAACAGTGGAGCAGATTACCGAATACCAGAAAGCCTTCCGATCCGAACCCCTCCCCGGCGGGTGGTCCGCTTACTGGGGCATTCCGGAATTTACGGGTGTAGCGAAGGCTCATGAAATCCAAACGGGCAATACTCAAAACCACCAGATGTTGGTCAGAAAATTCCCGAACACGGCCATCCAAAGCGCCCTGTGGATGGTAGGCAAATGGGGAATCGCAGAGAAAGCTGGTAAAGGCGAATACGATGATGTCATCATCAAGTACAGTGCCTGGGCAAAGGCGGCCAACCGGCCGGTTTATCTGCGGATTGGCTACGAGTTCGATGGCGCCCACAACGCGCTTGAACCGGAGGAGTATGTGAAAGCCTATCGCCACATCGTTGACCTGATGCGCGCAGAGGGAGTGGAAAATGTGGCGTTGGTCTGGCATTCCTATGCTGCTCCGACTTATAAAGGATACCCCATCGCAGACTGGTATCCGGGAGATGATTACGTGGACTGGGTGGGCATATCGGTATTTGGGCACGCCTACAATGGAACTGATTTTGGACCGGATTGCAACCGGGTCCTTGATTTTGCTAAAACCCACAAAAAGCCCGTCATGATCGCAGAGGCCAGCCCCATCAACGGCATAACAGAGGAAAGTACGGCGGTCTGGGATCAATGGTTTGTAAACTTCTTCTCCTTCGCTTACAACAAGAATATCAAAGCGATCAGCTTCATCAATGAAGACTGGACTCAATTGAACATTGAAGGGATATCCACCTGGCAGGACAGCCGGCTGCAGAACAACCCACAGGTCGCAAAGGCTTGGTTTGAGGAGACCGGCAAGGACCGATATTTGAAACAGTCGGAGAGGCTTTTTGAGCAGTTGGGGTACATGAAGTGAGGGGGCAATAGCTTATGGCTGTAAATAAAGTGCATCATCAGAGCCAGAATGCCGGAGTTAGAATCCTCTCAGACTTTTAAAATCATGCTTTAGAATTACCAGATAAGTGATACCTTAAATCCATAGTTCCAATCAAAAGGATATAAAAATGAGACTCATTTCAACAATGGCACTGTTAGTGCTAGTGCAGCTGGTTTTCAGTTGCCAGGAAAGCAGCCCAAAAAACAACACCGCTCAAGATATGTCTGATGATACCTGGGAAGTCGATTTTCAAGATGATTTCGAGACTTTCAATCCCGATAACTGGCAGGACCAGCGCATTTGGGTGAACAATGAAAATCAATGCTACGTACCTGATGGCGAATTTGGCACTCGTGAAGTCAGCAACGGTACGCTAAAGCTCAAAGTGGTCAACATCGGTGAGCAGCGCCCCTGTGACAATTTTGATAAACACGGCAATCAGCACCCTCCTACCGAATATGTAGCCGGCCGGATTTGCTCTAAAAACCGAAAGGAGTTTATCAAAGGCAGGTGGACTGCCCGTTTGAAGTTATCCAGCAACGGGGAAGCCAGTATGTTTCCCGCATGGTGGCTGCTGGGCGCTCAAAACAACGAGCCCCCGGTGCAGGAGGAAGACGAAAATGTCTGCTGGCCGCTAACTGGGTCCGGCGAAATCGACATCTTTGAGCACCATGGCGACCACATGAAAGACGAGTTTACCACAGGCGCTATCGTTAGCCTTGGGGAGTGCGACAAAGGTGATTGGGAAAGCATGCGACGGAACTTCCCGGCCACCCTGAATGAATTTCACGAGTACGCCGTCGAATGGGAAGGCAGCGACCTGGTCTACCGCCTCGATGGCAAAGAGGTGTACCGTAACGAAGGGGAAGGGGACAAATACCCGGAGCCGATGTTTGCCATTCTGAACTACGCCAAAATTACTGACTCGCCTATGACGGGCGAATGGGTGATGGAGGTAGACTGGGTGAAGCACGAGCGGCGAAAAAATCAATAATTCCCAGCCCGGCTTACAGAAAAACGTCATCTATGAGAAAAATACTCCTTCTACTATGCCTAAGTTGGACCTTCCAGTCCGCTGGCACCGCTCAGCCCACCGCGGTACCAGAACCCCAGATTTCATTCGCTAAGGAAGACCGGCCTTTGAGTTATTATATAGCACAGGCAGGCTTGTGGTGGGAAGTGCTCCAAAAGGACCTCCAAAACGAAGACAGCTGGTACAATTACTACCGGGCCAACCGAAATGCTCAGGGCAAAGCCAACTGGAGCTCCGATTTCGTAAAGGAAGGGCCGCACCTTAGGCTTGGGGATGACATCGTCAAACTGATGGGCGAGCACATCCCGGAGTCCTTTACTTACAATTTCGTAAGGGGCTCCACTGCCGCCGTATATCCCGGAGAAGGAGCGTATCTCATAAAGGCCTACCAAATGAACCCGGATTTTCCCGGGCTGCTCGCTACAGTGGCTACCTACGCCACAAGCACGCACAACCCGGAGCTGAGAAAAGAAGTCAACCAACGCTGGTTTGAGAAGCGGGAATTCCCAATTGCGCTGATGAACTACGGGTACAATACCCTGCAGTCGGTTGGTGAAAATGGCATATTGCTAACGCAGCATGATAATGATACTTACCCGGTGTGGATGCTTCAGGATGCAAAGGGCATCCGTACTGATATTCTGGTGATCAATATCGATTTCCTCCTTTTTGACGGGTACCGGGAGCGTGTTTTTGAGCAATTGGATATCCCCGCCTTCATCCTGGAAGAAGTAGACATCAACGAATACGAGACGAACTGGGCTAACGTTGTACAGCACTTTCTAGGGTCCTATCAGGGTGACCGCCCGGTACATATCGGGCTATCGGTTTCCCAACAATGGTACCAACCCTTTGCAGACCAGCTCAAAGTCGAAGGACTGACCAGAACCTTTCAACCACAACCTGGAAAAAATAAAGCATTTTTTAGGGAGCATTTCATTTTAGATTACCTCCGGGCAGATCTTGAGTTCACAACCTTACTGCCCCGGATCAGGGATATCAACAAAGGGTATCTGCTTTTCTTTGATGCGGTTTATGCACAGCTTAGTGCTGACGAACAGCGGTTTGTCCGCGAAATCGCCCGTGGTATTATTACTCATATCGAAAACGCTGACCGAAAGTCTTATTTTGAGTCCAGATTTTCGGACTGACCCCATTGTTTCTAACTTATCCAATTATGAAAAGAATCCTTTCCCTTACCTTCCTCCTCTTCGGCTTATTGTCCTGCAGTGAAAGCTCCGAGCCTGCCGACCCGCAAACGAATCCAATCGACAGCCAGCAGATACAGCGTGATATAGAGACGGTAAAAAGCTTGGTCATGCAGTCCTTCGACGACATCTGGTCAGATTTGGACACTCAAAAGATCGAAGCCCACCACACCCAAGACTTCATGCTGCTGGAAAATGGTGTGGTCTGGAACAATGACTCCGTGGCGAGTTACCTGATCAGGGAGCGGGAATCAATGAAGGCCCAACAATACCAGCGACTAAACCGTTTTGATTTCCTAAAATCTGAACACCACAAGCACGCCATCTGGGTGGCTTATCACAATTACGGCACCTGGGTCAAAGGACAGGACACTTTAGGTACGGCCCATTGGCTGGAAAGCGCCATTGCCATAAAGGATGAAGGCAGGTGGAAGCTTCAGCAACTTCATTCTACAAGAGTTCGGAAATAGGATCAATTAGGGAACGGGGAGAACCTGGATTGAGACGGGATAAACCCCTTACTATATTTGCAGCCCTACCGGCATACAGACTTTTAAAAACGATTATCTTGCAAATACACATCATCGAAGAGACCAAAGACTGGCTGGTGGTTAGCAAGCCGGCCGGTATTCAGGTAGAGCGTAACCCCTTTGGCCCATCGGTGGAGTCCTTGGTTTATGCGCACCTGGAAGCGGAGCGCCGCAATCCCTATGTGGGGATTGTGCACCGGCTGGACCGGGTAACGACCGGCGTCGTGCTCGTCGCCAAGCACAGAAGTGTCCTGCGGAAGCTCAACCGGCAGTTTGTGGAAAAGGACGTACGCAAGACCTACCTTGCTGCGGTCAGTCAGCCCCCACCATCTGAACAGGGCACACTACACCATTGGCTGGAAAAAGACCGGGCATCAAAGCGGGCCATTGTCCATAAAGAACCTGCCGAAAAGGCCCGGGAATGCCTGCTCAACTACAAAGCCCTGACTACAACTTCGGACAATCGAACCCTCTTGGAATTGGAGCCCCTCACGGGCCGCTACCATCAAATCCGGGCTCAGCTGGCATTCGAGGGCTGTCCGGTAGCTGGTGATGTCCACTATGGTGCTGCCCAGCCTTATCAGGACCACCACATCATGCTGCATGCCTGGAAACTGGAATTCTTCGACGAGCGGAAAAAAGACCGGCAATTGGTGGAAGCGCCACTCCCGGAATGGGCAGAGGCGTTGAAATAGAAAAAGCAGTGGCACAAACTGCACCACTGCATCGATTAAGCAAAATCTTTACAATAGCAATTTTGCTTAG
This sequence comes from Phaeodactylibacter sp., assembly GCF_022763345.1. GTDB lineage: Bacteria > Bacteroidota > Bacteroidia > Chitinophagales > Saprospiraceae > Phaeodactylibacter. Next base: position 101,709 of record NZ_JALEGS010000018.1, read on the forward strand.
CATCGGACCGGCGCGCTCCTAACCGCCGGTGCCGAAAGATTCACACAAAATGCACACGCTTTGGAAAAGCGGGCATTTCACTCCTTACAATTTGATCTACGGTATTCTTTGGAAGGTTGGATCATATCAATAGAAAAAACGCTCTATTCCCTGCGGGTCCTGCTCACCACCAAAGCTATACTCCTCCATACCATTGATGCGTAGCTCAGAAGCGGGTACTGGCAGCTGTGCCGGTGTACCCAATTGCAGGCCGCCCAGGGCCGTCACTTCGGTGAAGGCTTCGCGGGGGCGCATCCGGCGGCGGTCGAGCCAGAGACTGGCTGGGGCCGTATTGAACAGCTCAATGGCGCGCTCGTAGAGCAGGGCTTCTTCCACTTCAAAATAGGAGGCCGCAGCGGTAAGGGGCGGTAAGTTGCCCCGGCTAGTTCGGGAACCACCGTCGATCACGTTGGCAGCAGCAGCAGTTTGGCTGGTGCGAAGGAGCGCTTCTGCCTTAAGCAGGTCATTATCGGCTTTGAGAAAGGTCGGCATAGGACCGGCAAGGCCATCACCGAATAAGCCAGGCTGGATCAGTTGGCGTTTATGCTGATAGTGCGAAAAGTGCCATTCCCCTCGTTCGGCGGGGAATCCCACCACCGGGCTGTAAACAAAGTCGGAAGTCAGGCGGGCATCCCCGGAGGTCGCCTGTGTTTCGGACAAGGGGGCTTCTCCATTGGCTTCCACTTGCGGGTAGCGGGCCGGCTGATTGGGGTCGAAGGCGGCCACAAGGCGTTGGTCGAGGCGCGCCCAGAAAGGGCCGGCTTCCGTATTGGCAAGGGTATATTGCTGATAGCTTGTCCACTGATTGCCATTGGCGTTGGGAGCGAAGTCAAAAGTCACCCCTAGCTCAGCGTGTTGGAGGACGGCCTGCCAATTGGTCGTCTCATTTTCATCCAGCGTGCGGGCGGCTTGCGCCAAAAAACGGGCAGCGTAGCTGTGGGCAAGCTCTGCGAAAGCACTCCCGTCCAATGGCAGCCCATTAAAGTAGTTGTGGATGAAATCAATGCCATTCGCCTCAGCCAATTGGATGGCGGCTTCCAGTTCCTCTACTGCCCGGGCATTGACCGTTGTGTAGGGCAGAAATTCAATCGTACCGCCCAGCTTGGTATTTTCATCCACCACTGGTGCCTGATCAAACCAAAGCGACAAATAGCCCCAGCTCAGTCCACGCAGGGCATACGCGGCTGCCCGTACCGACTGATCCTGCGGGCCGTTCTGATCAATGCTCACGCCTTGCGAAAGGGCATTCAGCACATCATTCGCATCAGCCACCGCCTGCAGGCACCCGTACCAGGGTACTTCCACGATCGCCCGGTAATCCAGGGGCTCGGAATTGAGGTTACGGTAAGAAAGGCGTGGTTCCTGCCCCATGGCAGCCGCGCCAAAGTCATCCCAGGGCAGGGCGTAGGCATCCGCGGTAACACCGAGCGCCACAGCGGGCTCCGGACTGTGGATGCTGCCCCACCAGGTGGCATAGCCGCGGCGCAGGGCTTCCTGCAAGTCCGTGCCTTTGCTGATGACCTGCTGCCCATCGGGCGTAAGCTGAGGAGCATTGTCCAGCGACTCGCAGGACCAAAGGCCAGCCATCAGCACCGTCAGAACGGAAAAGGTAAATTTACGTAGCATATCAAAACGTTATTTGTGCGCTGAAGCCCAGGTGGCGCCGCAGCGGATGGTTAAAGAAATCGACGGCAAACAGGGTGGGATTGCCCCCGGGGCTCGCCAGCTGACTACCCGGTGTCCCGGGCTGCCGCTGCTGTAGGGGATTGCCGGCTGTGGTGGTGGTTAAGGCCGGGTGGTAGCCGCTGTAGTCGGTCAGGGTAAACAGATTTCGCCCGATCAGGCTGAAGCGGATTTCTTCAAAGATATTCTTCAGAGCAGGCAGGCGCTCCGGTGTAAAAGTGTAACTGATAGCGGCCTCCCGGAGCATGAAGTAGGACCCGTCTTCTACAAAATAGGCATTCGGGATCAGGTTATTGGACAAGCCCTGCGCCCCGTAGAACGTGGCAGGCAGTTCGGGGGAGGCGGCCAGGTCGGCATGACGCTCATTGGCATACATCCACTGTTTGGTATAGTTGTAAATATCCCCGCCCTTGCGCCAGTCGAACAACGCAAAGAGCTCGAAGCCTGCATAGGCAAAGGTATGGGCAATGCCAAGCTGAAAGTCGGGATTAATATCGCCGATGACTTGCTGCACGGGCGCGCCATTCTCATCTGTAATCAGCAGGGGGACTTCTGCAGGCGTCCCGAGGAGGTCCTGCTGCACGATAAAACCCTGCTCATTGGTGGTGTAGTCGAAGGGGTTGAAATCGGGATTGTCCGATAAATCATCGGGGGTACGGGCAAAGGCCTGGCCCACCATTATGCCCAGGGGCTGCCCTTCTTCTATGCGAAAGAGACTGGTATTCGCCCAGCCAGGGCCCGTTTCATAGGCAGGAATGGCAAGGGCGGCTACCCGCTGCTCCACCCGTTGCCCGGTAGCTTGTACGTTCCAGCGCACCTTAGCGCCCGGAATGCGGAACAGCTTTTTGAAATCTATGGAAAGGCTGCCTTCGTAAATATCGGCTTCCACCGTCCCGGCATTGCGCCATTGCCCTTCAAAACCGGCACCACCGGACAGCTGCTGAAAGAGGATTTGATCTTCGGTCGTGGACTGTACGTAGGTCCCGGAAAGAGTAAAGGCTTTGAAAATTGTCATATCCACGCCCACTTCCAGTTCCTGCGTTCGGGCCGGCTGCAGGGCATCGTTGGCAATGGTTTGCCGGCTCAGGCTGCCGTTGACCAGCTCGTAGGTCTCATACCGTTGCTGATAGGCGGGGCGTATGCCTGCAGTACCCATTGCTGCCCGGAATTTCAGTTCCTGGAAGATTTTCAGATTAACGTCCTCGCTCATACGGTAAGCGGCACCGATGCGGTAAAAGGCGGGCCAGTCCACACTTTCGCCAAATAGCGTCGACTGTTCTGCCCGGGCTGCAGCAGTGAACACATAGCGGTCGCGGAAGTCCACATCGGCCTGCGCAAACCCGCTGTAGGTCGTCATCTCCTCCGCCAGGGAAGAAATATTGGTTTCGGATTGCGGATTATCGAGGGAGCGGTTGCCGGCCACCGCCAGGTTTTCGCCCCTTGCCAGGGAAAAGTCCCGGTCGAGGTCCTCATACAGCAGCCCCGCCCGGAAGGCGGTATTGAAGCCCAGCCATTCCTTATGCAGCAAAAGGCTGAGTGAGGAAGTGAAGTACTGTTGCAGGCGCTCGGCATATTCCAGCCCGCCGCCGTTGCTGCCCTGAACGCCCGAGGTCACAAGCGGGCTGAAACCGACCGGTACGTTCGTGCTTAGGTAGCCTTTGTCGATAAACAATTGACGCTGCGTGGTGCTGCGGTCAAGGGTGGCGGCGTAGTCGATGTCCAGCCATTTAGCAGCCTCAAAAGTGCCTCCAAACATACCCATCAGACGGCTGTGGCGCTCCTCAGCCTGGAGTTGCTCCCGCAGGTAAAGCGGATTGGTGATGCGTGCACCGGTATTGTCGATGTCCCAGTCAAAGGGCGTTCCATCTTCTTCGTTTCGGGCATCAAGGTCAAACATGGGGGTCATGAGCAGGGTGTTGGCAACGGGGTTGTCGGGCGTAGCGCCCAATGCTGCCCCCGCATCGTTCTGACTGCTCACATAGTAGGCGCTGCCCCTGACCTTCAGCCGGTCGCCCGCCTGATGACCAAGATTGGCACGAAAGGCGTGCCGGGTATAGCCTTCACGGCCCGGGATGACGCCTTCGTCGCGGAAACGCTGGGCCGAGCCCCGGAAGGAGGTACCGCCTGTTCTTCCGGTAACTGTGAGCGAGTTGGAACGCAGGCTGCGCCGTTCGAACAGATGACTGCTTTCGTAATCCTGAATATTGGGCAGGGCGTTGGTGAAAGTGTTGGCAGGCAGAGGGCCGCCCAACAGAGGTTGCGGGCCAGCTGGGCTTAGGATTTCCCGATTGGTAAAACCAAGCGTGGGATAAGCTTCCTGCACATCACTCACCTGATAATCCGTACGGTAGGTCACCTGGGTTTGCTCGTCTGCCAGCTCGTATCCGTTTTTCGTAAAAATCTGTATAACGCCATTGGCCCCCTGCGCGCCAAAGGCGGCGGCTCCGGCGGCTCCTCTCAAGACCTCCACCTTATCAACATCCTCCGGGTTGATATCCAGGAGTTGAGCATCAGCCATGAAAATGCCATCAATCAGAACAAGAGGCTGTTGGGTGCCAGATAGCTGATTGATGCCCCGAAGCTGGATATGGTAAGCCTGTCCCGCTTGTCCGCCGGGCTGTAGCAGGCGGAGCCCCGGTACTCGTCCGGCAAGAGCAGTACTCAACCGGTTCGGTCGGTTTTGCTGTAGCGTGGCATCTTCCAGCAAGGTCCCGCCAAAGGGCAGCAAAGGAACAGCCCGAGGCTGTGCCAGCCCGGTGGAGAAAGAAACCGCCCCCGGTGCATTAATGGGCCGGAGCAATACATCGACCCGCTTGCGCCCGATCACTGCTATGGACTGCTCCTCGTAATCGGGATGCGCGAATGTCAGGGTGGGCGTAGGATTGGGATTGAAAAAATTCTGGTCTACATTGATGATGTAACTCCCGTCCTTTTCCGATCGTGCGGTCTCTGCACTGGTATTGAGGCTCACTTTGACGCCTTTAACCGGCTCCCCAGTGAGGGAAGAGGTGACGGTACCCCGAACGGTCAGGCGCTGGGCAGCAGCTTCAAAAGCAGGCAAAAGGCATAAGAGTAGCAGCATCCCGGTAGGGACGAAGCTCGTTTTTCTCATAATCGTTTTTTTTCAAGGTTGTGGGTGGAGCAGCGTTGCTGTTGTGGGGAATTATCCTGCAACGAGCAGTAAATCTACCCGTTGCAGGATCAACACTTAGTAGTGGGGCAAAAATAAAATACACACCTTTCGAGAAGCCCTTACCGGACCACATTCAGCTCAATCGGGTCACTAAGGGGTGCGGAAAGACAGCCCCAGTTCTTGGTATCTTTATAAACCAGCACCAGGTATTTGCCGGCGTGGTAGTCGGTAGCTTGCAGTTCGAAGCTTGGCTTAGACTGCAGTTCGGTCGTGCCCGGCGCCAGTTGCCATTCGGTGCTGCCGAAAGGCTGATGGTAGAGCGTAAACTGATGGTCGGGCTCCGTAAAGGCGTAATCGATGGTTACGGTCTCACCCGCCTGAATCGGGTAATCTGCTGTTACCGTGGTTTCCCGCTGATATTTGCAGGGGCGGAATTTGGAAATTGGCAGCTTTGGCTGCAACGGATTGCTTTCCATGGCTACCGGCAGCGCAGGAGGGCTCATTCGGCCAGACAGGCCTCCGTCTACGCCGCCTTTACGCTGCGTATCTGAGCTCATTTGTCCCTGTATAGGGTCACTTTTCTGGGGCTTGAACTGATCGTGGTAGTCTAATACGGCTTCGATGCCGTAGATGGGGCCGTTGCCGGGTACATAAGCGGCTTTTCGGACACCATTTGTGGTTTCCACGGCTACCTCGAAATAGTTGTGCCGGGCGGGCAGGTTGTTCAGGATTTCACTCACCTGTGCCCCGGCTTTCTGACCGGTAACCACGAGGCTGAGCTTTTCCGGTGTGGGGCCAGCCCAAACGGTGTATTTACAGCCTTCTTCCTGACAGCAGCGCGGGCTGAGCCAGCTTAGGTAAAGCGGCCGGTCAGGCTGCGTGGGGCTGTACACCAACTGTAGGTCCTGAATGGGCGTGCAATTGGGGTCCGTAGCCGTTACGCTAATGGTATTGGCTTGTTCTTCCAGCAGTGCTTCATCAATGTATAAGTCCTCATTCGTACGCTCAATACCTTTGGTGCCGATGGTACCCCGCATCGGAGCATCCGGTGTTTGGCTATAGCTCTCCGGTGTTGATGCGTAAGCGCTGGGCTGATTTTGGAGGCGGTTTTCCAGGTCTGGAATGACGCTGCTCCGATTGGCTGTCGCTGCCTGCTCTTCTGCGCGAATCCAGAAGGTTTCAGCAGCAACCGGGCGGGGCAGGTCAGGCAATGGCATATAAACCGTTACCCGAAGCGTATGGATACCACGCTGTAGGTCCCGCTGATCAAGGTCGAGCTCGAAGGGCATATCTAAACCGGGATAGAGGCTGATTTTACCCATGTTGATATCCCGGTAGCCGGGGTGCACATAGGCTACTTCGGCGTAGGGATTGAGGGCAGAGCAGTCAGAATTAGCGGGCAACTGCAGGCTTCCCCGAATAGTTTTGCCCATAAGCGTTGCTGTACCGGAGACACCGCAAACCTCCGGGGCATTAACCGGTGCTGCAGGTTGAGTGCGGTAAGGGCTGGAGGTAGGTTGACCATAAGATTGGGCCGCAGGCTGCTGAGCAACGGAATTGCCCACCTGAATCGTGGTACCCAATTCTTTAACCACCGGCAAATTACAGTTTTCACCCCATGCAAGTACCCGGAGCTGATAGTTGTTATCGGGTATAAGGCACAATGGCTCTGTACGTGGCGCTACGCCAAGGGCTGCCTGTGGGCGCCCGTCAGCACGGGTGGGGAACCATTTGCCGTTGCCAGCTTTTACTTCGACCAAAAAGTCCCAGGTCGTGCCCTGGCAATTGGAGCAGGAGATGATAACGGCCGGGCGATTGAGCCGGTCGCAGTAGCCTGCCGGGTCCACACGAAGATTGAGCTGTGGTTCCTGGCAGGGTTGCTGAGCGAGTGCCCTGTTGGGTTGTGCATTGGATTGCGGCATGGGCTGGGCAGAACGTGCCTGCCAGTCCCGATTGGCGGGGGCAGTGCGCTGCGTTTGGGGCTGCTGTACCACAGGCTGTGACTGGCTGCCCTCATAGCGAAAATGTTCCCGCACTACGGTAGACTCAAATTTTTTGGGAATCGTAGACTTCACCCGATAGTCCACACCAATATTGTAAAAATGGCGTGGGGTCAGACCAGAGATGACTAGGGTGTCACGCTTTCGGTTGCCGAGCGTCCGCAATCCGCTAACCATCTCTTTGCTTTCCGGGTCCTGCAGGCTAGCACCAAGATCGGTAAGCCATACGGAGGCTTCCACCTCACTGGCCTTACTGTGCGTAAAGTGAAAAATCATTTCGACTTCGCCAGGTACCGAAGTGGGGTTGACCTGTGCGAAAAACCGGGGCTGTTCCTTTTCAAAGAGCCCGTCGAAAATGTCCTGTGCATAGTTGCTTACCGGCCCTAGGAAAAGGGCGGCGATCATGGCCAATGGGTAGATCAATGTTTTATTCATATCGAGTAGCTATAATTAAGGCAAATTAGCGCCTGAAAATCAAAATTGCTTACGACCCGGCCACCTGGCGCAAGTCGGTCTCCTTAGAAAAAGCCCCGTAAGCGGCTTATACGCAAAAACGGGCATTTTAGTTTCTCTAATGCCCCGCAGGGCATAAGTATGGATGTTCTCAATCTTGATAAGCGCTGCTGTCTTTCAGCAAAGGGAAAGCGTAGCGCCGCCTGATGTCCACCGGGTGTCGGGTGGATTTATTTGAATCGTAAGAACCTGGCTTGTTTAGTTGGTTTACTAACTTGAAGTGTTTATCCAGGCTGAAGCGCAAATACGGCACAATGGTGCGCTTTTGCACTTCTGATCAGGTCGTCTAGTGTGGAAACAGGCACAAATATAAGATTTATCCTATATTTATTTTCCTGAAAGCAGCGGAAATTGAAAATATTAACACCATTATTTCCACAACGGCCGGCCCGCTATTTCTTGTGGCCCTTTACATAGCCCTGCTCCCGGAGTTTCCGTTGGTACAATTCTTCCCGGGCTTGTGCATTACGCGGGTCGGTGATGTCCGTTTTCTGACCAGCATTTTGGTGCTCCCGGTTGATCTTCCGGCCCAGCAGTCCGATGTTGCTCTGCATAGTGGCTTCTGTTTCCTGATTGGTTTCTTCAATCAGCGCTTCCATATCGGCTTCTCCAATGTATTGCCCGCTGCGCAGTTTTTTGCGGGCAATCTCCTTAGCCACCTCATGGCCGACTTCCTCTTCGTAGAAATTGCGCCAGGCTTTTGTACCCGTCTCAGGTGCCCGTGCAGTGGGTGTTTCTGTACGTTGCCCTTTATTCTGACGATGAACGATCTTTGCAGTCACTTCATCAGCGACTTCCTGTACGCGGGAGGCGTCTTCGGGTTGTTGCAGCAAGATTTCGGTCACAGCTTCGTCCTCAGCTTCCAGGTTGAAATGCTGCAGATTGCTCATCAATTGCTGTTCAGAATGGCGGGAGTAGCGGCCCAGGCCCTGCGCCCAGCGCTGACTGTTGGCGGAGTATTTGAAATAGCGGCTCAGGGCGTCCCGGGGCACTTCCTGCTTGAGGCGGGAAAGTGGAGCGGTTACCTTCTCCTGAAAAGCCTCCCAGGAATCAATGCGCTGCCCACGTTTCAGTTCTTCTATGCCGTAAGCCAGAGCGATACCAGCGGGAACACCATTCTCCAGCGCCTGCTTACGGGCCGTAGCCGCGAACTGATCAAGGAAATTGTCGATGTCTGTGGCAGAAAGGCCTTCCCGGGCCGGGGCTGTTGCTTCCCGGGCAGCAGAGCGCCGGTAGTGTTCACGCGTGCGGGGTGGAGCGTAATCGGTATGCCCTTCTTCTGCCCGTTCGGCAGTGCGGGGCAGCATGCTGCTTTCATAGGCATTACCGGCGGGCTTGTCCCCCATAATGACTTTGACGCCAGCCTTGTCGAGCGCGCCGATGAGCAGGATAAGGGCAAAGGTGGCCCCCAATAATTTGAGCAGGCTGCTAAGGCTGCTGTTATTTCGGTATTGATTACTCATGATGTTGGTGTTGATGCGTGAAAAAATTATTCGAAAGCCTTAAGCAGGGCGAGGTCAAAACGCCATAGCTCGTAGGTCTCGATGAGATAAGTGATTTTTTTATGGTAAGTGGGGCTTGTGGCGTAGCCGGCCATCTTCAGCCCGGCGGCACAGGCGGCGTAGTAAGGGACGCGGGTGTCCCCGTCAAAAAATTCGGCAGCTGCGATACCGGAACGATGGTAAAAAGCGGCTGCCGCCTCCCGGATGTCGTGTTCCTGCCCCGGCGGATAAGCAGCCCAAATCCAGGCGTAGCAGCCGGTATGCCCGAAGGTGCAGTCACGTGTAAGCAACTGCGTATGCCGGGCGTAGCTGTCACCAACGGCTTCGTAGGTCTCGAACCGGTCGTAGGTATTATCGTCGTGGAAGCGCCAGGCACCGATGGCCGGGGCTACCGGGATGAACTCATGATTGTGGAGGTCGGCGTAGCGGCGCTCGCGGATTTTTCGGCGGGCCTGGGCGTTGGGGCGGGCTTTGATGCCAAAGTGGTTGTTGGTGTTGCGCGCGAGGCCGGATTGACCAGCCCGGGATTCCAGCAGTGCCTGTGCCAGTTTGACGCTTGCGGGTACCTGGTGCAGCAGCATATCGCGCAAGGCGCTTTCCGCATGTTGGTCGATGTACTGAGTAAAGACTTCCGCCTGCCGCATTTTGGATTTGGAGAAGCGCAGCTTGCGCAGGATATCATCTGCATTCCAGGCGCGGGCGATTTGGGGCAGTTGTCCGCTTAAATCCCCACCAACCGCCTGGAAGTCGCCCGTTTCGTACCGTTCCAGCGCCAGTCCGGAGAGCCCGCCTATAGCCTGTAGCCCCTGCCGGTAGTTGCCGGTGATTTCCCGGATAACGGGAAGTTCTGATACCTCGTCCCAGCGGTTCTGATAGACATACAACCCTGTAATCACAGCTCCAGCGAAGAGCAGAGTGAGCATAATACCGTGCGTGATTTCAAATATCCCGGCCAGGAACTGACGGAGCATAGGCTTTTTGATTGTGGGCGCAAAGATACTTTAGTAGAAGCGGACTACCAATTGTTTAACATCTGGCAAGGGGGTAATTCGCTGATAAACAGGTTGTTTTACGAAAACAGGCGACAAGTGTTTCGTTGAGGAGCTGGATATGTTTTGAAATAGAGTATACGTATCTTGCGTTCTTTTGAAAAGCAATCAGAATGAAGCGTCTTCAGATCCTCTTTTTTATAATCAGCATCTCCTTTGCTCTCCCCGCCCAAACGCCCCTCACCAAGCCCCTCGTAGACACCGCTGCCCTGACCGGCATGGCCACCCGCTGGAACGATAGCTTTGCCGAATGGGACATCTTCACTACCGAATCGGAGAGCCGGGGCGAATTGCGCCTGACGTCCGTGGCACAGGACGACTGGAGCCGCTGGCAGTACCGCATCGGGGAGGGCGTAGGCACCATCCGGCAAAAGTGGCCTGACAACCCCAACGAGTGGGAAGCCCGGGGCGATAATGCCATCGCTACGGCAAGGACCATTTTTCGCAATAACTTTCGGGAATGGCGGGTCACCGATGGCACGCACACCGTCACCCTGCGCACCCGCTATCAGAACCTGGCGGAGGACTGGGCGATCGGGAGCGAACGCCACGGCTGGTTTGAGATGTACACCGCTTACGAGGGGGACCTGCGGGACTGGATTGTGGTGGATGAACTGTCGGACGAAGTACCTTTGCCGATGCGGATGTTGCTGGGATTTTTAGTGGTGTACCACAGTACGCCGAAGTTATAGTTCCACACCGCTGTAGATGGCTTCCATGCTCAGGCTGCCGTTGATGGCGCCAAGCGCTACTTCCTGCCCGAGCCCGGTGAAGACCACAATCTGCCACAAGTCTCCTTTTCGCCGGTACACTTCCACTGTATACGATTGACTGTCAATAAACACATACTCCTGAAGGGAACTCAATTGGCGATACCGGTGAAATTTCCCGCCCCGGTCGTAACTTTCGGTGGAAGGCGATAACACCTCTGCAATTAGGATGGGGTTGGCAATGGCTTCTGCGGGCTCCGATACCGTATTCAGGGGCGGGCAGGCAATGGAGGCATCGGGATAAACGTAGGCGTTGACGGCTTGGATATGGATGCGCACTTCACTATTGAAAGCCTGACAAGGATTTGCTCCTTTAGTGAGCGCTGATCTTAACTCTGCAAAGACATTACCACAAATGATACCCTGATGAAGACTTCCACCGGCAAGGGCGTAGACTTCACCATTGTAAAACTCCAGCCTCTCAGGCGCTTGCTCATCCAGGACCAGGTAATCGGGAAAGGATACGGTTGTCAATTTACGAGCTTCTGTTCAGTCAAAATACACCTATTCTCTCACTTTCGCAACTGTCGCACTAATCGCCGGAGCCCTTGCCTTTCCAGCATCGCAAGGAAGGACAAATAGCCCAGCAGTAAAACCGTATTCAGCGCCAGCCCGGCAGCAAAGCCTGGTGTGTAGGACTTTTGCAACAGCAAGCTTAGCACGTAGGTGGCGATTGCGCCCAGTATGTATAGCGCCATTCGGCCCACCGGATAGTGGATGGGATAATACCGCTGCCCGGTAAGGTAACTAGCTGCAGCCATGAAACTGTAGCAGGTCAAAGCAGCCAATCCCGGTGCCAGGTAGCCGTACCGGGGGATGAGCCAGACATTCAGCCCAATTGTGATCACAGAGCCGGCAGTGGCAATGTACCCGCCGATAATGGTCCGGTCCGCGAGTTTGTACCAGATGCTGAAGTTGTAGTAGAGCCCGAGAAAAAGGTAGGCCATCAGCAGGAATGGCACTACAGCGAGACCGCCCCGCAGGTCAGCTCCGAGGTAGTACTGAATGATGTCCATGTACAGCATAATGCCCACGAAGGCCAGGCAGCCCACGAGGGTGAAGCCCTGCCCCACCTGCGCATAGAGCGTACTCTTGTCTTCCCGGGCGGCATTGCGGAAGAAGAAAGGCTCGGCGGCGTAGTTGAAGGCCTGGGTGAAGAGGTTCATCAGCACGGCCAGTTTGGCGGCAGCCCCGTACAGGCCGACCTGAGCGATATTGTAGTCCATATCATCAGAAGCGAGTTCCTTCAGCAGGGGGATGCCCACAAACTGATTGACAATACCGGCGACGCCCACCACGATGAGCGGGGCAGCGTACCGGAGCATCCGCTTCCAAAGACCGGCTTCAAAGGTCCATTGTGCCTTAAGCAGCAAGGGCGCCAAAAAAAGCAGGACCGACCCGCTGGCCAGCAGGTTGGACAGAAAGACGTAGCCGATTTCCCGCTCAGGATTGTACAGCCAGCCAGCCCATTCGTACCCTTGCTCCAGGAGCCAGGGGCAGATTTTGAGGAAGAAAAAAATGAAGAAAATATTCACGAGGATATTCAGCGTCTTGATCACCGCAAAGCGGATGGGACGGTTTTCCAGGCGCAGGCGCGCAAAGGGAATGGCTGCCAGGGCATCAAAAGCAATGATGAGCGCAAACCAGCGGACGTACTCCGGGCGGTCGGGGTAGTGCAGCCAACGGGCGATGTCCGGGGCAAAGACCAGGAAAAGCACCGTCAGCACCGCCGTGGAAGCCAACAGGCTGATGGCAGCCGTCGAAAAGCTGCGCTCCATATCCGATTCTTTGCTGCCAAAGCGGAAGAAGGCCGTCTCCATCCGGTAGGTGTAAATGACGAGGAGGAGAGCGGCCCAGGCGTAGAGGTCCGTCACCACACCGTATTCCTGCGTCGTGAAGTAGTACGTCAGGAAGGGCGTCAGGATGACGAAGTGCAGCAAGCGGCTCAGAATGCTGCTCGTACCGTAGATGGCGGTCTCACCTGCCAGTTTTTTGAGTAGGGACACGGGCGACGGCTTATGATGATGCCTGCAAAGCTAGTGATTTTCATGGGATGATCATGCGATGGCCAACCAACGGCTGTTTTTCCCGTTTCAAGCGTATGAATAAGAAACGCATACCACCCAAACCCGGTCAGGAAAGCGTCTGGGACTACCCCCGGCCGCCTAAGTTGGAACCGGTCTCTGCTCACATCACCATCAAACACCAGGGCGAGGTCATCGCCTCGACTAACCGGGCTTACCGGGTGCTGGAAACCAGCCATCCGCCAGTGTATTACCTGCCGCCGGAAGATATTAAAGAAGGGGTGCTGAAACAATCTCCGATGTTTCAAACCCACTGCGAGTTCAAAGGCAAAGCGCGGTACTGGGACCTAAAGATTGGCGAAAGCAGCGTTCAGCAGGTGGCCTGGAGCTATCCAGACCCCCGGCCGGCCTTTGCGCCCATCAAAGGCTACCTGGCTTTCTACCCCAGCAAAGTAGACGAGTGCTACGTTGGCGATGAGCGGGTGCAGGCACAGGAAGGCGACTTCTACGGCGGGTGGATTACTTCCAAAATTGTAGGCCCGTTCAAAGGCGGCCCCGGCACCTGGGGCTGGTAGTGCCCAACAAAAAATACCCGTCCGGCCAGCACCTCTATGAATTCCTATAGAAAGGGCAGCGCAGCAGGCGGTATCTTTGGTGTCTAATCATTCCCCAAGAACTGATGAAGACACTATTGAGCACCGTTTTTTGCCTGATCGTTTTGTCGGCCTCTGCCCAGCTGACCCTGGAGCGCGACATCAATCAGGAGCCTGCCAGCTCGGACCCCCGCGACTTTGCAGAACTCGAAGGCAAGATTTACTTTACCGCTGACGATGGGCAGTTTGGCCGGGAGCTACACCGGTACGACCCGGCTGAGGGTTCCAGCATACTTATTGCAGACATCAGCCCCCTTGATGGCAGCAGCAATATTTCCCAACTATTAGCCTACGATGGGCGGCTCTACTTTGGAGCCCGCTCCGGTGGCGGGGATTCCTATCTTTATGAATACGATCCGGCGACGGACTCGCTGAGGCGTGTGTTCGATACTATGAACGACCTGATCAGGAACCCCGCCAACCTTATGGCATACGAGGGGTGGCTCTATTTCTCTTTTGAAGACCCTGTGGCGGGTTTCGAGCTGGGCCGCCTTAATCTGGCCACCAAAGAATTAATAGTGCAGGACCTCAATCCCGGTGGCAGCAGCTCCCCTAATTTCTTCAATGTAGTGGGCGATCACATCTGGTTTACTGCCAATGACGAGGTCAGCGATAGCCGGTTGTGGCGGCTTGACCCGGTGAGCGGGATAGTGGAGAACATCGCCTACGAAAGCCCCAACGGTCTTTACCCCAGCATCAACCTGCTGACCCACATGGACGGGCGTTTGTTTTTCCGAGGCTTCGTGTCGGGTATGGGTGATGAATTCTATGCGTACGACATCGCCAGCAATACCCTGCTGGACTTGCCGGAGATTTACACCGGACCGGCAAGTAGCAGCCCATTTGGGTTTACGGCGTATGAGGGCGATCTTTACTTCTCCGCCCGTGACCTGGCCTGGGGCACGGAGCTGCGCCGTTTCAATACGCAAACTGATCAGGTAGAGCTTGTGACCGACCTCAACCCGGATGGCAATGCCTCCCCGGCTGGTTTCACGGCATTCGACGGGCAGTTGTACTTCGTTGCCGGGCAGGACCTCAGCAGCCGCTACCTGTATGCGTACGACAAGAGCACTGATATGGTGTCAGAAATCGCTCAGTTAGACGGAGATGGCGTTCCTACTTATATAACCATCGAATACCATACCGGTAACACCCTCTACCTTTCCGGGCTTCATCCTGAGGTAGGCGATGAACTACTCACCTATACCGCTGGCAGTACGGAAATTGAGGTCGCTGCCGATATCAATACCACCACCATCGGCTCCGACCCCCACGGCTTTACCGCTTACAACGGTAAACTGTATTTCGGTGCAGATGAGGCCAACAGCGGGCGGGAGATTTGGGTGTACAACCCTGCGAGCGGTGCCACCGAGCTTCTTTCCGATACCCCGGGCAGCCTGCGGCCCGATAATTTTGCAGTACAGGCTGGGAAGCTCTATTTTTCGGGCATTCACCCGGATAGCGGCTACGGGTTATTGAGCTATGACGATGCTACCGGTCAGATTGCAGCCACTGCCTTTTCCACCCCCAGCCATACGGGGCATATCACAGATGTAGTCGCCTACGACGGGCGGGTGTTTTTTAAAGCTTACAACGAGGAACTAGGCGATGAACTTCACGCTTACGATCCGGCAACCAATACTTTCGAAGTCATAGCTGACCTCTACCCCGGCGAAGAAGACGCTAACCCGGAAGGGCTGATCGTTTGTGCGGGTGCGCTCTACTTTCGGGCAGAGGATGGCGTGTCGGGCTACGAACTATGGCGTTACCAAAGCGATACGGATGCCGTGGAGCTTGTTGTCGATATCCGGCCAGGGGCTCCTGATGGGAGCCCGGAAGACATCGTTGAAAAGGATGGGGTGCTCTACTTTCGGGCCAATCATCCGGACGCCGGCTTTGAGCTGTTCCGTTACGATCCGGCAACAGATGAGATAGCGCTGCTTACGGATGTTAGCGGGAATTTATACCCCGAGTACATCACTTTTTATCAGGACAAGATTTACTTCTCCGGCCGCCTCAGCAGCAGTCAGGGTACAGAGCTGCTCGTGTTCGACCCGGCAACGGGCGAGGTGAACCTCACTCAGGACATCACCTCCGGCTCAAGCAATCCCAGAGACTTGGTCGTCTTCAATGATAAGCTGTATTGCTCCGCTTATACGGAGGAGTACGGGCGCGAATTTTGGGAATACGATGCCGCTGACAGTACCTTCGCAATTATTGCCGACATACGGCCGGGGGTACGCGATGGTGATCCTACCTCATTTACGCTTTTCAACGACAAGCTCTACTTCGCCGCCAATGACGGGCTGCGCGGGAGTGAAATCTGGAGCCTCGCGGCCTGCCTCAACATCGTAGTGGATGCTCTGCCGCAGGTGGACGACACCCTGGGCGGCATTGATCTGATCGTGACCGGTGGGTTACCCCCCTACACCTTTGATTGGAGCACAGGGGCCACCACGGAAGACCTCCTAGACCTGCCAGCCGGTACTTACACGGTGACGGTTACGGATGCTTCGGGTTGTTTATCGGAAGTTACGGCAGAAATAGATTTTCTGAGCAGTACGACTGAAATGGGGCATATGCCTGACTTTCAGCTTTTCCCAAATCCGGGAGAGGGCACCTTTGAGCTGCGTTTTGAGGAAGCTGGTCAGGTCTCCCTGTTTAATCAGAACGGGCAATTGTTGCACGATGAACACCTGCCCGGCAGCACAGGCAGCCACACACTCCATCTGCACCACCTGCCAGCAGGGCTGTACTATTTGTCAGTACGCACCCGGTATGGCATTCAAATGAAGAAATTGGTTATTGCAAGATAAGGAGGGTAGCGGGCGTGGAAGAAGATTACTGCTAACAGTCGGTTCCATGCCCGTCCTCTCTTTTTGGCTAATTGTACGTTGCAGGGCTTAAAAGAAAGCCCCTGCACCCTTTTATTCTTTGAAGTGATTGATAATCCCACCCTTCAGCAAGACCTCCACCTGACGCCCACTCAGGCTATGCCGGCAGGCGATATCCGTATTTTTCGTGAGGTTGCGGATGTGTATGTCATCGCCTGACTGAATCGACTCACGGGCAGAAGTTACGGCGAGCATGTCTCCCTGCCCGATTTTTTCGTAGTCTTCAGGGTTGATAAATTCCAGCGGAAGAATGCCGAAGTTGACCAGGTTCTGCCAGCCAATCCGGGCATAACTTTTAGCAATTACCGCCAGCTGCCCCAGGTATTTAGGTGCGAGTGCAGCATGCTCCCGGCTGGAGCCCTGTGCATAATTCTCACCAGCTACCACGATGTGCCCCGGATGGGCAGCCTGGGCATCTTTTGCCCGTTCATAAAAAGAGTCATCAAGTACGATATAGCTGTACTTGCTAATCTCCGGGATATTGCTCCTCAAGGGCAGCACTTCTGCTCCGGCTTTTAGGATTTCATCAGTGGAAATATTGTCGTCCATTTTCAGCAGCACGGGCGCATCGTAGGCATTCGGGTAGGGGTCGAAGGTGGGCAGGGACTTGATGTTGGGCCCTTTGACCAAATCAGTGCCCTGTCCGTTTTGGGAGGGGGCGACCAGCATCTGCTCGTTGATGATCTGCTGATCCGGAGCTTTATATTTCGGATAAGTAATCCCCAAATCTTTTTCCAGGTCTCTGGGGTCGGTGATCTGGCCTGTCAGTGCGGCAGCGGCGGCCGTCTCCGGGCTACAGAGGTACACCTGGTCATCGAGGGTGCCCGATCGGCCCGGAAAGTTGCGGGGCATAGTCCTCAGGCTGATTTTTCCGCTGGCTGGTGCCTGCCCCATCCCGATACAGCCCATACAGCCCGACTGATGAAAGCGGGCCCCAGCGTGCAGGAGGTTGAAGAAACCATCGGTGCGCGACAGGTTCTCCGTAAGTTGCCGGGAAGTAGGGTTGATATCAAAAGACACATCGGGATGCGCCATACGGCCTTTTACAATTTCGGAAACCACCCAGAAGTCGCGTAGCCCCGGATTAGCACTCGAACCAATCACCACCTGATGTACCGATTGACCAGCCACTTCACGTACCGGCGCTACATTGCCCGGGCTGCTGGGCTTGGCGATCAGGGGTTCCAGTCCGGAAAGATCAATGACCTCATGGGCATCGTACCTGGCATCTGCATCGGCTTTCAGCTCCGAGAAGTCCTCCTCCCGGCCCTGCGCACGCAGAAAACGCTTGATCTCTTCATCCGCCGGAAAAACAGAAGTCGTAGCCCCCAACTCTGTACCCATGTTAGCGATGACATGGCGATCCATAGCCGAGAGGGATTTCAGCCCTTCTCCATAGTACTCCAGGATGTAGCCTACGCCCCCCTTGACATCATAGCGGCGCAGCATTTCCAGGATGACATCTTTGGCGCTCACCCAGTCCGGCAACTGCCCTTTGAGCTCCACGCCCATCACCTTTGGCATTTTGACGAAGTAAGGCTTACCTGCCACAGCGGCCGCTACGTCCAGCCCTCCGGTACCGATGGCCAGCATGCCCAGGGCGCCGGCGGCAGGCGTATGGCTGTCGGAGCCTACCATGGTTTTGCCAGGTTTGCCAAAGCGTTCCATGTGCACCGGGTGACTGACCCCATTGCCGGGCCGGCTAAACCAGTAACCGTATTTTTCAGCAGCGGATTGCAGAAAGAGGTGGTCATCGGCATTTTTGTGGTCGCCTTGCAGCAGATTGTGGTCCACGTACTGTACAGCGACCTCCGTTTGGGCTTTGTCGAGCCCCATGGCTTCCAGTTCCAGCATCACGAGCGTGCCTGTGGCATCCTGTTGCAGTGCCTGGTCGATTTTCAGGCCAATTTCCGTGCCGGGTTTCATTTCACCTTCAACGAGGTGGGCGTCAATCAGTTTTTGCGCGACATTCATAGGAGCGTTGGTTTTGGTGCGCCTTTTGAACGAATCTGCCGGGTAGAGGTTCGAGTGCAGGGTGCAGGCAGGCAGGTCAGACACCGCTTTTGGATTTTTTAGGGCGGTGAATCCCTCACCTGAGTACGGTGTCCATTGCCTGAGTTGGGCAGATCGCAACTTTGGGGGGAGACAGTAAAAGTCAAAACATGACAGAAAGGTAACTATTCAGCATACATGGAAAAACAAGCAGAAAATGCCCTGTTTTGCCCCATCCCTGAAGGGAGCCAGTACATTTTCTGGCTTTGCACCCTTTGCTCCGTCGCCAAAGCGGCTATGGCGCATAGGAGATAGGGTTCGGGCAAACAAAGGCAGAAAAATGTGATTTACAAACTATGCGGAGTAGTTAGATAAAAAGAGCATTGACCTTGCTTTTTTTATGTTTGTAAGCTTCCATTGCTTTCAAATCATCCATTAAATCCTCTACCTCATATTTGATATTGATGTTCCTTTTGGACAGCTCTTTCTGGAAGGTTATTTGGTCAATACTGGCAAAGTTGCGGGCTTGTCCCATAGTCATTTTGCCCAGGTCGTAAAAATGAGTAGCCATCTCAATTAGGAATTCTTGTGGAGTCATGTTGAGCTCCTGAAGCATTTTTGAGGAAATTTGTATACCCATACTATTGAAAATAAGCTTTCAGAATACATGAATAACACATGCTGCAGTCTTGTAGTTCCCGATATTAACCCCCACCCTCCTGCCGCAGACTCCGGTGCACAAAAGCCGACCATTCCGCAAAACGCTTGCCCTTCATTACGCGGGGGAATTTGTTCTGCCCACCAAGCTTACCCTTAGCCGCCTGCCAGTCGTAGAAGCGCTGAATAGGCAGGATTTCCACCCTGATCCCGAGCAGACTGTCACGCTCTGTTTTGTAATCATCATTGACCTGCTTCAGGGCCTCGTCGAGGATGCGGGTGACTTGCTCCTTATCCACTTCCCGCTCTGTGCCAATGTACCAATGGTGCAAAAACCGGTTGCCTTCCTGCACGGGGGCCACCGTAAACTCCCGCACGCTCAGGTCGAGGGCTTCTTCCACAGCTTGTATGCCCTGATTCATATTGTCTACTGAGAGGTGCTCTCCGCAGATGCTGAGGAAGTGCTTGGTCCGCCCGCTGATGATGATCTCAGGCTTGCCTGCTTCCGGAAAGCGTACGGTATCCCCAATGAGGTAACGCCAGGCACCGGCACAGGTGGTAAGGAGGAGGGCATAATCTACCCCGGGCTCCACTTCTGCAATAGTCAGGGTCTGTGGGTTGCCCAGTAGTTGGCCATCTTCGTCGAAGTTGCTGCTGTTGAAGGGGATAAACTCAAAGAAGATGCCGTTGTGCAGCAACAAGCGCATGGCATTGGTCTCCGGCCGTTGTTGATAGGCGATAAAGCCTTCGCTGGCCAGGTAGGAGTCCATGTAGATGAGCGGGCGGTCGAGCAGGCGCTCAAAGCCCTTTTTCAGCGGCTCAAAAGCAATGCCGCCGTGGACACAGACTTCCAGGTTAGGCCAGATATCGTGGATGGTATCCAATTGATGGTCCTCAATAATGCGCTCCATCATAAGCTGTAGCCAGGAAGGAATGCCCACGAGAAAGCCGATATCCCAGTCCGGTGCATGGCGGGAGATCTCCGCAATCTTCTCATCCCAGCTTTTGATGCGTGATATTTTGCCCCCCGGTTTGTAGTAAGGGCGCAGCCAAAACGGCGGCTGACTGGCATTGATACCGCTGAGGTCGCCCCGGAAGTAACCGCCCTGATTGTCCAGGTCGCTGCTGCCGCCCAGCATCAGCATAGGCTTGGTGAAGAGGTCAGGGTCAACATCAAAGTTGGTCAGGGCGAAGAACATCCGGAGGCCGGCGTGCTTCATGGACCGGCGCATGTCGTCCGTGACCGGAATGTGCTTGCTTGGTGCCCCGGAGGTGCCGGAACTGAGTGCAAAGTGCGTCACCTTGCCCGGCCAGCTTACATCTTCCACCTCGCGCAGGGCCATATGCCACCATTGCTCGTACATGGTATCGTAATCAAAAATGGGCACCTTTTCCCGAAAGGTGTCAATGCAGTGCTCGTCCTGCAGAATATCTTTGAAATCGTAATACTGCCCGAAGGCAGTACCCTGAGCCTGCTTCAGCAGACGGCGAAGGGTGCGCCTTTGCAGTTGAATGGGCGCGGCGCGGCGCCGTTTCTGCAATTGTTCGCCTACAGTAAGACTGCGCTTGATGAGTTTTCCGAAAAAAGCCATGGACGTTTCGAGTTTTGGGGTTGTAAACTACGAAAAAACCAGCTACCCATAAACCGTAGCCACCAACTTCCGGCTGCCCCCGTGGTTGCGAAACTCGCAGAGATAAATCCCCTGCCAAGTGCCCAGGTTGAGCCGGCCTTTGGTAATTGGAATGGTAATAGAGGAGCCGATCATCGCTGCTTTGATGTGGGCAGGCATGTCATCGGGGCCCTCAATGGTATGGGTGAGGAAGGGGAGGTTTTCCGGCACCACGTGGTTGAAAATGCTTTCGAAGTCCGTACGCACATCCGGGTCGGCATTCTCATTGATGGTGAGGGCAGCGGAAGTGTGTTTGATAAACAGGTGAAGCATGCCGCGGTCGGGCAGGGCACCCTTCAACTGCCGCTGTACTTCGGCGGTGATGATGTGGTAGCCCCGCTCAAAAGCAGGGAGGGAGAATTCGTATTGTTGTACCATGTGTCAGCCGTTTTTTATCGGACCAGCCCCCCAATCAGGCGGATCAGCTCCGTCTCCGTGTTCTTTAAGTTGAAGACCGCATTGAGGCGCTGCTGGGAAGCATTGATGTAACTCACTTGTATAGTACGATAATCGAAGCTGTTAATCAAGCCCCCCCGGAAGCGCTCCTCGGCAATTTCCAGGTTGCGGCGGGCATTGCTCACCAGGCTTGTGGTCACTTCTACGAGGCGCTTTTGGGTGTTGTAGGTCGCCAGGGTATTGGCCAGTTGGTTATTGAGGGTGCGCTTGAGGTCGCTAATGTTGAGCTGAGCGATGAGTTCCTCCTTGCGGGCATTCTCCAACCGGATTTTACGGGCACCGCCATCGTAGATCGGGTAGGAAGCCGAAAGGTTAATAAAGGGCTGAAATGTCCGGGCGGCAATTTGCGGGATTTCCTGCACCGTTTCATTCGGCCCGAAGCTCAGGGTTTGCTCGCCGAAGGAAATACCGACGTTGTAGGTAGCTCCGGCATTAACTTGTACCGTAGGTTTAAAAGCCGCTTCCTGCAGGCGGGTGTTGATAGACGACAGCTCCCGGTTGATGTACTCGTTGCGCAACTGCACATTATTGCTTTCCATCTCCTGCTGCAGATCGGCCAGCTGATAGTCTTCGGCTGCGTAGGAAAGGGTGTCGGTGAGGGTGTAGGAAGTGCCTATATCGTCAATACCCATTGCCAGGTTGAGGTTGCGGATGGCGGTTTCGTAGGTGTTGATCTGCAGCACGTAGTTGGTGGAATCGTTGAGGTAGGCGTCCTGTGTCTGCAGGATATCGAAGGTGCTCGACTGCCCGAATTCCTGCCGTACTTCCTGGTAGGCGACGCGGTCGCGGGAAAGCTCCAGGACTTCCATCAGCACGTCGAGTTGTTCCTGTTGCACCAGGGCATTGTAGTAGGCATTGATGATGGCCTGAATGCTGTTTTGTACCGCCAGCTGCTGATTGCTCTGGCTTAGCTCCGCCTGTGTTTCCAGTTGCTCTTTGGTAATCTGCACCCGGTAGCCATCAAAAAGTATCATGCTGGCCTCTATGCCCGGTGTGATACCGGTATTATAGGTATTGGCTGCCGTCAGCGGGCCCGCCGGGTTGCTGAGGTTGCGGTAGTTGTTTTGAGAATTGGCTGTCAGGTTGATGGTCGGAACTTTCCCGGCGATGGCCCAGTCGTCATTGCGCTCCGCAATATCGGCGCGGGCTTCCGCAATTTTGATCTGGAAGTTGTTGTCCAGCCCCTTTTGGATGGCATCGGACAAGCTGAGGTTTTCCTGCGCCTTTCCCGTAAGGGCAAAAAGCAGTAGGGCGGGCAGTAGTGCGAGTTGTACTTTCATATTTGGCTTATATAAACTTGCGTTCAAAGACATATCGCTTGAGGTAAAAGTTGTAAAAGAATACAATGCCCGTAGCGATCAGCTTAGTTAGGGCCTGGTATTCCATAAAAAAGGCAAACCGGGTCAATGCATAAACAATCCCTGTGTTGATACTGAGCCCCACCACGGAGACCAGGACCGAGAGCAAAAAAGCCCGGCGGGCCGAGCCCTGCAGCTGAAATACGAAGCGCTTTTGCATCATAAAATTCAGCACAACGGCACAGGAATAGGACACGATATTGGCCGGCACCGGCGCCCAGTCCTGATAATCCACGAGCCAGAGGTAGAGCAGGAAGTCCACCGAGGTGGCCACTGCGCCCGACATGGCAAATTTGGCTTTCATTTTCACCAACTGCGCCACTGTTTCCTTATTCAGCCCCATGAGTTGTCATTTTGGCGCCAAAGGTAGTGCTTATTGGTTAACCCAGCATAAAGCCAAGCGCTCCGACAATTACAATAGCAGTGAACAGAACATACCACAGGAACTCATATCCAGTCTCCCGCCGTACCGCAGGCTCTACCGCTTCGTAGCTCGGCTTCACGCCGTTCCAGGCATAAGAAGCATAAACCTTGAAGCGGTTCATAATAATGAGCAGCACCGGCAGCAACACCAGAATAACCGCCGTAATGACCAAAAGGCCGAAGGAGACCGCAATCGCCATCGGAATGAGGAACTGCGCCTGCAGGCTCTTCTCAAACAATAGCGGTGCCAGTCCGGCAAAGGTGGTCACGGTGGTCAGCACAATGGGCCGGAAACGCGACAGTCCCGTTTCGTACACCGCATCCATATGCGAGCGCCCTTCTTCAATCATCGTA
The DNA here is from genome assembly GCF_022763345.1 of Phaeodactylibacter sp. Classification (GTDB taxonomy): domain Bacteria; phylum Bacteroidota; class Bacteroidia; order Chitinophagales; family Saprospiraceae; genus Phaeodactylibacter. Next base: position 124,879 of record NZ_JALEGS010000018.1, read on the forward strand.
TTATAGGTGCTCACAAAAACCAGGGCGTCATTCACCAAAATACCGATCAGCGCGATAATGCCCAGGGCGGAGAACAAGCTGATGGGGAGCCCCATGAGCCAGTGCCCCCAGCCTACCCCGATGAACCCAAACGGGATCAGGAGGAAGACGAGCAGCGCCTGCCCAACGGAGCGGAACGTCAGCGCAATCACAAAGAACATGAGGGAAAGCACAATGCTAAATACGGTCTGAATAGACTTTGCCGATTTCTGCTGCTCCCGGTTCTGCCCTTCGTAAATGGCAGAAACGGAACTGTAACCGCTCAGGATTTCCGGGATGATCTCGTCTTGTAAGCTGGCAGTGACATCGCTTACCGAAACGTCGTTATTTGACACATCTGCCTCAATTTTCACCTCCCGCTTACCATCGATGTGGTTGATGTTGATCACGCCCCGCTTCAGCTCCAGGGTGGCAATTTCCGAAAGGGGAAACTCCCGCCCGTCCTCGAATCGGATGCGCATGTCTTTTAGCTTGTTGATGTTGTCGCGGTCTTCCCGGTCGTAGCGTACCCACACCCGCACTTCATCCTGGCCGCGCTGCAGCCGCTGCACTTCGCTGCCGAAGAAACCACTACGCACCTGCCCGACCACATCCTGCAGCTTCAGCCCCAGGTATTTGCCCTTTTCGGTAAGTTGGATGTTGACTTCCCGCAGCCCCTCCTGATTGTTGTCGACGACATCCGCCAGTTCAGAAAGCCCCTGCATGGCAGCTTTGACTTCTTCGGTAGCCGCCTTGAGCTGAGTATAGTCCTCCCCGATCAGGGAAATGGAAATGGGTTTGCCGAAGGCGGAGGCAGCGCCAAAGGTGAGCACCTCCGCAGTAGGGATATCGCCTACCATTTGCCGGATCGTATTTGTGACGGCCCGGGCGGTCAGGCTGTCCCGGTTTTCGCCGTCCAGGATATTCACACTCAGATTGCCTTTGTAGGTGGAAGGGCCAAGGTTCACCTCTACCCGTTCGATGGCCTGTTTGTCGCCATTGAAGTAGTGCTGGCTCAGGGAGTCATTCGCGCGCCAGGCGGCGTCCTCAATCATTTGCAGCTTATCCAGGGTGATGTGCTCCCGGGTGCCGGCGGGCATTTGCAGCTGTATGGTAATGTCGTCCCGCTCAATAATAGGAAAGAAGGTTGTGCTGATGATCCCTCCGCCAATAGCGCCGCCGGTAATGACCAGAAGGCCGACTAAGACAGCGATGGTAAAAAATTTGTTGTGCATAGCAAACTTCAGAGTGGGGCCGTAGAGCTTGTGGCGCATCCAATTCATGGCCCGTTCAAAGCCCTGCTGCACCTTGTTGGTGTCGCGGTCTGGGCTGAGGGCTTTACTGTGGGCTACGTGAGTAGGCAAGATCACCGCTCCTTCAATAAGGGAAAAGATGAGGGAAAAGATCACCACAATCGCCATTTGTGAAAAGAAGTCGCCCAGCCGACCGTCAATGAACAGGAAGGAGGAAAAGGCCAGTACGGTGGTAACGATGGCGGCAAAGACGGCAGGCAGCACCTGTAGGGTGCCTTCCAGAGCAGCTTTGAGGCGAGGTACTCCCGCTTCGTACTGCTGGTAGATGTTTTCGCCAATTACAATCCCGTCATCCACCAGGATACCGATCACCAGGATCATACCGAACAGGGAAATAACATTAATGGTCACGCCCAGGGCTCCTGCCACTACAAACATGCCGGCAAAGGAGATTGGAATGGCAATGGCCACCCAGAACGCCAGCCGCCAGTGCAGGAACATGGCCAGCAGCACCAGCACGATACCGAAGCCCAGCAGCCCGTTCTCCATCAGCAAGTCGATCCGCTGCCGGAGCACATCGGAGCCATCGCGAATGACAGTGGCTTCGATGATATCATTTTTTTCATTAAAATCCCGGACGTATTCCTGCACCTTATCCGTGATGGAAATCATGTCCTCTTCCAGGGTATTCTGTACCGTGACGACCACCGAAGGTTCCCCGTTCAGGTAACTTCGGTTGGGCGAGTCGGCCCAGCGGTCCTGGAGATCAGCTATTTCGTAGAGGCGCACCACGCTGCCTTCAGGAGTAGTCTTCACAATGATGTCGCGCAGCCCTTCGGCATAGTACTCCTTGTTGCGGGCGCGCACCAGCAGCTCTTCGTCTTCCCCCTTGATGGTACCGCCGGTGATTTCGATATTGGCAGCCCGTACCGCCAGTGTCGCCTGCTGGAAAGTCAGCCCGTAAGCCCGCAGGTCCTTTTCGCGGAAAGCAATCTCAATTTCCTCTTCCGGGAAACCGCTCAGGCTCACCTTAGAGATGCCCTCCATCTGCCGGAGGTCTTCCTCTGCCTGCCGGCCGTAGCGCTTCAGGGTCTTGAGGTTCACATCCCCACTAAGTGCAAAGCTGATGGCAAAGCCCAGGTTTTCCTGAATATAGACCACCGGTGGCTCCAGCCCGGCGGGGAAGGAACTGATCTGGTCCACGGCATTACGCACATCCACGAGCACGTCATCAGTATTGAAGCCCTTGAGCACTTCCACTGTGATGCTGCCACTGTTTTCGCTCGAAACGGAAGTATAGCGCTCCACACCGGTCACCCCTTTGAGGTTTTCCTCGATGCGCTTAACGACACCTTCCTCCATTTCTTCCGGGGACGAACCAGGGTAGACCAATTGTATGCTGATAATCCGGCTGGGCACCTCCGGGAAGAAGGTGGACTTCATGTTGAATAGCCCGGCAATGCCGAGCACAAAAAGCCCGACCATGATCAGGTTGGCGGCTACCGGAAATTTGATAAAGTAGTTGACAAATCTTTGCATGGTAGAGACTATTCTGCGCTGCCCAGTTGATCCTTAGGCCCGGTCTTTGCCGATTGTGCGTTTTTAGATTTTTGTTGCGTGCTGATGCGGACTTTCATGCCATCAAATGCGTCCGGTATGGGCTGCGCCAGAATGGGCGTGCCATCTTTCAATCCCCGGATAATCGCAGACTCATCAGTCATTTTTACCACCTGTACTTCTTCCATCCGGAGGATAGAATCCTGTACAACGAAGACCCCCCGCTGATCATTGAGCAGGTTGCGGGGCAGCGCAAAGGCATTATCAATACTGCTGGCAACCACGTCGCCCCGCAGGTACATATTTTCCTTCAGGTCGCTGCCGCTCACGGCGATGAACACCCGTACCGTCTGCGTACCTGCATCCACCTGATCGCTGATGCGGCGGATTTTGCCGTTCCAGCTGCCTTCGATATCTTCTGAGTAGAGCTCCACCGGGTTGCCTACGGCCAGGTACTTCAGGTCGCGCAGGGCAACGGTGGCTTCCAGTTCGTAGCTGCCAGTGCTCATCAGTTCGCCCAGTTTTTGACCGGCCCGTACCACTGCACCCGGGTTGATGGAGGCAGCCGTGATCACCCCGCTAAAAGGTGCGTACAGCGTATACTTGTCCAGCCGTTCCTCCTGGCTTTTGATGGTGTAGTACTGGCTGTACAGATTGCGGGAAGCAATGAAATACTTTTCCTGATCATTTAAAGGCTCCGGGAAAGCTTTGATGGGGGCTTCCACCTCAAAATTGTCGAGATAAGCCTTCCAGTGTTCATAGCTTTCCGGGTAGTCAATCTTCAGGTCGGGCATCAGCTGAGTGATGGCGTTGAGGAGGTTGCTTTTTTGCGAAAGCAGGGAAAGTTTAGCTTCCTCCTGATTGACTTTGATCAGTAAGGCTCCTTTCGGGAAAATAAGTGCCGACTTTGAAGGAGCGCTCCGTTTTTTCGAGGGTGCCCGTTACTTCTGAGAAAAGGTCAATTTTGTCATAGGCTGACAGTTCCCCCTGTACATTCAGCGTTGTGGGAATGCTGCCCAGGCGCACATGCATGGTATCGACCATTTTCACTTTGGTGCCAGCCACCTTGGGGCGGGGCGGTTGTTTCTGATTGCTCAGGAAGCGAGACAGGGCAAAGGCACCGATGAGGAGGACTAGCCCTGCAAACATGATAATTCTTCTGGCGGTGATGCTCATAAATCAGCGTTATTGATGGCTGTTAATATTTAGTTGTATCTGCAACTTACTTATGATTACAGGTGAATTTCTGGTAAATCTGTGACAGCACACGCTTGCAGATAGCCAGGTCTTCTTCCGGAATGCCTTCCGTTGCTTCCTGTACCGTCTGCTGTGCTTCCGGCAGTAGTTCTTCGCGAAGGGACCGGCCCCGGTGCGTCAGGTAGATGAGCTTATTGCGCTTGTCTTCCTGATCCGGTATTCGGACTACGATGTTCGCTGCTTCCAGGCTTTGCAGGGCGCGGGCTATGGTGCCTTTGTCCTTGATGTTGGAAACGGCCAGGTCCTGCTGCCGTACACCTTCTTTTACCCAAAGGTCAACCAGAATGCCCATATGCTGTGCCGATAATCCCAACTCGTCCAATGCAGTCCGTTTCCGGATCTCATTGGCCAGCAGCCGCCCGACGCGGTTGGTCAGAAAAACGAGGGAATTAATAGGGAATTTGACAGCTTGGCTCATTCAATTGGTTGCATTTGCAACGAGAACGCAGTACAGGGTATTAAGTTTAGTGAGGATGGGATTTTTTCGGCTTTTCATGGGTCCAACACAAAAATCAGAGAATTGTCAAAAAAAAGCGCCGCTTTTTGATCCGCTCTCCGGAAAAGCCCCGTACCTCTTTTAAAAGCAATATGGCAAATTCATCAAAAAGGAACCTTTTAATAGGTGGTGCACTGCTGCTTGGCATTATCGCCTTTGTGGCATTGGCACTCCGGCAGGACCCAGTCCCGAATGCACAGGTCCAACTGAGCCGAATTGATTTCGAAACACCTCTGGAAAAACAGGAAGCAAAAGCAATTCAGCGCGCTGTCATGAACACAGCAGGCGTGAAACATTGCTATCTCAATGCCGAGGCGGGCACATTGACTTTCAGCTATGACCTGCGCGAGCAGCAAAACGAGGTTGTCCTGGCTGCCGTACAGCAGACCGCGGCTACAGATGCCCGACTGTATCAGGTATCGGAATCTGCAAAGGCTTCAAGCTGCCCGGTAACGGGGGCAGGTTCACCGGTAAAAAAAGTGCTTGCCTTCGCCAGCCAGATTTGGCCTTTTTAGTGTGCTGCCAAGTATTCAACCCAATTCCATTTCAAAATAATTTAAAACTTAAAACATGAACACTCGATTATTGATCCTGCTGTTGGGCATGGCTTGCCTGACTTTTACGGCCTGTGACAACGATGACGATGAGCCGATGATGACCGAAGACACCCTTTATCAGAAGCTGGGCGGCACCACGATGGTGACTGATCCTGCCGGGGGTATGATTGAACAGGGCCGGCTGGGCTTGCGCTCAGTGGTCGACAGCTCCATTTTCGTGATTGCTGCTGATCCGGTATTGAGCCCCTATTTTGCGCCGCTACTGGCAGAAGTTGGCAACGGGAACACCACCAATCTCGCTATTCTGAGCGAAAACCTGACTGATTTCTTTTGTGTCGCTACCGGTGCTGAAAACTATACCTACGACGGTATGGATATGGTGAGCGCGCACGATCCGGCACAAAACCCACGCATGGCGGAAAAATCAACCGATGCGGCCTATGATGCCTTCATCGCAGCGGTAGCCGAGGGTGCCATGCAAAATAATGTGCCTGAAGATTTGATTGGAGAGGTAGGGGCGCTCCTGGAGACCCTGCGCGCTGATGTCGTGCAGCAGTAAAACCGCTCCGGAACAACCCTGTCCTAATGAAAAAAGCCGCCTGAGCAATAATTTAGCTCAAAGCGGCTTTTTTCTTTCAACGTAATTCAAATCAGTTCAAAGAGAACTGCATGACTGCGTCCGAGGTATTGTGGAACATCAGCTCGGAAATATTAGGGCTCATGTACTCACTCAGCGGTAACTGGGCGATATTTTCCATCACCTCAAACTCAGAAGTTCCAGTCATGATGGCCCAAAGTTTGGACCGGTCCATGGAGAGAGAATACGCTTTAACTCTTCCGTCTGCCAGCATGGTGTTGATGATGTAGCGCTGCTTGGGAATTAGCGCCATAAATTCCTCATCAAAAGTCCGTGGCAGATCAAATTCTATCATGAATGTCTTTTTCATCGTTTCGCTTTTAGTTCTGTGCTTAGAGCAGAGGGATAAACTACTACGTTCGGCAAGCACAAATTAGTAAGGCTTATAAGGCCTGCGATGAGCAAACCCTGCCTACATAAAATGCATTAAGGAGCGTATATGTTGTATAGCTGCTGTTAAGGAAGCATTAAGAATAGAGTCGAAGCTTTACCGCGTGATAACGATATAGTCGCGGATCAGCGTTTTGAGAAAGCCAATGCGGTCTCGGGGCACCTCTTCTATGTTTAGGAGCTCCTGCAGGCGGCCGGTGAGCTCCCGCAGTGCCTGTTCGTGAGCGGGGTTGCGGTGGCTTCGGTAGCGGGTGAGCATGTTTTTGATGAGCAGCATGTCCTCTTCCGACAGTTGCTGCACCTGCGGGTAAGTCAGTTCGTAATTCTCCAGGGAGTTGATGCCCAGAATATCCGAAAGCCCAAATTGCAGTTGATGGCGAAGGCGGATGACCGTAGTATTGGCAGTCATATCGCCCAGGCGCTGATTGTTGCTGGAAGAGCTAATGAAAACGGCAGCGAGGATACCCGAAGAGAACACCGAATCTACAATGTGAAATACCGCCCGCAGCAGATAGTCGCTAAGCCCTGGTTCCTGCCCGTCGATCCGCACTACACGGATGCCCATGGCCCGCTTCCCCCAGGTCTGCCCGTTGGCCATAATCTCAGAAAACAAGTGGTAGCCCATAAACAGGATCAGCGGAAAAAGCCCGTAGAGCACCCCGGCAAGCATAGTCCCTGCGATGGCATTACCCAAGAGGCGGCCAAAGATGAGCACCACCACGACAAAGAAAATCATCATGATGATAAAAAAATCAATGATGAACGCCATAGCGCGCTCGCGCAACAAGGCCAGCTCGTACTCAATAACGACGTTCTGGGCGGTCCGTATTTCGATGGTCTTCACAGTAATTGGTCAATTTACCTCCTAAACTAACGCAAATAATTCACCGTTTGCAACATTTTTCCTAAAATAGAGCTTCCTGTAAAGGAGTTATAACCTCACCGAATGCGCGAGACAAAATTCATTCAGCAAAATCAAGACAAGTGGCGGGCTTTTGACGAGGCCCTCGACCAGGAAGGGCGTGACCCGGAAAAGCTGGACGATCTTTTCGTGCAGGTGACAGACGATCTTTCCTACGCCCGGACCTTCTACCCCAACCGATCTGTGCGGGTCTACCTCAATGGCCTGGCGCAGCGCGTCTTCACAGCACTCTACCGCAACCGCCGGTCTTCTGCTCACCGCCTGGTCACCTTCTGGACGGACGAACTGCCGCAGCTGGTGTACGAAGCCCGCAGGGAGTTTCGGTTTTCCTTTCTCATTTTTGCCCTGGCTATGCTCATTGGCATGGTCTCAAGTGCCAGCGAGCCAGAGTTCCTGCGGGTCATACTGGGCGATTCCTATGTGGATATGACGCTGGAAAATATTGAGGCAGGTGACCCCATGGCTGTGTACAAGGAAAAGGGGGCATTTGAGATGTCCCTTGGCATTACTATCAACAACCTGTGGGTGTCTTTCCTGACTTTTGTGACCGGTGCTTTTTTCACCATCGGCTCCATTGCCGTGTTGGTCCGCAACGGGATCATGCTGGGCGCTTTCCAGTATTTCTTCATTGAGCGGGACCTGTTCTGGGAATCGTTCCTGACCGTTTGGATTCACGGGACACTGGAGATTTCAGCCATCATCATTGCCGGTGCAGCGGGCATCACAATGGGCAAAGGGCTGGTTTTCCCAGGCACTTTCAACCGCATGCAGGCTTTTCAGAAGTCGGCACGGCGGGGCATAAAAATCATGGTCGGTATAGCGCCCATCATCATCATGGCGGGATTCATAGAAGGCTATCTGACCCGGCATACTGAAACGCCGGATATCATACGGGGGCTGTTTATCTTGTTGTGCCTCGCCTTCGTACTGCTGTACTTTGTGTGGTACCCCCGCATTAAAGCCCGGATTGGCTTTAATCAACCAGTACGCGATACCCGCCTTACGCCGGATGCAAAACTCGACTTGTCATTCACGAAGATCCGGTCTGCCGGGGAACTGTTCACCGATTTGTTTGTGCTCTACAAACGTTACTTTGGGGCCTTTTTGATGGGCAGTGTGGCAAGTGCTCTCTTGTTTATTGCATTTGCATTTTTGCCGGGCAATGCCCTGCCTGAAGACCGCTTCAGTTTTCCACCGGGCATTTACCTTGGAGTAGAGAATATAGGGCAGTTTTTTAACAACCCAGGCGCTACCCTAATCCCTTTTGCCCATGTTTTAAATTTCTCCTTTATCGGGCTGTTGGTCTTCAGAAAGCTGGGGCAGGAAGAGCGATCTGACTATAAAAGGTCGCCCGGCATTGCCTTTATAAACCTTATGCCACCTATGGGCGCACTGACGGCCCTATTGTACACCAATGACTGGTACACCATTTTTCTGGTCGTCCTCTTTGCTGTCGTGCCCGCCGTTTGGGGCTACTGCAGCTACCGGGAGGGCCGCAATTCCCTTTCTGCCTTTAGCAAAAGCTTATCGTTGTGGAGCCCTAACTTCAGCCGGGTATTCAGCCTTTCGTTTACGCTATTGCTGGTTGGGCTGCTGTTTTACTCGCTGGTCAATACGGTGCTGGCCTGGTTTTTTCTGGACCTGGTGACCTGGGTGGTCTCGCTCGATCAGGCGGGGATGGACCAACTGAGCGTGGTGCTGCTGGCCTTTCTGAGCGTGTGTTTGCTGTATCTGGTCTCGGCGATGCTGCTTTTGGGCGGCGGGCTGTTGTACTATACGCTATTGGAAATACAGGAAGCGCCCGGCTTGCGGCAGCGCATACAGGAAATCGGGCTCCAAACCCGGATTAGAGGACTGGAAAAAGAGCGGAGATGAGGCAGCAATGGTGTAGCATATCAATAAGTATACTGGCAGTACTCCTCGCAATAGTACTTTTCAAACCTCGCCTGAGCGCCCAGACTTACCTGGAAAGGGAGGTGGCCCCGGCTGAAATCGACCGGGAGCGCTGGGAATCCGCAAAGGAAGGGATCAGTTATCCTACCCCGGAAAGCCGTCAGCAACGGGAGCCTGACGAGCAGAGTCAATCCCAAAAAGGTGGTGGGGAGCGGGAAGGCCCTCAGCCAGAACTGAGCCCTGCACCTGAGCCCTGGGTAAACGGCGATACAGCGGCTTTGCTCCTGCGCGTCTTTTTCTGGATTATTATTGCGATTGTTATAGCCGTACTTCTCCGGTATCTGCTGGGGCTCAAGCGGCCGCCAAAAAATACCCGCATTGAGCAGGGACTGAGTTCCGGCATTGACCTGGAAGCCATTGAAGAAGACCTGCCCGAAGCCCAACTGGAAGATTTTCTGCAGCAAGCCGTCAACAACAAGCAGTTTTCGCTGGCCGTACGGCTCTACTACCTGGTCCTTCTACAAGGGCTTACCAATAAGAAGCTGGTCAGTTGGCAAAAAGACAAAACCAATAATCAGTATGTGCAGGAGTTGGGCGGCACCCCGCTTCAACAGGACTTCCGTAACGTGACCCTGCTGTTCGAGCAGGTCTGGTACGGCGATCAGGCGCTCGATGAGGCTGCTTTTGAACAAATGGCACCCCAGTTTCAGGCTTTTGCGCAACGTATTCAGAATTTAAAACCAGACTATGCTCAATAGGCGGCGGACCATAACCATCGCAGTAGCCCTGGTCATCATCGGCTTGCTACTGACCCTGCTCTTCCGCAGCGACCGGAAGGAGCCTGTGGACTGGCGGGAGACCTACGAGGGGCAAAGCCGGGAACCCTATGGCACTTCCATCCTGAAGACGTTGCTGGAAGGGCACTTTCAAACGGATACCCTCCTTGTCCTTCGGGATAGCCTCAAAGGACAACTCGACACCCTCCCCTCCGATGCGGTATACCTGTTTTTCGGGCAGGCCATGTACCAGGATTCCGCGGATCAACAGGCATTGATGGACTTCATTGCCGCCGGGAATACGGCTTTTATTGCCACTAAATCGCTGCCGGATTACCTGGGGGCATCTTTGTTCGCCACCCGGTCGTACTGTCCGGGGACCGATTGGGATCAATATCAGCTGGTAGTGGATTCTACCGCAGGCTTAAACTTTGTTCACCCCAATCTGGCGGTAGACACCAATATGCAGTTTACTTTTATTGACCGGGGCTATCCGGCCAATTATTACTGGACCGGCCTGCCGCTGGCGTTGTTCTGCGCACAGGAGGAAGCCTTTTTGCCCCTGGGCACCATTAGCGACACGCTGTACAACTTCACCCGTCAGGCCTATGGCAATGGGTACGTCTACCTCCACACCACCCCGCTGGCTTTCGCCAATTACCATCTGATAGAAGATCATGGCGTGGAATACCTGCGCCGGGTGCTGACGCACCTCGATGCCGCCGGACCGGTCTACTGGGACCGCTACAGTCAGGTGCCTGAAAAATCAGATGGCTTTCAACCACCCACTGGTGAAAGGCGCCTGAATGCCGATGGGCCGCTGAGTTTCATTCTGAGTGAGCCGGCACTGACCTGGGCATGGTACCTGCTGCTGAGCATGGGCATACTCTACCTCGTTTTTCGGGCCAAGCGGCAGCAGCGCGTCATTCCGGTGCTGGAGCCTAACCGGAATACCTCTCTGGAGTTTCTCAATATGATCGGCCGGTTGTACTTTCTGCAGAATAACCACCGCCAACTGGCCCTGCAGCAAATCAGTATGCTGAAGCAGCACATCCGGCGCAGGTATGACATTAAGGAACTAAGCGAAGAGACTGCGCCAACACTTGCGCAACGCTCAGGAGTGGAAGAGGCCCACCTGAAACGCCTGATGACCTTTGACCGCAACATTCAAAGCTCTACTTTTATGTCGGGCAAGACCTTGTCGGACTTTCACCAATTAATCGAATATTTCTACCAAAACAGTAAATAGATGCACCTGGACGAGCACGATGACCCCTTGAAGTCTCCGGATGAAGGCGCTGAACGCGACGCACCACAGCCCAATGAGGAATCGCAGGGTATACCGCCTCTGCCCCCTAAGGCAGATACCGAGTGGCAGCCGCCCAATCCGGCAATGCAGCAGATTAGTATTGCGGTAAGCCGCGTCAGGGAAGAACTGCACAAGCTGATTATCGGGCAGGACGAAATGCTGGAGTTGCTGATGGCAGCCCTGTTTTCCGGCGGGCATGTGCTGCTGGAAGGTGTGCCGGGTATCGCCAAAACCCTCACCGCCAAACTGATGGCGCAGGCAATGGAAGTGGATTTTTCCCGCATACAATTTACTCCTGACCTAATGCCGAGCGATGTGGTGGGCACCACGGTTTTCAATATGCAGCAGTCTTCTTTTAGCTTTAACGCCGGGCCGGTCTTTTCCAATGTCGTCCTGATCGATGAGATCAACCGGGCACCGGCCAAGACACAGGCCGCCCTGTTCGAGGTGATGGAGGAATACCAGGTGACGGTAGACGGGGAGACTTATCCAATGAGCTTACCTTTTTTCGTCATTGCCACCCAAAATCCTATTGAGCAGGAAGGTACCTACAAGCTGCCGGAGGCACAGCTCGACCGCTTCCTCATCAAGATCAACCTGCAGTACCCCAGCCTCGATGAGGAGAAGCTCATCCTGCGCCGCTTCCGGTCAGACTTCGGCATGGCGCAGCGCAGCACGGTCAGGCCGGTTTTCAATGCGCAGGAAATTCAGGAGTGCCAGGCGCTGGTGCAACAGGTGCACATCAAGGATGAGCTACTGGACTACATTGCCGCTATTGTGCACGATACCCGCAACAACGGCGATCTCTTCCTGGGCGCCTCGCCCCGGGCCTCACTCGCAATTATGAAAATGGCGAAGGCTATAGCTGCTATGCGCGGACGTGACTTCGTGACCCCGGACGATATTCAGTACGTGGCCTATCCGGTACTCAATCACCGGGTTATGCTGACGCCGGAACGGGAGATGGAAGGCTATACGACCCGCGAAGTCGTGCAGGCCATTATTCAGAAGATCGAAGTCCCCCGCTAATGAAAGCTATCCATCTGACCGACCGGTTCTTTTGGGCATTTGGCGGGCTGGTCGTCCTGTTTGTCATTTGCTTTTGGGTGCCTGTGCTATTGCCTGGGGCGCAAGCGATATTCGTCCTGCTATTGGCTACGGTCATACTCGATGGGCTATTGCTGTTTGGTAAGAACATGGAGGTCAGTGCTGCCCGTCAAACACCCAAAATCATGGGCCTCGGGGACAATAACCCCATAAAAGTCCGGATTGAGAATGCCTCCAACCTGCCGCTTTCCATCCGACTGATTGATGAGCTGCCCGTACAGTTTCAGCGGCGGGATTTTGAATACCGGATTAGTCTTGGCTCGGGCGCATCTGAAACGCTGCACTACGACCTCCGGCCGGTGGAGCGTGGGCAGTATACGTTTGGGGACCTCAATCTGTTTTTGTCTTCTCAGATCGGGCTATTAGAACGCCGGTGGGTAGCGTCGGCAGAAGCCGCTGTCCCGGTTTATCCGTCGGTACTACAGATGAAACAACTGGAACTGCGTGCCCTCGACCGCATCGCCCAGCATCCCGGCATTAAGAAGATACGCCGCATTGGGCATAGTTATGAATTCGAACAAATCAAAAATTACGTCCGTGGCGATGACTACCGCAGCATCAACTGGAAAGCCAGCAGCCGGCGCGGCACTTTGATGGTCAATCAGTACGAAGACGAGCGCTCCCAGCAAATCTACTCCATCATCGACAAGAGCCGGGTCATGAAGATGCCCTTCGAGGGGCTGAGCCTGATGGATTACGCTGTGAATGCAAGCCTGGCCATCTCCAATATCGCGCTCAAAAAGTACGACCGGGCCGGGCTGATCACTTTTTCGGACAAGATTGGCGCCACCGTCAAGGCCGATAGCAAAGCCACGCAGCTCAACAAAATCCTCAATGCCCTGTACGCCGAGCAGGAGCGGCAGGTGGAGGCCAACTACGAACTGCTGTACTATGCTGCCCGCAAGCTGATTGCCGGGCGGAGTATGATCCTGCTGTACACCAATTTTGAGAGCCGCTTTGCATTGGAGCGGGCGTTACCGTTCCTGCGCCGCATCAATCGTACCCATCTGCTCGTAGTCATCTTCTTTGAGAATACCGAAATCCGCACCTTCATCGAGGAGGAGGCCACCCACATAGAGGACATCTACCTGCAAACCGTCGCCCGGAAATACCTGAACGAAAAAGCGCAGATGGTGCAGCAATTGCGGCAGTACGGCATTCAGGCAGTGCTGACCCGCCCGGAGGACCTGTCTGTCAATACGGTGAATAAGTATTTGGAGCTAAAGTCGCGGGGATTGATTTAGGTAATCGGAGTATTTGATCGATTATCGAAAACAGAGATAATCGTAATTGATGATTTACCAATGAAATACTAGGTGTAAGAACGCAATTTCTAAGCTTTGGAAATTTTCTGGAAGGAGGACAGAAATGCTTATACTTTTTTAAGTTTTCGACAAGGGTGTCCATTTTTTGATCCAGGGCAATCGCGTCGTCTACAGATCGCCGGGATAAATAGTCAATTAAGGCGAGATAGTCATCTTCTGCAGTTTGAGTAAATTGTACGGTACCCATATAAGAAAAGAACTATAGCCGTTTATTCAGTTTGGCCTTTATAGTTTCGTAGGGAGCGACATGCCCTTTTTCTAAATCTAGTTTTCCTAGTTCAATTTTTCTTTTTTCTTCTTCAGAGAGCGTATCCCACCAGTCTTTATCGCCCAAGAGCGAAGCAAAGATCGCCCGCATTTGTACAAGATAAGTTAGGATCATCAGTCTCGACGATCATTCTGTGTAGATCGTTTTTAATGTGGGCTGTACTCATAATTAAGTTTTCTACGAAACAAAATACAAAACCATAAGGTCCCTGCATAATATCGGCAACCTGCAATCCATCTAAATTACTTTTGCCGTTTTTTCATGCTTGCTTTCGCCTCTTCCTGGCTTATAATTTTACCTTCTTCAACTTGTTGCAGTCCGGTGTTCATCTTTTCCAGCAGGATGAGCCGTTCCACTAACACATCGAGCGGAAACTGATCGGGGAGTGATTGTAAGATCTCAAGGACTTTTTCTTTTAACAGCAGCTCTGATTTTCCGCAAAAAACAGTATCGCTTTGGTATTCATTCATATACAAGTTGGGTGCCATATAAAAGCCTCCTCCAATTTAAACACATCAATAATCAATAATTAATTGTTAATATTATCAAAAAAAGATAATTTTAGAGAGACGAAGAATCCTTAAATGAAAGTATATCTACAAGATGTCGAAAAGGATGAGTTAGTAGAAGCAATAATTGAAAAAGCGGATAATGAAGATATGCCTCTGAAAAAAGACGGATGGCAATTCAATTGGAGAAAACTATCAAAAATAGAGGGGGCACAATTTGTAGACTTATGCTTCTTAAGACAGTCAATAATTGTAAAATAGTAGTTCCAATCAAGTTTGGCAGGGGCTAGCCCCTGCCAAACTTGCGCTTTGCCT
>NZ_JALEGS010000001.1 GCF_022763345.1 Phaeodactylibacter sp.
CCGCCCGCGTCCGTCGTGAAGGCCGCGCCCAGCGTCAGGGCATCGCCATTGCCGTCCACTACTGCCGTAACGGTCGTCGGCTCATCGCCAAGGATATCCGGTACATCACCGGGGGATACGCCACCAACCAAAACATTGCCATCCACTGATGGGCCATTTTCCACGGCGGTGTTGGTATCATCATTCGCCTGCAATAAGTCGTCAACCGGGCGGACTTCGATTCTTAAGGTTGCGGTATCACAATCACCGTCCAAGTCACAAATTTCGTAGGTCAGGCTGTCTAAGCCGAAGAAGTCTGTATTGGGATTGTAATCATAGGAATCATCGGTGGGGTCATCTGGGGAACCAGCGTCGTTTAGAGCCACGGACCCATTGAACACTCCTGTAAGCAGCGTGATAGCGCCTACTGCCGGGCCATCTGGCCCAAAATTATCGTTGGCTGTAACCACGACGTTAACGGGGCCCGAATCTTCATCCATTATCAGAGTATCATCGAAGGCTAAAGGCTGCCCATCCAGCGGGCAATCGATAAACCCATTCGGCTCGTTTCCGGAATATAAATCCTGTACGGGCTGATTATCCAAGCTTACAGAAATCTGGTTATTGAAGTTGGCGCCGGTACTGCCGTTAAGTGCAAGCACGTAAGGGCTGTCGTTTTCCAAAATGGCCAGATTGCCATCAAAGCAGTCATCCGGCAACCGGAAGCTGAACAGCTCAATGGGCATGCCTGATGCCAGGTTTTGGTTGAGCGGGATAGAGCCAGGGTTTAGGACAGCGGAATAAACATCATTGCCTTGCAGTACCGCCGGGCTCAGGCTAAGGTTAATGTAAGCTCCGGGCGTAAGCCGCTGTATGCTCCAGGTACCTGTGATGTTTACCATGCTTCCGATAGCGGGCACATCAGGGACTACCGGGTCCGTGAGCGTACTGTCCGGCAAACTAAAGGTGAACAATGCAGTGGATATATCCGCGTTTGAAGAATTAAAGTTGGGATATGCCACTGCCGTAATTTCTCTCGGATCAGACGGATTTTGGAGGAAACCATAAGTGATTTGGTTTTGTGCCTGACCTGAGTTTAGCGTAAAAAACAGCAGGCTCAGCCATCCTGATAGGCTCAACCAGGTTTTTGTTGTTCGTATTCGATTAACCATCCGATTTAGTTTTTGTGCTCATTTGATGAGCCAAATAAAAAATTTGTGCCTATTTGTTTTCAGGCAGTTGTTCCGAAATCAAAAAGGTTGAAAGTCCAAAAATATTTATAGGTATTAAGTTGATTACATCAAACACCATATCGGCGTTATTGTCCTGTCCTGCGTAAATGGTGGAGCCATTCAGGTTGACATCTGAGGAGAGATAGCCCTTTTCCTCAAAGTTGATCAGCCCGAATACATTCTCCCCGGAAGTATTGACGTTGTCGAATAGAGCATCTACGTCATTGTTCTGGCCTGCAAAAACGACCTGATTATTCCGGTCTGCATTAGCCATCCAAAGGGCATACTTCCCATCTACCGTTACTTGTTCGTACCCATCGTAAAGGGGGCTGTTTTCCCAGTAATCGCCCGCCAGGTCAGTAAAGTCAACACTTTGCATATTGAAAGAAAGGGGTACAGGGTATTTGGTCATTACCCCAAGGTGGTTGCGGTGCCTAACGCTTACGTAATAGGAATCCACGGGCATACCTTCAAAATGGAGCCCGGCACCACCAATGACGTCAGTAACCGCTCCGTTCCGCTGCAATAAGCCTGATCGGGTAGCTAGGATGCTATCTGGCTTTTCCTTATACCTGAGCTCTACCACGACCCAATCTACAATAGCTGCATTCCCAAAATCACTTCTAATCCGGGACAAGTCTGCCACTTGCTCTCCCCCCCCAATGATATGGTTGAACTCACTTAAGGCAGTATAAGGCTCCAGCTCCGGAATTAGCGAATCCTTACGGAGGTCGTCCCGCATCAGTATTTCCGGATAACCTCTGTCCAGCAAAGCCCCCTGCAGCAATACTTTCACCTGCAGGCGCAGTGTCATTTCATCTGAAGTAATATAAGCCGTAGCGGTATCGCAATCCAAAGTGGCATCGCAAATTTCGTAATTGAGTGAATCCACAAAAAGTAAGTTGCCAGCTGAGCTGTAGTCTACCAGATCATCCTCCGGATTGCCTGGGGTACCGTTATCATTCACCGTAGCCGTACCTTGGAAAGGATCAGTAATGATCCGTATGGTTCCAGCCGCCGGCCCATCGGCACCAAAGTTATCGTTGGATGTTACGGGTATACTGATTGATGTTACTCCTGAAGGCAGGTTTGCAAAGTCATTTACCGCAACGGGTACGGCAATGCAACTGTCTACAGGCAAGATGCGCACAGATACAAAGGTGGAATCCATGCAACCGTTGGTATCCGTAAAGTGGTACCCCACCTGATAGGTGCCGGTCCCTGCCTCACTTATATCCAGCTCTGCCGTGCCATTGCCATTATCCTGCAGGGCGGTTGCAGATGGGTCAATAGTGAAGAAGGCGCTTTCTCCAATGGCTGGAGCTGGCTGCCCCTGGAAAACCATATCTGCATCATCAATGCAGCGGTCTGCCGGATCGTTGAGCCTCAGCGCAGGAGGGCCAAGCGCTTGCACCACGAAGGTGTCCACGGCAATACACCCATTCAAATCCGTTACCGAAACAGAATACGCACCTTCGGCAATATCTGCCAAATCCTCGGTAATTGCTCCCGTACTCCACAGGTATCCATACGGAGCCGCACCTCCGGAAACCGTGATGTCTATTGATCCATTTGTTGTGCCAGAGCAGACAGGGCTTACTATACCTTGTACATTAATCTGTAGTGGTGCCAAAACCTCAATTTCAGTGGTAGCGGACCCCGGGCAGAAACCATCTGAAAAGCTGTAGGTAACCGTGTACTGTCCGGCCTGGCTGCTTTCCAGATCAATTGTACCGGAGGCGGGGTCAATAGACAGCCCTGGACTACTACTGAAAACGCCGCCCTGCTGGCCTGTTAGGGTAACCTCCGCAGTGCCTTCCGGGCAGAGCACTGAGCTCGGGTAACTGATTATTGCTGCAGGCAAAGCTCTTACAGTTACCGTTAGTGGGGCCCTGGGGCTTTCACAGCCGTTTACCGTTTGGGAGGCCCAATAGGTAAAGGCCCCAGGCACAAACGTAGAAGGAGTTGGTGGCATGGAAGCTCCGGTACCTCCGGAAGGTGTGGTATACCAAAGAATATTGCTGCCGGTAGCTGTAAGCGGTGATGCCACATCAAATCTACAGTATTCCACATTGGAGGTTTGGGGTGCGGCTGGCGTTGGCGTAATGGTGACCGAAGTGGTTGCCACACCGTCGCATTGCCCATCTGAAAAGAGATAGGCAACCTCATAAGTGCCGGCCACACTTTGGCTCAAGTCAATAACTCCAGTCAGGGAATCAACAACCAGCCCAAGAGGTGCCCGGAAATAACCTCCGGTAGTGCCAGAAACCAGCGGGGCATCTGTAGCCCCCAGGCCGCAGTAGGCGGATTCGGCGTAAACTACAGTAGCTGTGGGTTCTGGTAAAACTTCTACCTCAACCAGCGTACGTTCGCTTTCACAGCCATTAACGGTTTGAGATACCCAGTACGGAGTAGTGCCCACAGCGGAAGTGGCAGGCACCGGCGCCTGTGCAGCACCTGACCCGCCAGTCTCGCTATTGTACCAAAGCAAGTTGCTGCCTGTAGCAGTAAGCGAGCTGGCTGGATCGTCCAGGCAATAGGTAATGTTTTGCGCAACGGGGGCTGCTGGATTAGCAAGGACAGTAAGTGGTGTAGCTGTTGTTCCGATACATGGGCCGTCCGAGAAAGTGTAAACGACCGTGTAAGACCCGGGGGTACTGGCAGCCAGGTCTACGTCCCCATTGGCAGGGTTGATCGCCAGGCCGGGCCCGGAGGCGTAGCTTCCACCGGGCTGGCCCGTCTGGGACACACTAATGACACCATCCGACTGGCAAAATGCATTCCTGCTGTAGGAAATCTGAGCGGTTGGAGCTGGGAGAATGGTTACGGATGCCGTTGCGGAATTGTCGCAATTGCCATCACTGAAAGTATAGGTTACTGTATAAACTCCAGGTGTAGAGCCCTCCAGGTCAATTTCACCGGTTATTGGGTTGAGGACTAGCCCTACCGGACTGACTGCAAAAAACCCAGTGACTTCGCTACCGTTGATTTCAACCTCAGCAGTACCTTCCGTACAGTAAGGAGAGCCAGGGTAAGCTATAGATACGACAGGCAGCGTATCTATGCGCACTGACGCGTAAGCTGTATCCGGACAGTTCCCATTGGAAAAAGCATACCCTATCTGGTAATTGCCGCCTACGGAATTATCAAGATCAATAGTTCCTGTGAGTGGATTGAGGACCAATCCAGCAGAGGTGACAAAAAAGCTTCCCCCACTCTGCCCTTCCAGGTCGGCCAAAGCCTCACCCTCCGGGCAAAGCGGAGAAGGATAAGCTATTTCAGCAATCGGAGCCGGTTCTACAAGCAAGCTGGTTGAAGCCGTGTTGACACAAACCCCATCCGTGAATCGATAAACAATGGTATAGGTGCCTGCTGCAGTTACATCTGTATCTACCTGTCCCGTAAGGCTATCTATGGCAATACCGCTGGCAGGAAAAGCATAAAAGACACCCGTCAGGCCGGGATCCTGAACGACCGTTGGGCTGATCGTCCCTGAAAATTGGCAAACTGGATCTGCATAATCAATGGAAGCGCTCAATAAGCCTGATGCGGGCACGATTTCTACGTCAATCGCGCTCCTTGTACTTTCACAACCGTCAACCGTCTGGCTTACCCAGAAGGTGGTAATGCCAATATCGGCCGTGAAAGGTACCGGAGCCATTGGGGAACCAACCCCTCCGTTTGCCGTACTATACCAGGTCAGGTTTTGTCCCTCTGCCGTAAGCGGAGCAGCAGCAGATCCCTGACAAAGCAGCAGGTCACTGACCCCCGGAGGCGGCGGCACTGGATTGATGATCACCACGGTGTTGGTGGTATTCGTACAACCTCCTTCTGAGAATGTATAAGTTACAATGTAAGCGCCCGCTGTGCTGTTGCCCAGGTTGATGGTACCTGTAGCTGCATTTAAAGCAAGCCCGCCGGGCACGCTGCTGTAGGTGCCTCCCGCTGGCCCAATCCGCTCAACCGCTGCCGTACCGAAGGCACAGAACTCATCGCTTTCATAACTGATTTGCGCGGTAGGCTCAGGCAGTACCGTAACAGTGGTACTGGTATTCAGTCTGCCGCATACTTCATCGTCATAAAAATAGGTCACGACATAGGTGCCCGCTGCGCTGTTTTCCAAATCAATGGTACCTGTAACAGAATTGATCGCCAAATTAAAAGCAGAACTGAACCGCCCGCCCTGCGGGCCAGACAAAACAACATTTGCCGTGCCTTCCGGGCAATAGGGGTCATCCGGGTAATCGATGGTTGCCGTTTCAGGCGCTGTGATCCGAACTTCAATTCTTGCCCGCGGGCTTTCACAGCCGTCAATGACCTGAGCAACCCAATAAAAGACCGTATCCGGCTGAGCAGTGGTAGGAGTTGGCGCTCCCACTAAAGTATCTGCGCCCATCTCGGAATCATACCACCGCAGCGACATGCCCTGGGCAACCAAGGGCAAAGCCATATCATCCACACAGTACCGGACCA
This sequence comes from Phaeodactylibacter sp., assembly GCF_022763345.1. GTDB lineage: Bacteria > Bacteroidota > Bacteroidia > Chitinophagales > Saprospiraceae > Phaeodactylibacter. The sequence continues at coordinate 5,685 of NZ_JALEGS010000001.1, forward strand.
GGCTATCTGCCAGGGGTGGCTCAGCAGCGGGTTTGATCTCGATTGGGGCTTGCGCCTGGCCCGGGCAGCCCTGATCTGTAAAGTCATAAAGTACGGTGTCTGTACCAGTTGGTGAAGCAACAAGGTCAACCTCTCCGGTAGCCGGATTGATTTCCAAATCGCCCATAGCGGAGAAAGTCCCTCCCAATGGCCCGGAGGCAAGCGTCACAGAAGCTGTGCCTTCCGGGCAGTATGGGGAATCATCATAACGGATCACCGCTGTAGGCAGACCGATCACTTCAACGGTAGCTGTTGCTGTTTCTTCCGGGCAGACCTCTCCACCGTAGGTATAGTATACCTGATAGGTTCCTGGCAGGCTGTTATTGAGGTCAATCACGCCCGTCAATGAATCAATCACCAAGCCTGCTCCTGCGCTGAACCTTCCATCAGCAACTCCTGACAAGGTAACCACTGCACTGTCAACCGCACAGTAAGGAGAGCCCGGATAATCAATAGAAGTCAGTGGCAGTGTCTGAACAACCACTTCTATCTCTGCACGCTCGCTTTCGCAGCCGTTTGGTGACTGAGACACATAGAAAAACGCTGATCCGATAGCTGAAGTCCCCGGGGCCGGAGCCACCGCACTGCCTGTTGCATCTGCCAGAGATTCGTACCACAATAAATTAGTGCCCTGGGCGGAAAGCGGGGCAGCAACATCATCCTGACAATATACCACCGGCGAGTCGACCTCGGGCGGGCCAGGGATATCGAGGACTGTAATGTTAGTGAGGGCGCTGTTGGCACAGCCACCGTTGCTTACGGTGTAGGCCACCTGATAGTTGCCGCCCATGCTGTTTGCCAGATCAATCTGCCCGCTCATACTGTTTAGCGATAGCCCTTCCGGATTGCTCGTAAATACCCCGCCTCCCTGACCGGTGAGCGCCACTTCCACAGTACCTTCGGCACATAGCGGTGAGGGGTACTGAATATCAGCACCAGGCCCAAGCGGCTCATCCACTACTTCTACCAATAACGCGGCGCGCGGGCTTTCACACCCATTTACCGTTTGGGAAACATAAAAGATGCTGTCGCCTACTTCTGATGTTACCGGTACGGGCGTTTCCGCCAAGGGGCTACCGCCCGTGCTGCTCGTATACCACTGCAGGTTGGTGCCCTGCGCTAACAGTGGAGCAGCCGTAGCGCCCAAACAGTAAACGATATCCTCTACAGCCGGGGGCGGCGGAATATTGTGAATGATGGTGGAAGCAGTATCTATGGCCGTACAGCCAGTAGCCCCATCAGTAACCGTGTAGGTAATGGCATATTGACCGGCACTGCTGTTGGCCAAGTCAATAGTACCTGTTGATACGTTTAGATCCAGGCCTGCGGGGGCTGCGCTGAATTGCCCTCCCGTTGCCCCTGTCAGCTGTACTAAGGCCAGGCCTTCTCTGCAATATTCTTCTTCATAGCTGATGGAAGCCACTGGTACCGGATTGATGACCAGGTTGGTTTGTGCCGGCGTAGAGCAGCTTCCCAATTCATAGACCACCGTATAATCTCCCGGCATGCTTTCCGCCGGATCCACCGCTCCGGTCAGTGAGTCTATAGCCAGCCCATTTTCCAGCGAATAGTACCGCCCGCCGCTTGACCCAGTTTGTATCGGGAAAGCCATGCCTTCGTTTTGGCAGTAAGCCGCCTGCGGATAGCTTATGGATGCACTCTCATCTACCTCAATGGTGATTTCAGCGGTAGCGATAAGCCCAATGTACCCTCCGCCCTCATAGGTATAGGTAATCAGATAAGTGCCTGGAACGGAGTTTAACAGGTCCACAGTACCCGTCAGGGAGTCTACCACCACGCCAGGAGGGCCGGTAAATATCCCGGTGACGCTGGGAATACTTTTGGTCAGTTCGACCGGGGCGAAACCATCCAGGCGGCAATAGGGATTATTGGGGTACAGGATGGTTGCGACCGGGGGCGGTGCACCGAAGACGAATCTGGTGGCAATGTTGTTAGCGACATTCACCTCCGGGACTTCTCCGCCTACATCCAAGACGACCTGGAAAACGACTCCGGTCGCGGCATCTGAGGGGGTGGATGCGTAGCGCTCCGTACTCGATAGCACTTCCTGAACGCCCACATTCAGCCCATCCTCGACCCTGATTTCCTCTCCGAGCTGCTGCCCATTAGCCAAGAACCTTACGGTAAATGGCTCCGCATCATCGGTTCCTACATTGACAAAGCTTGCAGTCACCCCGATGGTATCTCCCGGCATTGGCACAATGGGGTCCAGAATGAGGTTCGTGGATAAGACCTCCAGGTCTGCCCCAACGGATTTCGTGTTGATGTAGATGTTGCCGATGTTGTTTTGCTCTGATGCCTCACAGAAATCATCGGGGTAGTCTGCTTCCACGTAGATGATTTGAGGGCCGCCGCTTTCAATCGTGAAATTGACGAAAACCTGCTCATAGTCATACGGCCCTAAAAACGGAATAACAGTGGAATCGATCGGAACACCATCATAAATAAACCTTACGTGAATATCTTCCAGGAAACGGTTGCCTAAATTATAGACGTAGGACCTGAAATTGGCGGTGGCGCCCACGGGCACCTGATAAGGATTAACAGAAGTACCGGGGATATTTGGCGGCATTGGCCCAAGCGGGAAGCTTCCAAGAGGCGTACCCGCTATCAAATCATAGCCATATTCTTCATCTAAAATGTTGTCATTGACGAGGAAGTTATCCGCTTCCAGTATCACGTCTTCGTGGTCTGCAAAGACTCGGATCCAGACCGGGCAATCATCAGGGAAAGTGTAGGGGACCGTGGAAATCACCCGGATCTCCTCGCCCGCTTCTATGCCGTTTATCACAATATCGCTGCCCAGAGGGTTGCCGTTTACATAAAGGCGGACCTCGAAAGCCGAATCCACCGGTGCCCCGACGTTTTTGATTGTGGCTCTGATATTTGCCTGGTCTCCGGCCCTATAATTAGGGTTTGACAAGCTTATCGAAGTTGCCACAATATTTGGCAGAGAAGGCACCGTATCAATTACGCAAAACTCGAAAACCGCTCGGTTGTTGTCCTCCCGGTATTCATCCACTAAGTCGTCGCGGTCAATTTCAGCAATGATAAAACGGCAGCCTAAAGGCCAGGCCGGATTGGAATACCTAATGGCGAAGTTTCCTGGCACCCCGGTCGGATAAACATACGTCTCCAGCAACTGCTTAGGCTGGCCGGGCAGAGAGTCGTAAAGGTGGACAAAAAATGGGGGAGAGATGCCGCAGCCATTATAATCAAAACCAGTCAAAAACTCTGGTACCGTACTATTAATTATCGGAAACCCAGCTCCACCACTAATCAAGTCTGGCTTATCCGGGATGATGTTGAAGTTGGCATCATCGAGGATGGCCGTAAACTGCTGGCCATCAATACTATAACTGACTCTTCCAATGATAAGGTAAAACCCTAAAGGCAAATTCGGGGGGAGTATCCCGCCAAAAGTTACGGTGTCCCGGAAGCCGATCTCGTCATAGCTCTGATCGGCCAAAAGCTGCCCATTCAACGAGACCTGGAAATTCACATCTGTCAATACCAGTTCTCTGCGGCCAACCTCCTGCCCATCCTGATCGGTCTCTATTTCTATCAATGCATTGATGATCCCGCCAGTAAAAGTAATGGGGTCACCGATTTCAATACATTCCTGGTCTATTGTTAAAAAACGCGCCAGCCCCCCGGTACGAGAAAAGCTAGTGGCACAAGGCTTGACGGTAGAATCGGCAGCAGTACCGAAGAGCACAAAATCCGTGACTTCTGCGGAATACTGGAAGGCCGAGTCGCAGGGCAACAAGAAGCAATCGCTTGGGTTGTCACAGTTACTGATTTGGAAAGTCCCCGAGAAATTGCCCTGGGGCCCGGTTGTCGTGGTCAGGGTATAGGATCCAGGATTAGGATAGTCGAGTGAAATGGTGACTGCCCCTCCCTGAACCGGCACTTGCACCGTGGTGTCTACCGCGCTTTGATAGAATGCCTGGCCAGTTATCTGAACCAAGGAGCCAAAAGGTACGCTATTAACCGTACCATTCATATTAGTGACCTTGATACTAGGCACCGGAGTGCCTCCTACCACCAGCAAGCGGTTGGCGGTGTTGTTGAGGCGCTTGACTTCCCCAAGCAAATTGTCTTCATCAATTACGACCTTCAAGGTGTAGGCATCCGCTGCCGGGAAGGTAAGGTTCTCAAAGGTTACCGTGAGCGAATCGCCTCCGCCAATAAACCCGGTAAACCCTTCCGCCTGGAATACATCATCAATGTAAAGCCTGACCGAGACGTTGTTTGCCGCAAATAAGGAGTTGTTGAAGAGGGTAGCAGAGACATCTACCAACTCATTTACCTCAGGAAAAGCAATATTGGGCACGATATCACCTGCCCTCACGAATAGGTCGAGCCCAGCCTCTGTTACCACAGGCCCTTCCGCACCAGGTATGGTCACCTCTTCTACATCCGGCAGTATGGCCTCATTTCCATTTTCGTCGAGCACCCGGAATTCATAGCGATAAGTATCACCTGCTGGCAATGCCTGTGTGTAGGTGTAGGTTTCACCGCTGATCCATGCCTCCCCATCACCGATTTGGCTCATCGTGAAGTAGCCATCAAGCGGCCCATTAAATTCGCCATCGCCATCCCAGTCGATCCCCACCTTAGGCCAGCCGTCTGCGGGAGCGATGCTATCCGGATTCTGATAAACAACGCGCCAGGTGTAAAACTCCCCGGCTAAGCCGAGGTCTGGGCTTACACCAGATTCATTGTCGTATGGGAACTCTGCGGGGTAACTAAGGATTGGCTTGGTGGTGTTTATGAACCCCCGTCCATTTACCGGAATAACCCAAGATATCAGGCCAGGGTTTGTAGCGACCAACTGCAAATCAGACTCAATCACACCGGGCGCTGTCGGCGCAAATTCTACCAAAATATTGGCTGACGCTCCAACTGCCAGGGTATCTACATTGAAGGTAGCCGTAAATACGTCCTCAAATGAGTACAAAGAGTCTATATAAATCGGCACATTGCCCGTGTTGGTTACTACAACCTCGAGGCTGTCTTTCTGCCCTACCTCAAGCACTCCGAAATCAAGCCCGAGAGGGTCAACAGACCATGCAGGGCTGATCAGGCTGCCTGTGCCTTCCAGCGCGATGACAATCGTCCCGGCGGAAGTGTAAACGGTAAGCGTAGCCGATTGGTAAAGCGGAGCTATGGGCTGAAATTGTACCTGGAAAACCTGTTCATCTCCTGGCTGAAGGGTATCCAGTGCTGAAATATCGTTGTAGCTGTACCATAAGGTAGTGCCTGCACCACCCGATTTGTTGATTTTTACGCTATCAATACTGATCGGCAGTGTCCCTACATTACTCAGCGTTACGGATTCCGAAGCCAGGGTATTGATCGCTATCCCACCAAAATCAATGGCGCCGGATGGAGAAGTCTCAATACCTGAGAAGTTGACCGTAACGGTCACCGTATCCTCATTGACGCACCCCAGGGGCGAAGTCCCTGCTACGATGTAGCTGCTGGTGTTTTGAGGAGAGACAAAAGCAACTGGGTTGGTACTGATTACATTCGCCTCTCCTAATTTCCTCCATTCGTAACTTACTCCACCAGTGGCCTCCAGCGATACGCTGCTCCCTCTGAGCATAGTGACATCCGCTCCTGCACTGATAGTCGGCAAAGGTAAGACCGTCACATTGAACCAGCTGCTAGTGTCTAGTCCGCAGACCCCACTTTCCACAACTGCCCGGAATTGAGCCGTGCCGTTCAAACCATCTGGCAGGGTAAGCAAAGTACTCATGACAGAGAGGTCTTCTTCAATGGTTTGGAAGGTATCTACAGAAGTTTGCCACTTCATCACATTACCCAACTCACCATTCAGCTCCAAGGCCAGGCTTTCCTGCAGGCAAACAGAATCCGGCCCCTGTATGAAACCGCCCTGTGGCTGTTGGTCTACAGTTATAGTAGCTACGGTACTGAAGGTGGGGTCACAGCCTGCTACTTGTACTACCGCACGGTAGGACCGGGTGAAGTTGAGGTCATTAACCGTATAGGAAGTGCCCGTAAAGGCAATATCCGTCACATCGCTCACAAAGCCATCCCCAGAAGACTGCCACTTGACAATACCTCCAATTACACCGGAAAGGGTGAGCACCGTTGAGTTGGAGCCTTGGCATACGGTACTGCTTCCGGATATCGTACCGCCGTTTGATGCCAGTAATAATACCTCTTCAGCCTGGCTTGGCACTTCCGGGCAAGCACCATTTTGCACAATGGCCCGGAACTGTGTAGTTTGTCCAATATCGTTGACCGTAAGGGGGTTGCTCGTCTCCATAATCGGATTGATATCGGAAACAAACCCATCCGTAGAAGACTCCCAACGGACAATGCTGCCGGTGAAACCGCTCAGTGTGAGCATGACTTCGTTCGGGGAGGGGCATACGTTGCTGCTTTTGGCTACCGCCCCCCCAATGCTGCCCGTTGTGACGTTTACAGTGACGGGCTTCAGGAAAGTACCACATCCATTCACATCTGTAATGCTTGCTGCGTAGGTCGTTTGGGCGCTCGGCGACACCTTGATAGAGTCGCCTGTGCCAATCACACTGCCCCCAAGCAGCCACTCTGTAGAGCTGCCGCCAAAAGAAAACAAGGTAGCACTATCCCCCTGGCAAATAGTGACATCTGGGGACACGCTCGTCCCATCAGCCGGGTAGCGGATGATTTGCCAGGATAGCGTATCATCAGTGGGGTCTGCATCACCCGGCAGCAGGAGTTCCACCTCTATGTTGTAAGCCGTTTCCAGATCAGGCAGGGATAATGGTGTGGAAAAGGTGTAAACCTGCACATCGCCCGAATTGATGGTTGAAGGCACGACTTCCTGAACAGGCGCTCCCCCATCAATTTGGTATTGCAAGGTAAACCCGCTCAAATCATTTTGCCCGCGGTTGCGCAGTTGCACAGAAAGCGGTGGATCGGCCGGCAGGCCACAGGGGTTGACCGGGCTGGTGACCGCCTCTAACGCAAGGCTGACCGGCGGCTGGGGCAATACCTCGAAAGTAATTACGGAGTCTTGCGCAGCGAGGTAGTTCATATTGCCGGGCTGAGCAGCGGTTACGGTCACCGTGCCAGGCTGCCCGAGAATTTGCACCGTATCGCCGGCAAGCGTAGCTACACCAGAGGCCGGCACTGTACTGATGCTGTAGCCTACCGGCAGGCCAGAGCTCGCTGAGGCGGACAGGATAACCTGCCCGGCATCATGCGGCTGGTCGGGCACCGGGACAAAACTGATTACCTGAGGCGACTGCAATATGGTTAGGATTTCCGTAACTCCGCCGCTGTAATTAGGGTCTGTAAACGTAGCCTCCACGGTGTAGGTTCCGGCATTCACAGGCTCGTCCAACTGGCCATCGTACAATATCTCCAGATTTAAGCCAACTGGGTTGGTCGTTGCCGTCACCGCTTTGGGCGCTCCATCATAGGTTTGTACCAAGCCGCTGAGGGCTATCCCGCCCGGAAGGGGGGCCACTTCTATATCCAGGAAAGCCTCTGCGGGGTCGTATTCTGCATTGCCCGCCTGAAAGGTGCGCACCTGCACGGTGCCCGCACCGGTAAGGCTAAGTGTATCTTCGTTGAATGTGCCTGGCCCGCTTACCACGCTCAGTTCTACTGGCAGGCCAGAGCTGGCGGCAGCTTCGACAACAAAAGGAGGATCTCCGAATGTCTTGGGGGGTACCGGTACAAAAGTGATAGATTGCGCCAGTTTGTTCAGGCTGAGGCTGGTTTCTGCAAAACTCGTGCACAAGCCGTTGCTCACCGTCCAGCGCAGCGTATAATCCCCAGCAAGGTCAGCGGCCGCTGTGGTATTGTGCAAGGTGCTGTCCGCGAAGGTTACCGTCCCGGGGCCAGAAACTTTTGACCATACTCCAACGTGCCCGCCTTCCGGAGCGGGCAGTGCGCCCAGTGCCCCAATAGACAAGCCGTTGACCGTAGGCGCCTCTGCAATGTAGGCTTGAATATTGTAATAGCCCAGCTGGCTGCATTCTATGCCCCGCTGCTCGGCAAGAGTGAGCGGGTCCCGGTAGCTGATGACTTCGCTGTAACTGCCATTTAGTGATAACGTATTTCTGTCCGCGCCCAATTGGTTCCAAAGCGTCAGATTGCTTGGATCGTTTGGGCGGATGCTATACACAGCATTCCGCTCCACGCGCCATGGTGCAAGTTCTGGATCAAATAATTCCTGATCGACGTAAGCTTCTCCATTCCTCAGGCTGGAAGAAGCCAAGCTAGATTGAAAGAGGACATTGCCACCCGTATGCCAGAAAAAATTGGATGTTGCCCCTAATAGAAACCCACCATTATTCAGGGTATCTTTATTCATAACAATTTGCACAGCGCCATTTACCTCCACATCTGCCAAAAGGCGGAGCTGGTCGTTGTCGAAACGGATGGCTGGCACCCCCCGCTCCCGGTGGACATTCCCACTAAATACCAGATATGGCATGCGGGAAACATTACTCTGGGCGGCATTATTCGCATTTAAAGACTGATCGTACCAAATTGCAACCTGACCGTCGGCACTGCCTACAAAGGACAATAGAGCTGTAGTATCCAAATCTCCCTGCGCCGTAAAACCGATATCCTGTTGTGCCCCATCAGAACTGCGCCTCACCCGCACAGCCGGGCCAGTATACCCATCCGACAGCCGGCGTAAAGCAAAAGCTGCATTGGGGACTTTCCCGACGCCTAAGATAGGAGGATCGACTTGCATCGTAAACGGATAAGGGGCCCCTGTACCGCAGGCGCCTTCTGCGATAACTGTGCCTGTGTATGCCCCGGAAGGTATACTGGTACTCTGGGCGATACTGATATCCCCACCGCTATACGGTACCATATTCATATCCGTCCAGCCGGCTGCCTCTGCGGCATTGTCCCAGTCGATACTGTAATGTGTAGGCGCCCCTTGCACATACTGCACGGCAAGGAAAGCCGTATCAGCCCCCTCTACCGATTGCCCGCCTACCACCGTCTTGATCGCCGGCGTCTGGTAATAAGCGATTTGGTTGCACTCAATGGCCTCCCGTACCGAATCGGCCATAACCGCCTCATATTCGATCAGCTCTGAAATCATCCCGCCCATACGCTCATTGAATGCCAAGCCGATATTGCCCGTATTCAGGGTGCCGGGCACTCCTTTATGGTTACCGACAGTAAGGCTAGCCCCGTTCCGGAACAAGCTGTTGCTGCCATTGGCTGGCTGAAGGGCGGTCACCACGTCATAGCCAAACCGGGTAATCTCCTCATCGTCTTGGATATTCCAGTTGCCTGCATACCACATGAAGCGGTTTTGATAGGGCCCGATCAGCCAATTGTTGGACCCCTGTATTGCCCGGCGCGCTGAAGTTGATGTGTTGTTGCTGCCCATCACGAGGTTAACGGAAAAAGGGTTGGCCGTGTAGGTATAGCTGCCTTGCAGCCCTCCTCCGCCTGAAATTGGATGAAGGATGGAAGGGCGACCTGCACGGACTACCAGCTCCCCACTGCTCACCAGCAAGGGCTGAAGGCTGTTGTTTGCCTGCGTTTTATGCCGCCCGTAACCGCTTTGGTCGTACCAGATGCTGACATAACCGTTGCTGCCATTGGCCAGCACCCAGCTTAAGAGGCTGCCGTCGCCGAGTTCCGCAGCGGTAAAGTCCTGCTCTGCATTATCACCGTCCCGCCGTATGCGTACGACCGGGCCGGCATAGTCAGGGCTTAGCTGCCGCAAACTAAAGGCAGCCGAAGCAGGCTGGCCGGTACCGAGTATACGGTAAGGGACCACGGCGGTGATGGGGTAAGCTACGCTGCTCCCACAGGGGCCGCTCACGGTCAGTTCTCCTTCGTACCGCCCTTCTTCCAGGCCAGCTGGTACGGCCAGCGTTAGGGAAGCAGCGCCAAGCATGCCGGAGCCGTCTGCAAAACCAGCGAGTTCTGCTTCCGCGCTCCAATCGATACTATAACTATCGGCAGCTGCGTAGGATTCTGAAAAGGGCAGCGACAGGGTGTTGGTAGCAGAATCTACCAGGGCTATATTCTCCGGCAACTCAATACCGGTAACTTTGTGATAGCCCACCTGGTCACACTCTATGGACTGCCGGCCGGCTTCTGCCAAACTGTCCGGGTAGATAATCGCTTCCGATATCCAGCCGTTCATAAAGTTTGCAGGGGTATTATTATTCAGCATACACCCTATCCTTGTGCGTACGCTTAAATCCGAAAACAGAACAGAACCAGGTACAGGCAGGGCTGTGGAATCCTTAAGCGCAAAATCCAGAAAAGCTTCTGCCTGCTGCTCTTTGAGGTAGGCGCTAAACAAAGCCGTACGGCCAGCCGTATTAAAGGCCTCGGGGGCGGACGGGGGCACCAAAACTATATTTGCGGTACCATCAAAAGAAAACGCCCCAATTGCATACTCGGAATTTGCAGCGTTGGCATTTGCAGCGAGGGCAAAGGACCTGCGGTTGTTGCCAAAATCATAATCGGCAATCACGGTAGAATTGTGATTCCCAAGGTTATTATAAAAGACGGCCTGCAAGCCGGCCCGCGGCGTATTGATCAGCGCTCCCGAAAGCTCCAGGTAATCGTTGGAGCCGTCGAAGAACAAGCTTGGCACTCCATTGCGCCGTTCAAGCACCCCATTCAGCACCATGCGCGGCTGCCGGGCGGCATCCAGCTGCTCCGCGTGCCGCTGATTGCCGCTTTGGTCATACAGTCTGGAAACAAAGGCACTTCCGCCGCCTGCAAAAGACAGCAGCGCCGCTGTATCCAAATGCCCTTCCGGCGTCATGCCGATATCCTCAAGCATATTATCGCTGCTGCGCCTTACCTGTACAAGAGGGCCCGCATAACCCGTTGATAGCTGCCGGAGGCCAAAAGCGGCAGATGCCGTCTGAGTGGTCCCTAGTATTGGTAACAAGCCCTCCAGCACTATCGCTTCTATGCTATACCCAATACTGCTTCCGCAGGGCCCGCTCACGGTAAGCGTTGCGGTATAGGTCCCTGCTATTACACCTGATGGCAAGGCTATCGCTACAGTATCCGGGGGGAGGGGGGCTTCTATTTCATCCACAAACCCTGCGGCTTCTGCCGGGGCATCCCAGTCCAGCGTATAATGAGTCGGATCTAATTCGCCGAGGATGCTGTAAGGGAGGTATAGGGAGTCCGCTCCGACCACCGCAGGCTCGATACCTGCAAGCTGCAGGGGGTAGTGTGGGATGTTGAAGTAAGCGAGCTGCTCACATTCTATGTCTTCCCGGGCCTGGGTTGGCAACACCTCGTCCATTACTAGCACTTCTGTGACGTAGGCTTGTGAGTACTGGCCTGAGGTATACTTCCCCAGCCAAAGTTCCCCAAATGCAGTATCTCCCCCATCTGGGTCAGTCAGTGTTAGTTCAGTGCTGTTCTTGTAAGCCTCGGTGGCTTTGTCCGCTGCCCTGCTGAAGGTATAAAGAATGGGGTCCGTGCTCACAGCAGGGCCATCGGTTTTGATCCAGCCATTCAAAAAGAAGACATCCTCTTGACCGTTGTAATAACCAATTAAAGTATTCCCATCTCCGCACAGCAACCTGCCGTTTAGCCCACCGGTCATCCGGGAGTAAAAGTTTATTGTATAGGGAGCAGATAAAGCAAGGGTATTGGTCTTTAAAAAGTCGCTGTCAAAGAACAGGCTTGGCTCGCCGGATACATCCAGCACCAGGAACCCGCCCTGGACAATATAAGGCTGCTCTGAGACATCGTCCTGCACCAAATGGTTTTGCCCCCCGCTTTGGTCATACCACCGCCGGACAAACACGTCTGCCCCACTATAAAAGTCGATAAACAATACTTCCTGGCCCACCGCATACCCGCTGCTGCCTACCGCAGTAATCGTAACCAGGCTGCTGTCGCCTACTTCCCCATCGGTATGAAAGGCTAAATCCCCTTCTGCATTGTTCGCTCCGTTCCTCACCAAGGCTGCCGGGCCGGTGTATCCAGCCCTCAGGCGCCGCAGCCCAAAAGCTGCAGCCGGCACATAGGTATCCAAAACGGTAGGGAGGCTATCCACCACAGCTACCTGCACCTGATGGGCAGCACTTGTACCACAGCCCCCGCCTACCGTCAGAGTCGCCTGATAAGTGCCTGCCATTGGGCTTGCCGGTAACGCAAATGCGATCGTATCTGCGGGCAAGCTGAATGCGTCGATGTCTGTAAAGCCTGCGGCTTCTGCATCCGAGTCCCAGTCCAGGCTGAAAAAGCTGGGGTCACCGAATTCTATGGTATACGGCAGGTAAGCGGAGTCGGCGGTAACCTCTACAGCCTCCACTATCCCTGTCTCTATAACATAGTAAGGGATATTGAAGTAATTGGCTTGATCGCATTCCAGGGCTTCCCGTGCGGCGCTGTTGTTGGGGCCCACCTGGATTATGGCTTCTGACATCTTTCCCCGATAAAAGTTATTCAGTCCTCTCCCAATGCGAAAAAGGCGGTCGAAAGGTAAATAATTACCAGGCGAATTGCTTACCCCTAAAGTCCTGCCATTAACATACAAGGCTGACCCAACACCAGAGGTACGCTCAGAAGTCAAAATCAACGGATCGTTATCATCGTAACTATTTCCAATGTCAAAGTTGGCATCGTTCCCAAAATGGGCAATGGTCCATGTATTTGTAGTATTTCTCCAGCCAATATGCAAACTGAAACCCTCTAGCCCAAAGAGATAGTTAGCAGATTGGGAAGTGGTAACCTGAGCTACGCCGTTTATCTGATAGGGTTGCCCCCCCAGCCAATCTGCATCGCTGGAGGTTTCCAGCCAGTCACTACTACCGTCATATTCAATGGCCAGGCGGCCTGACAAGAGCACGGGGTTGCCACCGATTACCAAACGAGGTTGCTGGTTCGTATTTGTAGTCCCCACATCACGGTTGTTCCCGCTTTGGTCATACCACTGCTTGACAAACACATCGGTACCTGAATAAAAATCTACAAACAGGACCTCCTGCCCTAGGGCATATCCGCTGCTGCCCACTGCCGTGATCGTCACCTGGCTGCTGTCCCCTACTTCCCCATTTGGCTGGAAGGCTAATTCCCCTTCAGCATTATGCACGCCGTGGCGTATCAGCGCTGCTGCCCCTGTGTAGGCTCCACGCAAGCGCCGCAGCCCGTAGGCTGCTTCTGGGAGATAGCTATCCAAGGAGGTGGACGGATTGTCGACTATGCTGAGCTGCAACGCCTTTCCATTACTTGTACCGCAGGGGCCACTGACTGTAAATACTCCATCATAAGTGCCTACCCCTGCACCCATGGGCAAAGCTATCGCAATGGTGTCCGGAGGTAAAGGAGCCTGCACAACATCTATAAAACCTGCAGCCTCTGCATCCGGGCCCCAGTTTATGCTGTATGAGGTAATGTTATTGTATCCGTTACCGTAAGCCAGGTAGGCAGAATCAGAACCTAATTGGGCTACTGGCTGCCCAAAATCAAAATCGAATGTTAACTGGACCGGGAGATTAAAGTAGTTGCTTTGGCTGCATTCGATTTCCTGACGTACCGGTTCTGCAATTACCTGGCTCATTATCAGGACTTCCGAAATATAGACATCCGAGTATTCTGCTAAGGCGCTTCTTCCGAGCCAAAGCTCACCGAATGCTGTGGTACCCGCAGTCTCGTTGCTCAAGCTCAATTGGGCACCATTTTTATACGCTGTCGTAGCCAGGTTTGCTGCCCGGCTGAAGGTATAGAGTATAGGATTGGTCGTTGCAACAGTGTTACTAGGGTCATAATTTACCCAAGCGTCCAGGTGAAAGGCATCCTCAAGCCCGCCCCAGTATCCTATCAACCGGTTGCCATCACCGCCGAGCACCCGTCTATTCTGCCCGCCGGTCAGCTTGGAGTAGAAATTGATCGTGTAAGGGGCTTGCAGATTGAGGGTATTGGTTACTAGGAAATCTGAATTAAAAAACAGGCTTGGCTTGCCCGACACATCCTCAGAAAGCGTGCCAGCCTGCACGATGTAAGGCTGCGAACCTACAGCTGTTTGTACCAGGTCTTCCTGAGCGCCGCTTTGATCATACCATCTCTCGACGTATACATCTGCGCCGTTGTAAAAGTCTATAAACAACACTTCCTCGCCCAATGTGTAAGCACTGCTGCCCACATCGGTCACTGTAACCAGGCTGCTATCTCCTACCAGCCCATTAGCCTGGAAACTCAAATCTCCTTTAGCATTGTGGCTGCCATGGCGAACCAACAGTGCTGCACCTGTATAAGATGCCCGTAATCGCCGCAAACTAAATGCGCCTTCAAGGTTGCTTAGCGTATCCAGAACAGGGACCTCGGAAGCCGAGTTCATGGTATTGTAGGTAGAAGAGAATAAGTTTGGTGAGGTTTTCTGATGGTTATTCTCTTTAAACTGTCCCCCAGTCAAAGAAAACAACGAAAACAGCAAACTAACGGCTATGCCGACTACTGCATTGAAGGCAGGGTAGGCTTGTAGCTGTTTTTTGGTCGTCTTGCTACTGTGTGTGCCGTATTTCATGAAATCTCGGATTTACCGAAAAAGGCATTCCGAAAATTCCCGTATCAAGGCTAAATACAATCAACCTTATCCACAGAAACCCCTATGATTTCAGGTAGGATGCCCAAAGTAAGTTCTATTCGCATCAAAATTAGGCATAACGCTTTTGAAAGCAATATTTTCAACTCAAATATAGTATGCAGTAAATATGTAGTACTACATAAAAAAGGATGCCAGCCTCTCATCCGAAAACTAAGACATGCAAGTCATTGTCTTCTGTTTTTAGATAGGCTTCAGTCGGAAACGGAAATAGGTGGTCACAAACACTACATACTAATGCGGGACTCAATATTGGATACTTTTCCACCCTTTTAATTTCAGCCTGAAAGCCTTTACTTGGATACGAAATTACGAGCAATTCAAGATTTCGAATGCACACCACACTCCCCCAGTGAAAGGTGCAGTTAATTCCTGTAACCTATAACAATATGCATAATTTAATATTGCTCAGCGATGATGCTGAATTTTGCAACAAAAGCTATGCCCAACTGAGCGAAGTATATCCGTCAGGTCATATTCATTGCTACCCAAGCATGGGGCACCTTTTTGAAGATTACCCTTACTCGAATACTTCTGATCAAAAAGTTATAGTGCTCATTGATGATCATTTAAGATCGAGATCAACTTTGCCCCTACTAGACCGTTTGCGGTTTTTTCTGCCACAGGTATCTATCGTTATGAATTTTGCCAATCCTATGGGGCATCATATCCGTGCAGGTATTGCCAAGGGTGTACGGGGTGTTGTAATTAAAAGCGCTCCTGCTCAACGGCTTGTACAAGCTGTTGAATTCGTTTCCAAAGGCAAGTTCTACGCCCCTCCTGAGGCGGCAGATATCCTTTTCCCTATTATCCGGAACAGCTTAGGGGTGCAGGAAGACAAGTTTCCTCTTTTTTGGAATAAGTTTGATCTCAAACACCGAGAAAAACAAGTGGCCTACGGGTTGATCAACGGGCTCACCTACGAACAAATCGCCACCCGGCACTACGTCTCGGTAAACACAGTCCGGTATTACGTTCGCTCGTTATACAAAAAAACTGCTGTGAAAAATAAAATGCAACTTATGAGTAAACTGCAAAACCAAGTGCACCAGTAAATAGTTGGTCTCCCTACTCTCGCCCATTTTTGATCTACCATATGGCGTTGAGTTTTGCCATGCTTCTTTTGTTGCTTTCATAAGCTGCATCTTCTTGCCTATTCTCATTCCTTTCTGGTACAAATACCTCTCCGAATAAACATCCTATAACTATCATATTGGTAACCTAAGATTACTGTAGATATCTGCAATTAGTAGAACCGCCAATGATAAGTGCATCAATAGCTTTGCCTTCTTTCAACCGAATCTCGCCTTATTTGTCTCTTAAATCGTGATTCATTGCCCTGGTATAAAAAAGGCAAGGTTTCTCAACCTTGCCGAAATACTAATAAATGCACAAAATAATTTCCTCATAATGAGGAAAACTCCCAAAAATAATGGAGCGCGTTAAAAATTTTCCATTGATCCCTAACCTTTTACCCCTCAATTAAAATTGAGAGGAACCCCGAAGATGTTTTACCCTATGGGATCTACACGCTTCAGGGTTGCTCTTGAAATTTCAATGCTTACCTATTTAATGATAACCATCTTCTTCGTTGCTGAATAGTTATCAGTCTCAACAGTGTAAGACACTACGCCAGTCGCCGCTAGCTCGGAAGACTTAACCGTGATGTGGTTGTAGCCTTTAGAGCCGTCGTGGCGGTACAG
>NZ_JALEGS010000019.1 GCF_022763345.1 Phaeodactylibacter sp.
AGCGTTCGGAAGAAGAGTTCCTAAAGCAGATCCAAGACACAACATTCACGATAAAACCAGAAGTCATGAGTACGTTGGAGCAAATTTTAGAGAGAGGACGGAGAGAAGGCTTGGAAAAAGGTCTGGAGAAAGGCCTGGACAAAGGCATCTATAAAAAGAGTATCTTCAATCTGCTCAAAACTACTGTTCGTTTCCCGGAATGGCCAGCCAGCGAACTATCTGACTTCACAGAACTGGACCTGGAGACCGTACGCACTTTCCTGTCTGTCCAATCACAGGGTGATGCTGCTGCGTTGAGAAAGTACGTCCTTGAGGACTTGCTGGCTGATATTCCGCTGAATACCGAAGATGAAGGAAAGTTGGACCGGTTGATCGGGGAGTTGACGGCTTGTAGTGGTACTAAAAGCTGACCTCAAAATGACCTACCCCAACACCATCCCCACATGCGGGATATCATCTTCCAGATACTCCGCACCCACTTTTTCAAAACCAAAAGATTCATAGAAATGGGTTAGGTAAACCTGGGCAGAAATCTTAATGGGGACTTCACCATAAAGGCGGGCACACCAGCCAATGCTTTCCCGCATAAGTATTTTCCCGGCACCTGTACGCCGGGCGCTGGGGGAGGTGACGACCCGCCCGATAGAGGCGTAGTCCGGATAAGAAATGCCCGGGGGCAACAATCGGGTGTAAGCCATGAGTTTGCCATCGGTATTATATCCAAGCAGGTGGTGCCCTGCTTCATCCTTGCCATCTGCATCGAGGTAAGGGCAGTTCTGCTCAACTACAAAGACTTCCTGCCGTAGAGCCATACTGTCGTACAGTTCCTGTAGTGATAGCTTTTCAAAAGGCAGGCAATTAAAAGAAATCGAAGTGGTCATGATTCCGGAGCCATTTAGGGATGAAAGAGGGCAGCAACGTGCGGCCCAAAGATAATCACCCCAATGATAGCGGCACAAATGGCACAAACCAAAACACCGCCCGCCGCGACATCCTTCGCACGGCCGGCAAGTGGATGGTAGTCCGGAGAGACGAGGTCTGTCAGCTCTTCAATAGCGGTGTTGAGCCCTTCTGCACCCAGCACCAGCGCGACGGCCACAAAAGCCAGGCACCACTCGGTGGCGGTGAGCCCTACGTAAGCACCAAAGCTCAGCGCAAAGGCGGTAATGATCAGATGGATCTGAGCATTCTGCTGAGTACGGATGGTGTACCACAGCCCGCGGAAGGCATCTCTGAAGCTCTTAATTCGGCCTGTCCACATTTTAGTCTAATTGTCCGGCAAGCACTACAGGGCGCTTGTCTTTTTCCACAGCGCCATCAGGCCTGAAAAGTTCAAAATACAGGATGTAAATGCCGATCCGGGCCGGGCTGCCATCGGCAGCGATGCCGTCCCATTTGAAAGTGCCGGCATTTTGAAGGGTCTCGTTATTGACCAGGCGCAGCATTTCCCGCCCCTGCGCATCAAATATCCAGACGTTGGCGGTGTAGCCCGGCTGATCGGTGGTGTAATCAATCAGCAGTACATCTTCAAAGCCGTCCTCATCGGGAGAAAACCGGGCGCGGGGAATATTGATGATCTCGTCAAACACTCCTTCGCGCTCAAAAAACTGGGAATTGGGGCCGGTCGGGGTGGCAAATCCTGCGGTGGAGGCGGCAGAGTGCCAGTTGCCATCGTCCTGCGTGCCAGCCATTGGGGAAATACGCTCCAGGCTGACGCCGTTTTCATCATCAAGTAAAGGATAGTGAAGGTCCTCTGAGTAATCGAAAGCATCCAGCGTGACCCCATTTAGCACAAGGGTCAGATTGCCTTCATCGTTGTCCAGACCAGGCAGGTCATTCTCCAGCAAGCGGTCGGGGCTTGGGACTGTATACCGGTTGAGAATGTCGGTAGGGTCCTCAGAAAATACCAGGTAATCGCCGGGGAAAATCAGAAGGTTATCGTCGACAGAAGCTTCCACACTGCCGCTCATTTTTAACCGGTTGAGCATTTGCAGACCGGCCAGGTCTATGATTTTATCACTTTGATTGTACAGCTCAATAAAATCAGAGCCGCCACTTTCCGGATTGAAGAGGATTTCATTGATGATGATATCCATAGGCTCAGCGGGCTGTGGCAATCCAATAGCAAAAGACTGCTGCTCAAGCGCGTTGCCTATGCAATCAGTGAGGGTTGTAGAAAAGTTGAGCGTGTAGGTCCGATCCGCGGACAATTCGCCATCCAGCAGGAGCAAAGCAGTCAGCCCGTCCGGCTGTAGAATGACATCAAGTATGGTTATTGCTGGTTCTAAGGTATATGCGCCAGGGGCTGTAGCTGTCCCTGTGTCCATGATTTCACTGAACTGCACGCGGATTTCCATATTGCTTTCCGGCACCACTTTGACCACAGAAGGGGGCGTAGTGTCTAGTGCAGCACCCAGCAGGCTGTTTTCAAGGCCAGGTGTGCCGCCGGTAGTGCTTTGGGAAGCCCGCCAGTTGCCGGGGCAGTCATAAGGGCCCTCCAGGCGGATCAGTTCGAGGCTGTAGCCACCATCCGAACGCTCCTCGTCCTGATACCAGGCATCCGTGTAAGTGACTTCAAACAGAATGCTCCCATTTTCATCAAGAAGGGTAGCGACATCCCCGCCGTTGGAAAGTGCCGGGAAGTCCCCCACGCTAACGGCGGGCCCCAATTCGGCAAAAGCCGGCAGGAAGGCTTCATCGCAAACTGCAACATACTGCCCAGGTTGCAAAAGGAATGAAGATAAGGCCTCCGGTGCGCTGCCTGAAGCGATTTGGATGGAACCCAAATCTATGACTTTGTCGCTGGCATTATACAATTCAAGGTATTCGGTCTCCGGTAATGCTACAGATGGGGTGGGATCAGGCATCAGCTCAGTAATGATAAGGTCACCGGGGAGGGCGGGCTGAATGTTGAAGTAGGTGAATTCAGCCTGCAGGGGAGCTGCTGTATTTCCCGCTTCATCCTGAATGTTGCTGGCGGTGAGGGTGTAAGTGGCGATGTTCTCCAAAGCGGTGCCCAACGACATTAGCACCCGGGTTGGATCTGCCTGTAATTCGGCGGAGACCGGTGTGCCAATTCCGTCGCTGATGCTATAATTTGCCGCATTATTGGCAGACAGTTCGCTTATCGGCTCGCTAAATCTTGCCTCCAGTTGAAAAGCGGTATTTGGGGTGACTTCCAATAGGGTAGGAGGGGCGGTATCGGTAAAGAGTGGATCGACCAGGACCTCATCCAGAAAAAACAGCTCGGCACGGGTACTCGTGTAAGTGCAAACCCAGCCAAAAAAGCTGCCGATGGGATAAGTCAGGTCGGTCGCAGTGCCTTCGAGAGTGAAGTCGGTGCCTCCGCTGTAGTCAGTTTCCAATGTCCATTCCCCTTCAGCAGATCGGGTGACCCTTATGCGGACTAGGGCAGGATCGCTGCCCACCGCACCTGTCGTGCCACTAATCAGTGAGGTTGAAGCGGTCCCGTCCTGCCGGAAGAGCTCCACGGCGTCATCACCGCCTGAGATGCCACCAATCCGCACATAGTACCCATTCAGTGCTCCTTTAAGGTCTGGGGAGGAAGCCGATAAATAGATACGTGCGAAATTGCTGGAAGAAGGAGAGAACTCGGTCCGGACGTAGAATGCCCAGGTCGTAACGGCATCCGTTGAGGTAGGCGCAGGTACGTAAAGCGCAGATTCATTGCTGCTGCCCGGGTCGGTATCCAGCAATTGCAATTCGCCATCGGTTACGGTAAATCGGCCGGCATCGCCCAGCCATTCAGGGTTGGAGGAGAAATCACCATCCGAAAAATCGTCCTGAAGTTGGGCATAAGCCGGACTTGCAAGGAAGGGCAACAGTAGGAACAGGTAATAGAGTGCTTTCATACCCCAAAAATAGCGAATTCAACACAGCTAAGGAAGGTTAAGACGGCTACATCCTTATTTTTTAACGACTGTAGGGGCAAAACCTTTTGGTAATTACTACGGGGGCTTATCTTTGCGCACCAATTCATTGTAGAAGGTACCATGGCGGGCGCCGCCACCGGTACGAAGAAAAGATTGCAACTATGAAAGTCGCTGTTGTTGGTGTAACAGGCCTGGTGGGCACGGTGATGTGCCGGGTACTCGAAGAAAGGAACCTGCCGATCTCTGAATTTTTACCAGTGGCTTCTGCCCGTTCGGTAGGCAAAATGGTAAAGTTTAAAGGAGCAGACCACAAAGTGATCAGCATGGAAGACGCCATTGCTGCCCGCCCCGATATTGCCATTTTCTCCGCTGGTGGCGGAACCTCACTGGAGTTTGCGCCTAAGTTTGCGGAAGTGGGCACAACGGTTATTGATAACTCCTCTGCCTGGCGTATGGATCCGGGCAAAAAGCTGGTGGTCCCTGAAATCAACGGCGGGGAACTTACTGCTGAGGATAAAATTATTGCGAACCCTAACTGCTCAACCATTCAAATGGTGCTTGCACTAGCGCCCCTGCACGAAGCTTATGGTATTAAGCGGGTTGTGATATCCACCTACCAATCATTCACAGGAACGGGCATGCAGGCCGTGAAGCAGTATCAGTTGGAGAAAAAAGGGTATGAGCCAAAAGCTGAGGAGATGGCCTATCCGCATCCGATTTTTGAGAACTGCCTGCCGCAATGTGATGTCTTTCTGGAAAACGATTACACCAAGGAAGAAATGAAGCTGGTGAACGAAACCCGGAAGATTCTCAACGCTCCACATATTGGCGTAACTGCAACGGCAGTGCGGGTCCCTGTCAATGGCGGGCACTCAGAATCTGTGAATGTAGAGTTCGAGCAGCCTTTTGAGGTGGAAAAAGTCATTGAGCTGTTGAACAACACACCGGGCATTAAGGTGTTGCAGGACAACGCAAAAAACCACTACCCAATGCCACGGTTTGCCAAAGACAAAGACGACGTTTTCGTAGGGCGTATCCGCCGGGACGAGTCTGTTGCCAACGGTCTGAACCTTTGGATTGTGGCTGATAACCTACGTAAAGGGGCGGCTACAAATGCAGTACAGATTGCCGAACACCTTATTACCAGCAAGCTGGTAAACGCTTGATTGACGCTATAGCCTTGAAAAGCGGCGCATTTTCTTAATTTTGTGAACTGGAAACGACACCGTGGCTATACGCACGGTCGGAAATATTTGACTTACTACTACGAAGATTATGAAGACAAAGCTTGTACTCTGGGGGACGAACGCACAGGACGAACGCATATTGGTGGCTGTGGAATTATTGGCTGATGACAATCAGGTGAAAATCTACACTTTCCCTGAGGCGATTGCCACTGATGAGTTCTATCAGAAAATGATGGACGACTGGCGCAACGATAAAGAAGTGGAGTTCCCGGAAGCGCACATGGTGACAGAACGGGGGCTGAATATAGCGGACTCACTTTTGCCCGAAAGCATTAAAGTGGAGCGAAGTGACCTGGTCACCCGTGCACAAACAGAATGGCAGTTCATCGTACTCTCTTCCAAGCTTAGCGAGGCGTACAAGTCAGAGCTGGAAGACCTGCGGGACCGGGTAAGCCGCCTGGATGGTTTTGATAAGCAAATTTGGGAAGAGCTCAAAGGTTTCTGGGACAAAGTACAGGAGCAGGTGCGTGACCGTAATCTCTTCCGCGACCACGCGGATCAGCTCCGTGACCGGACGAACGAGCTGTTTAACGAGCTTAAGGATCTTCGTAGTAAAATGGATCAGGAATTCAAGTCCAAGTCCAAAGAAAACTACGAGCAGTTTATGGAAATGCTCGGTGAGCTGGAAGCCAAAGTCAAAGAAAATAAGCGCCTGCAGTCTGTTTTTGATGAACTGAAGAAAGTGCAGCGGCAATTTAAAAATACCAAGTTCACCCGTGAGGACCGCAATAAGGTTTGGAAACGCTTGGATAGCATGTTCAAAGAAGTCAAAGAAAAGCGCTTTGGCGAATCTGCTGGAGAGGACCACTCTCCCCTGGAAAGACTGAAGAAGCGTTATGATGGCTTAATGGGCGCAATCAACCGCATGTCCAAATCCATCAAGCGGGACAAAGATGAACTCAGCTTTCAACAGCGCAAGATTGACACCACTGATGGCCAGCTGGAAGCGCAAATTCGCACCGCCAAAATCAAAATGGTGGAAGAGCGGATCAACTCCAAGAGTGCCAAGCTCGAAGATATGGAAAAGACTAAGGTGGATCTCGAACGCCGAATGAAGGTGCTGGAGCAGAAGGAAGCTAAGCGAAAGGAACAGCAGGAAGTTAAAGAGGCACAAAGGGAAGTGGAGGCGAAAATCAAGCAGCAGATTGAGGAGGAGGCAAAAGCACGTGCCGAAGAGGCGGACAAACTCAAAGACGCTGCAGATGCCATAAAGGAAGGCAAAGGAGCGAAGCCTGCCGGCGAAGCTCCAAAAAAAGATGATAAAAAGGATGACACCGTTAGCGAAGCTTTAGCTGCCACACTCGGCGAATCCTTCGAAGACGTCGTGGACACCATTAAGGCTGTGGCTATGGTCGTATCCGACAAAATCAATGAAGCGGTTGAAGATTGGCAGGAAGACAGTGCCAATGAGAAAAATCAGGCTTAAATTCTTGTGCTTGCGCAGCAGGGTTAAGGCTCTGTAGATACGACAAGAAGGGGCCAATGGCAATAGCTGTTGACCCCTTCTGCGTTTTATGGCTTCGGCTTTCGTCCGGCGTACCGCACCACTGCAAAAAACGAGAGTGCTGTACCTGTCCATATCCCCAATGCGGAGATCAGTTGCAAGCCAGTATTTGGAAGCAGCAGGGGTAAGGACCAAAGAATAGGGACCGTGCCTAAAACGATCCAGCTTACTACCCGCAGTTGGGGACGGTCGTAATAGTCCCTTGCCGGTAGCTTTTGGTGATTAGCTATTGTCTTTATCTGTTCATGCAGGTTCCACAACCGCTTTTCATGCTCAGAGCCATCAGCCCAAACCGTTAGGCGGAGGCGCGGACCATTATCAATTCTTAATACTAGTTGATGTAGCAACGGGCTGTTGAAGTCAAGTCTGTACCATCTCAGTTTTTCAATGGGGTATGTTTGACCTTCAATCGTTAGCACTGCTTCTTCCTGATCAAAAATAAGGTCTGCTTTTCTTGAAATCCCTGGGATTCGTTTCATTAACCGTAACGGGAAAAAGAGCGGTAAGATACCGACCAAGATGAAAGCATATGGAGGCCATTGCAGTGTATTGGCATTGAAGATCAACAGGCCAATAAAGGATAAGAGCCAGAGAAAAGCGATTAGATATACTTTCCAAGCGGTTATCAGCTCTATTTTTTTCTCTTCCATAGAATATTAGATTGGTTATCAGCGATAGAAAGGTCTGTATTTTGCGCCTTCTCTACAGCATTAAACTCTAATCACCCCTGATTTTGTTAAAATTTCAGGGGATTTCGCAGGAAAATACAACAGATGGTAAGTTGGTAAATTTCACAAATTAACCGAAATAAAGCTTATTAAGATAGGGTTTTTGATTATTTTGAAGTGTATTTTTTTTCACAAAAGCCTAAATCTGTCTTTGGCTTACGCCATAGAAGTCTTCATATTTGTAATGTGATCGGAAGGTATTGAGGAGAGAGACAAGAAAAGTTAATTGAAATATGTTCATGGGATTATAATTTAGTGAAGTGCAGTCCCGGTGGTTTTTGGAAATCGCTGGGACGCACGACTCACTATGAGAACACCCACAATAATCCCAATATAAATAAAAATGGCGGACAAAAAGTGCCCGCCAAATTCTAAATCACGTTCATGGGATTATGGTCGTCTTGTTGAGATTACGATTTGTTGTGTAGTTTATATTCTCACTTGTGCGACGAAGATAAAGCAAAACTTCCGTTTCTTCCAAACAGTGCATGCATTTTATTGTGCTGTATTAGATTTTTTATATCTAATTAGGATCTATTTTATTGAGAATCACGGAAGTAGACAAAAGATTATTTTTTGGATATGTTCATGGGATTATAAGTGAAAATCGCGTTCCACTTTGCGGAGCGCGATTTTTTTTGTGGTGCTTCATAGTCGGCGCAAAAGAAGTGCCCCTCCTGATAACTCAAATAGCAAGCCTACAATGGGCACAGTTTTTTCAGGTGTTCAGCATTTCTTCCAACATTGCCTCCATCTTCATTCTCGCCTTTTTATCCTTAGGTCCCGGATTCAGGACCGGATTTTCGGGTTGAGCCAATGCCATTTTTAAATGACCATAGGAATAAGTGCCTCCGAATTGCCTGTATAGGGTATTCAGTTTTAATTCTTTCATTTCTCTGGCTTTTTCCTGTATGGCAGCGATGGCCTCTTCCTTTAAGAATGATGTGGCGCTCAGGACACCCTGTTTAATAAAGTGGGCGATATGCCCTTCGATCGTTGATACTGCCAGGTTTCTTTCCCTGGCAATCTCCTCTATGGACATGCCCTTTCGGTACCGGGTCAACGTTTCCTCTTTTGTGCCTGTTTTTGTGCCGGTACTTACCGGTTTAGTACTCAGTGGGGTTCTGGGTACAGGTAGTGGTTCAACTCCCTGCCTGCTGCAATAACCCTGCACTATTTTCAATAAAGCCGCTCCATATTGTTCCATCCGCTTTTTACCGATGCCATAACTGCGCTTCAGCAACTCAGGTGTATTGGGGAGATGAGTCGCAAGATGGAACAAAGCCTGGTTAGGTAGAATCCGGAAGATGGGCAGGGCTTGTGCATTAGCTTCCGCCCGCCGCCATTCAATCAAGTGCTGCAGTAGCTCGGGGTGGGGCACCTTTTCTTTGCTGAGTTTTACGGCTGTTTGGGCTGGCCGGGCCGATGGTTGCTGCTTCAAGTCTAGCATAGCATCCGTTTTAGCCCGGAGTAGGTCAGTAGGGGAGAAGCCCGAAGCAGTCCTTTCCAGTCCCTTTAGTTTGATGAAAGCCTCTTCGTGAAGTTGCTCCAGTGCTTCCTGTATAGTTTCTTCAATTTTCTGGTTATCGGTTTCAACAGAGATGCCTTTGAGAGGCTCCAGAACTGAGGCTTTCAGCTGGCTGGCAAACCAGGCTGCTGCCTGCTTAGTACGGTCCTGAAGTAACACGTTCTCTGCCGGCATGCCTCCCTCTTTAAAGAAACCCTGCAGCTGAGCCTGAAAACGCTGTCCCACGGGATAAAGCTCCTGCTCTGCAAAGGCCCAGGTTTCCTGAAAAAGCTCTGCTGCACCGGGCAGCAACTTGTGCTCGTACTCTAAAAACACCCGTTGTGCTCGTTGCATGCGCTTCTTCAACGCCCGGAAGTCGAACAGTTCCAATAGTATGGATTGCTGAAAAGCTACTTTAGCATCCTGCAATTTGGCCTCATCCGGTGCATTGCGCTCCGCCTCCTCTGAGAAACGTTGTACTTTTATATCGGTGCGTACGCTGGAGGACTTGATGCGGGAGCGTAGCACGATACCTTCAAAAGTCTTACACCGGCTGAGCGCTACGTACACCTGTCCGTGCGCAAAAGCCGCCTGTGCATCCAGAATCACCCGCTCAAAAGTCAGCCCCTGGCTTTTATGGATGGTGATCGCCCACGCCAACCTCAGAGGATACTGCGTGAAGGTGCCAACGATATTTTCTTCCACTTCTTTCACCCGTTCATTTAGCTTGTACTTGCGGTTGTGCCATTCTTCCTTACGTACCGTGATGGCGGATTCCTCCCCGGGGCATAGGACGGTGATCCCTTTGTCTTCATCAATGGCGCTGATTTTTCCAATTTTGCCATTGTAATACTTACGGTCAGCGCTGTTGTCATTTTTGATGAACATCACCTGCGCTCCCACTTTCAAATGCAGTTCTTCATCTGCCGGATAGGCATGTGCCGGAAAGTCACCACTGACATCCGCCTTAAACCGGTGCACTTTGCCTGGAAGTGCAGACAATTGTTCTGAATTGATGTTGTTGGCGCTATAATTGTGCGTCGTGAGGGTGATGTAATCGTCTTTGTCCGGCAATTGGTCAAGCGGCTGATACCGGCTGTTGAGCGTCTCCAGTGCGGCTTCATCTATCTGATTATTGCGCACCTTATTCAAGAGGTGGATAAAGGTATCGTCGGATTGCCGGTAGATATGCCTGAGCTGTACTGTGACAGGATCTGTTTGCTGTAAAGCCTTGCTGCTAAAGAAAAAGGGCGTATCGTAATGCGGTTGCAGCAGTTCCCATTCTTCGTCCTTCACCACGGGAGGAAGCTGATGCAAATCCCCAATCATTAGCAATTGTACACCGCCAAAGGGTTGGTAGGGTGTCCGGTAGCGGCGCAGCACCTCGTCGATGCCGTCGAGCACATCCGCCCGCACCATACTGACTTCATCAATAATGAGTAAATCCAGGGCCCGCAACAGCCTCGCCTTTTTTCGGCTGAGCCGCCGGAACAGCCGGTTGTCCCGTTTATTCCCTGGTACAATAGGCCCGAAAGGCAATTGGAACAGGGAGTGAATCGTCTGCCCGCCCGCATTAATCGCCGCTACGCCGGTAGGGGCGACCACCGCCAGCCGTTTGGGCGGTTCGGATTTGAGGGTTTTCAAAAAGGTAGTCTTACCAGTGCCGGCTTTGCCAGTCAGGAAAATGCATTTGTTGGTATGAGATACAAATTCGCGCGCGAGCTCCAACTCGGGGTTGTGTCCCGCCTTCGTAGAACTACGGCGGGCAAAGTGTGGCTTTGTCATAGTTTTCAGGGGTTGGTGATACAGAGAATAATTTGCGCCTTAAAAATACACTTTTTGTGTTTTTATTCAAAATTAAAAAACGAAAAATTTATTTAATCTGGCACATCCTCTAAAAATACACCTCCTCCGCCACCCGAAACGTATTGGCGTGCGCCTCCACAATATGCGCCAGCCGCTCCGAGTACCCGCCACCCATGCTAATGGCGACCGGCAGGTTACTGGCTTTGCAGGTTTTGAGGACAAATTCATCGCGCTCCCGGCAGCCCTGCAGGCTCAGGCTGAGGCGGCCGAGCTTGTCGGAGTAGATGACGTCTACACCGGACAGATAAAATACCTGATCAGGCTGCACTTCGTCGATGAGGCGGGGCAGGGCTTCGCGCAGGGCCTTTAGGTAGGGGCCATCCTCGGTTTTATCGGGCAGCCCGATGTCGAGATTGGAAGGGACTTTGCGGTGGGGATAGTTTTTCTCGCCATGCATGCTGAAGGTGAAGACCCGGTCGTCATGCTGAAAGATTTGCGCAGTGCCGTTGCCCTGATGCACGTCGAGGTCGACCACCAGTATCTTTTGGGCAATGCCGTGGTGGAGCAGGTAGTTGGAAGCAATAGCGATGTCATTGAACACACAAAACCCCTCGCCTTTGTGGGTGAAAGAGTGATGCGTACCGCCCGCCACATTCATGGCAACCCCATGCTGCCGCGAAAAAAGCGCACACTGTACCGTACCATTCGCAATATGCCGCCCCCGGTGGATCAGCTTCTCCGACATGGGGAAGCCGATGGCACGGATCTCCTTTTTGCTCAGTGTTTGAGTTTTAAGTTTTTCCCAGTACGCCGCATCATGCGTCCAAAGAATTTCCTCCTCCGTCAGTGGATCGGGGTGAAAAAACTGATCCTCTGAGACCGTCCCTTCGTACAGCAGCTGCTCCGGGATGAGCTCGTACTTAATCATCGGGAACCGGTGTTTCTCCGGCAGCTCGTATTTGTAAATGGGCGAAAAAGCGATTTTGAGCATAATTCTAATTAGCAATCAGAAGAATGAACTCATAAGAGTGGCAGAAGGTTTACAACCATATATTTCTGCAATTTTTTAATTAACACTACTTTTGCAGCTTTATTTAGCAGGATGTGCTAATCAATAAAAAATTAACGCAAAACCACATGCAACTGAGCGAACAGGAAATCTTGCGCCGGGAAAATATGGAGAAACTCCGTGAGCTCGGCATCGACCCTTTCCCTCCCGAAGCTTTTGACGTGACCGCTTACGCCAAAGAAATTCAGGAAGAATTCAATGACGAGGGGGATAAACCGAATTTCCAGGATGTCAGCCTGGCCGGCCGTCTTATGGGCAGCCGCGTCATGGGCAAAGCTTCCTTCGCTGAATTGCAGGACAGCACCGGCCGTATTCAGGTCTACATCGCGCGGGATGAAATTTGCCCGGGCGAAGACAAGGATATGTACAATAAGGTCTTTAAAAAGCTGCTGGATATAGGCGACTACATCGGGGTTAAAGGACATGTGTTCCGTACGCGAATGGGCGAAATTACGGTGCATGTCACGGAGCTTATCGTACTGGGCAAAACCCTGTCTCCACTCCCTGTGGTCAAGCGGGACGAGGAGGGCAACGTTTACGATGCCTTTACTGACCCTGAGCAGCGCTACCGCCAACGCTACCTCGACCTGACGGTGAACCCGCATGTGAAGGAAATCTTCCTCAAGCGCAGCCGGCTGGTATCTGCCATGCGTCGTTTCTTTGACGACCGTGGCTGGCTTGAGGTGGAAACGCCTATCCTGCAGCCGATCCACGGTGGGGCAGCGGCCCGGCCGTTCAAAACGCACCACAATACACTCGATATGCCGCTTTACATGCGGATCGCGAACGAGCTCTACCTCAAGCGCCTCATCGTTGGCGGGTTTGAAGGCGTTTACGAGATCGGCAAAATGTTCCGCAATGAGGGTATGGACCGTACACACAACCCGGAGTTTACCTCCATGGAGATCTACATTGCCTACAAGGACTACAACTGGATGATGGAAATGGTCGAGAAGCTCCTGGAGTACATCGCCATTGAAGTCACCGGGCATACCAAAGTGGAGTACGAGGGCAACCTGATCGACTACGCTGGTCCCTACCGTCGTTTGAGCATGTACGAGTCCATCGAAGAATACACCGGTATCGATATTTCTGAAATGGACGAAGTTGAGCTGCGCGCTACCTGCAAAAAGCTGCACATTGAGGTAGACGAGAGTATGGGGCGCGGTAAGCTGATCGATGAGATTTTCGGGGAGAAAGTAGAGGCCAACCTGATTCAGCCCACTTACATCACCGATTACCCCATCGAGATGACGCCACTGGCGAAAAAGCACCGCAGCAAGCCCGGTCTGGTGGAGCGCTTCGAGCTGTTTGTCAACGGCAAGGAAATCGCTAATGCGTATACCGAGCTGAACGACCCGATTGATCAGCGGGGGCGCTTCGAAGAACAGCTTAAACTGGCTGAGCGCGGAGATGAAGAAGCTATGGCGTTGGATGATGCCTTCCTGCGGTCGTTGGAATACGGCATGCCCCCGACCTCAGGCCTCGGTATCGGCATTGACCGCCTGACCATGCTTATGACCAATCAGCATTCCATACAGGAAGTGCTGTTCTTCCCGCAGATGCGCCCGCAGAAAAAGCAGGAAGAGGCACCGGAGGATACTGCTGAATAAGCAACTGCCATTGGAAAAAGAGGAAGGCAATGCCATTTAGGTGTTGCCTTTCTTATTGTAGGCAGGCATCATTCTATACTGACGATTAAGTGGTTTGCCACAGCAAACCTACTCAATGCTTGCATTTACGCTGGGAAGTGGCTTGCGCTTGCCCTGACAAGCTATGCTTCGTCAGTGGCCGATGTCGCAAATCCAAGATTCCAGACGATGAATGTCTGGATCAACGACCCAGACGATGAATGTCTGGA
>NZ_JALEGS010000020.1 GCF_022763345.1 Phaeodactylibacter sp.
CGCCGATGGTACTACGAAAGTGGGAGAGTAGGTCGCTGCCAGCTCAAATTAGCAGAAGCCCCGTTGCAGAATACCGCAGCGGGGCTTTCTGGTTTTATAGCCCAGCCACCCAACCGGGCTGCCATGGCACTACTGCCCGGAAGCCCGGTTGCCGTTGAAGGCAATCTTTAGTACAGATTAGCACTCGGCGTTTGCCAATCAAAGCCCTTTCTTGTATATTCAACGCGACATAGAAGGTAAAGGAGTATTAGGGCTCACGTAGCATAATGCTCCAATACTTGAATAGATGCTCCCTTCATTTGTTAATTGCACATTTATCTTTACCGGGTACTCCATAGGCTGAAACGTTAAAGTTTGTATCTGTTCAGCATTTAGGAGTAACTTATTACTGAAACTTACGTCCCAATAATTCCTCAAAGGGAGTGTTGCGGGCAGTGTAAAAAACAAGTACCCCTTGGAAAACACTTGCAATAAGGAGATGAAGGACTTGAAGGTCATTCATAGTTATCTCGAAACGCAGGCCGCTGCTTGCTTCAAGGTGCTTTATGATCGTTATGTCGGTAAGATCTATGCCAAGTGCATATCAATGCTGAAGGATGAGGCGATGGCCCAGGATGCAACTCAGGAAATCTTTACAAAAGTGTTCCTCAACTTGTCGAGGTTTAAGGAGCAATCAAGGTTTTCGACTTGGGTTTATTCTATCACCTACAATTATTGCATCGATTACCTGCGCCGGAAAAAGAAGCAAAAGGACCTGTTCTCTGATGAGTTGGAGCAGGCCCCTGACCTGGCAGAAGAAGAGGTATCAGATAAAATCATTTTTGAAATAGAACTGGATCAGCTGGAGCGGGTCCTGCAGGAAATACCAGACAGCGACCGTATGGTGCTTTTGATGAAGTATCAGGACCGTATGTCTATCAAAGAAATCGCAGACATAATCGGCAAAACCGAAAGTGCAGTGAAAATGAAAATCAAACGGGCAAAAGCCAAAGCTCAACAAACGAGGGAGGCTTTGTTCCCCCAACCCATAATGTAGTGGCATGGAAGAAGGACCGAACAATTTCGAACGGCTTTTAGAGCGGCAGGCGCAGGCGATTCGCCCTGATGTACAGGAGCGGACGGAGCAGGGATTGTTCCAAACTTTCGAATCACTCCGCTTGGTGGGGCAATTGCTGGATGTATTTGTGCCCAAAATGGTCGATGTTCTGGTTGTGGCAGCAGGAGGAGACGCTAACACAAAGCCAGTTACTGCCGGACCGGAGACCATAAACCGAAAAGGTCCGGCTGCACCTCCGGATAGTCAGGGGCCCTCACTGCCGGAAGGTGGCCTGGATGAAATCAGATAACCAATAATTCAAAACATTCCACCGTGGACACGACCAACTTTAACCTGTGGAAAATTCTTGAACAATTACTGGCGGGCTTTGCTGCCGTAGTTCCTAATTTGCTCGGCGCATTCGCCGTATTAATCATCGGGCTGATCGTGTCCAAAATGTCACGGCGGCTGGTCCGTAAGATGTTGCAAACCATCGGTGCAGACCGTCTTGCCGAGCGTCTGAATGAGATTGAGCTACTTAGCAATAACAACATACGCCTCATACCCAGTAAGCTGTTATCCACAGTCGTCTACTATTTTTTGCTATTCATTTTCGTGGTGGCAGCGACAGATATCCTCAACATGGAGGTCATCTCCGTGCTCGTTGGCGATATCCTCAACTACGTACCGGTTGTGATTTCTGCCTTAGCCGTTTTGGTGATTGGACTGTTCATCAGTGATTTTCTAAAGAATATTGTCAAAACCACTTGTGACTCACTGGCCATTCCGGCCGCCGGGCTGATTTCGAATATTGTATTTTATTTTCTGTTCCTCAATGTCGTTATGATTGCCCTGGCGCAGGCTAAGATCGATACCGGCTTTATCCAGGACAACCTGTCTATCATTTTGGCAGGCATCGTGTTTGCTTTTGCTATTGGCTACGGATTTGCCTCCCGGAATATAGTGGCCAACTTTCTGGCCTCTTTCTACAATAAAGGCAAAGTCAGTATTGGCGATAATGTAGAAATAGATGGGGTAGCCGGGAAAGTTATTGCCATGGATAGCAGTACCATTACACTCGATGCTAAAGACCGCCGGGTCATTATACCATTAAGCAAACTAACAGATAAGAACATCGCTATCCTGAAGTCTGATGCCCCGGCCTAGCGCTGTGCCATTTCTGATAGCACCGGAGCAGGGAAGTAACACAGACTGTCCAATTTTTCGATATCTCCCTGGAAGACATTAAAATCCACTGGTCCTTCTATACCCTGCAGGTTGCCACGGTTGCCGTATTGCCAAAATTGCCAGTCCCGGCCACAGGCAGGGCGGGGCTCCCGACGGCTGTACCGGGCAATCCATAAAGGGTACTCATCGAAGTGACCGGCCAGGTATTTATTATAAAACTTAAGGTTGGTATACAAAATGGGTTTGACACCATAGTGGATTTCGGAAAGGTAAAGCCAGGTAAGCACACTACTGACTAGTTTTACTTTGGACACGCCGTCCAGCACTTCTACATCCAACACTGGAGGAAGGTCGCCCGGCTCAATCTGTACAGCCGTCTGGAAGTTGAATGCCTGCTCATATACAGGAGTCTGAGGCCTGAAAAAATGGTAAGCCCCACGCCGGATGTTGACCGCTTTCATAGCAGCCCAGTTATCACAAAATTGCGTGTCGATAAGGGTCATGCCCTCAGAAGCTTTAACAAAAGCAAACTGTACCCCCTGCTCTGCAACCGACTCCCAGTCAATCTCCGCCTGATAATGGGAGACATCAATACCATGCACCTCGTAGCCGGGCATACGAGCGGTCTCCTGTTCACAACCGAACAGCAGAAAACTAAGACCAGCAATCGTAAAAAAGTAGCTTTTCAAGCCCACCGTTTTCCTGCATTTAATGCCTAAAAATAAATAAAAGCCGGGGTACCTTGCAGATACCTGTACTAATATCGCTGATTAAAAGGTGCTTGTAAAGCCCTGGCAACCGCTTTAGTATTTTGATAACAGGCACAGTTTTCTTAAATACGGTGCGGGAGTTCAAAAAGATGCAGTAACAAAACTTAATTCACCGCACTTGTCGAGTGTTGGACAAAAATACCATTTATGAACCTTCGTCAGTTGTTTTTGCAACATGTTGCCCAAACGAGCGCCTTCCCGTTGATGCTGGAAATTGATTCTGCGCAGGGCATGTACTTGCACAATAAGGATGGCAAGACGTATCTTGACCTGATTGCAGGAATTGGGGTTAGTTGCCTAGGGCATAAGCACCCGGCAGTGGTAGAGGCAATTAAAACACAGGCAGACCGCTATTTGCACACACTGGTGTACGGAGAGTTTGTCCTGGCACCTCAAGTTCAGCTGGCAGAGTTGCTGGCCAGGCAATTGCCGGATAATCTGGAAAGTGTGTACTTCGTTAATTCAGGCACGGAAGCCACCGAAGGAGCTATGAAATTGGCTAAGCGCTACACCGGGCGTGCAGAAATTATTTCCTGCAAAAAGGCCTACCACGGCAGTACACAGGGCGCCGCCAGCCTGATGTGGCCTAAAGATTTTACACAGGCATTTCACCCTTTGCTGCCGGGTATTCGGCACATTGAATACAATTGCGAATCCTGCCTTCAAGACATCACTGCCCAAACCGCAGCAGTAGTGGTAGAGACCGTACAGGGAGAATGGGGCTTAAGGCCGCCCTCTGCAGGCTACCTCAAAAAACTGCGTCAGCGGTGCACCGAGGTGGGGGCTTTACTGATCTTTGATGAAATACAGGCAGGCTATGGCCGGACGGGCACGCTCTTCGCCTTTGAGCAGTATGACGTGGTACCTGATATCTTGCTACTAGCCAAAGGGATGGGAGGCGGTATGCCTATTGGGGCATTCGTAGCGAGCCGCGAAGTGATGCTGGCCCTTTCTGATAAACCAATTCTTGGGCACATCACTACCTTCGGAGGCCACCCGGTGAGCTGTGCTGCCGGGTTAGCAACCTTGCAAACGCTCCTTTCGACAGACTATATTCAACAGGTAAAGCAAAAAGAGGCGCTTTTTCTCGATTTGCTAAAACATCCGGGCATACGGGAAGTACGCAGTGCCGGCTTATGGATGGCAGTGGAAATGGTTGATTTTGATTTCATTCAGGCGGTCATCAAACGCTGCCTTGAAGCAGGGCTGCTGACGGATTGGTTTCTGTTTAATGACCGCTCCTTGCGCATCGCCCCGCCCCTCATCATTACGGAGGAGCAGATCCGATGGGCCTGTACGGTTATCCTGAACGCTGTGGAGCATACCTTTAATGCCCGAGGTCTTACTCGCTGGGATGTACTGAACTGAGCAATTCCCAGGGAATCTTGACCACATCACCCGCCCGGAGTTTGGTGTCCGGAGTGGCACCGTTCATTTCCACGATATTATGGACGGGCACAGCCGGGAACTGATTGGAAAACTCAAGCAGACGCTGACGATTGCGCATCACATAATAAGCAGGGACAGCCGGCAATTGTGGCTGGTAGGCATCGGGTAGCGAAAGGGCTGCCGGCATTGGTAAAGCAGGCAGCTGAGCCAGGTCTGGCACCCGTGGCATGGGCTTGAAGCGACGAATTTCCTTGGGATAGAAAACTTTCAGCTCCAGACCGGCACTCAGCGTGTCTGTCCGGAGTTGGTTCCAGGCAATCAGCTGATGCACGGATACTTTGAGCCGCTCCGCAATTTCCGTAACTGACTCCTTCTGAGTCACGAAATAGACCGTTTGGTGATACTGATCGGGTATAGGCGGTAAGGCTTTTACAGGACTCCCGTCGAAAAAAGCATCCGCCAGGTGATCGGGGCGTTTGGCTTCCATGTAATCTTTAACGGCCTGCATGACCCGCTTGGGGAGGACAAGGAAATTTCCGGTAGGATCGTTCGGGATCAGGTCCCGTTTGTAAGCAGGGTTAAGCGTTTTAATCCGTTCAATGGAAAGCCCTGTTAATTGTCCGATACGGTAAAAACTGATCGCATCGTATACCTTGATCGCTTCTGTGATTTGCAACTCTAAGTCAGGGTAGACGGGCTGAATATCATAGCTTTTGTAGTACTCCATCAGGTAAGTGGCAGCGATGAAGGCTGGCACGTAGTTCCGGGTTTCCCGTGGCATGTACCGGCGTATTTTCCAGAAGTTTTTGCTCCGGCCCCGCTTGATCGCACGGCTCACACGCCCTGAACCCCCGTTGTAAGCTGCAAGGGCAAGTGCCCAGTCGCCATACTTTTCGTAGGCTTTTTTCAGATAGTGGATGGCGGCTTCCGTTGACTTGTGCGGGTCGCGGCGCTCGTCCACATAGTCGTTGACTTTCAGGCCGTAATCAGCAGCGGTGCCGGGCATGAATTGCCAAAGCCCTTCTGCGCCCACCGGGGAAATCGCATGCGGGTCAAGGGCAGACTCCACTACAGGAAGGTATTTAAGCTGCTGTGGCATATTGTACTTAGCCAAAAGCGCTTCAATGGTGGGGAAGTAAAGCACGGCTCTGCCGGTGACAAGCTCTGCCTTCCGGGCTTCCCGGCGGTAGAGATAGCCTCTGATGTAGGCACCAACGATATTATTGTACTTTAACTCGAAGATGGGGTCTTCAATTTGTTCAAGGCGGTCGATAATGGTCGCCTCATCAAATTCGGGGGTACTGTCGGCATAAAGGGGCTGACAGGCAAGCACCAAGCTGACCAACAGCCCAAAGGACAGTTTAAAACACTGGGTTTTCATGGGTAGACATTATTGTGTGAACAGCACGGCAATTGGCCTCATGCGCTGTTTAGCTTCCAAAATTACGAAAAATTGGACAAGACAGGCTCCGCAAAATGTTAAGGCTGGGCTTATCCTCCAATATTGGATTGGAAACCAGTGTGTTGAGTGGTGTCTTTTGCAGCTGTTTAACCGCCGTATGGGCTGTACGTTCAGTAAACTGAAGGGTTTCTTCCAGATTCTCCTTTGAGCAGGAGGGGGGATCCGGGAAGCAGCATGAGAATAGGGCGTTACAAATGAGCTGTTTTGCGAAAATTCGCTAAAAAACTCCTATTTTTGGTGTCTATGAGCAGTAAAACCCAAAACGAGCGAATACTTTTCGGGCTGAAAGTGAAGCAATTGCGCCAGTCACAGGGCTTTTCCTTTGCAGCGCTTTCCAAAGCGTCAAAATTATCGGTCTCCTACCTCAATGAGATTGAAAAAGGAAAAAAGTACCCGAAGCCGGATAAAATTGAAACCCTGGCCGGCGCGCTCGGCGTGCCGGTAGCACAATTGACCTCCTTTGAGTTGAGCAAAAGTATGGCTCCGGTTGGGGAGTTATTGCAATCCAATTTTCTGAATGAGCTGCCCCTGGACCTTTTCGGCATAGAGCTGTCAAAAGTAGTGGAGATCATTGCGAACGCACCAGTGCGGGTTGGGGCTTTTATTTCCACCCTCCTGGAATTGTCCAGAAATTATGCGCTCAAGGAGGAGAATTTTTACTTCGGGGCTCTACGGGCTTATCTGGAATTGCACAACAATTACTTCGAAGATCTGGAGGAGGAAGTGGACCGCTTCATAAAGTTGTACGAAATACCCGAAGCCCGGCCCATCCCCGAAGCTACGCTGCGCCAAATCCTGGAAGACCGCTTTCACTATGAAATCGTGGAAAATGGCCTTGATCCTTATCCGGAATTGAAACCACTGCGGTCCGTATTTATCAGCAAAGACAAAAAACTGCTGCTCAACCGAAAGCTCAGCCCCATGCAGCGGGCCTTTCAGTTCGGTAAGGAACTGGGCTTTGAAGTGTTGCAGCTGAAGGAAAGGGCGAGCACTTCTTCCCTGCTCAAAGGGCGGGTGTTTGAAGAGGTGATCAACCATTCCAAGGCTATTTACTTTTCTGTCGCCCTGCACATTCCGCACGATCCTATCATTGCGGATATGCAAGCCTTCTTTGCCCAGCCTAAATGGGATGGTGAGGCCTTCCTGAGTATCATGAAAAAGTACGAGGCGACGCCGGAAATGTTTTACCACCGCCTCACCAATATCCTGCCCCGATTCTTTGAAATGGGGAAACTATTTTTCCTGCGTTTCCTGCATGATCCGGGAGAGGATGTATTTGAAATCGATAAAGAGCTCCACCTGAGCCGTCGCCACCACCCGCACGGCAATGGACTGTTCGAGCACTACTGCCGGCGCTGGGTGGCCTTGTCGTTGCTTAAAGACCTTTTTCAAATGCAGCGGGAGGGGAAATACGTCGACAACATAGTCCGTGCCCAGCGATCCAGGTATATCGGTACGGCTGATGAGTACTTTTGCCTGACGATTGCCCGGCCGGCATACCCTTCACCCGATCAAAATGTCAGTGTAACGATAGGCATTCTGATTACCCCGGAGGTGAAAAAGCGGATTGCCTTTCTCGACG
The DNA here is from genome assembly GCF_022763345.1 of Phaeodactylibacter sp. Taxonomy (GTDB): domain Bacteria; phylum Bacteroidota; class Bacteroidia; order Chitinophagales; family Saprospiraceae; genus Phaeodactylibacter. The sequence goes on from NZ_JALEGS010000020.1 coordinate 7,428, forward strand.
ACCCGGCCATTCAGTTCAGGGAAGTCAACAAAACCTGCGAGCGTTGCCCGGTAGCAGACTGTACAGAGCGTGCCGCGGCTCCCAAGGTGGTCACCCGTCGGGAGAACCTGAAGCAGATTCAGGCCCGCCTGCAGGATCTGGAAGGGGCGGCGCACTGACATTCCCAATAGTAGACCCCCGGTTTGCGGAACAATCCCTCAGGAATTCCCTATTTTCGCAACGTTGAATTACATAAAAATCCAATCCCGATATGAAGAAAGTAGTATGGTTCATGTTACTCCTGCCCATTGCCGCAGGATTGCACGCCCAAAAGGATATCACCCTCGAGGGTATTTGGAAAGATTACGAGTATGTTGCCAAGTCTGTGCCGGGCTTTAACTTCCTGAACGATGGTAAACATTACACCCGCCTGGAAGATAATAAGGTACAGCAGTATGACATCACCACCGGTGCCCTGGTCACTACCATTTTTGACCCGGCTACCGTTCGGGAGAATAAAGACTTTACCGGACAGGTGGATGGGTACGAATTTAGTGCCGATGAATCGAAAATGATCATCCGCAGCGGTACGGAGTCCATCTACCGGCGCTCTGTGAAGGCCAATTACTTTGTCTACGACCGGAAGGCAGGCACCCTGACCACCGTTTTTGACGAAGGCAAGCACAGCTACGCCACTTTTAACCCGCAGGCAGACCGCGTGGCCTTCACCTATGAGAACAACCTCTATTACCGGGATTTGTCTACCGGCAATGTGACACAGGTGACTACAAATGGCGAGCAGAACAAAATCATTTACGGTTCTGCAGACTGGGTGTATGAGGAAGAATTTGGCTTCGCAAAAGCCTTCTTCTGGTCAGAAGACGGGCAACGCCTGGCCTACTACCGGTTTGATGAACAGGAGGTCCCGCAATTTACGATGACCAACTACCACGATGACCTCTATCCGGAGTATGAGACATTTAAGTACCCTAAGGTAGGGGAGCAGAACGCAGTCGTCGATATCTACATTTACGATGTGCGGCAGGCGAAGTCGCTCCCGGTGGTGCTGGGCGAGGAGAAAGACATTTACATCCCCCGCATCAAGTGGACCAAAGATTCGGACAAGCTGTGTGTTTACCGGATGAACCGCCATCAGAATCAACTGGAGCTGCTATTGGCTGATGCCCGCTCCGGTGAGACCAAGCTTTTACTGAAAGAAGAAAACGATTACTACATCGCCGAAAGCGTACTGGACAACCTGACGTTCCTGGAGGATGGCAAGCGCTTCGTCTGGAGCAGTGAGCAGGACGGCTGGCACCACATCTACCTTTACAGCATGAAAGGGAAGAAACTGGAGCAAATCACCAATGGCGAATGGGAAGTAACTGAGCTCTATGGCGTCAACGAAGCAGAAGGCCGCATCTACTATCAGGCTGCCGACAAATCGCCTATGGAGCGTCAGGTATACAGCATCGGGCTGGATGGCAAAAACCGTCAGATCATCGCTGGTGCTTCCGGTTGGAATAGCGCTCAGTTTAGCAGTACCTACGATTATTACGTGGGGCAATTCTCCACAGTCAATGCACCGGCTACCTACACCGTGTATGACAAAAAAGGCCGCACGCTTCGGGTAATCGAAGAAAATAAAGACCTGAAGACCAAACAAATGGAATATGGTACACAGCCGGTTGAGTTTTTCAGTTTCGAAACCGCAGAGGGCGTGGAGCTCAACGGTTGGATGATCAAGCCCCGCGATTTCCGTGAAAACCGTCAGTACCCGGTCTTCATGTACCTTTACGGAGGCCCGGGCAGCCAAACGGTAACGGATTCCTGGAAAGGCATGAACTACTGGTGGTTTCAGATGCTTGCGCAGCAGGGCTATATCGTAGCAAGCGTGGACAACCGCGGTACCGGTGGGCGCGGAGAGGAATTCAAAAAAATGACGTACCAGCAGCTGGGTCACTACGAGACGATTGATCAGATTGAGGCCGCCAAGTATCTGGGCAGCCTGCCTTACGCAGATGAAAACCGTATCGGTATTTTCGGCTGGAGCTATGGCGGGTACATGTCCTCCCTCTGTGTACTAAAGGGCAATGACGTTTTCAAAGCCGGCATTGCTGTCGCACCGGTCACCAACTGGAAGTGGTACGACACCATCTATACCGAGCGCTACATGCGGACCTACAAAGAGAACGAGTCCGGCTACCGGGACAACTCACCGGTGTACTTTGCGGACCGTCTGAAAGGGGACTATCTGCTGGTGCATGGTATGGGGGATGACAACGTGCACTTTCAGCACACCGCCGAAATGGCGAATGCCCTGATCGCCGCGAATAAGCAGTTTGATACCTATTTCTACCCAAACCGAAATCACGGTATCTACGGCGGTAACGCCCGCCTGCACCTTTACCAGAAAATGACTGACTTTCTGGAAGAGAGCCTTGAGCCGGGCAAGAATATGATTGCCACCCGTGCCGGGCAGTCCATCCGCAAGCAGAAAATGCTGAAAGCTAATCCGAATATAAAGGTGGCCCCCGCAGAAAAAATGGCTCCCTTACAAAAACAGAAAGCAGCAGAACAGTAGCTGCATTAAGGATACCAACGGCGACTGTGCGTCATGGCTTCGTGCTGTGGCGCACAGTCCGCTGTTAGGTGAACTATTCAGTTTTCATTGTGGTTAGACTAAGTGGACTTGTAGAAAACCGGACGAATGGGCATAAGAAAGACCAAAGAACACGACGTAGAGATCATCAACCGCAAAGCAGGCTTTGAGTATCGCTTTCTGGATACTTTTGAGGCAGGTATCATGCTGCACGGTACGGAAGTAAAGTCGATTCGGAAGGGCAATGCCAATTTGCGGGATGCCTACTGCTTTTTCAGGAAAGGGGAGCTGTATATCAAAAGCCTTTTTATTGCGGAGTATGAGCACGGCAATATGTTTAATCACGAGTCCCGCCGTACCCGAAAACTACTGCTTAAACGCCGGGAGCTGGGCAAACTGGAAAAGCAGCTCAAGGAAAAAGGGCTGACGATTGTCCCGGTGCGCCTGTACATCAACGAGCGCGGGCTGGCTAAACTGGAAATAGCGCTGGCTCAGGGTAAGAAGGTCTACGATAAGCGGGATTCCATCAAGCAGAAAGATGTGAAACGGGATCTGGACCGGATCAAGAAAATGTACTAGCAGGCCTTCCGAAACCTATTCTAAGGCTTACCCACTTCCTTTTGTACAAAAAGATGCTGACTCACTTTCTTTGTGAGTAGCTGTTCCCGGTCTGCTCCAATTCGTACTCTCACCGATTCATCGTACTCAAAGCATTCCAGGATTTCCACCTGCGTACCCAGTATCAGCTGCATGCGGTCGAGGTACTGGAGAAAGCCCGAGGTGTGGTCGTTTACGCCCACAATGGCGCCTTTGTCTCCTGGTTTCATCTCATTGAGCAGGACCTGGCTGCGCTGTGCGAAATTGCCATCGGCATCCGGTATGGGGTCGCCGTGGGGGTCAAATTTGGGTAGCCCCAGGTGGGCATCGAGGCGCTCTACCAGCTTAGGCGATTTGATATGTTCGAGTTGTTCGGCGATTTCATGCACCTCATCCCAAGAGAAAGAGAGCTTATCTACCAGGAAAACCTCCCAAAGGCGGTGCTTTCGGATGAGGTGGGTGGCGATACGCTGGCCCTTGTCGGTCAAGGTGGCCCCCTTATAGCGTTCGTAGTGGATGAGGTCTTTATCAGAGAGGCGTTTGACCATATCTGTGACCGAGGCTGCACTCGTACTCATCTCTTTAGCAATAGCATTCGTGCTGGCCGCTTTATTCCTGCGCTCAGAAATTTTGAAAATGGCCTTCAGATAGTTTTCTTCCGTGTGTGATATTTCCATATTGGTTAAGAGCTGTCGGTATTGAAACAATCCAAACGGAATACCGTTGATGCTTATCGGGCTTGGACGTAAAATAAGGAGCCACTGTCTGTGTTCGGTACTAATGCTGCTGAAGCGGAAATTTTAACAGCAGACTGGTTTAACAGCAAGTTCATATTTGTATATTGCACATTTCAACTTTCCCGGCGGCTTTATGAAAAATAAGAGAAATTGGCGACTTCTGCTAGCATCACTGCTCTTTTCAGGGCTGGCTTTTGCATTTTCCGACCCCTTTAATACCCCGCCGATATTTCTTGCGCCTCAGGATGGCACCATAGAAGTTCTTACAGAACAGCCTTTTGAGCTGGACATTGAAGTGGAGGATATCGATAACGATATTGTGAATATCCGGGCAGAACATCTGCCGGACTGGATCACCTTCGACCCCTACCTGCTTCAACTGTACGGGCAGCCTACGCGGCTGGACCGCGGGACCTACTACATCACCATCAAAGCTGATGATGGGCGGGAAATACGCTCTAAGCGATTGGAGCTCGAAGTAAAATACGGGCATACGGCTCAGCAACACCTCGAAGAAACGGTCCGGACCACTTGTCAGGAGCGGCTTGCTAATCTCAAGGGCGTTTCCGCCGCAGTGATCGGGCCGGAGGGTCAGTTGTCTACTGTGGTCCACGGGCACAGCGATGCTGCTCGCCGGCAGCTGCTTGATCCTAATCATCGTTTCAGAGTGGCAAGCATCACCAAGCTATTTACGGCTACGCTCATAATGCGGCTGGTAGAGTTTGGCTATTTTGAGTTGGATGACCGCCTGACGGAGCACCTTGAGGTACCGGGCTTGCCCAATGGCAGCAGCATTACGATCCGGCAACTGCTTAGCCATACCGCAGGTGTCATTGACCACCTCAACCACCCTTCCTTTTACCGGGGCAACTGGAAATACCGGACCTGGGATGAAAAAGATATCTACCGCTTTGCGGCAGTCCGAAGCCCCCGGTTTTCGCCCGGGCAGGGGTACGACTATTCTAATACCGGATTTTACCTGCTTGGAGCGCTGGCGGAGACCGTACTGGAAAAGCCACTGAAAGATGCCTTCCGGGAATACATCTTTACGCCGGCCGGGCTCAATCAAACGATTTACGATGACTTTAGCGACCGGCGCCATCGCATTGACAGCCTGGCAGATAACGGCCGGGCTTACGAATATCACCTCTCGGCAGTTGGTGCAGCGGGTGCTATCGTAGCCACACCGGCAGATGTCGCACGTTTTGGGCATGCACTTTTCAAAGGCAAACTGGTTAGTGCACAATCCCTGGAGCTTATGCAGCAGGACCTGGGTTACGAACAAGGTGGTGACCACTACGGGCTGGGTATGCGCATGTGGGACGATCACGGGATCAAACACTTCGGGCATACGGGTGCCCTGATGGGCTACCGCTCTATTCTCATGTACCTGCCGGAATACGAAACGACAATAGCCCTGTCCACCCACCATAGTCACTACCGCTGGTATGATCTGGTGAATGATGTGTTGTTGGAAATGGCGGATTACTATAGGTAGCAGTAAGGCCTTAACAAAACAACATTGTGTTATTGTTGGCGTTTTACTGTCAAACAACCCCTTCGATCATGCAAATTAGCACGCTCATCTTTGCTCTGGTCGGTCTGTTAGCCCTTCCGTTATCAGCGCAGTACCACAGTCCTTTCTCCATTTCAGCAGGCGCGTATCTCAGTATCGGCTCTTGGAGTCGAGAATCCGACTATGGCCCTGATGCCGCTAAGCAACTGCCAAGTCTTGAAGATGGCCCCGGGGTACAGGTTGCTGGCAGGTGGTTGCCCATGGGTAAATCTCTTGGAGTGTCTGTAATGGTGGGTTTTCAGCCCGCTCCGGCAGCAGTCGGGGATATGTATGACAGGCTTGCTCAGGTTAGGCATGAGGCGGTTTCCAATGCAGGTAGTGATTGGTGGCTTCTGGGCGGCCCAACTCTTCTGCTAAGAGAAGGCCCCAATGGTGACCGGGTCTTTTTTAATCTGCTTGGCGGTTATCGTCAGGTTAGAATGGAGGATATTACTGAAACGTTTATTAGCTTATCAGACCTGAAGTACCGGGAGAACCTCTATCGGTTCACAGGCGAAGGAGGGTGGATGATTATGCCAGGAATCTGCGCAGAAGCCCCCCTCTTTGGTCCAGTCAGTTTGCAGGTCTCTGCTAATTACACCTACGCCGAAGTAAAACAGCGGGTAGAGCGGTTAAATGTTTTTGGACCGACAAGGCCCTCGGTATATCCTCAACAATTGACGCTCCGGCAGCATGCATTTTTTGGGACACTTGGCTTTACGGTTGAACTTTAAAAACTTGATTATGCGACATTTCGTTTCTTGCCTGCTCCTTGTCCTGATCGGATCGGGGTGCGTTCAACTTACTACTGACTACGATAGTACCTCGTATCCATCAGAAGAAGACTTTCTTGCTAATGACACCATCGCCTTTTTTCTCAATGATTTTCTGTGGCTGCCTCTTGGGAACACATCCGGATTCAAGGGATGGTCTGCTGGTAGCCCGAATACCTTTCAGTATCAGGCAAGTTATGATTCCACTGAAAATACCTATAGTTTTCGCCTCTTCCCATTTATGAACATTCGATATGAAGGGGAAAGAATTTTCAGTCAAAGCATGGATACGGAGATACTTAATGTCCCTGAGGAAGTGGTCCGGGAAGGGGGGACTGTGTTATTAGACGGAGCTGAAGGGCGGATGATGCAACTGGATGATGCAGTCAGAAATGAGGGATATTTGAATACCGAAACCCATACAGTACGGGTACTATTTCTCCCAATTGACCCTGCCACTAACCGGGTGGAAGCTCTATTTGATGGAGAAGTTGTTGCCCGCTTTGATGATGCTGACGTCTTTACAGTAAGAGACGGGCGTGTCACTATGTTTGTAGAATAAGGTTGACTGCGGAACCCGAACGTACTCAGGCTCCGCAGTCAGGGATTAAACTTACTCTTCCATACCGAGCTCCCGCATCATAAACCGGTAACGGTGTTCGTAATAATCAATCAACTGATCCGTTGACTGCCCGGAACCGTGCCCGCTATCGTAATTGATGTAAAGCAGAATCGGGTTTTCCTGCCCCAGGTTATTTTGCAGGGCCGCGGCAAACTTTTTGGCATGCAATGGGTCGACCCGGGAGTCATTCTCGCCCGCCGTTACCATCATCGTAGGATGGTCTACGCCCATACGGATGTTGTGGTAAGGCGAGTAGCGCAGGATATTTTGGAAATCTTCCTTTTTGTCCGGATCGCCATATTCCGGAATCCAGTACCGGGCAATCAGGAATTTGTGAAAGCGGATCATATCCAGCAGCGGTACGCCACAGATGGCGGCTTTAAAAAGGTCAGGCCGCTGTGTTACTACAGCTCCCACCAGCAGGCCCCCATTACTTCCCCCTTCAATGCCCAGCTTTTCAGTGCTTGTGTAGCCTTCTTTGATCAGGTACTCTCCAGCTGAAATAAAGTCATCAAAGGTATTCTGCTTTTTGAAGAGCATGCCGTCTTCGTGCCATTGCTCCCCGTACTCGTCACCGCCCCGCAGGCCAGCGTGCGCAAACACTCCGCCCCGGTTGATAAACATCGCCCGCATGCCAATAAAGGAGGGTGAAATACCGATATTGAACCCGCCGTACCCGTAGAGGACCGTTGGGTTGTTCCCATCAAGCTCCAACCCTTTTTTGTGGACCAGGAACAGCGGTACTTTGGTGCCATCTTTGGAGGGGTAGAATACAATCTTAGCTTCAATCTCATCCGTGTTGATGGGCACTTCCTGCTTGTAGTATAATTCCCAGTTCAGTTGCTTTTTGTCCAGGTCCTCCGGATCAAGGCGGTAAATTTGGTAAGGGCTGGTGAAGGTACTGAGCCCCACGAAAATGGCATTCACATCGCGGTTGTAGCTTACGGATGCGACGTTGCCCACCTCTGGGGCAGGAATCTCTTTGATCTTTTTACCCTTGAGGTCACGAAGCACCATCCGGCTAAGGACGTCTTTCTTTTCTACGGTGATCAGGTAGTCGTCAGTGACGGCATAGCTCTCCAGCACGATGTCTTCCCGTTCCGGCACAAGCGTAGCCCAATGCTCAAAGCCCGGCTTTTTTTGATCCGCGACCATAAGCTTGAAGTTGGGCGCTTCATGGTTGGTGTAGAAGTAGATTTTGCCATCAATGGCGTAAGGGGAAACCCGGAATTTTTGGTTGGCGTAGATTTCCACCGGCTCGTTGTCGGAGCCCGTCTGCTTCATGCGCAGGGAATGGGTGGCGTAAAAGTCGCCCTCGCTGTAGAAGGTCAGGTCAGCATAGCGGGCATCGCTCACGCTCGCTGTATTTTTGGAATCTTCAGGCACGAGCAGGGTGACATCCTCAGAGCGGTCACTGCCGATCTTGTGAAGGCGTACTTCGATAGGCTTTTGCGCATCGATCATCTCCTGCGTTCGCACCCAGATGTAGGCGTGTTGCTCGTCCTTCGTCCAGGAAAAAGCACGCAACCCCTCGACGGGGTCGCCAAGCACTTTGCCCGTCTGCGTATCAATGATGTAATAGGTGCTGATCTCCGCCCCCTTGGATTGCATGCCTACAGCTACCCGGCTGCCATCCTCTGTGAAGCTGCGGCCCGAAAGGGAGGATTTACCGGAAGGATCAATCGCTTCCGGGTCGAAGAGCAGGAGTTCTTTCCCATCGATAAGGGTATACAGCTTAGACTGCTTTTCGCCCTTTTTGCGGCGGGTGAAAAACTGCCGGTCGGCCACGAGTTGCATGGGGCTCTCAATATCCCGGTCAATGTAAGCCTGTATCTCCTCCCGGAGCCCGGGGATAGGGGGGCATTCCGTGTCGATGTAATTCAGGGTGGCATCGTGCTGTGCCCGTGTCCATTTTTGGACCTCCGGGTCCGTTTTGTCTTCCAGCCAGCGGTAAGGGTCTGTAAGTCGGTAGCCATGCAGGGTATCTGTTACCGGCCGTGATTCTGTGTGTGGAAAAATGAATTGAGCTTGCGTCTGTTTCATACCTGCAAAGGTAAAGAGAAACAGCAAAGCGACTTGCAGATTGATCAGCTTCATATTGAGCGTCGTGGTTTTGCAGGCAATATACGGCAAAGGAGGGGTTCAAAATTGCAAAAAGGCTTGCTCCTGCCCGTTACCGGACAAGAACAAACCTTTCTTGCAGGGCGAGCAAAGGCGGTTCGCTCCAGCCCTGCCCCTAATCGGCAATCATAAATTTATAAGCTATAGTCTTCTAAGCTTCTTACCGGTGGACGCCGCTTTACGGAGTGGTCCGGAGTGGAATCAAACCCTTCCCGTTGTGCCGTAGAGTATAGTTCGAATATCCAGGCAGCACCGCCCAGGAATATCAGGTTGCCAATAATGCCTAAGTGCCCGGTCAGGGTAAGCGCCAGCCATATACCAATGACAGCTACGCTGATGACCGCAAAAATTGCTCGGAATGCTTTGGTTTGGGTGCGCATAACTGTAAATTTTTAATTCAGTTTCAAGGTATAGTAATCCACAGGTCGGCGCTATGATTTTGGCTACTTTGGGTGATGAGAAAAGTCATTCTGCTACCTCACTCTGGCCGTGCTTCACTGCCCGCCAAAATTCCTCCGTCAATGTGCAGTTCCGTGCCGGTAACGTACTTTGATTCATCAGTAGCGAGGTAGAGCGCAGCATAAGCCACATCCTCCGGCTCACCGAATTTACCGAGGGGAATGCCTGCCTCCACATTTTTTATGATTTGCGCCCTTTGTTCCCCTTCGCCGAGCATAGCGTCCCACATAGGGGTCATAATGGCGGCCGGGTGGATGCTGTTGCAGCGGATACCGTATCCTTTTTCTGCACAGTACAGGGCTACGCTCTTGGTGTGGTTGCGCACCGCAGCTTTGCTCGACGCATAGGCCACAGCACCCGGTATTCCCACAATCCCACTGCGGGAGGAGATATTGATGATGCTGCCTCCGCTTGCTTTCATCAACCCAATACCGTATTTGCAGCCCAGCATAGTGCCTGTGCTGTTCACCCGGTGCACGGTGTCCCAGGTGCTTAAGTCAGCATGCTCGGGGTCGAAAGGGCCGGGCGCTTCCAGAAAACCGGTGATGCCAGCGTTGTTGACAAGAACTTGCAGCGAGCCGAAGTGCTGCCGGATATAATGGTCTGCTGCCTGCCAGTCCGCTTCTTCCCCAACATCAAGGTGGAGGTAGTGCGCCCGCTCGCCCAGTTGATCAGCAATGGCCTGCCCTTCTTCATCGCGTATGTCTGTGAGCAATACCGTGGCGCCTTCCGCGTGGAAAACGGTAGCGATGGCTTTACCGATGCCCCGGGCGGCACCGGTGATGAGGGTGGTTTTATGCTTTAGTCGTGCCATATTTTTTCTTCAAAGATAGCGGAGATACCTTTTAGGGGCGTTCGAAAATGAAAAACCGTACATCCTCTGCAAGGCTTTAGCTTATCCGAAGCCCGTTCGGCACCGCCTGATCCGTATTGAGCAGGGTTACCCCGCCCGCTTCGCTCACCGCACCCAACACCAGGCACTCGCTGATCATATTGGCAATTTGCTTGGGCGGGAAGTTGACCACCGCAATGACCTGCCGCCCTAATAGCTCCTCAGGCTGATAGTGGTCTGTGATTTGGGCTGATGTTTTGCGCTCGCCCAGCGGGCCAAAATCAATATGCAGGATGTAGGCGGGCTTCCGGGCCTGTGCATTGGGGTAGGCTTTCAGAACAGTGCCCACGCGCATGTCCACTTTTGTAAAGTCGCTCCAGCTGAGGGCGTTATCGGAGGCATTAGGCTGAGACATAGTCAATGGATGGTTTGCCACAAAAATAGGCCCCTGCATGGAAATTCCATGAGGAGCCTGTCTAATCTTGTAGGGAAAAGAGCAATAAGGAAGGCTTTATTCACCAATTTCCCCTTCCTGAGCGGCTTCCTTGAGGTCTTCATTCGCAACGATAGCTACCTCCACCCGGCGGTTTTCCTGTCGCCCGGCAGCAGTTTCGTTGGTGGCCACCGGCTTTTCCTCTCCATACCCTCTCACGGTAAACCGGCTGGAGCTCACATTTTGCTTGGCGAGGTATCCGGAAACGGAACGGGCGCGGCGCTCGGATAGCCGCTGATTGTAACTGTCCGTTCCCTGACTGTCGGTATGCCCTTCTATGATGATGTTGGTCTCATCGTACTCCTTAAGGGCATTGGACAACTCGGTCAGGTTTTCTTTGGTCTCCGCCCGGAGCTGATAGGAATCGAGGTCGAATAGCAGCCCGGAGTCAAAAGTAATGAGAATGCCCTCGCCTACACGTTCCACTTCGGCATCTTCGAGGTCTTCTTCAATTTCTTCGGCTTGCTTGTCCATGTAATTGCCAATAAGGGCGCCGGCTGTACCACCTATGGCAGAGCCGATAATAACGCCCGCAGCGGTATTGTCCTCCCCACCAATAATACCGCCGATGACGCCTCCGGCTGTTCCGCCAATCACGGCACCTTCTGATGTTTTTGTGGTATTGCAGGCTGTACCAAGCAGTAGGCTAAGGGCTATTACAGGTGCCCAGGAAAATCGAATTGTTGTTTTCATGGTTCAATAGGTTTATTTGCTGTAAAAGGCGTAGATCACAGTGATGTTCGTTTGTGGGCTGTTTCGAACACCAGCTACAACTTTCAGTTTCTAAAGCGAATGAAAACTGTATAAACCATGAACCACTTGAAAAAAGCAACGCTGGCTATTTTAACCTTTATGCTTTCCCTGACCCTTCATGCTCAGGACCGTAATCCCGGATCCGTAGGCATCGGTGCGCAATTCGGGCAACCGACCGGGCTGAGCGTGAAAGTGTACAACCCCAATGGCATGTCAACTGATATCCTGGCAGCTTGGGACCTGAATGATTTTTTCTTCCTCAATATCCACGGACTAATAGAAAACCATATCGGGAGTTCAGGACGCTTGCACTATTTTGTAGGGCCAGGTGCCTTTGCGGGCATTCGCGATACCGGAGGGGAGTCTCTATCGGACCAGGATTTTGAAGCCGGAATTAGTGGTAATTTTGGCCTGAATATCATTTTCGGTACCATTGAAGTCTTTGGGCAGGTGACTCCGCGCCTGAAATTGACTGATGGCACAGCCGGTGCCGTGGGTGGAGGCGCAGGCATTCGTTTTTATCTGCCATAAAACCTTCTTTACCTTTTCAACCCTTCAATCATTGCGCGCTGGGCTTCGGTACTGTAGCTTTGCCACAGTACTTTGTCCATGCGCCATTTCCCCCACTCATCCTGCGAGAGCAAAACGTAGTCAAATCCCCAGATCGCACTGACTTTTGCGGAAGCGGTCTGACTGGAAATATCAAATACTTCAACCTTACTGGGAGCGCCTTCCGGAATCTGCCCCCGGCGATTGTAGCGGTCCGCAGTTTGTACCAGCTGCCCGAAGGTCATGTCTGAGTAGCCCCACTGGCCTGATCTGCCAGAGTAGAAATGCCCGGATTTCTGTAAAGTGGTATCGGTCACTTCATAAACCAGGCTACTGTCTACCTCATAAATGGAACGGACGTATTGAGTGAGGACCTGCCTGATATCTCTTTCGTCAGCAGCGTTGTAGCCCTCCATGAAGGTATCAATGGCATCAAAGTAAATCCCTGGTTGCTCCAGCCAGCCGTAGTGCCCGCATGCCGGCATCAGGATGAATTCAGAATGGGGAAAAGCATCGTGAGCGTCCTGCCCTGTTTGCGGCCGGATGACGTCCTGTTCGCCCTGAATGATGAGCACAGGCTTCCGGAACTGGGAAGCGGCTTCCCGTGTATCGTAGGAAATCCGTCGCAGGTCCTGCCAGATCAGTTGGTTGATTTGCCTGTTGCCCTGCCCTAAACGCTTTGCAATCTGTGGCGCATGGCTATCGTCATAAACATAGGCTCTAGCCATGAAAGCATGCCGTTTTTCCTGTACAAGTTGAGTGGTGTCGCCAGATTGTAGGCGCTCTGTCCAGTAAAGGAAAGAGTCACGCTGTATCTCAGTCAAATTTTGGGTGAGGTCAAAATAATCCAACAGCCCAAGGTCGATGCCGCCGGAAGCAGAGGCGATAAACCCCTTGACTGCAGCGGGGTATAGTGAAAGGTAGAAATTGCCCAATACGCCACCGAAGGAATGCCCAAGCACAGTCCATTCCTGATAGCCGAGGTGTTTCCGGAGGGCTTCCAGGTCTGCGGCCATCAGGTCCATCGTCATAGTTTCCGGGCTGATGTTTTCCATGACGGACTGGCCGGTGCCACGTTGATCGTAAAGAATCACCTGATAGCGCTCGCTCAGGGAACGGGCCAGTCCCTGAAATCCCCGGCAATTAAGTAAGGGGGCAAATACAAATTGCACAATACGGGGCGCGACCAAAACGCCAGAACCCCTGTAAATACTAGTGCTTTGGAAAAGGTGGCAAAAAGAAACCAAAAACAAATTGCGCAAAACGGGCGGCCGAACGACATTTGAATAGCGCTAGACCTGCCAACAAGTGGCGCTCAAATGGTGCGCACTGGTGACCGCATAGTAACTTCCTGGCAACATTCCTATAGATACGATAGTATAGCGTAGCACTCCCAAACCTCCTGGACAGATGAAGCGGCGAGGTGCTGCGGCGGATACTCCTGGTAGTTACTGTAGTACAGAGTAATGCCGTCTGCCTCTGCCTTACCGTAGCAGGTGGAAAACATTGAAGGCGAGTAAGTTATAAAGTAAATGCTGCCCGGGCGCACCTCTGCCGCCTGGGCTTTTTTTGTGCACCAAATGTACTGACCGGGCTTCAGATGGGGCTGCATGGCATCACCTATAACCTGGAAGCCCTGGGAGCCTGGGCGCAGCCCTGGTATGCTGGCATGTGGTAAGGGATCCTTGAGCATGCCTGCGGCGTAGCGCTGCAAATGCTGAGCACTCACATATGGGCAGTGGTTGTCAATTAGGTCTACAAGATTCGGAGAAAGGTCTACATAGTTAGGTCTACAATCCTCTACTTTATTTATCAGAAAATCTGATGATCGGTCAAGACTGTATGGGGGTAATTCTGATAAGTCATTTTTAAGAAGCGCATCCACTGATACCTTAAACAAATTAGCCAAGTCAATAATCAGCTCAAGACTTGGATTGTTCTTGCCACTCTCCCATGCAGGTATGTTGCTCTGCGCCACACCTATAACACTAGCTAACGCATGTTGAGACATTCGGTGCAGCTTTCTCAGCGACTTTATATTCTTAGCTAATTGCTCCAAAGTGTTAAGGAATTGTTAAAAAATCAGTTTTACTGATTTTATACTTGAATTATCAGAAAAACTGATATACATTTGCTCAAGGATACAACGAAAGTAAAACAACCAAAGCAACTATTCAAATGACACTAGAAGAAAAACAACAATTGCGCAAGGGGCTGCGGCAGTACCACGGAGCGTTCACGGAGGTCGCTCGCCGGTGCGAGTGCACTTTGTCATTCGTGATGCAAGTCTTTAATGGCTCGCGCAATTCTGAGTACGTATTGGCACAGGCATCAAAGTTACTACTGGAGCGCACGGAGGAAAAAGCGAAACTGGAAAAGCAAGCCATTACTGACCTGAAGGCTGCAATGGAATTAGCTCAACAATCCTCCTAAAACGTGACATGGTATGACGACCAATTTTGCAGAAATAGAAAACAGGATTTGCATTAGCACGGCGGCGGTTATCCCGGCGATTCATCACAACGAAAAGTCAGCAGAGAAAGTGGTGAAAATGGGGCTTTACCGCAATCGCAAAGGCAACGATTCCTGGCAGCACTATGAAGACAAAGCCGACTCGCGCAAGCGGTGGATTGTGATTGACACAATCCCTGAGCTGACGCGGCAGCGTATCGAGGCATACTATGGCGATACACGCCTGGCATTCTACACCGAGCAGATGCTGAGCGCAGCCTTGACACGCATACAGCCGGATGATAAGGCACACTTCCTGGCGATGCGGGCCATCAGCGAAACAAAGTGCGTGCAGTTGGCGGAGGCTTGCGGGTGGATGCGCCTGGTGATAAGGCCCGGACCGCCGTTGATGATCACGATAGGCGCTCCCTCACCGTAGCATTCGTAGTACAAGTCTACGCCTTCAGCCGGAGCGAACCCGGTTTTGGGCTGTGCCCTTAAGAATAGCCCGGTAAGCAGCAAAAGAGAAAAAAGAAAAGATCGCTTAGCAGTCATAAAGCAGGTGATTTTCCTGAAAGCTAAGCGATCTTAGGCGTTAAAAGCGGTCAATTATTGCTAAGTAATGTTCTGTCAAGAGATTACCACTACTTCCACAGGTGCTCAGGGTATTGGCCCTCTGCCGTCAGTTTGGCGAAAGCCTCTTGCACCATGGGTTTATCTTCCTGATAAGTCACACCGTACCAGCGCTCCGCATTGGGGATGACCGTGAGGTCGATTTTGCCTTCATTGATCAGGCGGTTGATAACGAGCGGGATGTAAAATTCCGCACGGGGCTGATCCCGGTGCGCTTCCACAAACTCGATGAAGTGCTGCCGGGTGGCCTCAAAAACGTTGGGGTGGAAGCCCCAGAAGTTCATGGACACCAGTGCGTCCGGGCTTAGTGGGTGCTGCCCGTCATTTTCTTCGTATACAATGCCATTGGGCGTGCGCTGAATTTTGTGGCGCTCCACCACATCGGTCAGGTGGCCGGCTTCGTCTACTTCACAAACCCCACGGTTGACATGGCCGGCATCGGAGAGTGTCTTGTCCAGTTGGTAGCCAATCATGCTGTAGTGGTCCGGTGCGCAGTCATCTTTTAGGAAATCTGCCATGGCCTTGAAGCTGCTGATGCCGTAGTAGTCGTCAGCATTAATAACAGCGAAAGGCTCATTGATTTTGTCGTGGGCCACCAGGACGGCATGAGCCGTACCCCAGGGTTTTTCCCGTTCAGGCAGATCGCTAATGCCTTCTACCGGGGTATTGATGGCCTGAAAGGCATACTCGATTTCCACCTTATCGTCGAACTTGCCGCCGAACTTTTCGCGGAAAGCCTTCTCAATATCTTCCCGGATGACGAAGACGATCTTGCCAAAGCCGGCGCGGATGGCATCGTAAATGGAGTATTCAATAATCACTTCTTCGTTGGGGCCCAGGCCGTCGAGCTGTTTGAGGCCACCGTAGCGGCTGCCCATACCGGCTGCAAGGATAAGCAAAGTTGGTTTCATGGATTTTTGCTGCGAATATAGTGGGAATCCCCGGCATTGCCAGCCCGGAACTGACGGAGAAAAAAAAATGCATCATTTATTCCTGCCTGCCCGTGAGGTCATGGCCAAGCAGGCAGGTCCTCCAAACGGCTAAGGAGCAAACCTGTATTACTTTTCCTACCGGAGCAGTTTTTCGTGGCGGATTTGCTGCACCATCCGTTCTACCCGTTGCTCCACCCGGAACCGGTGCAACAGCAATCCGCCCACGAGTGAAAGGCAACCAATGCCAAAGATGGTATTGCGGGAACGTTCTATCAAGTCAGCGTGCATCTCGTAGAAAGGGCGTACGAGCAGCACTTCGATAGAAATTACCAGCGCAGCAAGCAGAAAAAGAAAAATGGCCGTGGCTTTGGCGCGTTCCAGGAAAGTAGGTTCCATCCGGCGCAGGCATTTTTTGAGGAAACTAATGGCGTCATTGTGATAGGGGTCAATTCGAATAAGTTGCAGCAGGATATAGTGGCACTTTTCGTATTGCATGCACTGAAAATGAGAAGCCGCTTTTCTAAAGAGCAGTTGTTCGTACAGGTTCTCTCCCGGCGGGCTTGCCACATTCTGTACAATGACCTCCTCGATCGCCACATTGACCATCAGCAGGTGCTTTTGGTGGGAGCCCACTTCAAAAAGGCTGTTGACATACGCCACAAGCATCTCGAAGTACTCCTCAAAGTCCAGCCCACGGATGGTGCCCTCCCGGCCTTCGTAGAAATGGATAATACGCCGGTAGTTGGTGGCATCAATCTCCTTGAAGTCACGAAAGGTTTTGGAGTGATATGTGGACTGATAAAATGGCATTTATTCAAAGGGTTCTAAAGCGTACAGAACCGGCTTGCTCGGGCTGGCGTCAATTTCAAAGCTGGCCACCTGAAGGTTCAGTAAGTATAAACCATCCCGGATGGAATTGTTTACATAAATCAGCTCGGTTATGGTGCAATGTGCCCTGGGCGACTCCGGATATTGCCAGAAAGCCCGGTGCCCAAGCAGTTGCCCGCCATCTTCCTCCCGGTCTACGGAGGGCAGGTCGAGCAGCAAATGTTCAACACCGCGTTCCACCAGATAGTTAACGGCCTCGTGGTGCAGATAGGGCGGATTGGCGCCGGAGTAGTTGGTGATCATTTTGAGGTCATCATTGGGCAGCGTACGGATGATCAGCGCGGGCGTGGGCGGATGTGCTTCAAGCAGGGCCTCGAGTTGTTCTCGGTAAACTACCCGGTCCCCATTATCGGTTTTGGTTGGAAAGACACTCACGAGTCTGGCCGGGAAATGAAATTGTTGGAGGCACTGATTGATGGTGTAGGTTTCCTTCGCAATATGCCCTACGCATTCGGTATGGGTGCCGTTGCCATGAGGGGTCAGGCGGACCGTCAGAAAGTTGACTGCACCACCTTCCTGAGTGGAGCCGATAAAATCCCCAGCTACCACAGGGCTGTGCTCCATAGGAGGAGCGTAGAAGCAATTGACGGTTTCCAGGCCCGCTTTCAGGGGAATGGCAATATCTATGGGGTGCCGTAAGTCAGCCCTGTAAGTCAGGCCGTGCAATTGCAGGGTGGTTTGCATGGTTACTCGTCATTTCGTTTATCTGATCCCCAGGCGAGCTTCTGCCGAATGGTATCCATGAAGCTGACATCGTGTAGCTGCACCAGCCGAATGCCAAAGTCATTTTTGCGGACGGCCAGCTGATGAGCAGCGGTGATGGTTTCAAAGCGGGAGTCCAGGGTGCATAAAAAGTTCTCCGCCCGCCCTTCAATTTCAAATGAAATGACGGAGCTTTCTGAAATGACAATGGGCCGGACATTAAGGTTGTGCGGAGCTACAGGGGTGAGGACAAAGTTGCCGGAATTGGGGAAAATAATGGGGCCGCCGCAACTCAGGGAGTAACCGGTGGAGCCCGTTGGTGTCGCCACAATGATACCATCCGCCCAGTAGGAGTTGAGGTAAGCCCCGTTGATGAAGGTGTGAATGGTAATCATGGAGGAGGTGTCCCGCTTGAGCAATGTAATATCATTTAGCGCAAAGCGGATTTCCCCAAAGATGGGCAGGTTGGATTCCAGGTAGAGCATAGATCGTTCCTGTATGCTGTACATGCCCCGCTTGAGCAGCTTAATGGCGTCGTGAATGCGCTTTTTCTCAATGCTGGCCAGAAAACCGAGCCGCCCCAGGTTGATCCCCAAAATAGGGACCTTACTGTCACGGATGTGGGTAGTGGCAGCCAGAATCGTGCCATCGCCTCCCAGCGTGATAAAGAAGTCGAATTTATGGGTGGTAAAGTCCAGGTAGCCTCCAAAGGTACCTACTTGTGCCGGCAGGCGGATTTCTCCCTTTAGCTGCTCGAGGTAGGGGGCATAGACGTAAGCGTGGATGCCTTCCTCATGCAGGGCATCGAAGAGGTGCTGAATGTGCGGGATGTCTTTTTCCTTGAGAACTTTGCTGTAAACGACTACTTGCATCTGCTGGATTGATTCTAAATGCCCTGGAGTTTTTATTAAGGTAAAACCAACAAAGTTGACAAACCTGAAGTGGCTACTCGTTGAACCACACTAAATATTTGTGCTAAGGTGTAAAAATAAGCCTTTTTCCATCAAATCGTTGATGCTGTATTGGATTTGGATCACTTTATCGTAGTAGAGCACAATATCTAGCCCTATGCCGCCTCCCCATAGCAGACGGTTGCTGTACGGGTTATCGGGGCGGGCGTAAGGGCTGTTGACGTAGCCCAGGTCGTTGTTGAGCGAGAGGTTAAGCTTGATGGGCATGCGCCGCAGCTGCTGAATCGGCATCAGCTTTCCAAAATTAAAATTGTACTCGGCAAAACGAAAACGAAGGCTCGATTTGCCCATCGCCATGTCCATGCCATCAATGACGTAGTATTCCCACCCCCGCATGGTATGCCCGCTGAAGCCCAAACCCCGGTTATCCTGATAGGGCTGACGCGAGCGGATGATGGACAGCTTGGTGCGCATCACCAGGCCCAGGCTCCAGCGCTCGCCCCAGGGGATATATTTTCCATAACCGGTGAACAGGGTCAGCCCGGAGCGTTCACCAAAGAGGCCCAGGCCCTCTTTGAGGAGGCTGCCGTAGCAAAACGACCCCTCCCAGGGATAAGGGGCTACATCCCGGTTTTCGTGGAAATAGTTATAGCGCAGCGCAAAGTATCGGATGCGGTGCCGCCCGTCGAGGAGGTAGTCCGGGTTGAGGTCCAGGGCGATTTCGTCTCCGATGCGCTTTTGCGTGAAGCTAAGTTCCAAATCGTGATAAGATTGCAGCTGTGGCCGGAAGGTAATGCCCGCTTCACCGGTAAACCGCTCGTAAATGAAGCCTTCTTCTGACCGGAAAAACTGCTGCCGGCTATCGGTTGTGCGGTAATTGATCTCCCGGTTGCGCCAGTAGCCCACCCCTGCGAAGGCGCCCAGAGTTTGGGCTTTGTTGAGGTAAGGCAGGCTGTAGGAAAGGGCATATTTTCGGGTATAGCCATACTTGACGGACCCCTTGAGCTTATCCTTTCTACCCGTCAGGTTGATGTGGGCAAAGTCCATCCCGTAGTTGGTGCGGTCAAGTGAGCGTTTTTGGTCTACCCACCAGACATTGAAGTTGCGGTCGGCCAACTCAAATACCGGAATAGGGTAGAGGTACCACATCTCTTCCACCGTCACCAGCAGCTGTACTTCATTGGTCTCTCCCTTCCAGGCCTGATAGCTGATCTGTGCCCGGTTGAACAGCCCGGTGTTCATGATCATCTGTTCGGACCACGTAATCTTCTCCGGCAGTTCCTCCAGGAGTATCGTGTCCCCTTGCCGTATGGACATCTCCCGCAGGATGATTTCCGATAGCGTTTGCTTGTTGCCGGTCACAGCGATGGAGTCGATGTAGACCACTTCCCGGTCTCTGCTCCATGCGTTGAAGCAGCTCACTAACCCTACAGTAAGCAAAAGAAGGCGGATCATGATGGATAGTGTTCCTTGGGGTGCGTGTAGTTTTATGGGCAGGCTATAGAGCGACCGCGCAAATCGGTGGTATGCCTGCTCTGCCGCTCTCAATTTAATAGGTTTTGGGTAGGAAACAAAAAGAAAAGAGGGTTGTGTATGAGCGCGGTCAGAATTAAAGGGTGGTGAGCCTCTTGCATAATTTAGTAGAATGCCGTATTTTGTACAGTGTTGAACGCGTGAAAACTTAATGAAAAAAATAATGCGCGCAGCTCTGTCTGATCAAAAATCAAGATCGGCAACACACTAATTAACCGCACAATTTTGGCTCAGCCCCTTCGGGCTCGGTTGTACTTACTGGAACGATAATCAATGCGTTAGGCCTGCTCATGCGCTTGGGTAGCTTAGCCTTTCGTATTCAGTTCTGACAGGGTTTGTATACCCCCTAAATGCTAAAAGATGAAACTAATCGCTCAACTTCAAAACTTAGACCGCCTGGATAGCCTGATCCAGCGTAAAGCCACAGGCTGCTCTGATCAGCTCGCCGCCCGCTTTGGCTGCAGCCGCCGTACCATCTACAACTACCTGAAAACACTGAAAGAACTGGGGGCAAAGGTCAGCTACTGTGACAAACGCCGTTCCTATTATTATGAAACGCCATTGCCTGTGGATCTGCACAGGTTACTTTATCCGGATGAGGCGGGGTCGGAGGAGTGATTTAGTAGGCTTTTTGTTAGAAACTTCAAAAAAAATGGCGGGAAAATCGGGGAGTGCAGAATTTTTGCACAAACTGCACTTATGTTTGTAGGGTAACAGGAAAATGCCGATGCCTAAAAAGAAGGTGATTTGCTATTCTTGAGTTCTTTGTTCGTTCTTGATAGAGTTTGTTGAACTTTGTTTTGAAGAGGACCTCTATACAAACGCGCGTACAAAACTTAGTTTTGATAAGCTCTCATATAGAATCGAATCAATTTTAGAATCATACGAAGAACTTTAGCTCTAGCTTAATTTATCTAAATCTTTTAAAGATGAAACTAAATGAATTAGTTCCAAAACAGAACAAACGATGGTTTTACCTTATGCTAATTTTGCCACTCTTGGTATTCAGTTGTGAAGAAGAGTCTGACTATGTTCCTGAAAAGGAATTACCATCGATTGAACAAGATCGACACACAATTGCAAAGAACTTATCAGGTTTAATCGCTGAATATGAGGGGCTACAGACTGAACTTCAACAGCTTGCAATAGAAATGGCGAAGAAAGGATATTATGAATTAGAGTTTTTTGTGGCTTTAGAACTAGATAAGCCCCTACAAGTTACAGAAAATAAAACAGCTACTCTCCGTGAGCTGATAACTTTAGCCAATGATGGTGATGCCTCAATTATTCAAAGAATTGAAGAGCGTGATCATGGCTTGAGTCTACTACTTCTGAACTTCGGGAATTCAGATGCCTTTTCTGCTAAAATTTATATTGATGAAGGTCAAGATGACCTAGATGAGAATGAGAGCATTAAATTCTATATGGATGGAGAGGTGCAGGCTCATTCTATTGCCTCTAACCCTAAAGAAAAGGTATTTATACTTAGAACTTCAGAAGCTTACATACCGCAAATAGAGGTTTCGGGCACTCCAGAGAAGGTATCGATTGGTAAGATAGGAGAAACTGATGTATATATCCACTCGGGGCTAATGATTAACTTTAACTCTACATTGAGGACATACTGTTGTGATTGTGGCGTTTCATTTGCAAATGCAGGGCTTTGCGAGTGGTATTGTGCCACCTTTTATGGTTGTACAGGATCAGCCCCACCAACCGATCCCAATGCTTGCAATGAACCGTGTGACAGGTACTGTAAAGATGGAAAGGACTTCATTTGGAGGTTTCGAACAACGGATACCTATGATCACTGGTGGCAAGGTGCTAAAGGTGAATTCTATCCTATCATAATATGGTCCGATGATGCAAATATTTCTTATGTTGATGGAGAATACATAGTAGTTGGAGACGGTATCGGAGGGTTGAAGAAGGGATTAACAGAAAATGTAAGCGGTAATAATTCGTGGTTCACGCCTTCTTATGAGCTGATTACATGGGATGAGATAGGAGATGGAGACAGAATGAAAATCGCTTGGTACGAACATGATAATAGTCCTATAAAATCTATCAAGTTAGACTTGACAACAAAAATTAAGGTCACCCCTCTTATTGAGCTTGAAGTAGGTAGGGGAATTACATTCAGTATTAATTCTGGAGATGACTGGGTAGGCGAGTCAATTGTGGAATATTGCGATGGCTTACTTTCCAATTACACCCACGATACAGGCGGTGGGCTCACTTTTCAAATGAAGAAACATGATTAAGCACTTATTCTTTTGGATACTGCTGCTATATGGAGCCTCAGCTATACAGGCACAAGAAAAATTTGCAATTGATCTTGGCAGCGGCCTGTCAGACGCAGAGGGGTTTGCAGCGATAAATGTCGATGGGCAAATGACCTTTATTTACAAACGTTGGCATATTGGCCCGGTTTTTCATTTTATGAATATGTTTGAGCAAATCAATCCTTCGGCAGATGCCTATATTTATATATTTGAAGCAATACCAGCGGGGGGGGAGAATGTTTCCGGTTTTTCCTACACCATGAACTGGCAAAGGTCACAAGCTCACCTGGGCTTATTGTTGGGATATGATGTCGTAAGGGGCGACCGCTTTCGGTTAAACTTATCGGCAGGCTACGGCTTGAACCGGTACAGAGAAATGAGATTTGTTGAAAATTACCTCAACCCGAATGCTCCATCTCTATGGTTCGGCGCAAGGAATGAGAACACCTTCAACGCCAATTTCGGGTTGACAGCAACTTATGACGTTTACAAAACCTTGTCCGTAGGCACAAGGATCAGGCATGTCAGAGGCATTGTCAGTGATGTATCCTATAATTTTTTAGTGGGCATCAGGATTTAGTATTAGTGCGGATGTCATAGTTTAATCAACGGTTCAACGCACTTGAGGCTTACCCCAATAGTGGCTGCTTTATAGCCTGCTCCGGCTTAATGAAGACATCAGGCTGCTTTTGGGGTAAGCTTTGTTTAGTATATCCGGCCATCACCATAGATATTGACAAAAACAACAAACATGTACCCCAGATTTCTACTCTTAGCGACTACTTTTCTCCTCTGCACCCTCACCCTCCCTGCACAGTCCGGGCAGGTGATTTACAAACTCATTAGTACCGCTGAGCGCCACACAACTTTGGATGAAGCAGTAAAAAGCCTACCCCCGGAACAGCGGGAAGGTTTTAAGACTAGCATGAAGGGGATGGAAGCAGAATACCCCCAGATGCGCTTTGAACTCCTTTACACTTCCGAACATGCGCAGTACCGGCTTATCCCCTACCTGCCACTGGGTGATGAGCTGGGGCACATCCTAGCTAAAAGCACCACGGGAGCCAATAATGTATACTACCGTAACACCAAAAAGCAGGAGAAAATCAAGCAGGTGGAACAAACCGGGCAGCGCATCAACGTGCAAATGCCCTACGAAGAATACGAGTGGGCCATCACAGAGGAAGAACGCTACATTGGGCAGTATGCCTGCAAAAAAGCGGCGGCAGTAGTGGATTACTATGAAGAAGCTCGCGAACGGCAAATATACTATGAGATCGAAGCGTGGTTTACCCCGGAAATTCCGCTGCCCTATGGTCCCAAGGGCATGGATGGGCTGCCCGGGCTGGTATTGGAGGCGGGTGTAGTAGGCAAACCCTGGTCTACCTTTACGATCGACTCCCTCACCGAAGGCTTATCTGCCGAACAAGAAAAGGATATCCGGCTCAAAAAAGGCAAAACGGTCAGTAAGAAGGAATACGACGCCTACAATGAGCAACAATTCAAAAGCCGGCAGTAGTGCGGAACAACCGGATTTTTTTTACCGGGCTGCTCCTGCTGGCTGGGTGGCCCATCTTGGCCCAATCACGCCAAATTACCGGGCAGGTACTGGACGATAGCCTGCGCACGCCTTTGCCTTTTGCCAGTATTTCCTTCGTGCCGGTAGGGGAAGGAGCTACCCTGCGTTTTGCAATGACGGATCAACAGGGGCGGTTCCGCTTTAAGGCAAGTTTCGCTGCAGGCCTGCGAATGACCACTACCTATCTTGGCTACCGGCCGGTCTCCATAACCCTGCCTGCCGGAACGGAAGATACGACCCTGCAAATTACTCTGCGCCTGCAACCCCTCGACCTGGCGATGGTGGAAGTCAAAGACCGTGCCCCACCGGTCGTGGTCCGCGGCGATACGGTCACCTATCAGACAGATGCCTTCCGGGAGGTATTCGACTGGAAGCTGCAGGACCTGCTGCGCCGCCTGCCAGGTATGGAAGTGGATGAGCAAAACCGCCTGCGCTTCAATGGGGAAGTGGTGCAGCAGGTGATGGTGGAAGGGAAGCCCTTCTTCGGTGGCAGTTCCAGGTTGGCGCTAGAGCATATCCCGGCAGAGGTAATTGCCAAGCTGGAGGTCATCGATAATTATAACGCCGTTGATTTCCTGCAACCCCTGGGCACGGGCAATCAGCTGGTGCTCAATGTACGCCTGCGGGAAGACAAAAAACGCTTCGTCTTTGGAGATATCGCGGCGGCGGCTGGCCCCGAAAAACGCTACCTTGCCCACCCCAACCTTTTTTACTATTCCCCTGAGGTAAGCGTCAATGGCATCGGCGACCTGAACAACGCCAATCTGGAGCCGCTGTCTTTTTCCGATGTCATTCAGATGCAGGGCGGTATGGGCCGATTGCTGGCAGAGGGGCAAGCCGGGCTGTCGGGCTTGCAGCAGGATTTTATGCCTTACCTGTCACCGGGCAATAACCGCTCCGGCCGCTCACAGTTTGGCGGGCTGAATGTCAGCGCTGCGCCTCTCCCAGACTGGACTGTTTACGCCTATGGGCTGGGGCTCCGCAGTGTGCAGGGCTACCGTTCGCTGTCGCGCAATGCCTTCTGGCAGCAGGACGGGGCACCACCCGTTACCGAAAACCGGGAAAGCGAACGCGATACCGAACGGGCAACCTCCAACGGCAACCTCAGCCTGGTGTACGATCCCAAAAAAGACTACTACCTCTCCCTGGAGTCCGACCTGCAGTATGGAATGGCGGAAGAGGCCTCCACGCTGCTTTCGCAAACGGTGCAGACCGGGCGTGATCTGTTCACAGACGAGGACAATAACTTTCAAAACCACAGCCATACCCTGGAAGCCCACCATAAAATCAGCGGTCATCACATTGGCACTTTGGAAGCCTCCTGGCAGCAGCGCAGAGCGGAGGACGAGCTTGGCCTGCAATCTAATCAGCCCCTGCTGCAAGGGCTGATTGGCTCACCACCGGAACCGAATGCCGGGCTTTCGCATCAGGGGCAGACCCGGCTTTCTGCCCTTTCCGCCGCCTACCGGCATTATTGGGTGCTGAGTCCGCAGAACCACTTCGAATTCCAGCTGGGCTACCGTCAGTTGCATAGCCGGGCGCAGACTATGGACAGCTGGTCAGCCGGTAACGGCACGCCCTTGTTGCTGCCTATTGATACGACCCGGTTTGGCAACGGTCAAAAGCTTCGGTTGGAGGATGCCTCTGCCCGCCTGTCTTATAAGTACACCCGCGATGCGCTGGAGGGCGAACTGGGCACCACCATCCACTGCATGCAATGGCGGATTCGCGATGAGGGGCAGGCGGCTGCCCGCCAAAGGGAATGGCTGGCCCTGCCTTTCGCCAAAGCCACCACCACCTGGACGAATGTGGGTGAATTTGAATTGGGGTACCGCATCAGCCGGCTCTTTCCGGAAACGGAAGCCTGGCTGAGCCGGGCAACGATCACCGGCTTCAATCAGCTGGAACAGGGCAATCCGGATCTGCGCAACAGCCTTTCTCATATTTGGAACCTGGCTTACCGGCGCAGGGACTTTTTCACCCAGCGCAATTGGTACCTGCAGTTGTCGTACGCCCTGCGCAGCCTCGCACTGCAACAGCGCATCAGCGGCACCGGTATCGATCAGCTACGGGAAACTTTCCTCCTGCGGGATGCTGGCCACGAATGGTCTTTCCGCGGGCGGATGAGCCAAAAAGGGGATCGTCTGGAATGGTCGGTCAACTTCAGGGGCAGGCAGTCCGCCTTCCGGCAAATCTTCTATGGCGTAGATAGCCGGTTAGCGGAGTGGCAAGCCTTTGCAAATCCGGAAATCCGGTGGGAAATCAGCAAGGCAGCCGCCCTGCGTTTGGCCTACAGCCGGTCGCAGCGGTGGGTACGTCAGCAGGGCAGCTCACAAGCCCGGTTCGATCAGGATGAGCTGTCGCTGTCATGGGAAGTCCTGCCCATGGAAAACCTGCAGGTCAAAGGGGCAGCCGCTTTACATGGCTTTCGCCGGGCCGGGCAGTCTTACGATTTTTACAATGAGGTATCCCTTGATGCCCGTTACCAATTTGATGGCGGCCGCTGGGCGCTCACCCTTCAGGGCACCAATCTGCTGAAGAACCGCTCCGTACTGAGCAGCCAAGTCACTCCTTTTTCATTTAGGGAGTATGAGGTTTTCCAGTTTCCGATGGTGTTGTTGGTGGGGGTGGTACGGAGGTTGTGATGAGGGGGCTCAAATCAGATTGCCGTTTTTTGGGGCCTGCCCATGCCCAACGGCAGGAGCCGCTATGCTGCGGGGCTCACTTTTCGCTCGGCCCTATCGGGCTTGGAGCTTGTTTGGAGGGCTTAAAAAAACTTCAAAAAAAAATGGCGGGAAAACGGCAGAGTGCAAAATTTTTGCACAAACAGGGCCTATGTTTGTAGGGTACCTCAAAATTTTCAATCATGAAGCATTTATTGTTAATAATTTTCATAGCGCTGACAGCGTTCAGCTGTACTCACGCTCAGAAGGGCTGGCTGGCCATCGGAGAGCTCCAAGATGGTAAAGCGGTGCTGACTGCTGACAAGACAGAGCTGCTGCGGGCTTACAACCAAAATCTACAGCGGTTTTCAGGAATCAACGGTGAATTTACGGATGTGAGCATAGAAACAGCTGCTCAGGGGGGCTATACATTAGTGTTTTCTGGCAAAGCCTACAAATCCACATTTTGGGTGGAGAAAGCAGATGGCACTGTATTGAGAGTAAATTACACGATTAGTTGTACCACTTCTGATTGTTCTCAAGAAACTGGCGGTTGCGAGCCAAGGTTCAACGGTGGAGATCGCGGAAACTGTAGCCCCTGTAGCAATGATGGAGAATGTACAAAAACGGTGAGCAGCAGTTCACTTCTGAGTGTTGGTGGCAAAGAGTAGGTGGGCTCACTTTTCAAATGAAGAAACATGATTAAGCACTTATTCTTTTGGATACTGCTGGTATATGGAGCCTCAGCTATGCAGGCACAGGAAAAATTTGCAATTGATCTTGGCAGCGGCCTGTCAGATGCAGAGGGGTTTGCAGCGATAAATGTCGATGGGCAAATGACCTTTATCTACAAACGTTGGCATATTGGACCGGTTTTTCATTTTATGAATATGTTTGAGCAAATCAATCCTGCCTCAGATGCGTATATCCATGTATTTGAATCAATACCAGAGAGAGGGGAGAACGCTTTTGGATATTCCTACACCATGAACTGGCAAAGGTCACAAGCTCACCTGGGCTTATTGTTGGGATATGATGTCGTAAGAGGCGACCGCTTTCGGTTAAACTTATCGGCAGGTTACGGCTTGAACCGGTACAGAGAAATGAGATTTGTTGAAAATTACCTCAACCCGAATATTCCATTTTTATGGTTTAGTGCAAGGAATGAGAACACCTTCAACGCCAATTTCGGGTTGACAGCAACTTATGACGTTTATAAAACTTTGTCCGTAGGCACTAGAATCAGGCATGTCAGAGGTACAGGCAGTGATGTATCCTATAATTTTTTGGTGGCATCAGGATTTAGTATGATGTCTTGATTTAATCAATGCACTTGAGGCTTACCCTAATTGCTGCTTCATGGCCTGCTCTGTCTCAATGAAGGCGTCAGGCTGCTTTTGGGGTAAGCTTAGTTTGGCCGGAGGAGGATTTAGCTGGGATGAGCGGATGCAAGAATCCGGTAGATTTACCGTTTACTATTTATTTGGTGGAGCCTTTTATTACAGTATAGGGCATGGGGTGAAAGTGCAAACAGGCTATTACAACTATAGGCCGTCCAATCGATCATTAGCCTCTGCTTTCGCCCAGCCTTTTTTGGGCTTGTCATTAGAAATTGGGAAACTAAAAAGCCTATGAAGCCGCTTTATTTCATAGCGATAGCGCTGACTATCCCGCTGCTATGCCGTGCTCAAGGTGAGAGTGCTTTCGGGAAACGCCTGGTCATAGGCTCTTCTGTAACGCATATATGGGAAGACAACCCTGACGTCAGTAACACACATAATGAGACAACATGGGAGAAAAACATTGCTGTGAGCCTGACGCCTTCCCTATACTTTGGGCTGTCTCATAAGCATATTTTTACCTGGGGGTCGAGTGTGGAACAGGGGTTGAACGACAAAGCCCGGTACAACCTGTTCGGTGCTTTTATACAGTATGACTTCCTGCCCCGTGATGTCAGCCGACTGATTGCGGAAGCCTCTTACTATGTAGGTGATTATTGTACCTGTGGTGACCTGGACCCCTACCGGGTAGCCGGGCTGAGTTACCTTGGGTGGGGGCTGGGCTATGATCTGCCAATCTGGCGCGGGCTTTCTTTAGATCTGGGGTTTACCGCACATTATATACTCAATAATATTCAGCCTTTCAGTTACACCTACACGCAATACATAATTGGGCTCAATTATACGCTAAATCGGGACAAATAGTAAACGATGATGGGCCGTGTAGCCTTACTTGGTATTTGAAAGCAGGAATAAAACCCAGCAATTCTCAATTTGGTATTTTCTCCAGCCACATCTTGTATATTGTCACTGCGGCACCTAGGTGCTCCATGTTTTTGCAAGGTGAAACCATGAACACCGACCTGATGCCGCTCCCGGAGCTTTATTCCGTTCTAAAGCTCGCGCGCAGCACAGCCTGTAAATGCACCCGGGCCCCAAACCTGGAGTTTTCTTTTTTCCATTAGCGGAAGGTGCGAAAACGTGGGGGCGGAGGAACAATTTGTCAAATTGAGAATGGCTCACCCTTCAGGGCACTAACCTACTATACCGACGACGAAGTAGTTTGGGACCAACCATGACTTCGTGTCGGCATACCTGTGCGTGTCGGCATACTCGTGCGTCGGGTGGACGCCCAAACCTCTCCGTTCCGAGTATATACAACCGCTCCGTACTGAGCAGCCAAGTCACGCCCTTTTCATTTAGGGAGTATGAGGTTTTCCATTTTCCGAGGGTGTTGTTGCTTGGGGGGGGGTAAGAAGATTGTGATGAGGAGGCTAAAGCGCGGAAGTATCTTTTGTCAACAAACTTACCGTTTGATGCCAGTAAAAGAAAGCGGATTTGTCCGGCTGGCGTTTCAGCCGGTTTAGGAAGTTCCAGTCAGGGTGCTCAATACTCCAGTTCTTTAAATCATGAGCATCGTATTTGACGATTGATGTGAAATCACTTTTTAACTGATCTTTCGCATGCGAAAGATCAGTTACACATTCAAATAAGCCATCAAAGAGTCATAACGGTCGCGCAAAGAGTCGAGGTACTCAATCTCATTAAAGGAAGCCTTGACCTCGTATTCATAGCGCTCGAAAGTAGCCAGGATGTTCTGAATGTTCTGCCGGTTGATCTTAATGGTAACGTCCACCCGGATGGAATCAAGGCTGGTGGTAATGAAAGCGCTGAGCACGGCGGCATTCTCAGACTCCACAATTTGCGCAATCTGTGAAAGCTGATAATCGTGGCGGCTCATCTCCAGGACCACGATGCTGCCAGGCTCGGAGAAGGAAGCCGTTTTGGTGAAGTACTGCAGCACATCTTCCATAGTGATGAGCCCGATGTAGTTCTCTTCTTCATCCACTACCGGGATTAGGGTGAGATGGTACTCCGCGATCAGGCGAAGGATTTCGTAGAGGTGATCGTTGTGCTTGACGTACGGGCGGATGAGCGAGAGCTGATAGGAACCCACCGGCTCATGCGCATCGTGCTCCAGAATATCTTCTTCGGAAATTAGCCCCAACAGCTGCTTGTCATTGACAATAGGAAGGTGACGGACGTAGAAGTCATTCATAATGCCCAGGGCGGTATCTCCCGTTTCAGAGGTACGCAAAGGGATAATGCTGTCTGAGATGAGCTGTTGGGCCGTCATGCTTAATTGTCTTTCTGATTCATGAGTTCTAACGCAATTTAGCGAAACCTGTTGAGCCGGACCCTATCATTTGTACAATTCTGACAAATTCATGGCGTGCCTTTATCCAAGCAGCCGCTTCTTTTGAATCGCAAATTCCTCTTCGGTGAGCAAGCCCTTTTCTCTCAGTTCGCCCAACTGCTTGAGCTGTTCGAGCAGGTGAGAATGGTCTTCCACTTCTTCTTCAGCAGGCATTCCCTGTTTACTAGACGATGCAAAAGGCGCAGACGCTGCTTCGTTGCCCGGCAGGCGGAACCCATTCTTAGCAAAATCCTCAAACTCATCCTGAATGCGGAGGTAGGCGAGCTTGTCGTGCTCCCGGATTTTCTCAAAGTCATTGAAGCCAAACTGCACAGCCAGATCGAGGTGGCTGAAGGCTTCCTCCGGCTGCTCACTGATCGAGTAGGCACAGGCGATGTTGAAATGGGTGGCCACATCACGGGGCTCAATCTTGAGTGCCTTTTTAAAATCGGCAATTGCTCCGCTGTAGTCGTAGTCCTTGAATTTTTGTACTCCGGTACTTTTGTGCGGGTTGTCAGGCTTCTTAGCCCGGCTTGGGGCGCTCTGGCGCTTTGGGGTATTGCGCTTCTTCGGGCGGTAGTAGCTCCGTTCACGACGGGCTTCCCGACGGCGCTCGTAGCGTTCCATCCGGCGCATAGCCTCGTCGTCACGGTAGTCGTAGTTGCGTTCCTGCTCGCGGCGGTAGAGCAGCTCCCGGTTGTACTTTCGGTCGAACTTCTCGTTATCCATAGAGAAAAACGCAATCGCATCGATCAGCCCTACAATCCACATCACCGGGAACCAGAAAAAGAGCATATAAAAAATGCCCAGCCCGGTTTGGCCCAGGTAAAAGCGGTGGACGCCAAAGCCGCCCAAAAATAATGCGAGTATGCCTGCTACGTTTTTTTCTTTCATGCCGGAAATTACAAGTGCGCTACTGCTAGTATGTGCGTGTCGAAATATCATTATTATTTGTTTAACATGCAAAGACGGTCAGAAGTTAAGGCCACACCGCCCATAATGCCACTTCTTTGGACGAATCCGGATGAACTTCAGACCGGGGCGCTCAACTTGTCCGCAGCCGAAGATGTTTCCTGACTTTAATCGGTGCATTGCCAAAAAGGCCCTACCTTTGCGGCAACTTCTTTTTCCTCCTAAACAAAGGGCACACAGCCATGAGCGATCAGATCAAACACGAGTGCGGAATAGCGATGATCCGCCTGCTCAAACCGCTTGATTATTACCATAAAAAGTACGGTACGGCCTTCTACGGCCTGAATCAGCTGCAACTGCTGCTGCAAAAACAGCGCAACCGCGGGCAGGACGGTGCCGGCATGGCCACCATCAAACTTGATGTGCAACCCGGCAAAAAGTACATCAGCCGCAAACGCAGCGTGGCTTCCAATTATCTCGATGACCTCTTTCAGCAGGTACACCGCCACTTCAAGGACCTGACACCGGAGCAGCTCAACGACCCGCAGTGGCTCAAGGACAATAAGCCCTACGTAGGCGAGCTCCTCCTGGGACACCTGCGCTATGGCACCCACAGCAATAATGGCGTGGAAACCTGCCACCCTTTCCTGCGCCAGAACAACTGGATTACCCGTAACCTCCTCGTCGCCGGCAACTTCAACCTGACCAACGTCGATGAGCTCTTTCAGGAACTCGTGGAGCTGGGGCAGTACCCCAAGGAAAAGTCAGATACCGTTACCGTGCTGGAAAAAATCGGCCACTTCCTGGATGATGAAGTGCAGCGCCTCCACACCTGGTACAAGCCCGATGGCTATTCCAATCAGGAGGTCAATGAGCTGATCTATAAAAACCTGGATATTCAGCGCCTGCTGCGGCGCGCCAGCAAGAAGTTTGACGGCGGCTTCGTCATGGCCGGGCTCATTGGCCATGGCGATGCCTTTGTGCTGCGTGATCCGGCCGGTATCCGCCCTGCATTTTACTATCAGGATGACGAAATTGTAGTCGTGGCTTCCGAGCGACCCGCTATCCAAACCGTTTTCAATCTTCACATTGGCGATATCAAGGAATTGAAACGGGGGCACGCCCTCATCGTTAAGAAGGATGGCCGCGTGAGCGAGGTACGCTGTATGGACCCGCTCGACCGGGCGGCTTGTTCCTTTGAGCGTATCTACTTCTCCCGTGGCAACGACCGCGATATTTACCTGGAGCGGAAACAGCTCGGCCGGCAGCTGACAGAGAAGGTGCTCGAAGAGGTAGATTACGACTTCAAGCGCACCGTCTTCTCCTTTGTGCCCAATACCGCAGAAACTGCATTCTACGGCCTGATGGAAGGGCTGACAGATAGCCTGAACGAAATCAAAAAGGATAAAATCCTCAAGAAAGGCAAAGACCTGAAACCGGATAAGCTGGAGAAAATCCTGGCTATGAAGCCAAGGATGGAAAAACTGGTGGTCAAGGATGCCAAACAGCGCACCTTTATCGCGGATACGACCTCCCGGGAAGCTATGGTGGCGCATGTATACGACGTGACCTACGGCATCGTGACCAACCATAAAGACACACTCGTTCTACTGGACGATTCTATTGTACGGGGCACGACCCTCCACGATAGTATCATTAATATTGCCTCCCGACTGCGGCCCAAGAAAATTGTGATTGTATCCTCTGCCCCGCAAATCCGCTATCCGGACTGCTATGGGATCGATATGTCTAAAATGAAGGAGTTTGTCGCATTCCGGGCTTTGGTGGAGCTGCTAAAGGAAAACGGCAAGGAGCACCTGCTGCACGAAGCTTACGAGCGCTGCAAGGCACAGGAACATAGCCTGAAGGAAGACATCACCAATGAAGTGCAGGCGCTTTATGACGAGTTTGATTACGAAACCGTATCGGATAAAATTGCGGAGATCGTTTCGCCCGAAGGCATAGAGCCAGAGATCAAAGTCATTTACCAAACGGTAGAGGGGCTGCAGCAAGCCTGCCCCAAAAACAACGGCGACTGGTATTTCTCCGGTAATTACCCGACACCCGGGGGCAACCGTGTCGTCAACCGGGCCTTTATCAACTTCATGGAAGGCCGGGACGAGCGCGGGTACGACTGATCCGAGTGAGCATAAGGGACAAAAAAATCCCGGACTGCAACATTTGCGGCCCGGGATTTTTTGTAGTCAGCGTAACGAGTCGTTTATCCGCCTTCTTCGATGACGGCAGAAAGCCCGCGGTCAATGAGTGCATCTTTTTTGGGCTTCAGCACATCCTTAGGAGCGGTTTTGACCGTCGCCTTGCCTTTGAAGTGGATGATGAGCGCCAGCTGTTCTGACTGCTCGTTGCTGTGGCCCAACACGTCCATGAAGCACTGAATCACCCAGTCAAAAGTATTATGGTCATCGTTGTAAACAATGAGCTGGGCTTTTTCCCCTGTGCCCGAGTCGTCCTCGACCACAACCTCTTCGACTTCCTCTACAGATGTATTGAATAACTCATTGATCATACGCTGAAATAGTCTTGCTTCAATGACACCAACTAGTTAAGCTGGCCCAAAGTTTCCTTAATCGCCTCAAAATTAGGAAGATTTCCGGCATTATCAAGGACTTCCGCATAACGAACCACCCCTTCCTTGTCTACGACAAAGGCAGAACGCTTGGAAACCCCCTTCATGCCAAAGAAGTCATCGTAGATGGCTCCGTAAGCTTCAGAAGCCTCCTTGTTGAAGTCAGAAAGCAGTGGGAAATCCAGATTTTGCTCAGCTTTAAACTTGCCTAGAGTGAAGGGAGAATCTACAGAAATCGCAACCACATCAGCGTTCAGCTTTTGGTACTCCGCCATATTGTCGCGCATGGTGCACAACTCCTCCGTGCAAACGCTGGTGAAGGCGAGGGGGAAAAACAAAACGATCAGGTTTTTGCCTTCGTAGTCGCTCAGGGCAACTTTCTCATTTGCGGTATTATTCAGGGCAAATGCCGGGGCTTTATCGCCAACTTGTACAGCCATTTTGGATTGAGTTTTGGTTTGATGTTAAGATGAATGACCACCTAACACCGAAAGGCGCAAACCCGTTTACAGAACCCCAAACTTTATGCAGAGCAGGGCCTAATGTTTTCTGGTTTTTTGTGTTGCTTTGCAGCAAAATCAACCGGAACGCCATGCAGGAGGAAAAAAGAGCTTATCTGGAGCTGCATATCGCTGTTTTTCTATTTGGGTTTACAGCCATTCTCGGCGACCTTATTCAGCTGTCCGCCCTCGTTATGGTCTGGTGGCGGGTGCTCATTACGAGTGCGAGCTTGCTGCTGCTCATTCGGGTAGGGCGGGTGATGAAAGCCTTTACCCGGGCGCAAATCCTTCGCTTTATGGGCATTGGTGTACTCGTGGCGCTGCATTGGGTGGCTTTTTATGGAGCCATCAAGCTGTCCAATGCTTCCATCACGCTCATCTGCATGGCCACCACGTCTTTTTTTACGTCTCTTATTGAGCCTGTGGTCATGCGGCAACGGGTACGCTGGTACGAATTGATGCTCGGGCTGCTCATTATTCCGGGCATGGCGCTCATCGTAGGCAGCACCGATGCCTCTATGAATACGGGGATACTGGTCGGGCTGGCTTCCGCCTTCCTGGCCGCCTTTTTTGCCACCCTCAATAAAAAGTACATCCGGCAGTCCTACGAAATGGGCATCACCTTTCTGGAGCTGGGAAGCGCCTGGCTTTTCCTCTGTCTGGTATTGCCATTTTATCTGTACTTTTCAGAAACCCCTGTACAGCTGCTGCCGGTCAGCCTGACAGACTGGGGGTATCTCCTCGTTTTATCTCTGCTTTGCACCACACTAGCCTACGTACTTGCCCTGCGCGCCCTTAACCACCTTACGGCCTTCGCTTCCAACCTTACGGTCAATCTGGAGCCGGTTTACGGTATCCTGCTGGCCTGGATTCTGCTGCGGGAGAATGAAGAGCTGACACCGGGCTTCTACCTGGGCGGTACGGTCATTTTGCTGGCGGTTTTTAGCTACCCGCTTATCCGGCGCTGGCGGCGCAGGCGTGGGTTGGAGGCTTAGTTTTTGGGACCTGACTGATTGAGCTGCTGAAAGTACGTTTCCTGAATAAGCCCCCGCTCTGCCGCATCCATAGCGGCCTGCTGATAGTGGTCCACGAGCTTCATATCCACGCCGGTTTGGGCAATAAACTGCCGGATTCTTTTAGCCCGCCGCAGCGAACGGACGTCCCGGATGTAAATGGCGCGGATGCGTCCAGGGCGGGCTTTCGCCACCGCTTCGTAAATATAGGGGTCCTGCTCCCCGCTGTCGCCGATGAGGACAAAGGGCAGGTCCGGATAGGTGTCAATAATCCGAAGGATACTGCTGTGCTTATGACCTAAATAACCCTCCGGATGGTCTTGGTAAGGCAGCCCAAAGTCACGCAGCAAAATAGGGCCTGCCGGCAAGTCATTGAGTGTAAGGAACTCTTCCAGCAGATCGTACAAATTCCAGGGGCTGTTTGAAACGTAGAATATCGGATTGCAGGGTTGCTGGCTCATGCCACGCTGTAAAGCCTGAAAAAAAGCCGCAGCTTTACTGAAGGACTGCCGCAGGTCGGCAGTTTTTAGCAAAGTATGATAAAGCACCCGCAGCTTTAGCAAAGAAGTTACATCAGTCTTCATAATGGTGTCATCCACATCGCTGATGCAACCGAAGGAAGCCTCTGGGTGTGGCACTAAAATGGGCACTTCAGCTCGTACATCGACTTTTCGCCTGGGCGTTTCCCGCAGGTGTACCCTTGCATTAAACCATTGGTCTTCAGGTTGTGGGACAGGCTGCTTTAGGGGGCGCTCCAGCAGGAAGTAGCCCTCCTCATCGGTTTGCACTGTGAAGGCTTCATGATTGACTTCCACATGCACGGTGGCGCC
Source organism: Phaeodactylibacter sp. (assembly GCF_022763345.1). GTDB lineage: Bacteria > Bacteroidota > Bacteroidia > Chitinophagales > Saprospiraceae > Phaeodactylibacter. The sequence goes on from NZ_JALEGS010000020.1 coordinate 43,615, forward strand.
CATGACCTCACGGCTATTGAACCGTTTATAGTTGTTGATCAATGCCCTCCAAGTGGAGTTGACCTCGTCTTTGATGATCCGCCGGTCCTTGATCACCCGGCCACGCAGGCTGATCCAGTTGGGGCGGCCGTAGCCCCGGTAGGGGGCGATAAGGATAGGCCAGGTAGGCTTTTGCCCCAGCCACTCCCGCACGGTTCTGCCCATGCGCACGAAGAGGCGATCAAGTTGTTTTAGAGTTCGAAGTAGGGAACGCTTCAAAGCAGCCATAGATTTTGATGCACCGGAAGATACAAAACCGCCAACAATTTTTCCCTTTAAGGGTTCCTCCATTCGTATGATGAACGTATTGATGTTACATGGTAATGGTGGTGGGCGTACCCGTTTTCTGCCTTTTCTGGAGGCGCTGCAGGATAAACAAGTTGTGCCTTTTCGGGTACATCTCCCTGAGCTGCCTGGCTTTGATGGCCGCCCACTGCCCAAAGCAGCAGATGGCTGGATGCCTTTCATTGAGGCCTTGCAGCGCTCAGTAGCGCCTTTGTCGGAAGAGCCCTGGGTGGTGTACGGGCATGGAATTGGCGGAAGCCTGCTGCTCGAATGGGCGGCACGGGGCTGGGTGTTGCCGGATTCAGCAGACTGGCAGCCCCGGCAGGTATTGCTGCACGGTATCATCGGCGCATCCCTGGAGCACCGTTTCTTCCCTAAGCTCATGAAGCCCCTGTTGATCCGGAAAACCATGCAGGCACTGATTGCCTGGCCACCGATGCGCCCGGTCTGGGAAAAACGCCTGTTCCTGCAGCCGAAAAGTATCCCGGAGGCGGTGCGGAAGCAATTTTTCAAAGACTATGCTCAGTGCGCAGCCTTCCCCGTTTTTTTCGACCTGATCACCCCGGCCTGGTACCGGGAGGTGCAGCAAAAGCTTCAGCACGAGGCCTTCAACTTCATCTGGGGAAGCCGGGAGCGGGTCGTTGCCTCCAAATACCTTTCGCTTTGGCAAAATGACTTCCCGAAAGCTACCTTTGATGTCGTTGAGGATTGGGACCATTTTCCGATGCTGGAGGACCCTGACGGATTTTATGAAAAACTAACAGCCTACATCCTGCATGAGCAAGCTTAGCCAGCTCCAACAACTTGAATCTCTGGGATGGCCGGTGCCGGCTTTCACCTCTGTGGCCTATGCTGACTTTTTGGCCGGCGAGCGCCCCGAGGGATTGCGGTTCCCGGTGGCCGTCCGCTCTTCCTATCTCACGGAAGACGGAGAGGAGAACAGTCAGGCCGGGCAGTATCTGTCCAGGCTGAATGTTGGAGCGTCGGAGCTGGAGACAGCGATTGCCGACGTTTTCAAAAGTTATCCCACCCAACAAGGCACACAGGTGCTGGTACAGGAAATGGTGGAAGCAGACTTCAGTGGCGTACTCTTTGCTTTCCGCGAAGGCAGCTGGAAGCTTGAATACACAGAGGGATTGGGCGAAGCACTGATGAGCGGGCAGCAGAGCGGGAGAACCCTGCTCTTGCCACGCTTTAGTGCCTGGGATGTCCGGTGGTCCGCCCTTTCTGACTTTTGGAAAGGACCGGAGACAGGTGGTAAATCGCTCCGGCGGGCACTCATCCGGTTAAGTTCCATCACCGGGCAGCTTCTTGAACAACTGGACATCCGTCACGGGCTCGATATCGAATTTGCCGTATCCAAAGGAACGCTCTGGTTGCTGCAGGCGCGGCCCATCACTACACCAGAAGAAGCGGAAGAAGTACTGACTTCGGCTAACCACAAGGAGATTCTGCCTCCCGAGCCTTCCCGCCTGATGACCGACCTGATCACGGATGCCGGTCCTGCCCTGTTCGGCTACTATCGCGATTTAGACCCTTCCCTTCCGCAGCGTGCTTTCCTGCGTGCTGCCGGAGGCATGCCCTGGATCAACCTTTCAGCCTTGCTGGATACCATGGTGCACTGGGGGCTCCCCACACAGTTGGTTTGCCGATCGGTAGGTGCTGAGGACTTCTATCAGGTCGGGCTGCGCCCCTGGCGCTGCCTGGCTAAATTGCCGGTTTTTTTTAAGGTATTGAGCCAGCAGCGTCAGGCGAAGCAGCGCATACAGGCGTGGCAGCGCAAAGCAGCAGTGGAAACAGATTTGGGCAAAGGAGAACGAGAACCACTTTGGCCTATCGACCCGGCACAAGCCTTCCGGCACTGGTGCGACAGCTTTTCCAATCTCTATGTAGAACTGGTAACGAATATGCAGATTCTCACCGGGGCCATGTCCGGCCCTGTGGGGCTGCTGGAACGGCTTGGGTTATTGCACCGAATGGCTGCGGCCATACAGCAAAAGAGTGCCAGCACGGATTACCTGCAGGCTTTTCGGGAGTGGGAAAGGGGGCAGCGCTCTACCAATGCCTTTCTCGAAGGGTTTGGGCACCGGGGCTTTTATGAGTCTGATCTGGGGCAGCCCCGTTTTCGGGAATACAGCGAGGCAGATTGGGAAGCCCTTCGGAAAGGAGTGGACTTCACTGCTCCATCCAAGCCCCTGCCACGCCGTAAACGCCAACCACTTTGGGCGTGGTTATTTCGGCCAGTCATTGACCTGATCCACACCCGGGAGTGGGTACGGCACGAAACGATGAAGTTGTTTTGGGAATACCGCGAAGAGCTCAAAGGTAAACTGCCTTTTGCGCCGTGGTCTTTTACCCAGGCAGAGCTCAGCGCATTCTTCGAAAATGAGTGGCGGGCCGATGAAATGACAGACCAGGAGCCTCCCAAACCGGTGGGCTGGGATATGGATACCTTCCTGTACAATCAGCTGGGGCGCCGCCTGCCGGTTACGGTGCTGTCCAACGTTTCTGCCAGTCAGCAAAATCATCAGCAAGGTGTGGGGGTCTATCCCGGTAAAGTGAGGGGGCAGGTTTGGCGGGTAGCTTCCGCTGATCTGCGCACCGTCGCTCCTCCCTCTTTTCCAGTCATTATTTTGGTGGCGGATGCCCTGGACCCCGGCTGGGTGCCCTTTTTCTCGAAGGTAGATGGCGTGGCGTCCTACGTAGGCGGGCTGCTTTCTCATGCTTCCATCATGCTGCGGGAGGCGCAGGTGCCAAGCATCACTCAAATTCCCGCTCAGTTAGACTTCCAAACCGGGGATTGGGTAGAAATGGATGCCCAAAAAGGCACGATTCGGCGGGTAGAGGAAGGTTAAGTGACGGAGAAAAAATTTATCATTTATTTCCGTCAAACTACTAAGTGCCCCGGATGCTGTATATTTCAGGTCTAAAACACAGACTTCAGTGATATGGCAGACCTGACCCGTAACCTTCCTCACCGTATCCTTTGGACGCTAATCATTACGGCCCTGTCCGGAGCGCTACCACTCGCCGGGCAATCGCAGTGGCTGAAAACGATTCCGGAAATTACGGAAAATACGCCTGCCTGGGCGCAGCTGATGTACGCGCCCGAGCCGAATATCCGCTTGGTGGATAGCGCTTATCAGGCCTATTACCGCACGCATGCCTTCGAAAAAAATACCCACACCCAAAACTACAAGCACTGGCGGCCTAAGGTAGAACCCTACGTTCAACAGGATGGAAGCCTGAACTGGCCAACGGCTCAGGAACGCCGCCAAACGGAAACAGCCTATCAGCGTGCATTGTCTGGGCAGGAAGCTCAACGGCAAACCGGAACGTGGACGAATATCGGTCCTTTCGAGACCTTCACGCAAGGGCAGGGGCAGTTCGAAGTGTCCTGGCAGGTCAATGTCTACACGCTCGATCAGTCGGATACCAGTCCGTCCGTGCTGTACTGCGGCACCGAAAGCGGAGGCGTATTCAGATCCGACAACAGCGGGCAAACCTGGATGCATGTCTCTGCCAATACCATGATGAATAACGTCCGCATCGTCCGCATCGATCCCAACAATGCATCAGTCGTGTACGCCGGTGACTGGGAGCGCCTCTACCGCACCACAGATGGTGGCGAAAGTTGGGAGATACTACTGGATGCCGCCGACCTGCCACAGGCTGCACTCGGGGTGAATGCCATCGCGGTAAGCCCGGCAGACGGACAGCGTATCCTGGTTGGGGGCGTGGACGGGCTTTGGCTGACCGAAGATGGGGGTGCGAACTGGTCTCACCTGACCGGTGCTTCAGTTTATGATATTGAATTTAAGCCTGATGAACCACAAGTGCTGTATCTGGTGCGCAACCACGGTACCGAGCCCCGCTGCATTTTTGAAAAGTCGGAAGATGGCGGCCAAAGCTGGACGGTCAAAGCCGAAGGCTGGTACGATCCTGACCTGAGCAGCCCTTTCCTGAATGATGGCGGTGCGAAGATCGCCGTCTCTCCGCTCGATCCAGACCTGGTGGTCGCCGGGCTGATCGGCAACTCAAAAGCAGGGGATGATGGTTACCTGGGGGTATGGAAAAGCACGGACAATGGGGAGTCCTGGAATTTGCAGGGCCCTCACGTGGGCGGGCCCTACGAATACAGCGGTGGGTCTGCAAACCACAAAAATATAATGATCAACGAGGGCGGGGGAGGCCCGTATCAGGGCTTTTATGATTATGTGCTTGCGATTTCGCCCTTCGATGAAGATATCGTTTACACCGGTGGGGTCAGCTTGTACAAGTCAACAGATGGTGGTGCCGTTTTCAACGTCATAGGCGGCTATCAGGGCAACACCTGGATCCACCCCGATATGCAGGAGATCACGGTCGGTCCGGACGGGATATGGCTTGGCACCGATGGCGGCATAGACTTTACGGATGATGAATTTGCTACGGTAGAGTCGAGGAAATACGGCATTACGGGCTCTGAGTTTTGGGGTTTTGGCAGTGCCTGGAACGAAGACCTGGTAGTTGGCGGGCGTTACCACAATGGCAATACGGCTATCCGGCCCGAATTTGAGCAGGGGCAGTCCCTGCGACTGGGCGGAGCGGAGGCCCCAACCGGCTATGTGCAGCCGGGCGGGCGTAATATCGCCTACTTTTCGGATATCAGTTCGCAAATTGTGCCACAAAGCTTGTCGGGCGCCGTATTGCAGGCACCCAAGCTGGAGCTCTACCCCACGGAGTCCTATTTTTCGACCCACTCCAGCGAGATCGAGTTCTTGCCTCATTGCTACAACCATTTCTATCTGGGGCGGGAGAACAAAATTTGGAAAACGACCGATGGCGGACGTTCTTACACCCTGATCGCTGAATTTGGCAACGAGGATCAGCCCGTGATGCAACTGGAAGTATGCCGGAGCAATCCGAATGTTGTATACGTTTACCAGCGCACCACTTTCACTGGGGCGCACCTGCTTCGGACGGAAGATGGGGGCTTGAACTGGACTACTTTGGATTTTCCCGGTAGTCCGGTTTCGAAGCGTGCCGGCGGGCTGGCCCTCAATCCCGAAAACGAGAACGACATTTGGGCTTACTTCGCCCATAATGCCAACGACGGGGCCAAGGTCTTCCACTCCGTTGATGGTGGGCAGACCTGGGAAAATGCAACGACCCCGCTGCTGGACGGGCACCGCATTCATACCATGCTCTTCCAGGCGGGCACCGTTGGTACGGTATATATTGGTACGGACAGAGCCGTTTTCTACCGGGATGAAACCATGGAGGACTGGGCATTCTACAACGAAGGCCTGCCGATGCGCACGAACACCAATATTTTCCGACCTTTCTACCGGGATGGCAAACTCCGGGTCGGCACCTACAGCAATGGCGCCTGGGAGGCACCACTAGTGACCCCAAGCCGCCTGATGGTGCAACCTACGGTGGATAAGCTGGAGGCCGGCTGTTCACGGGATACCTTTTACTTTGATGATTACTCGGTGCTCCGCCACGAAGGCGCTTCCTGGTCGTGGGCCTTTGAGCCCGCCCCCGCCTACATTAGCGATCCACAATCCCGCAATCCTAAAGTGGTATTTGGAGCTCCCGGAACTTATACGGCTGTACTCAGCATCACTGATGGCACAGGCGAAAGTGGCATGCGGGCCCTGCCGCCGATCACCGTGGAAGCCTGCCGGGCAGACAGCCTTCCTGGGTTGTGTATGGAAACCCAGGAGTGGGGCGATTATGCGATTATTGACGCCCTGCCTGCCACGGCACCCGAGCTAACCCTCACTGCCTGGATACATCCCTACGGCACACAGGCGGAATACACCGGTATTGCCATTACGGAAAGCGGTCCGGCAGCTGGCCTCAACTTCCGGCCAGATATGGAGTTGGGTTATCACTGGCCAGGCGGTGCCTGGTGGTGGAGCAGTGGTCTTTTTGTGCCTGCCGATGAGTGGTCGCATGTAGCTTTGGTGGTAAAGCCTGATGGCATTACCGTTTACCTGAATGGCGAGCCGGCGAGCCACACTTTTTCCCCCGAGGCGGTGGATCTGCGTAATACAGCCCTCTTTCTGGGCAGTTATCGGGGATGGGTACAAAGAGGCTTCAAAGGGCTGATGGATGAGGTCCGGGTATACGACCGGGCGTTGTCAATCGAAGAAGTACGCCTAAACCGCCACCTGACTGCCCGCCCCGAAACAGAACAAGGATTGGTCGGCTATTACCAATTCAATGAAGCGGAGGGCAGTATTCTCAACAAAGCTGGCGTCAATCATGCATTCCTGACTGGAGCTGCCGCCCGAACGCTGTCGCAGGCACCGGTAGGAGGTGGGCAAAGTGCGCGGCAAACCGTCCAAAATGCAGGCAGCTATACTTTCGGGGAGACGGGTATAAATCTAAGCCTGAATACAGACCTGGTCACGGAGTCAGTTGTAGTCGCCACTCGGTTAAATGTGCCGCCGAGCCTCGTAGCCGGCCCGATGGTACAGCCCGATACCGGTTACTGGATACTAAATACCTACGGCAACCTTCCAAACGCTGAGCCGGTGGCGACCTTGAAGCTTTCCGGTTTTGAGCTTCACCCTAACGCCCCCGGGCAGCCGGAAGCTTTTGAGCTGGCCCGCCGGGATGCCAATGCGGGGGATGCACAGTGGATGGCCGCGGGTACTGCCCTGGAAATACTACCCGACAGCGAGGAGGCCGCCTTTGCATGGGAAGACGCGCTGAGTGGCATGAAGGGCGCGCAACTGCAAATCCTTCAGGGGGACCTGACTTCTGCGGTAGGATTGCCAACGGGGCAGGCGGTTTTGGTGTACCCTAATCCTGTTCGGTCCGGGCAACCACTGGAAGTTGTGGCTCAGATGGAACTACCAGCTGAGTTTTCCGTATACAATGCTCAGGGCCAACTGGTTTATCAGCAAACATTGGGCCGGCAGCAGGTTGCAATTACACCAAACCTGGCATCAGGTACATACACCTACCGTCTGGCCGGAGCAAAAAAGATGTGTACCGGAAAACTGGTCATTATACGTTAAAGTCCCTATACCCCCCATTCATACGGCAAGGGTTAATTTGAAAAAACTAAAAGAACACTCATGAAAAGACAAATCTCAGTTTCAGGGGGGATTGTATTCCTCATCGGCATGATGGTGCAGTCCTGTGGAGGACCGCAGGCAGATACGGCAAATACTATGGAGGCGTCCGCTGAACAGTTCACCATGCTGCCCGCTTCCGAAACGGGTATTAATTTTGAGAACAAGATTATTGAAAAACCCAATCATCACCTGGGCTATTACGATTATTACTATAACGGGAGCGGCCTGGCTGCCGGCGATTTTAATAACGATGGGCTGACCGACCTGTTCTTCTGCGGTAACCACGCAGAGAACACGCTGTACCTGAATGAAGGCGGCCTGAAATTTACCGATGTCACGAAGCAGGCAGGCATTACCTCCTCTAACAAATGGTCGACCGGCGCGACCCTGGTGGATATAAATGAAGACGGGTGGCTTGATATCTACGTCAGCAACTCCGGGCCCACCAATGACCGGCAGAAGCTGGCCAATCAGTTGTATGTTAATAATCAGGATGGCACCTTCACAGAACAGGCGGAAGCCTATGGTATCGCCGATGGCTCCCGTACGACACAATCCTCCTTCTTCGATATGGACAATGATGGCGATCTGGACCTTATCGTGATGAATCATTCGTTGCGCAACCGGGAAGGGAATGCGGTAAAATGGCCATCTACATTTGCAGCTCTTGACCCCGAGATACAAGAACAGGATATCAATACCCTCTACCGCAATGAAGGCAACGGAAAATTCACCGATATTACCCGGGAAGCGGGCCTGTATAAGCCGGGCTTTGGCCTGGGGCTTGCTGTTTCTGACTTTGATGAAAACGGCTTCCTGGATATCTACATCGCCAATGACTATTTCATGCCTGATTTCTTCTACATGAACAACGGTGATGGGACCTTTACGGATAAAATCAAGAGCCATAACTCACACATCTCTTTCTACTCCATGGGGTGTGATGCGGCCGATGTCAATAATGACGGGCTGGTCGATTTGTCTGTGGTAGATATGACTCCGGCAGATCACTTCCGCAACAAAACCCTGATGGCCTCCATGAATGTGGATCAGTTTACCTGGCTGAATGACATTCAGGGCTACGCACCGCAGTATATGTTCAATACCCTGCAGCTCAACCGGGGTTACGGGGTCTTTAGTGAAATTGGCCTCATGGCGGGCACTTCTCAGACCGACTGGAGCTGGGCGGCATTGCTAGCCGATTTTGATAACGACGGGCTGAAAGACTTTCTGGTCACTAATGGCTACTACCGGGATACGAAGGACAACGACTGGCGCATCGGGCTGCAGGAGCGCTACGAGGCAGAAGGCAAATCACCGGAGGTCTACTACAAGCACTTGCTGACGGCGAACTCCCAGCCCATTCCCAACTACATGTACCGCAACAAGGGCGACCTGACCTTTGAAGATGTTAGTAAAGCCTGGAACCTGGATGAGCCCTCCTTCTCGCATGGAGCGGTTTACGCTGACCTGGATCAGGACGGCGACCTTGATATTGTGACCAATAACCTGGCAGGCAAAGCCTTTGTGCTGAAAAACAACAGCCGGGAAAAAGGCAGCGGCAATTACATCCGGTTTAATCTGAAATCAGGCAACAACTTCAATGACTGCCTGAACGCCAAGGTAAGGATTTTCTACGGTGACGGGCAGCAGCAAATGACGGAGTACAGCTTTACCCGTGGGTATCAGTCCTATGTGGAACCGGCCGCACATTTTGGTTTGGGCGAGGCCTCAGCAGTAGACCGGGCTGAAATCCATTGGCCGGACGGGCAGGTGACCACCCTACAGAAGCCCGGTATCAATCAGGTGCATACCATTGATAAAAATAAGGCACAGCGCACGGCAAAACCGGAAGACAACCGTCGTCCGCTTTTTATGGATATCACGAGCCAGCAGCGGAACCTCACCTTCGTACATCAGGAAAACGACTACAATGACTTTGACACCGAGGTGTTGTTGCCACATCGTCAATCCCGTCTGGGGCCATGTGTAGCGGTAGCAGACGTCAACGGTGATGGGCTGGAAGATTTCTACGTTGGTGGTGCGAAAGGGCAGCCCGGCGCACTTTATTTGCAGCCGAATACTATGGTTTTTGAGCCTTCCCCGCAACCGGTCTTTGCCGCAGATGCCGGCTCGGAAGATTTGGGCGCACTGTTTTTTGATGCCGATCAGGATGGAGACCTGGATTTGTATGTGGCGAGCGGAGGCGGCGGGGCTTTTCGCGAAGGCAGCCAGCAATTGCAAGACCGTCTGTACTTGAATAATGGCAGTGGGCAATTCTCAAAAGCAGCGGCGGCACTGCCCCGCATCACGGGAAGTACGGCCGTAGTGGAGGCATCAGATTGGGATAAAGATGGCGACCTGGACCTGCTGGTAGGCGGGCGGACCTTCCCCGGGATGTACCCTCATCACCCGCAGTCCTATCTGTTGCGCAACGACGGCGGCCAATTTACGGATGTAACGAAGGAGTTGTACCCTGACCTGGAGCGTATAGGCATGATCACAGACGCCTCCTGGACCGATGTGGACGGAGACGGCTGGGAGGATCTTATGATTGTCGGAGAATGGATGCCGATCACCTACCTGCGCAATCAGGAAGGGCAACTGCAATCCGTACCGGTACTGGAAGACAAAGGCATACGCGGCTGGTGGTACAGCATTGAGCCCGGTGATTTTGACGGGGATGGCGATCAGGATTTCATTGTAGGCAACATTGGGCTAAACAATAAATTCCACCCCAGTGAAAAGAAAAACCTGCATGTGTTCTGCAACGATTTTGATAGCAACGGCACGCCCGATATTGTGCTGAGCAAGCATTACAAAGGCGAAATTGTTCCCGTTCGGGGGAAGGAGTGCTCGACCACGCAAATGCCTTTCCTTGCCGATAAATTTAAGTCTTATGCCTCCTTCGCTTCTTCCTCTCTGGAAGATATTTACGGGGCGGATATGCTGGCGGAAGCCCTGCATCTGCAAGTGGACAATTTCGCTACCGTGTACCTGGAAAATACAGGGAGCGGGTTCAAGATGCATCAATTGCCGAATGAGATGCAACTGGCTCCTGTCAACAGCATTATCGTGGAAGATTTCGATAAAGATGGCCATCTGGATGCGGTGCTGGCCGGCAATATTTTTGAAACAGAGGTAGAAACTGCTGCTTATGACGCAGGCAAGGGTTTGTACCTGAAAGGCCATGGCGATGGCACGTTTTCAACCTCGCTTTACATGCCGGAGAGTGGCCTGTTTGCGCACCGGAATGTAAAGGACATGGCGCTGATCCGTTTAGGCGGGCAGCGGCCGGCACTGATTGTTGGGAATAACGACTCCTCGCCTCAGGTATTTGCCTGGGTGGCAGACCGTGCGGTACAGTAACCCACAAGTGCAGCACGCAGACCGGGAGTAGGGCAACAGCAGCAGCCTTGCTCCCGGTTTTTTATCGGTTGAAGGGGCTTTCATTGACCCAGTTGAACCCACGGCCCATCAGCAGGAATTGCTCCTTGTCCCACCTGGTAGCTTTTACAGACACCGTATCGCCCCGAACGATGCCCCGGAAGTGCCAGGAAACCGCACCGGTGCGGTCGTAGTATAACGTATCGCTGAAACGCCCCTGGGAGAAAACAGCCCGCTGAGCTGAGGTATCCACTTCGAGATCAAACCAACGCAGGTGCCCCGGCATGGTTTGTATCACCGCCCGCCCGGGAAATTCCACCGCAATGTGCTGCCAGCGCCGCCCATCCGTGATCAGCGGAGGAAGGGTATCCTGATTGCGCACCATCGTATCCACCTTGTACAGACCATACAGGGGCGGCTTAGGCTGATTGGTAAACTGGGTAGTAACGATAGCTACCAGGACGAGCCCTCCAATTATCATCAGTCCCTTCAGAATATTCTTGATGTTGCGGTAGCGGGCGCCTGAGAAAAGCTCCGGTGCGTGGGCAGGAGCAGTGGGCTGGTTGAGCACAAAAAGCCGGGCCAGCCGCGGGCCGTCCAGTGCCAGCAGGAACAGGCAGAAGAGGACTAAATGGGTAGACAGCAGTTTGACCGGTACGTCATAGCAGAAATTGAGCACCATCACGTTCGCCATCACACCGAGCGTGACGAGTGCGCCCAGCGTTGTGGTGTGCCGGAACAGCAGCAGTGCCGCTCCCATCAACTCGCCTATGCCCGTAAACAGGTTGTACCCATAAGAATAGCCCATAAATGTCCACAGCAACCCCATAGGAGAGGACTCGCCAAACGGTTGCAGCAACCGGTGAAAAGCCGGCTCCGGAAATTGGGCGTGGAGCACTTTGGCCATACCGTAAATCGCCATCTGCACCACCAGGTAATAGCGCACCACCACAATGAGCGCCTGTAGCAGCCAATCGTAGGCGTGCCGCTTGTCCATGGCGGTCCAGATGAGCGTACTCAGCAGCGACAGCGACAAAAGAAAGGCTACACTGGCATAATTGTAAAGCCCGTCCCCACTCCCCGTATGCAGGGCCTCCGTGCTGATTTCAGCGCCTAACAGGGCTTTGGCGAATGCCAAAATTATAGGGTCCCACAGTCCCCTCAGCAGGTTGGAAATGCCCGACTGATTGGATAGGATAAACAACAGAAAATAGGAGAACAGGAACCGGAAACCGGTCCTTGACAAGGCAGTCCACTTGAGTTGGCGGCTAAGGGTCATAGGGGGCAGCATTAGTTGTTCAGAAGATAGACGAACAAGCAGCCGTGAAAGTTAACAATTCTATCCTATCGGTGTTAAACTCCCGCTTTTGAGCAGTAAATGGCGGGTCACGGCCATTCCAAAGTTGCAAAAACGAAATAAAATCCTTATTTTTGATGTTTAAACATTGAAACGAAGCATTCTGCTATGATGAATCAACAATTGCTGGATAGCAAATCAGCAAAGACGGAGACTTCGATACACCCGCTGATTGGCAAACGATGGAGCCCCCGGGCTTTTTCCAGTCAGCCCGTGCCACAAGTGATCCTCAATACGCTGTTTGAGGCGGCGAGCTGGGCGGCTAGTGCATTCAACGAGCAGCCTTGGCAGTACATCTACGCGCATCATGCGGACGAAGCAGGTTTCAGCCGTTTACTGTCCTGCCTCAATGAGGGCAATCAGGCCTGGGCCAAGGATGCCGGTGTATTGGTGTTGAGCCTGGCACAGCCCAACCTAAGCCGCAATGGCCGTCCCAACCGGCACTACATGCATGATACCGGTGCTGCCAATACCAACCTGTTGCTTCAGGCGGCAGATTTGGATATCTACGGCCATATGATGGGCGGCTTTGACTATGAAAAAACCGTCGCGGAATTTGACCTGAACAAAGACGGGCTGGAACCGGTCTGTTTTATAGCATTGGGTTACCTGGGCGATCCTGAGCAGCTTGATGAGCCTCTGCGCAGTCGTGAGCAGGGCACCCGCAGCCGCAAACCACTAAATGCCTTTACCTACAAAATTACTGGATCATGAAAACCATCCTTTCCATCCTGGCAATTGCCGGGACCTTCGCACTAACGGGCTGCGCTTCTGAGGGAGCACCCCAAGAGTCGGCTAAATCGGTAGCGGTTGCACAGGCAGTTGCCGCCGATCCGGGCTTCAAAAGTGTATTGCATAAAGCAGATACCCGGGGCGAGACCCGTGCCAGCTGGCTGATTGGCAAACATTCCTTTTCCTTCAACCGGTACTATGACCCTGACCGGATGAACTTCGGGCTGCTCCGCGTGCTCAACGACGACTGGATTGCCGGCGGTGGCGCATTTCCCATGCACCCGCATGAGAATATGGAAATTATTACCATTCAGCTGGAAGGCGGGCTTCAGCATACCGATAATAACGGTGGGCAGGGCGTCATACATGAAAACGAGGTACAGGTGATGTCCGCAGGAACCGGTATCCGGCATTCTGAAGCCAATGCAAGCCAAACGGAAGTATGCAGGTTGTTGCAAACCTGGGTATTTCCCAATCAAATGGGGTTGAAGCCCCGTTACGATCAGCGGCGGTTCGATCCGGCCGGCCGGGACAATCAATGGCAGGTGCTGGCGTCTCCGGAAGAAGGGGAGGCCTTGTATCTTCATCAGCAGGCGGTATACAGCCGGGGCGACTTTGATGCCGGTAAAAAAGTGAAGTACCCTATCCGGTATACGGGCAATGGAGTCTATGCCTTTGTACTGGAAGGGCAATGCACCATCAACGGACAACCTCTGGAACGGCGCGATGGTTTCGGCGTTTGGGAAACAGATGCCATCACAGTGGAAGCAACCACCGATACGGAATTGATTCTTATTGAGGTCCCGATGATTAACAAAGGATAGCTATGATGCTGCTGCATAATGCCTTCGCACAGGAGTTTGGGACCTACCTTCAGTTAGGCTTTACCCATATTTTGGACCTGCAAGGGTATGATCACATTCTGTTTATTGTAGCGCTCTGCGCACTGTATCGTTGGGAAGAATGGCGGAAGGTGCTGGTACTCGTGACTGCCTTCACTATTGGGCACAGCCTGACGCTGGCGCTGGCTGCGCTGGATGTCATCCGGGTACCGCAGGGCTGGATTGACCTGCTCATTCCAATTACGATTTTGCTGACAGCGGTGCATAACATCCGGAGAGGTACTGTTCAGGACAGTGGGCGGTTATTTGACCGCAGGCAGGTGTTCAATTACGGGGCGGCACTGGTTTTCGGGCTGATCCACGGGATGGGCTTCTCGAACTATTTCCGGTTTTTGCTTGGTGAGGAAAACAGCATCGTCAATCAGCTGCTGGCCTTCAACCTGGGGCTGGAAGGCGGGCAGTTGATTGTGGTGGGATTGTTTATGTTGTTGCTGTTGTTGTTCACCCGCGCTCTGCGTGCACCGCACCGGGAGTGGAACCTCGTGGTGTCAGGGGCGGCAGGCGGCATCGCCATTACCATCATCCTGGAGCTAATGGTAGCGGCATGAGGATGAGGCTGTTTTTGGCAGGCGTTTTGCTGATCGTGCTTTGCTGTAGCTGGCACCCGCTGAAGATGAGCTATACAGCAGTGAAATACGAGCCGGAGAGGCGTTGCCTTGAAGTGACCTTCCGGGTATTCCAGGATGATGTGGAAGCCGCTTTTCTGCGCAATTATGGCTACCGCTGCAATATTGTTCAGCAAGCGGAAGACCCGGAATTGCTCAGCTATTTGGAGGGCTACTTCGATCAGGTCTTCGATCTGTGGGCTGGCGGGGAAGAAATCTGCCTGGACTATCTGCGGATGCAGCCAGAGCAGCAAATGGGGCTGGTGCTTTATTTCAAAAGTGCTCCTTTGACCACCCAACAGCTGGATGTGTTAAAAATATATAATGCGATATTAGTCACCACATTTCCTCAGCAGGTCAATATGTTTTTCCTTGGCCTGGACGCTGACCGCCGCTACACCACCCAAATGGATGTAGAGGTACAGCAAGTCAGCATAAATTTTGAACAATGAAAATTGATCTTGCGCAGCACCCCGTGCAGCATAACCCTGAAAGGCGCCGGTTCGAGGTGAAAGTCGAAGAGAAAACCGCCGTGGCAGAGTATATCATGACGAGCCAGAAACTGATTCTGACCCATACCGAAGTGCCCCGTGGTCTGGAAGGCAATGGCATTGGTAGCCACCTTGCCGTAGCGGCCCTGACCTATGCTAAAGATAATGATTTAGTCGTGATGCCTCTTTGCCCCTACATGGCGGGTTATATCGCCCGGCATCCGGAGTGGAAAGCCATTCTGGCACCGGGTATCAATGTCAGTGAATAATGACCCCTTGATATTCCGGAAAAACTCCCGGAGAATACGTACTATTGCAACCGAAACGAATCCATTCCATGAGCAGTATACGCGTTTTTCGGGACGAGGTCCCCACTCTTGATGTCCCCCAAATGATAGAAGTCGACCGTTTGATGACGGAATTCTATGGCATTACTTTGTTGCAGATGATGGAGAACGCGGGGCGCTGCCTGGCGATTCTGGCTCGTGACCGCTTTTTAGATGGTATACCTGCGGGCAAGATGGTCGCGATACTGGTTGGAAAAGGGCACAATGGAGGGGGCGCTTTGGTCGCTGCCCGCCGGCTCATCAACTGGGGCGCAAAAGTACAGATATATTTAAGCCATCCTCCCGAAGAACTCAACAAGGCTACTTCACAGCAATATCAGACTTTATCTGCAATGGGTGCCTCCTTTCTTTCCGTTACAGATTTGCCTCAGCGTCTGGAAGGTGAGCTTATCATTGACGGGCTCATTGGCTACCGGTTGATGGGTGACCCACAGGGTATTATCAAAGCCTATATTGAATGGGCGAACCGGCAGGCTGCTCCTACGTTGGCGCTGGACACGCCTTCGGGCATAGAACTCACCGCCGGTATAGTTCATAACCCAGCCATCAAAGCGCGGGCTACCCTCACTTTGGCATTGCCGAAAAGAGGACTGTATCAGGAGGCTGTACAACGTTACCGGGGCGAATTATACCTGGGCGATATTTCAGTGCCGCGCGCATTGTATACCAATCCCGGGCTGGAGATCAAGGTGCCGGATTTATTTACGGAATCCGATGTGTTGCGGCTGCCTTAGTCCTGCCGCGAACGGATTACAGAGCTGCTGGAATAGAAAGCCCTGTCAAGCCTAACAGGGTTTGTTTATGTGAGCCCGGCTCCACCGAACTCCATACCCATTGCCCCTGTGCTTACGGGGTGTTTCTTTTTTCATCCGGGGCTGTTGAAGGCGCTTTTTCCACCGGGCTATCTTTCTCTGGGGTTTCCTCTCCTATGGTTTCGCTGGCCTGAGCGACCAGGTTTTCGCCTTCATAAATATCCAGTGTAGCTAGCATGTAGCTGCCTTCGTCGATGTTGATGGAAGTAACAGAAAGCTGCCGCTCGCCTTCCTGCCCCAGTTCGAATGTACCGCCCTGTTTGGAAGAGGACCGGTTTTGACGGGTATCTACCCGGAGCATGGTGAGCTGGTAGGAGAGGGACTGATCTTTACCGGAATTATTGGTGCAGTTTGCGGAGAGCTCAAGCTGGCCATCTTTTTTTGTGAGCTTTAAGGTGGCCAGGATATCTTCAGCTGCTGTTTGAGCAGTTGTAGTACTGCTGAGGAAAAGACCCATGAAGGCGAGGAATGCTGTAACCCTGAAATTCATAGCGGTAAATTTTTTGATTGCTTCTCTGTTGCGGACAGAAGGGTGAAAATAACGGCAAATAGTACTATTTGCTTCATGGTATCTGTGAAAGGGGCTAATTTATTTATTTAACCCAATGAGGGAGGACAACGATTAGTGGCTGCCCTCCTCACACTTTTTGCAGGGATAAAACTAAACGGTTTGAGCCCTGAGATTCAATTTAGTTCTGATTTACGGATGCTGCGTTGCCGCTACCCATCTGAGAGATGGTAGAAAGGTTGCCTGCACTGAGCTGGTTTACAGTAGCAGCGTTACTATCACCCATCGCATCATAGGTGCTGGTGTTGCCACCCATGTCCTGATTGATGAGTGCTGTGTTCAGATCCCCCTCGATACGGTTTTCGGTAATGTTGCCGTCACCATCCTGAGTGATGTCTACGTCGTTGGTGTTACCAATGATGAAAACACCGTCCTGAGCGAATAGGCCAGAGGAAGAAGCTGTGTTGTTGTTGCCATTTTGAGCAACATCTACCTCGTTTCCGTCAGAAGCTCCGCGGATGCTGCCTGAGATCAGGTTGTCATTGCCAGTCTGATCCAGATCAACGGTGTTGTTGTTCACCGTCCCACCAGCGCCTTGCAGGTCGAAAAACAGACTGTTATCGTTGCCTGCCTGGTCGACCGTCACTTTGTTGTCGCTACCCCAGAATTCCAGTACGGCGTTGTTGCCAGTACCGCCATTCTGATTGGCAGTTACTTCGTTGCGGTCGCCAGCAGTCATACGCTGAACGAAGCGCTGATCGCCTACTTGCTGATCCAGAACTGTACTGTTGTAATCACCGTCCTGAGCAACCTCAGCAGTGTTGGAGTCTCCCATTTGCTGAACATCAGTGCTGTTGCTGAAGCCGTTTTGAGCCATTATCGTCTCGTTGTCATCTCCATTCTGGAGAACTTTGGCTTCATTATCGTTACCTTCAACGGTGAAACCGGTAGTAGAGTACCAGTTGTAACCAACGAGGTTGTTGTCTCCAATCTGATCTACATCGATGCTGTTGTAGTCGCCATCGATATTACCAGTAGCATCGTTATTTTGACCATTTTGTACCAGGTCAATTTGGTTGCCATCAGCGCTTCCTGGGAAAGCAGACCCTACACGCCACCGGCTTTGGTTACCGCTGTATTGGCCGCCACCTACATTGCCATCGACGTCTGCATTGAATGTGTTGCCATCACCGCGAACCAAAAACTCTGTGCGGTGGCCATTACCATCTTGTGTAGTCGTTGCTTCATTTAAGTCTCCGCCCGTACCGTTGTACTTAGCGTTGTTGAAGTCACCAACTTGCGTTACAGAAATGATGTTGTCACTGGCATCATCACCAGCACCCGTCTTGACATGATCAATATCAGAAGTGTTGCTAAAACCTTGCTGGTCAACGGTGTTCTTGTTGTCATCACCCTGCACATCGATAGTAGAGTTGTTTGATTGAGCCATAGCCAGACTCACGCTCAATACCAGGGCAAATGCGGTTAAAAGTACCTTTTTCATTGTTCTAAGGTTTGTGTTAATTAGGTTTATTACAAAATGAGAATTTCCATAAATGAAGAAAATGGACGGGCTAGGCTTTCGTGTACAATTTCACACGAAACCCAGGCTCTTGTTGCTCCTTTGCTATCTAATAAGCGGTGCTCACCGTAAGTAGGCAAAGCATGTAAACCAACTTTGCCGAAGTGGCATAGCCTAAGCTGACAGTTGGCCGTCCAAAATTGGAAGTATGTAGAAGTGAGGGGGAGAGGGAGAAAAACTACCAATATATGAAGCAGCTTCTCTCCCTAAAATTTATAGTGTTGTTCGTAGTGTTTACGCTCTCAATTGTATAGTACAAAGCTACACTCCCCTGTCCTTATTATCCTGACGTATTATGCCACAATCCTGCCAAAACCAGGAACAAAGCCCTCTTTTCAGGTAAGGTGGCCGGGTCAACTGCTTGGATGCTCACTTCGGTGCTTCCAAATGAGGAAACGAGAAAGCCGTATAGCGCATTGGGACGATTTATACATGGGTGATGTTGTTCGTGCCCGGTGCGCTATACGAGTTTTGACCATAGTGCCTGATTTTGTAGCAGTTGCCCAAAATGTTATCTCATATCCACCATGGATGCATCCTCGAATAAAAAACGGCGCTCTGTGCCATCAAGCTTGACCGACATAATCGCGGAGGGGCCGACCCCATCATTGGGCGTACTGGTAAAGATGATTCTTCCTCCCGTTGCAGAATAACGGGCCTGAACATCGTTGGTGCCAGCAGCCTTTTGTCCTGACAAATTAAGTGTGCTGCCGGTACTAATGCTCCGAATGAAAATTTCAGCATCAATTAACCGCCCATTAGCATTTTGGCTTTCGCTGACATCATAAGTGTAGAGGACCGCCGTCCCGTCTACTGAAAACATGGGGTTGCCCAAAGTGCCTGGCTGATCGGCTAAGAGCATATTCATGGTACCGGCAGGGTTGATCAGGTAAAGTTCATCCTCGTAGTGGTTATTGCCCCTTACCCTTGCCACCACGTGGTTAGAGTGAGCGGTCCAGTCGAATCCGGTAAATGCCCTGCTCTGGGGTGCCTGAGCAAACAATTCCATCCCGGTACCATCGGCATTAATTTTGTAGGCCCGGTCAAAATTCATGAATAAAAGTTGCCCGCTATTGGGCGACCAGGCATAGTCAATCTGCTCTATGTCGTAGCTCATTACTGGAATCTCACCGGTGACCTGACGGACATTACTGCCATCCCGGTCCATGACAAACAAGTGCGGGGCTGTACCACTAAAAGAAAGGAAGGCCACTTTTTCCCGGTTGGGGCTCATCCGGGGTTTCCAGCAGTCCCCCATGCCGCTTGTCAGTTGGATCTCCTCTGTATTGCCTCCCTGGAAATCGCCGGTCTGCCCGGTAAAAACGTTCAGTTCTCCCGTGAGGCTGTCTGCCCGTACGTAGTGGTAGCGGTAATCAGGGAATATTTTGGTAGAGAATTTCCATACCGGACCAAACACGGGCTCCTGCTCTCCGTTATCAGCCCTGACCTGCCAAAAGTAGGTGGTACCGTAGTTGAGGTCTTCTAAGAGTACGGAAGTGTCGGTGGTCGCCTCCGCAATCACCCTGCCTTCCGGGTCGTGTTCTGAATAAAGGAGCACATCGTAGTAAATGGTGTCCTGGGTGGCATTGCCTGGCGACCAGGAAAGCGACAATCCTACCTCGAGCCCCTCCAGACCGTCCAGCGGCTGCGGTTCAATTGGAGCACTGAGGATATCGCTTTCCTCGGGCTGTGTAATCATCAGGATGGTAGATTGCCGGGTCCGGTCCGGCTCAATTTCTATATTTTGGAGACCTTCCCGGTATCCATCCGCTTTGATACGTATGGTGTAGTTGTCCGCTGCGAGAGAGTCAATAAAGAACCTGCCCTGCTCATCGGATATAAAAACATTAGTAGCTGGTACCGTTGTAATAACGGCCTCGGGTATGGGCTCGAAGGTTTCTTCATCGAGCAGGGTGCCTTCCAGCCGTCCGTAGGCATCGACCTCGATAGGGTCCTCCTGGCAAGCTGTAATAAAGCCCGCCAGGAACGCAATAATGAGAAGTGGATAAATGGACTTCATGGTTTTACCTGCTTATTTATTAATGAAAAACTTAACTCCTGCCCGAACCCGCCAAAGGAGGTCATTGTAGCGGCCCGAACTGATATCGTCCAGCTCATCGGTAAAGAGAAAATGATAATCAGCGCTGGCATCAAGCGCCATCCAGTCATTGATATAAAATTCCATACCGATGCCGGTATTGGCTTTCAGATAAGTTTGGCTTGCTCCGCCAGCCGAAAGGGTGTTGGTCTGGTCCAGGATCGCACCGGCTCCAAGCAAAAGGTAGGGGGAAAGCCGGTCACCGGGTAGTATATGAGTAATGAGGTTAAGATCACCGTAGAGTATGCGCTCTTTGTAGAGTTCGGAAGCCACTGCCAATTGACTGGTGCCAAGGTTGAGCTGGGCCTGGAAGCGGGGGGAGAGGGCAACCCCAAGCCCTACCTCGGCACCAGGCCTTAATCTCGACTGAGGGTAGTCGCCATCGTAAATCATCCCGCTGGCGGCAACAGTGATGGATGCGCTGGACTCCCGGTCGTAGAGGGTCCGGCCAAGCAGCTGTGTCTCCTGCATTTCCGCCCGCTCCTGCTTGAAAAGTGCGACTTGGCGGTTTGTGGCTTGCTGCTGCTCCGGGTCTGCGGCCCAAAGGCCATCGATCAGCCCTTCCATGATAAGTGCGTATACGGCTTTTTCTATCGCCTCTGTCACTGCCATTTCAGAGGGTTCGTTGTAGGTGAACCCGGTTTCGGCTTCCAGTAAGCGCTGAAAACGTACGAATCGGAAAAGGCCAGCGTCTACCGATTGGGACAAAATGGTTTTGGACGTATATACGGTCTTGAGGACTTTGCCGTTAGAGGTGGAAATAGCCCGTAGGTAAACGGTAACCCGGTCTTGCCGGTACTGCCCGGAAGCGCCAGCTCCAAAGTAACGCAGACCGGCTCCGCCAGTCACGATGTTGGCATCATAAGAAACGATGCCGCCTTCGAGAATAATACCGGCAAAGAGCAGGGGAGGGAGTACCGGGCCGCCATTGTTTTGTTCGTACTGTTGTCGGCTGGAGCGGATGATTTTACGCTCGTTGAGCAGATTGGCTACATTTTCCCGTTCGATGGGGACAAACCAGCCGGAATCGTCCATCGCTTTGATAAGGATGCTGGTACCACCCTGTGTGACCGCTGTAGACCAGTTGGCACCGATTTCGGCGGGCCGGTACTGCCCGGACTGGTCACGGAATTTGTACACTGCTGCGACAACCTTTTCTCTGGGCACAGGCAACCGCCGCAGGTCGTCCGTGATGGTCGTTTCTTCGCCCAGCCGGGCAGGTGAACTGCTCAGGGGCTGGTTCATATATGCCCCACAGCCACTGAGCAGGAGCACCAGGATTAGGCCGGGCAGCCAGGTTTTTAAAATGAAATTCATAGTGATTAGAGTTTGGAGAACCCTTGTGTTTGGAAAAAGCTTAGCCACCCATCTTGCCTATAGAGGAAGACAAAATATATCTTGCTTTCAGTTCATTAAGGCTAGGGCAGCCAAGCCATCCAAACTCTACCTTTCAGCCAAGGGCTTAGTTTTTATGAATGCCGGGGGGATTGTATTTTGCTTTTAGGGATTAGAAGTAGGGTACCGTGATTTGAGTCTGGCCTCCATTAGCGAAGTCGATGATCGTCACATTGAGCCCGTCCAGACCGGGGACTACTGTGATTTCGAAATCGCCGAGGTTGTAAGTGCCCTCTTCCAGCCCGAATTCACCAAACTGGCTGGTTACGAGTTGGCGGGAAATCTGACTGAGCAACTGACGGTTGAGGGTTTCCGTGAAGTTATCCAGTGAACTGCGGCTATTTGCCGTACTCCTCCGGTCGGCACTGTTCTCCAGAGCAGGGTCTGTTAATCCATTCTGGACATTAGCAGAATTGAGCATCCAGCTGTAGTTAAGGTAATTGCCGCCAAAGGCAGGGTTCTTGGGCTGGTAGGTGAAATCCTGCGCATGAAGGTTGGAATGCCCTGCCAGCAAAAGGAAGCTGAGCATGACGAAAAAAGAAAAGGGTTTCATGGTTTCAAAAATTTAGAGTTTGGAAATTATTCCGGCGCAGTGAGGCTTAATACAAGCCGCTGCCACTTTGGTCGCTGTCGAGGGCCTGCTCGACCTGCGCCTTTTGTACTACTTTTTGGTTGATGTAATTGGCCACTGCCTCGGCAAGCTCCCGGATTAGTTCAGATTTGGGGGGGAGCATTCTTGCAAAGACCTCTTCGCCATCAAGAATGACATTGACACGGGTGGACCGTCCCGGAGCGGGTTTTTCTTCAATGCGTATGATATAGCCCAGTTGCGTTTGGGGCTCCTGCCAGCTTTGATAGAAAGCCTCGTAAAACTCTTGCCCGGAGCGAGTGCGGGTCTCATCCACGATGAAGCCGCCACCGAGCTCTATATCCTGTCCGGCTGAACCGAACCCGTTTTGCGGGCCATTTTTTTTTAGATCCGGGGCAGTAGTAGGTGCTGTTTTGGGCGGGTTATTTTTTTGGGGTATCTCACCAATGACTTCTCTGGCCTGAGCGACGAGGTCTTCACCTTCATAAATATCCAGTGTGGCGAGTACGTAGCTGCCATCATCGATATTGACAGACGTGACAGACAGCCGTCGCTTGCCCTCATGGCCCAGTTCAAAAGCCCCACCCTGCTTGGAAGAGGACCGGTTCTGCCGGGTATCTACCCGGAGCATGGTGAGTTGGTAGGACAAGGACCGGTCCTGCCCGGAGTTATTGGTGCAGTGGGCGGAAAGCTCCAGCTGCCCATCTGTTTTCGTGACCTTTAGGGTGGCCAGGATGTCTTCCGTTTCTTCTGTTTGGGCAACGGCGGCGGTACTGAAAAAGAGTCCCAGGAAGACGAAAAGTGCGGTAATCCTGAAAGTCATAACTTAAGTTTTATAATTACTGCTCCCTACCTCCGTAGAAAGAGGAAAATTGGATTTGAATATTGGCGCCACCGGACTGCCGGACCACGAAAGGGTTCTGAGTGGCCGGTGTGAGGCCATCTTCGACCTGCTGCAGCTGATTGCCATTGCCCTGTTGCTCAACGATCATGTTGACGCCGTCGACTTCCGGCGTGAATCCTGCGGGCCCTGAGCGGTCGTAGAGGTTGTTATCACCCTGCTGGGCTACAATCATCCGGTTGCCATCACCACTGAATTCGCCAAGGTTTGCTTCGTTGTAAAGGCCCTGCTGTGTGATGAGGAGCTCATTAGCCTGCCCAGTGTTGGAAAAGTTGATGTTGTTGAAACTGCCTCGCTGCTGTAGGTTTAGGTTTTCTTCGGAAGTTTGCTGCTGCTGAATGAAGATGTTATTGTTGTCTCCCTCCTGAAGTACGCCGAGCCCTTCGGAAAGCCCCAGTTCATCCAGGTTGAGCCCATTGTCAAAAAGCGCCTGAGGGGTAGGTGCATTCACAGGCTGACTATAGCCGGTTATCCAGGCTGATGCGAAAGCGAGCAAAAAGATTAAGTTGCGCATGAGTTTGGAGTATTTGGTTTAAAAAAAGGCCCGTAGTGCAATGATTTCACACCACGGGCATCGTCATCTTATGGTGTAGGGCCTTGCCTGACAACGCAATTGTTGTTGTTCCCAAAAACCGCTACATTCGAGTTGTTGAATGCTCCGGTCTGTTGTACATCTACCATATTCATATTACCGAGAATGCCCACTTCGGAGGTGTTGAAGCTGCCGTTCTGCAAAATATTGATGGTATTGTCACTACCGATCATATTGATCGTTGACAAGTGCCCGGTACCGTCCTGGTCAATCATCGAGCGGTTGTCATTACCGAACAATTCAGTGATCAGGGAGGTATGCCCCAGGCCATCCTGCCGGACCTCGGCATAATTATTACTGCCGCCAACGTCCCCCAAGACAGAAAGGTGGTCGCTGCCGTTTTGGTAAATATGTGCATCATTGGCATCCCCCATCAGTTGTCCTACAACTGAGGCGTTGTTGTTGCCATTTTGGTAAACCGATGCGTAGTTTTGGTTACCGTTGATCTGTCCGATGAAGGAGTTGTTGTCCTCACCGATCTGATCTACGTAGGCTTCGTTTCCAGTGCCGGTTTGAAGGGTACTGGCTGCGTTTCGGGAGCCGTTTTGGTTGGTGCGGGCGGTATTGTTGGTGCCGTCCTGCACTACGATAGCTTCCCCTCCGAATGCATCACCAAGCCCGGCCATCCCCTGATTGATTTCAGCGGAGTTGCTGCCATTTTGGTCGACGCTTACTGTGTTCTCATCTCCCCTTGTATTTACCTCTGAGGTATTGGCTGTCTGAGACGAGCCGACACCGAAGGAGGCGATGAAAATAACAGCAAATAATACTATTTGCTTCATGGTATCTGAGTTTGGGGAATAAGTGAGTTGAATCTAATTTAACAGAGTATCCGTTGAACTAAAGTATAAGGATAGAGGAGAGTGGCTTTGCGCCACTCTCTTACTACCATGTACTATTAGTTCTTGGGTTTCTGGCTTTAGATCCCTCTCTAAAAGACGGCTCTATTAATTGTTGTTCTGCGTAACAGTCGTTGCGTTGCCGTTACCCATGATGCTATTCAAGCTGCTGTGGTCATTGCCGTCCTGAATGATATTTACGCCGTTCATGTCACCATCAATCATGACACCGTCACCAGCGAAAGTAGAAGCGCCAATATTGTTATTGTCACCGGTCTGTAGAAGATCAACGGTGTTGTTGTCGCTATCAAAGCCAAAGTAGCCAGAAATTGTGTTACCATTGCCATCCTGTGTAGCATCAACGCCGTTGTTGTCTACGCTGCCTCCAGGCGCAGGAGGTGTACCGCGGAGGTTCATGTAGAAATTGTTATCATCACCCATTTGATCAACGCTAACATCGTTGCCGTCGCCCCAGATTTCAGTGCGCGCCAGGTTGGAATTACCAGTCTGCATATTGCTCACAACGTTGCCATCACCGGAGCCGGTCTGCACTGCTTTGTTGAGATCGCCCATCTGGTCAATGGAACCAATGTTGCCATTTCCTTTCTGAGTAACTGATGCATCGTTGTCACTACCATCTTGTATGATACCGAAGTTCTGACTGAACGGACCAGTAGTAGTCGGGCCACCAACACGGTTGCCATTGCCTTCCTGGAGAACAGTAGCGCTGTTGTCGTCTCCCGTCTGATCTGTCTTAGCTAGGTTGTTATTACCAATCTGATCGATATCGACATCACTATAGGAAGAACCGGTTTGACGAGCAAATATGAGGTTGACATTGCCTACTTGGTCGAGGTAAGCTTCGTTCATGCTCACACCACCGGACTGCTGTAACTTACTTTCGTTAAGGTCACCAGTCTGGTTTTGAATACCCAAATTAGGGCCATTAAAAGCGCTAGCGGTGGCTACGTTATCGTTACCAGTTTGCGTCTGGCGGTGCTCGTTGCCATCAGCGAATCCAGGGCCTGCCTGAGGAGCGCCTGTATTAAAGTCGCGCTGTACATTGATGCTGGCGCTATTGCGGTCACCAGTTTGCGTTTGAACACCGAGGTTGTTGTTGCCATTCTGGTTAGTAAGCGCTGTGTTGTCAGCACCGGTCTGTGTAACGAAGGCGTCACTGAAGTTTGCCGTAGCCGGTCCACTAGTGTTACCAGCAACCTCACCTTGTGCAACAGTTGAACTGTTGTTAGAACCAGTTTGGTCTACTGTTTGCTTGTTAGAGTCACCGTTTACATCGATGGCCGACTTGTTAGCCTGAGCCAAAGCCAGGCTTACGCCCAATACAAGGGCAAATGCGGTTAAAATTACCTTTTTCATTGTTCTAAGGTTTGTGTTAATTAGGTTTATTAAAAATGATTGTTCACTTCGTTGAAGGCATGCCCCTTCCATGCCACTCTGCCACATATTCATGGCAAAGGGCAATGGAGGTATTAATGCTGCATGGGCATTTGATGGTTTACCCTGATGCAGACATTAGTATGCCTGGTGCTGGCATATTCTCCATTCGCAGCATTAGCATTCAGAGAATATACATGACAGCATAGTCGGTTCGGAATAGCCGAAATATTAAATTGTAAGCGGGGGAATATTGATGGGAAGTCAGTTGCTGTTTACCTCCCGGAACTTAAATCAGTGGTTCATAGTGTTGTGAGTCCCTCCATATAAGGACAGTACAAATGTAAGCAAGGTATTACACACAATTCTGACACCTTGTGCCACAATCCTGCCAAAGTCAATTGCGCTTGATTTCGTCATTAGGACGTACACCATAATGCTCATAGTATACGGTAGAGAAATAGTCAGCTCTTTGGTAGCCGACCATTTTCGCCAGTTTGTTGAGGTCTCCGGTATAACCTTTCCGGATAATCTCCTTAGCTTTTATCATTCTGGCTTTTCGAATATACTGGTTCGGCGTTTTGCCCGTCAGCAGTTTTAACTTCCGGTAAAATTGCCGTTCACTTACAAATAGCTGCATCGCTATTTGTGCGACTACAAAGGAAGAGTCTTTTAGGTTGCTCGCAATAATGCGGTCAACTTTATTTAGCCATTCTCTTTGCGCAGGGGAGTGATTTGATTTTGATGCCATGGTTGAAGGGGATAGCATGGTGTTGTTGGTTGATTGTGATTGTTTAGTGTTGTTTGTAAGGTCCGTGATGCTTTTGTGTGGGGAACGAATGTACAGCCCCGCAAAGCAAGAGTCGGTAAAGACGTCTTGCCTAAGTATAGGGCTCTAGCGCATCTGCACGGGCCTTTTTATATAGCCTTGATCTCAGAAAACATCAATAGACTCACTGGGACGAAAACCGTACCGCGCCTCGAATAGCTTAGAGAAGTAATTGGTTTTCGCATAGCCGACTAATTTGGCCAGATGGCTAATGCTCTTTACTTTTCCGGCATCCAAGAGTGCTTTTGCACGTTCCAGCCGCCACCGTTGCATAAGTTGGTTTGGCGTGCGCCGGGTCACTTTCTTGATTTTTCGGTAAAACTGCCGCTCACTCATATGCATTTGAGTGGCAATCTCATCAATGGTAAGTGACGGGGCAGATAATTGCTTTTCTACTTTTAGCTTAACTCTTTTGAGCCAGAGCTCATCCTCGGTTGAGGATTTTTCTTTTTTAGAATCCCTTTTCGCAGTTGAATGAAGGATCAGTGTTGTGTTGGACATTGGGTTCGGTTTAGTGTTTTATCATTCACCGTGCATACCTGTCCTTGTCAACATTCAATCTGTTGAGCGTAAGCATAACTTCGCAGCTAGCCATAGGCTCAATTCAATTTGTGTAAGAGGGATATACTTATTGATTTTAGGGCTATGGCGGCACTCATTCCAAAGAAAAATGGATAAGAATTGAAGCCAACTAATGTTACCTGAAAAAACAGACCATAGTTTGCCCTAAGTTTAGTAGCATGGTAAAGATAAACTTTTCCCAGCCTATTATTCTGCCAACATTGGAGGTTCTGGCTAATTATGCTTGGTTTTGCAACGAAGCTTCCAATTTTAATATTGATTTAACATTGAGAAGGTTAGCTTTTTACGTTAGGCCCGGTGAGCTTCGCCTTATAAAACAATTCCGAACAGTTTTCCTCAGTGAGAATGGCTTTGGCAGCCCGGTGAAGATCTTCAGTAGTGATTTCCTGATAAAGAGACGCTTCCTGATTAATCAGGTCCGCATTGCCCAGCAATTCGAAAAAACCAAGGTTCATGGCCTTATTGACCACATTGAGCTCTGAGAAAATCAGTGTACTTTCTACCTTGTTCTTTAGCTTTTCCAGCTCTCTCTCTGGTATGGGAGACGCTTTTAGCAATTCCAGTTCTTTCCAGATCGCCTCTGCTGCGGTTTCCAGGCTTACCCCTTCCGCTGGTTGCCCTTCAATAACGAGGAGGCCGGGGTCTATACTTCCGGTGACGTAGCAATCAATGGTGGTGAAGAGCTGTTGCTCCTTCAATAGCCTGCGGTACAGGCGGGAGGAACTACCGTTGCTGAGTACGTCAGAGATTAAATCCACCACATAGTAATCCCGCTGATAGCGCGAAGGCATATGAAAAGCCAGGTATAGCGCATCCACGGGTACGTTGGCTTCGTTGATGCGTTTTTCGAACCGCTCCTGTGGGGGCTCCTCAGGCAGTTGCCGCTTTCTTTCGGGGCCGCGGGGGATTTCACCAAACCACTTTTCGGCCAGACGGCGGACTTCTGCAGTGGTTACATTGCCCGCTACAGATAAAATGGCATTATTGGGCCGGTAATGGGTGTAGAAAAAGTCCTTCACATCCTCAATGGTAGCATCTTCCACATGCTTGGGCACTTTTCCAATGGTGGGCCAGCGGTAGGGGTGGACCTTGTAGGCCATGTCAGCAATATGGTGCCATACATCTCCGTAAGGCTCGTTGAGGCAGGTCTCTTTAAACTCTTCGAGCACCACTTTGCGCTGCACTTCCAGCACCTCCTCATCAAAATTGAGGGCCATCATGCGATCAGATTCCAGCCAAAACGCTGTTTCCAGGTTTTCGGCAGGCAGGACCTCGTAGAAGTTGGTGATGTCGTTGTTGGTAAAGGCGTTGTTGTCGCCACCTGCCATTTGGATGGGCGTATCAAAATCAGAAACATTGGCAGAGCCACCAAACATCAGGTGCTCAAAGAGGTGGGCAAACCCGGTCTTCTCCGGAGACTCATCCCTTGCCCCTACATTATACAGCACGTTTACTGCCGCCATGGGGGTGCTATCGTCCTCATGAACGATGACTCTGAGGCCATTTTGGAGTTCAAACCGCTCGAATTGTATCACTTGCTCTGGCTTTAAATGAACACTGCTTGCACACCGATTGCCCGCTATTTACTGACAAATGCTTGAAAAATCAAGCCGCTATGCACCAAAGAAGAACATTTTTGCATCTGTCAGGTTGTAATCGATTCCCGAAAAATTAACCACACTGGGCCCGGTGGCAAAACCATTGCCATCATGAAAAGAACAGATATTTCCCGCCTGCGGTATGCCCGCAGCGCCAACTTGCAGCTTGGCCTGATCGCCGCTCTGGGCTTGGTGATCACCGCTTTCAACTGGACTGTAGAGGACCGACTGCCTGACCGTTATGAAGAACGTATGCTGACTAATGAGCTGGAATACGAAGTGGTGCGCACCTAATCCGCTCAGCCCCGTCCTAAACCACCGCAGCTACCTACTGCCGAAATAGAACCTGTGGAAGAGCCCATTGCGGCATTCACACCAGAGCCTGTAATCATTGACCTGCCCGTTGTTTCAGAACCCGGTCCTGCAGTTGGCACACCGGAACCGGTCATTTACGAACCCACGCCAATACCGCCCAAACCCAAAGACGAAGCTCCACCTATCTTTAAGGTCGTGGAAGAAATGCCGGTTTTTGGAGACTGTGTTGCGTTGCCCTTATCTGAACGCAGGCAATGCTCCGACGCGGCTTTGCTCAGCTACATCTACAAACACATCCGCTACCCGGGAGCAGCCCGGGAAAATGGCATAGAAGGAACCGTCTATGTGCAGTTTGTGGTCGAAAAGGACGGCAGCGCGAGCCAGGTCAAAATTCTTCGGGATATTGGCGGGGGCTGCGGCAGAGAAGTGGAGCGGGTGGTGGCCGAAATGCCGAAGTGGTCAGTGCCAGGCAAACAGCGGGGGCGGCCGGTACGTGTACAGTTCAACCTGCCTGTCAAATTTAAACTCCAATAGAATGCACCGGATACTTTTGTTTTTGCTTTTAGGACCGCTTTTAGCTTGGGGGCAGGCGGAAGAAGGTGCCGCTAAGGAAGAATCTATCTGGCTTAACGGCGATGAGCCCCCTTACCTTGCTGCTTGTACAGGAGACAGAGCGCAACGTCGGAGTTGTACGGACGCGTTGTTTTGGGATGCCTTATTAGATAATCTTGTAAGCCCGGAAATAACAGGTCGCCTCAACCCTGAAGCCTATATAGTTTTACAATTTGAAATTACTACTGAGGGCTACATGGAAAACGCCCGGGTTGCCAGAGACCGGTTGGGGCCCTCCTTCGCTGATGCGGCTCTTAGGGCTTTATTGAAAGTGATTAGTAAGGGAGAGAAAATGCGCTGGGTGCCATTCAACTCGTTTGGCAGGGCTCATCGGGTGACCTACAATATACCTCTCCGGGGGCATCATTTTTTAAGATTGAGTGCGTCACAGAACAATCTGGCAGACAAGAGCAAAGAAGATTCTGTAGCATTGAAGCTCACTTTCAGAGGCACAGGAATGCCTGGTCAGAGGCAGGTGGCTCCATATGCTGTGCCTCAGTTAGCAGCTTGCAATGAGAACACTGTAAAGGGGGCCGTCAGCGAATGCACCCTGTCCCGAATTCAGGAGTATTTGGGAGCCCATTTACGCTGCCCTTCGCAAGAGAAAGGCTTTTCGCCTCAGTATCCTGGCGTTACCGCCCGCTTTATCATCCGCGCGGATGGGCAGATGGAGCCGGAAGCAGAGGTGGTCCGGACGATTGGGCCAGAATACGGTCGTGCTGTTCGGTTGCTTCTCCGGCAAATGGCTCGTGATACTTCTATAAGGTGGACGCCGGGTGAACGCAGCGGACAGGTTGTGGACACAGAGGTATTCCTTTTTGTGCCTTTGGAAATCTTTGAGCAGGCCTGTTTGAGCAACCCAAAGCTTTTGACACCACCACCCCCGCCGCCACCCCCGCCGCCGATAATCCGTTGCAGTGAAACATTCAAATGGGTGCCAAATATGCCCCGCTTTCCAGGTTGTGAGGACCTGGCAGACCGGAGTGACCGGGAAAAATGTGCAAAGGAGCAATTGAATGCCTACCTGCAATCAAACATTCAGTACCCGGAAGAAGCCGTCCGACTTGGCATAGAAGGCACGGCTAAAATCCGGTTCATCGTGGAAAAAGACGGAACAGTGAGTAGTGAAACTATTGTGCGTGATCCTGGCGGCGGGCTGGGAGAGGAAGCGTTGCGTATTGTGCAATCCATGCGCCAACAGGGGATTCAGTGGGTCATTTCCGGAAGGTCAGGGAGCCGGGCTGTTGATGTGCAGTTTATCGTTCCAGTTGTATTCAGGCTGTCTGACCATGTGACAAACTAAGAATTACTGGTAGTTTTTCGACAGAGCAGTGGCCCGAAGTTTGGGCCCTGCTCTTTTTTTGATTCGACTGCAGTGTGCCAGCGCGAGCAATACATAGTAAAACGAGTTAATCGCTGGCAATGAGATTTCAAGTCGACATCCTAAAAGAATAATTCCTTTACCTCAATACTTTGAGATAAAATCTGGAATGGCTCTTCTACTTCGTCTTCGTACTTTCTCCAAATGAAATTTGCGATCCAATCAATAAAAATTAGCCTTTTGTTGTTGTGGCTTTCTTCCGGCTGGTAGCTTATTCTCACTGTTGAGCTACGATTGAACCATAACTCCGTTTTCAAAAGATCCGGGTAACTATTAAAACTTTCTCTTGGGACACTTCTTTTATCAGGAATAATATTAACCTTCTTTAGGGCGATGAGATTAGAACAAAGGGCTTCCTTTGCCATGTAGTTGTACAGGATGTTTTCGCTATTTTCTTCCTTGATGCAATCGGGGGTCTTAGATTTTTTGGCAGTTATCGCTCTTATTATAATATTTGGATGCCTTTTGAGCATATTCGAAATATCCCTGGCCGTTGACCTGGCTCTTTTGTTTGAAAAGTCAGACCCTTTATATTCTTTTTCTGAGCCCCTCTCTTTATTGAATTTGGTGACGAACCTGTTGATGTGCTTATTTTGTTCATTTGGAATGATTAGGTAGGCAATAGTAAAGAACTGACTGGACCCTCCTTTCCTGAACTTTCTATCCAAAATCCAGCCGAGGTCTCCGCTCTCGTCGAAGTAGGCATCGTAGTCCATTTATCTTTGGTTCCCGGGGGTTAAAAAAAGAGGTCTTCAGCGTGATACTAAAGACCTCTTTTGAAGAAGCAACCTACCGGCGACGTACTCAAATTACGTTTAGGATAATGCGCAGTGAATTGCGGATCGTCCCGCTTGGAGTAGGATTTTTAAGTCTTCTAAACAAAAATAAGTCTTATTAAGAAAGCATGCAACTGTTCCATACAGTTTTGTATAACAAATCTGGTGAAGATATACCTGTAGTCCTCTTCGATATACAACTATTTGTTTAGCATCCGCGCTCCAGGCAGAATTTCAGGAAAAGATAGCTACCGTAAATATTTAATTCAGTGTTTTTGAGGATTTGTTTGACATAGCCTGACAATTATCATTCGAGTCCTAATCTGCGGTTTCTTATATTTGGAGCTGTATCAAAAGCCACCTGTTATGCCACGCCCGGATTATAGCAAGCTCGAACTAGACTTTGACCTGCTCACCGATCAGATACCTGAGGGGGAAGCCTGGGAAACGCCCGAGAAAATTGAAGTGCCTCCTTCGGTCACCCCTGATTTTTCCAAAGATTTAAAGCATTTGGCTTACGCTGCCGGATTGCCGCCTTACCTCAGAGGGCCGTACAGTTCCATGTATGCGGTGCGCCCGTGGACGATCCGGCAATACGCTGGTTTTTCTACAGCGGAGGAGAGCAACGCTTTCTACCGCCGCAACCTGGAGCAGGGGCAAAAAGGCTTGTCGGTCGCTTTTGACCTGGCCACTCACCGGGGGTACGATTCTGACCACGAGCGCGTAAGCGGCGATGTGGGGAAAGCAGGCGTGGCCATCGATTCTGTAGAGGATATGAAAGTCCTCTTCGATCAGATTCCACTGGATAAAATGTCGGTTTCCATGACGATGAACGGGGCGGTGATCCCCGTAATGGCCTTCTACATCATCGCAGCCGAAGAGCAGGGAGTCAAGCCGGAGCAACTAAGCGGTACCATTCAGAATGATATCCTCAAGGAGTTCATGGTACGGAATACTTACATTTATCCACCGCTGCCATCTATGCGTATTATTGCGGATATTTTTGAGTATACGGCTAAGCATATGCCACGCTTCAACTCGATCAGCATCAGCGGGTACCACATGCATGAAGCCGGGGCTACGGCTGATATCGAACTGGCCTATACCCTGGGCGACGGGCTGCAGTACATCCGTGCCGGTTTGCAAGCCGGTTTGAAGATTGACGACTTTGCGCCCCGCCTGTCCTTTTTCTGGGGCATTGGCATGAACCACTTTATGGAAATTGCCAAGATGCGGGCTGGTCGTATGCTTTGGGCCAAAATCGTGAAGCAGTTCAATCCGGAGAATCCCAAGTCCATGGCGCTGCGCACCCACAGTCAGACTTCCGGTTGGAGCCTTACGGAGCAAGACCCTTTCAACAACGTCGGGCGTACAGCCATCGAAGCGCTGGCGGCTACGCTGGGCGGCACACAGTCCCTGCACACCAACAGCCTGGACGAAGCGATTGCGCTACCCACGGATTTCTCTGCCAAGATTGCCCGCGATACACAGATATACCTCCAAAAAGAATCGGATATTACCAAAGCGGTCGACCCCTGGGCCGGCTCTCACTATGTGGAGTACCTGACCAATGAGTTGGTCAACCGCGCCTGGAAACTGATCGAGGAGGTTGAAGAACTGGGCGGCATGGCTAAAGCGATTGAAGATGGCCTGCCCAAGCTGCGCATTGAGGAAGCTGCTGCCCGCAAGCAGGCCCGTATTGACAGTGGTAAAGATCAAATTGTAGGTGTCAATGTTTTCCGCCTGGATGCGGAAGACCCCATCGATATCCTGGAAGTGGACAATACGGCTGTGCGGGAATCCCAAATCCGCCGTATCAATGAGGTGAAGGCCAACCGTAATGAAGAAGCGGTTCAAAAAGCATTGGAGGCCATATACGAGTGCGCCCGCACTGGGGAGGGCAACCTTCTGGACAAAGCAGTAGATGCGGCAAGAGTCCGGGCTACCCTTGGTGAAATTTCGGATGCGATGGAGCGGCACTTCGGCCGTTTTGTGGCACAGACCAAGTCCGTGTCCGGAGTATACTCCAGCGAGATCAAAACCGACCAGGAATTCAAAATGGCACATGAGCTGGCGGACCGTTTTGCAGCACTGGAAGGCCGCCGCCCTCGTATTATGGTGGCCAAACTGGGGCAGGACGGGCACGATCGTGGTGCCAAAGTGATTGCGACAAGCTTTGCTGACCTGGGCTTTGACGTCGATATCGGACCGCTTTTCCAAACCCCGGAAGAAGCTGCCCGTCAGGCTGCAGAAAACGATGTGCATATTCTGGGCATCTCTTCTCTGGCTGCCGGCCATAAAACACTCGTTCCAGCTACCATCAAAGCCTTGGAGGCTATTGGGCGCGAAGATATTATGGTGGTGGTAGGTGGTGTCATCCCCGCTCAGGACTATCAGTATTTGTACGATCAGGGGGTTGTGGGCGTTTTCGGGCCTGGAACAAAGATTGCCAAAGCGGCCTCGCAAATATTGCAGGTGTTGATTGAGGGGGTAGAGGAGGCTGTGTAAGTTTTTTATCTCTGAGAATATGTAAATGGATGGCAGTGTGTTGTTTGCACGAGGTATTCTTGTGCTCTGGCTATTTAATTCTCCGCTGCCGAATTCGATTTTCGTCAATAACCGTGAATTGATTGTCAAAATCAATCGCCTGGGTTTCGACTAGATGGGCAATAAAAATTCCAGGGAATTCAGGGTAGAACTCTCTCCATCTTAGGTAAATCACGCCTGCTGGCTTGTATCCATTTTTATATACCAATTCGCCATAATCGCTGTCAAAAGTGACGATAATTCTTCCTTCCCGAACGGAGAAGTTCATGACTTCTTCATCGGAGATGCCAGCGTTTTCAACCCCTATGTGCTTGATGTCATATCCAAGTTCTAACAGGATATGGAAACTCTTCATGGGGAAGTTTTCGTTTGCAAGCAGTTTCATCTGGTGGATTGAGTCGTAAACGCCTAATCATTCTAAGTTCAGCACTAGCAAGGGCATCAGGGGCAAAGCAACTAGCGAGTAATTCGGTCTGTTCGCATCAGGCTCTGTTCTCAATAGGGGAATATAAAAGGCCATCCTTCATACAATTGTAAGTGAAGGCGTAAACGGCTCTTATGGATTCACTGGTTAGTCGGGGATAGTTATCGAGGATGTCTTTTTCAGACCATCCGTTTGCAAGCCTTTCTAAAATGAATTCAACGGCAATCCTTGTGCCTTTGATCACAGGCTTTCCAAGTAAAATTTCTTTGTCAGATTCAATGTGCTGCTCCCAGTCAATCATGCGCCTTTCATTTATTTCTTAAAGTTAAGGAGGTTTGCCGTTTTTGTCAATGTTTTTGCACTACTCCTTATTCAGATTTAATCTCAAAAAAACACCCCACCTCAATGGGAACGGAGGTGGGGCATCTAACCGCTAATCTTCTGAAACAGCCGGGTGGATTCGTGCCGGGTTATAACCCCCCTCTTGGATATGCTCTGCACGAAATAGCCAGCAAATTAAAAATCAGCAGCGGTAATGGTATTGATTTGACTAAGATTAAAATGGGTCAAACAAAACGAACAAGTTGTTTATAGTGCTTCACAACGCTCACCCGCGTTGGGAGAATTATTAATAGCTAAAGGGGTTGCTTCCGCTTGAAAGATAACTTTGTGATCACCACTATCGCCATTAGGCAGTCATAGCAGACACCTTGGGCTCGAAGCTTCGGATTTCCCGCACCAGGCGGTCATTAGCACGCGGGGCGAAAAGCGAAGCCATGCCCTCGCGGTCGTCCTGTACTTCAATGCGCAGCTCTTTGGCAAAACGCTTCGCCAAATCGCCCATGCTACAGGCAAATGTTTTGGTTTTACCCATCGCCATGAACTGATCAATAACAGCGGTACGGATTAGCTCATAAGCATCGAGTTGCAACAGCATTTGCCGTTGCGTTTTGCCCTGAGCGGGTTTGCCCATCGCCATCAGCTTGCGCCTCAGTGCGGTCGCAGAATAGCCCAAGACCTCAGCGCGGTATTTCCACCAGTTGGCGGTCTGACCGCCATTACGGGCTTCGTACACTTTTAGGTGGCTCTTTTCTGCCGCTTCCTGACAGGACACCATGCTCATCGCTTTGGTCAGTTCCAAAACCTTCATCACATCCTCTTCATTGAGCCGGGCTGTGTTGGACTCGGCTTCTTCTATTTCAGTATGCGACAACAGTTTGGCATACTTCAGCTTCACCTTGCTTTTGGACGACAGGCAGATGAGCTTGGCCAGCTCTACGGTCAGGTAATAATCCTTTAAAATTGGATTGCCCTTGGTCTTTCGGTTGGCGAAGTCACGAAGCTTCTCAGGCCGGCGGATGTCATCCCGGAACTCGTAGATGTCCGTAATCCACCGCTTTACGTTGGTCGCGTAGTGGTGGTCGGTGAGCTGCAGCGCCTGATGCAATTCAGTAGCGGCTACTACTTTCGTTCCTTTTTTGCTGATGTAAATGGGCAAGTCCATATGCTACGTATCTGATTACGTATACAAAAATGCAAGAAATGTTTTTATTTGTCAAGTTTTTAAACAAATAATTTTTCACTTTTTTGTTGCTTTCCGTTTTTTGCTGCTTTAATTGTTGTTTATCAAGTATTTAGGATTATTTATTTCAGGAGTTTACTTCTGTTTTAAATAGGGTTTAATTTATTTGGTGATGTTTTAGAGGGCGATAAAATGGAGGGTTGTTTTAAATGAGAAGCTTGAAATTACTTCGGAAAACCTTATGCAGCAGTCACTGTATTTTGAGCTTTGCTGCTTTGGAAAGGGTAAGATATTTTAAGAAATCGCGCGATTTCTTAAAGTCAACTTTACAAAATCACGTAATTTCCAAAAAGTTAGGAAACCTACCCCCAAGCCACCTACGATACCGTAGACCAGGACAACTTTCTAAACTTTGTGGTGTAGCGCAACCGGGGCGTACGCTGCTACTTGTCTGTATTCACAAGCAGCCCCAGCTTTCCCATTTTTTGCAGCAGCGCTTCATTGACACTGAGGTCGTAGTCGATGGGGCCACCCACGACTTCCAATGCTGTTCCGCCCGGTGGGATGAGGGCGTGGCTGGGGTAACCGCATAGCTTCAGTTCTCCGCAAAGCTGTTCGGTCTGACGGGCGGTGAGCAAGTGGTGCGCTCCACTCAGGTTATGCGCTTCGATGACGGACCTCCACCTCGGCTCCGGCGACCGGGAGGCAAGGAACAGTGGTTGCACCCGGTTGGTATCCATTTTGGCCAGAAAGGCATTGTAGTGCGGTATTTCCCGCATACAGGGGCTGCACCAGGTACCCCAGCTGACCAGGTAGATGTACTTTTCCTGGTAGGGCTGTAGCAACTGCTTCAGGTCTTCGGAGGCTAGGTCTATACTTTGGCCCTCGTTATTGGTGGGTGCGATTTCCGAATTGGTGTAGGGTTCATAGAGCGCATTCAAATAACTAAGTAAGGACTCATTGGTAATATGCGCTTTGTATTCTTCGTAAAGTTCCAACCGGTCAGCATCCTTAATATAAGTAGACTCTGCCAGGCTGTACAGGGCCCGGACTAGCAGGGCTTCGCGCAGGGTGCGGTTTTCGGTTGCCAGGGCGGCTTCGAGAAGATACCGCTTAACCGCTTTTACATCGCCCCTGATTTCATTGAAGTGGGAGGATTGATGTTGGGTTTCTGTTAAAACGTAATGGTAGTAAACATTCAGAAAGCGGCGGTAATATAAATTGGCTTCATAGCTGGGCTGGTATTCAAAGGCGTCTAATTCTGTGGCGTATTGGGGTGGGAATGCCACCGTAGAAGGCTGAATGTCCTGGCTTAAAGGCTTGAACAACCGATAGCTCAGCTTCTGCCTCAGGTACTTGAAGTAGATATCATTTTGCGCCCACTGATACAGAAAAGGGTGCAGGCTGTTCTCATCACGGTAGGCCTCAAGGAAGGCTGTTCTCCGTTCCCGGATGGTCTGTAAGGCCTGTAAAAAAGTATCCATTTCGAGAGCCTGCATTTCATTCGTAGACAAACCAGCCTGGCCATTTGCTTCATCGGCTTTTATGTAAGCCTGCAATTGCTGATGCAGCTCCTCCGTGATTTTACTGCCGCTGACCACCAACCCGTCCTGGCCTTGGCACAGTAGTTCTAAACGTTCATTAGGGATAAGAAAAATTCGGTGTTGCCCTCTGCCCATAATATAAGCCTCAATGGTATTTGGAAGGTCTAGCTCTAGCCGAAAATGGCCTACGCTATCGATGAGGCACCGATGCCGTATGGTCTCTCCGGAATTCAAATCCTCGTAGGACACCACAATAGCTTCCATGTCACTATCAGGGTCATAAGGCCTAACAGTTCCAGTAAGGACGGTTTTGCCAGGCTCCATCAATGCGGAATCTTCCGGTGTGCAGCTGACGGTAAACAGGGCTGCGATGGTCAAGGTAGTAAGTAAGAGGTCGCGCATAGCAATAGGGTTTCTTATAAAAATAACCATTTTCCGGTTAAATGTCTACTGCTCAGCGCTTTTTGCTATCAGGATCAACCGGTTTCCTGCTTTGCAATGCTGCGGTGCAAAGTTTTTGGAGAGCCAAAGCCCTGCACCATTCGTTCCAGTCCCTCTTCGTACGCGGTTACCTCAAATTCCGGGAACCGCTCCCGGAATTTCCGGTCAGACATCACATAGGGGTAGCGGAACTGATAGTCCATCTCCCGCACTTCGCGCAAGGGTGAGATGAACAGGCCGATCAGGCGTTGCAGCCAGAATGGGATCATACGAGCCTTGCGAAAAGTACCGAGCTGCCGGTTGTACATTTCCGTGATCTTCTGCATGGTAACCGGGGGGCCTACAGGCAGATGCCAGGCTTGTCCGTAGGTGTCTTCAGCAAGCGCCAGGGTGACCAGCGCCCGCCCAACATCTACTGTATCTGTGTAGGTGTGGGGCACATCGGGTGGAGAAAGCAACTGCGGCGATTTGCCTTTCAGCATACGCTCCAGGAATGAAACATAAAGCATGCTGTTGGTGGCGTAAGGCCCGTAAAAGTCGGCCGCCCGCCCAATGACGGCCTGTACCGTTCCCTTGTCCATAGCGCTTTTCAGCAAGTCGAGGGTAGCCTTCCTGGCTTTGCCTTTCTCGCTTTCCGGCTGCTGAGGGTGGAATTCGTCAAAGGGCTGCTGAAGTGGAGCCGGGCCATACATGTATACATTGTCCAGGAAGATGAGCCGGGCATGGTTGGCCGCACAGGCATTGATGACGTTGCGCATCAACAGGGGCCAGTCCCGTTTCCAAACCAATGCAGAATAGGGCAGCCCTACGCACAAATAGACGTGGGAAGACCCGCGGATGGCCCGATGGGCGTCTTCCACTTGCAATAAATCTGCGGGTACTGTGGCTATTCCCGATTTATGCATGGAGCGGCTGATGGCACGTACCGGTAGCCCCCGGTCGAGCAATTCATCGACAACGGCCCGGCCTACTGCGCCGGAAGCACCAAGTACAGTATGTAAATTGGAGTGTGGCATAAACTATGATTTTACCTTAAAGCTATATGGTTGTATGGCTTCGGTCCATCTTTTTGCCGTCAAGAGCCGTAAAGCACTGGTGAATCACCTCAAAACCAAAATGAAGCGTGAAGAGGGCCAGGTAGAAAGACTATTCTTCTGACTGTCTGGACGGCAAGGTGAAAAAGAATGTGCTCCCTTCACCTGGGCCAACGGATTCCACCCAAATTTTACCTTTGTGCTGCTCCACAATCTTTTTGCAAATACTCAGCCCTAGCCCGTTGCCCTCAAACTGTTGCTCCCGGTCAGCCCGCTGAAATAGACCGAAAATGCGTTTTTGATCCGCCGATCTGAGCCCAATCCCATTGTCCTTGACGGCGAACCGGTACCCATTTTGCGTAGGCTCTGCTTCCAGATGGATGAATGGCATACGGCCTTCCGGGGTGAATTTGATGGCATTGATGATCAGGTTCTGGAGCAGCTGCTGCATCTGCCGGTAGTTGGCCTGAACGGTAGGCAGGTTTTGGTATTTAAGCTGAGCTTTACGCTGCTGAAGGGTCAAAGATAGCTGTCCTTCAATTTTGTAAACCAGCTGCTGAAAGTCCACCTCCTTCATGTCTTGTATGGAAGAAGTGGAGACCCGGGCATAACGCAGTAGCGCATCAATGATATCGCTAAACCGCTTTACTTCCTCCCAGATCATATTGATGTACTCGCGGCTGACCGGGCTGATGCCAGACTGATCGCGCCTGAGCAAATCGGCAAACC
Source organism: Phaeodactylibacter sp. (assembly GCF_022763345.1). Lineage (GTDB taxonomy): Bacteria > Bacteroidota > Bacteroidia > Chitinophagales > Saprospiraceae > Phaeodactylibacter. The sequence continues at coordinate 83,881 of NZ_JALEGS010000020.1, forward strand.
CCTGTACGTTGCGCAGTGGCGCTTTGAGGTCATGAGAAACTACGTAGGCAAATTGTTCCAATTCCGCATTGGAGCGCAGCAAATCATTGGCTTTAGCCTCCAGCATTTGCTCCATGCGGCGGCGCTCCCTGATTTCCTGCTTGAGCAGCTCATTGGTCCGGAAATTATACATCAGGTAACTGGCCTTAGTAGCCATCACGGTGAAGGCGTGCCGGTCTTTTGGATTGATGGGGTCATAAAACCGCTGATCGGCTTTCTGCTGACCGGAAACAACCAGGCCGTAGAAGGAGTTGTCGGGGCGGTACATCGGAGCCACAAGGGCATCCTCCAGTTGCAAAAACGCCAGTTTGGCTTTGAAAGCCGGGTGTTCTCCCAGCAGAAAACCTTCCCGTTTTGGTAAGTCTTCGGATGCGAGGGGCAATACACTGGGGATAACGGAATTATTGAAACCAAACTGGCCAATAACCTGTAGCGCTCCGTCGTCCCGACATTCAGCAAATAAACAATGGGGCTGCTGAAAAGCTTGAATGAAGTACTCCGTTGCCACGGTGGCAAAACCTTCTATCGAATCCTGGAAGAGCCCTTCCTTACTAAAATCCTGTATGATTTTGAACCGGTTGAGCTCCTCATCAAGCTCGTTTTTGATAGAGATTAGTTGCTGCTGCGTACTTATACCACGGGTGACCCGGTCCTGCAATTCTGCACAGAGCCGGCTGAGGTCGTCGTAGCTGAGCTTGTCCTGGTCTGGGGAGTCAACGGGGGCCATTCGCCTATTGTCTGATCAATGCATAAATTGAAGTCGTGTAGTTGTGAAAGAGATTTTTGCCTTTTAATCGGGTGAACTCTCCAAAACCATACATGCCCAGCCAGGGCAGGGGTGTGCCCTTAGTGAGGGGCTGCTGCATGTTCTCAATAATCTCATCTTTGACGATTGAATCAAACATGGCCCGGCCGCGTGCCGCACAATCGGTATGGAAAACCGCAGCGACTTCCCGGTCGCCAATCTGGGTAGTAAGGCGTTCCATCATCCGGTCAAGCCCGGCGAAAATCAGTTCCTCATCGCGTTCCACAATCCAAAGGCGTGTCCCCTGAGGGCAATCTACCGGCATGTAAAAACTGCCGTCCTCGTCTACCTTTACAATGACCCGCAGAATGTGGTCGTTGTCGTAAGGTTCCCGAAAGCCATCCGGCAATAGTTCTGCCATGCCCGCTACAGGGATACAGGGGCCGGGGTGAGTATCCGCAGGGAAGTCAAGTTTGCTCATCAGGTAGGGCCAGGCAGGCTCTCCTTCTATCTCGATAACCCGGTTGCCTTCTGATCGGGTCACCGAAAAGGGCTGCCCTATAGGTACACTACCGTGGTGGACGCCCATTTCTACCGTTAAGGTGGGGTCGGAATAGCCAATCATAATCGCTCCGCGTTCCAATACCTTGCCATCTGCAAACTGATAGGAGCTTATGGCCCTCATATTGTCAGAACTGGTGCCGCCAAAAATGGGCATGTCCGCTCCGAAGACAGACTCAATGCCTTCGATGGCGCGGTCAGCCGCAATATCAATGCCAGAGGCCAAAAACTGGATCATATTAACATTTGCCTGAGTGGCTTTCAGCTCCAGGGCCATTTTTCGGGCTTCTTCATAGGAGTTATGCCCTCTGATGTTGTCGCAGCTCGTCACATGGTATTCCTGTGCTTCGTCGGGCACGACTGCCATCACTCCCAGTCCACGCATGCTTTCATTGGCGCCTTCCTTGCCAATTACACCTGCACAGGTACAGCCAACAAGCTCTGCCTGCGGGCAAACTTCACGGGCACCGGCTATGATTTCATCAAAGTCATGCCCAATGGTGCTGTGAACGACGATCAGCATTTTGTCCTGAAAAGTGCTGGGGGGCGCCTCGCCTAAAGCAGCAGTAAGGCACTGCTGAATGGCCTTTTTAGAATTAACCTGCCCATTGCTGGCAGAGTAAAAATTCAACATCGTTTTGGTGTTTTGTAGAGTTTGGAGAAAAACATTTGGCGGCAATTGGCATTTAAATATACTAATTTCATTGATCTCTCCGGCGTATTCCGGAAATTTTCAACTATATGTAATCAAAATTCGGCATGGACCTTTACGCTACTTTTCACTTCGATGCCTACCCAGTCGTCGTGGTTGCTTTCACAGGGAACCAGGCAACGGAAGAGAATTTCCTGCAGTACCTCAATGATTTGTACGAAGCTTATGACCGGGCGTTGCCTTTTGCCTATCTTTTTGATGCACAAAATGCAGTATTGCCAGGGCTTAAGTTTCAAAAGAGGCAGGCAGAGTGGTTGAAAACCAACGAAAGCCTAATGAAACAGTACTGCCAAGGTACGGCTTACCACATTCCAAACCCCATCATCCGCACCGCGCTTAAGGGTATTTTTGCGCTACAGCAACAGCCGGTGCCTTATAAAGTGGTGGGTGATTTCCAAACGGCTATGCAGTGGTGCAAAGACGCTGTTGCCGACCACTAATGTGCTGCTGCCCGCCGCAGCCGGTCATTGATCGCTCGCCCTAGCCCTTCTTCCGGAAGCAGCTCGGCTACGATAACGGATAAGGGTTTACGATCCAGCTGCCGCATCCCTGCAAACAGCCTCCGGGCTGCCTCCTGATCGTCCCCTGAGGGGGATAGAATTAACTGCTGTGCTTCGGGCACGCCACTGAATGCCGTTTGAAACCGGATGCAGCCAATCTCTTCAACCCGGTATCTTGCGATAAAGTCTTCGGGGTTGCCCAATACCAAGGGCGTGCGCGGGGCATAGTGGCTTTTTAGCATTCCAGGTGCCTGTGGGTTGGATGAAGAATGAGCCCTGACCTCAACCGGACCGACTACACTTTCCAGGGCTTCTACAGCAATGCCGCCTTTGCGGTAGACTGTGGGCTTCCCGCCTGGGAACCCTACGATGGTACTTTCCAACCCTATCTCGCAGGGCCCGCCGTCCAAAATGTAAGGTATTTGGGGCCCGAGTTGCTCATCAACGTGCGCTGCCGTAGTTGGGCTGATGTACCCAAAAGGGTTGGCGCTTGGTGCAGAGACTGGGAAGTCGAGCTGGCTAAGCAATTGATGTGCCATCGGGTGGGCAGGAATACGTACCGCTACGAAGGGAGAACCTGCGGTGACCATATCGGGCACTTGTTCTGATTTTTCTAATAGCAGCGTTAAAGGGCCGGGCATGAAATGAACAGCTAGTGCCGCAGCGGCTTCAGGTATGCCTTTCACGTAAGGAGAGATAGCAGAGAAAGCAGGCAAGTGGATAATCAGCGGGTCAAAACTTGGCCGGTTCTTGACTTTAAAAATCTGAGAGACGGCGGAAAGGTCAAGCGCATTGCCGGCAAGGCCATACACCGTTTCGGTGGGAATGGCGACCAATTGCCCTGCTTTCAACAACGCTACTGCGCGCTTAATATCTGTGCCAATCATTGCCAACTTTTGTTTAGCCTGCAAAAATCAACACTTTAGCGGGGATTTCAAAGTAACTGGGCTTGCATATCAAAACATACGCGATAACCGCCACCGCAGCCACTGCCATCCGGTTGTTCGATAATTGATATTGAGTTGCCCATCGGGTTGGCGGCTCAGGATTTCCTTACGGCCAAGAGTCACGGATATATCCTGAGGCATCTGCTTCAAAGACTCCAGCAACTTACCTGCTTTGGCAGGTTGGATATGAGGCCGGACAGAAGAAAGAAAGTGCCGGAAAGTTGGTGCGTTCTCGAAATGGAGCCGTATCTGGTTCTCAGACCGGGAAGCGGTAAAGTGTGCCTCGCCATGTGGAGACTCAAGGTTGAGTTGCCCTTCGAGAGAAAGGGAGGAAAGATAGGTGGAAATATTCATCGCGGTGGGTCTAAAAACAGGCATTGCTCTCGGGGGAGAGCAATGCACAGGGTTCAGTTTGAGGATATCTTATTTCTCAGTAGTTGTGATTTTCAGCGTGCCATTCATCTTCCACTGTGCATGCTCTGCATCATCAGCGGTACTGCTGGGCACGTGAAGTTCGAAGTCATCAAACTGGTAAGAAATTTCTGCATTTCTGCCAGTTAGGCGTTCGAACAATCCAATCGCGAGGTCTGGCCAATTCTTAGTTTCGTTAGTCATTTTTTATTCTTTAGTTTACTAATTTTCAATGATATAACGAGAGTGGCCCTTCGATGTTCAGGCTATTTGCAACTGTTCCCGCCGGCGCAGTAGCCAAAACCCACCGGCAGCTATAGCGCTTGCTGCGAAAAGCACATACCAGAGCGTTCCGAAACCTGCCCAGGCCACCAGTTGTAGCCCCAGGTTAGGCGCGATGACGTGCGAAAGGGAGTAGGTAACCGAAAACAGACCCATGTAAGCCCCCCGGTTGCGTTTATTGGTGAAGCCCATAGCCATCGTCGCAATGAAGGGCAGGCTCAGAATTTCCCCAAAAGTCAGCATTAGCATGGCAGCAAGGGCCACCCATGCCGCCGTGCCCAGCCCACTGAACAACAGATAGGTCAGCCCAATCATAAAGGTGCCAAGTGTGATGATCTGTGTAGCACTAAAGCGGCGCTCCAGCACGTAGATCAGTGGCATTTCGATTAGGGCGATCACCAAGCCATTCATGGCCATTAGCCGGCCAATCTGCCCCTCGTCGAGCAGGACTTCCTGTTTAAAATAGACCGGAAGAGTAGAAAACAACTGCATAAAGGCAATCGCATTGAGCAAAGCCAGCAGCAGAAAAAACAAATATCGCTTATCGTGGTGGGCTTTGCCCTGAAAAATGCCTGTTTCGGTTTCTTCCTCCTCATCGGTTTCCAGGAAGCGCTTAGGCAGAGCGGCCCGGAAAAACAGAGCGGCAGCGATGCAGGTCAGCCCGTCTACCCAAAACAGCCATTCGTACCCATAGGCGATAGCGACCATACCACCTACGGCGGGACCTACTGCCCAGCCCAGATTGATAGCGAGGCGGAGCAAGGCTACTGCCCGGGTCCGGTTGGCGCTGTGGCTGTAGGAAGCAACAGCAGCGAAGTTGGCCGGGCGGAAAGCATCTGCTACCGTACTGGCCAGGAACACCATCGCGCAAAGCCCGTAGAAGCCTTTCACCTGCCCCAGCGCGATGAAGATAAACCCGCTCAGGAATAGCGACCAAAACTGCGTCTCGTAGAACCCAATCCGGTCTACCAGTTTGCCACCCACGTATGCGCCAAGAATGGAGCCTCCGCCAAAGCAGCTCATGATCCAGCCCGCCTGGGACAGGCTAAAGCCTACGTCTTGTGTAAGATAAACAGAAAGGAAAGGCAGGACCATCGTGCCGGCCCGGTTGATGAGCATTACGCTGGAAAGGAGCCATATTTCTTTGGACAGCCCCCGGAAGGCATCCACATAAACAGCAAAACCTTTTTGGAACATTGGGTGTACTTTTCAGCAGCGGTTGCCTGCTGTAGTTATGCAGTAATTATGAAATACTACACACAGGCGCTGCGGATAAGTTCCCCGGCAGGTCTAAATTTAGGATTGCTTTTCGCGGTCTTCGTACCAATGACCCTCTGAAAAGGTCTTTTCACTGCGCTCGCTGGAACGCAAGACAACCACGGTCTGTACCAGGAGCAGTACCGGCACCAGGAACATGCCCAGACCGATTACCAAGCCCGTGGGGTAAAGCATCATTAAGACGACACTCAGTACCAGAACCGCGAAAATCCAGGCCGTAGCCGTTTTGTAATGCATAAAGAATGGTTTTAGGCAGCCGTTAGTACGTCTGCTTCGAGTTCGTTGAGGACATCCAGCCAGCTTCCGCCGTTATAGACCTCTTCAAAACCGAGGGTTTGTAAGGACAGGGCGACTAATCCGGAACGGTAGCCTTCTTCGCAGAAAAAGACGAGCGGTTTGGGGTATTCCATCAGCTCATCCAGATAGTAAAGGTGAAGGTCCCATGGAATGTTTACCGATCCTGGTACATTACATTGGTCAAATTCCTCCCGGTAGCGCACATCTATCAGCGTTCCGGCTCTGACGTTCTTGATATCTTTAGTCCACATGGCAATCAGGTTTATGGTGAAAAAGCAAGATGAGATTCAAAATACGAATATCTGAGCCTGCCTGCACTGCCATTTATCACCCTAAGGCGCTGATTTTCAAAAATATGCTGACTTTCGGACTAATTATTTTTGTTTTTCAGCATTGATACGTAAATGCTTTCCAGTTTTTCCTGGATTATAGTCATTACCTGATGTAATGAAATGCCAGGATCGAGCTTTATCTTCTTTAAATAGCCCCGCCACTGAGTTACTCTCCGTTTGTCTTTTGCAAAAGCAGGATCAAAGAGAGGGTGGTCTTTGGTTAGCCGAGTTCGTCTCCTATTGAATGTAGCCAGAATAGCAGCCTCTAACTGTCCCAGGTCAATAGAATTATCACTTGTAAGAATGGAGTAAAGGTCATAGAAATCTTTCATCCGGCTATTGAGTTCTCCAAGTGCAATCATCGCTTCGAACTTTTCTGCAATGAGGTTCTCCTTTGAATAGGCAAGGATTTCAGGTTCATCCATTGGCAGAAGCGTTGGATAGACCATTTCTACCGGACCTGGAGTTACAGCATCACCAAAACCGATGTCAATCTGTAGGCGCTGGCTAATTTGACCCAGATTTACAGGCACCTTTATGCGCACACCTGTGTAATTTCCTTCTTTTACAATCTTGCTCACTTCCAGCTTTGAAAAATTATAAATGACACAGTCTTTAGGATAATCAATACCACAGATTTCCTGAAAGATTACCTTGATAGAGTTCAAATCATTGGAAATTTGCCAACCCAGTAGGTCTACGTCCAAAGTTGGGCGAGTAGTTAGCCCTTCCCATGCATAGAGCAAGGTCCCGCCTTTAAGTAGAAAATCACTTCGGTAAGCAGACTGAGCGAGTCGGTACAGTAAACGCTCCTGAAAATAACGTGTGAGTATTAGCTGATGAATTCTGACCATTCGAGCGCGAGATAACCCTTAGGCGACCCTGTATGGAAGCCACTGTGTTTTTCATACCATTAGTTCGAAATATTGCCTGGCTACTGAATAGATACCCAACTTCCGGGCATAGCGCATTAGTTTGTTGATGTCCTGTTCAGGGTGATCAAAGTAATGTTGAGTTACCTCCTTTACCGCCTCCAAGCCAAGCTTATTTCGAGCTTTAAGGAAGTCACACACTGTTTTTTCCATATCGTAGACGCTTAATTTAGCGCCATCTACTATTTTCTGACTTATTCCCAACGTGTACTGTTCATCTTTCCAATAGTAAAGTTTTACGGGCGGGTAAGCAGGCAGCCTGATTCGCCTTTTCCAGTCTATCGCTACCTGATACGCCCCAGATACGAATGTACTTAGCTCATGAAGCTGAGCGGACGAATGCAGGCAGAAAACCCCATCCTTTACAAGAGCATTTACTTCTTCCCATTCATTATCCGCTAGTGTGAGGTGTCGGTACCAGCCATGCCGGATTCTTTCAATTGTGCCATCTTTTAGTAGCTTTTTTATGGCATAGTAAGAGTATCCTGCGTTATTCAATTGAGTAGTACTTAGTACACCACCTGATGCGGCGAATAGTTGATTAATGGAATCGCGGTTTTGCATATTTACGGCAAATAAGACTATTTACCGTAAATATACTAAATCGTCAAAATCAAATCAAGCATCAAGTCTATTAGGCTCAGATATGGTAAGTCTAAGCGGCTCTAATCCACAAGCGGCTCCACGGTGTAGCCCACCTCCCGCAACAGCGCAATCACTCCTTCCTCACCGCCAAGGTGGCCGGCACCGACGGCAAAGAACGTAGGCCGCTGTTTCATAGCTTCCTCCATGATGGGGATCCAGTTGCGGTTGCGGCGCACCAGTAGCAGGTCTTCGTACCCGGCAATGCCGCCTTCCTCGTCCATCATGCTTTGCATAGCATAGATGTCCTGATCTTTGTAGAGCTTGACCATCTCATCAAACTGATCAGTGGCGCCACCGTCTTCAGCGTTGATGGCTTCCATTAGCATTTTGGCCTGTACGCTGTAGGGGATACTGTCGAACATACTCATCTGGAACTCGGCGGTCTCCAGCCCGTCAATGTCCATCTCCCTCTCCTGCGCCATTTTCATGAATTCCATCTCGTAGGAAACCATGCTGCTCTCGGCATTAGGATTGAAGCTCATCATGTCCTCGCCACTGCCCAGTACCGACAGGAACATCGGCTTGATGCGGTCCACGAACATCATCGGCAGCCCTACCTGCTGGAAGTGCTCGCTGACCTGTGCGTATTCCTCTTCGGTCAGTAAGTCCTTCAGGGTCGTATCGCCCACCATGAAGGCCTTCATCATCAGCGGCATCATTTTGGACATATCGGTCATGTCTTCCATGTCAATTTCAAAAGCTACGTGCTTAACAGACTCAAAGGCTTTCTTAGCAGACTCGGTCAGGAAGTAGTCGTCCCGGCCAATCATGTGAATAGTGCCGTAAACGTAGGATGGAACCTCGAGGCCGTTGCCTGTTACCTTCCAGAGCAGCGCTTTGTCGGTAGGCGCTGGTGCGTATTTAGCCGAAGCCGGTTGCGCCCAGAGATTAACTGCTGCAATAAGCAGTAGGAAAGAAAATGCAAATCTTCTCATTGGTGTTGACTTAAGATGTACAGGGCAGTACCCGCTTTTAGCAGCGAGCCTTTTGCCCGGAGTATTACAATAGGTTTAAAACGTGAATATCCAGCGCCAAACGGAGCATTATTTCTTACGAATATTGCTCACTACGATCATACGTTCGAGCGGTCTGAATTATTTTGGCTGGCTGTTTGCGTTCAGATTTTCGTAACAAAGGAATGGGCTTTCGGTTGCATGCCATAGCAGTTTTAAGACCTTTTTACGATATTGGCATCAAAACATGACACCATTCCACCTGGCTTTTCCGGTTAGCGATATTGAGGCGACCCGTCAATTTTACGAAGGCACCCTGGGCTGCAAAATAGGCCGCAGGGCCGAGCGATGGATCGATTTTGACTTCTTCGGGCATCAGCTTTCCGCACACCTGACGGATGAGCGCCCGGCAGACCCTATGACCAACCCGGTAGACGGTAAGTCGGTGCCGGTACGCCACTTCGGCGCTATACTTGATATGGAAACCTGGGAAAAGCTGGCGGACCGGCTGCGGGCGGCAGGGACTGATTTTGTCATCGAACCTTATATCCGCTTTAAGGGGGAGCCTGGTGAACAGGCAACGATGTTTTTCCTTGATCCGAGCGGGAATGCTCTGGAATTTAAAGCTTTCCGCGACCGGGCTAAGATTTTTGCCACAAGCTAAAACAAAACCGCCCGGAGCGTTATCGATCCGGGCAGTAGGTATTAAGGTTTAGATCATATTTTCCGGGCGTACCCATTCGTCAAACTGCTCTGCCGTAAGCAGGCCCAGCTCAATGGCCGCTTCCTTGAGGGTGGAGTTCTCAGCATGTGCCTTTTTGGCAATCGCCGCTGCATTGTCGTACCCAATGTGGGTATTCAGTGCAGTCACCAGCATCAGGGAGTTGTTGAGGTTCTGTTTGATGCGGTCGTAGTTTGGCTCGATGCCCTTGGCGCAATTCTCATCAAAGCTTACACAGGCATCGCCGATCAGGCGGGCGGAAGTCAGGAAGTTGAAGATCATCACCGGTTTGAAGACATTCAGTTCAAACTGCCCGGTCATGCCGCCTACGTTGATGGCCACATCATTGCCTACCACCTGCGCCATCGCCATCGTCAGGGCTTCTGACTGGGTCGGATTGACCTTGCCCGGCATAATGGATGAACCCGGCTCATTGGCAGGGATGATGAGCTCGCCAATACCGCAACGGGGACCGGAAGCCAGCATCCGGATGTCGTTGCCAATCTTCATAAGCGAAACGGCAACGGTCTTCAGTGCACCGTGCGACTCTACGATGGCATCGTGCGCCGCCAGGGATTCGAACTTGTTGGGCGCAGTCACGAATGGCAGCCCGGTGAGGTCAGCGATATGCTTCGCCACATTCTCTGCGTAGCCTTCGGGTGTGTTCAGGCCTGTGCCAACTGCCGTGCCGCCGAGTGCCAGTTCTGCCAGGTGAGGCAGGGTATTTTTAATGGCACGCAGCCCGTGGTTGAGCTGAGCCACATAACCGGAAAGCTCCTGCCCCACCGTAACTGGGGTAGCATCCATAAAGTGAGTACGGCCGATTTTCACGACATCCATGAATTCCTTTGACTTGGCATCCAGCGTATCGCGCAGGGCTTCGATGCCCGGGATGGTCGTTTCCATCAGCATCTGATATGCCGCAATGTGCATGGCCGTAGGAAAAGTATCATTGGATGATTGGGACTTATTGACATCATCGTTAGGGTGGAGGAACTTCTTCTCGTCTGTCAGTTTTCCGCCTTTGAGAACGTGTGCGCGGTTAGCCACCACCTCATTAACGTTCATGTTGGACTGTGTGCCGGAGCCAGTCTGCCAGACTACGAGTGGGAACTGATCGTCCAGCTTGCCCGCCAGGATTTCATCGCATACCGCCGCGATAGCTTCCGCTTTGTCCGCAGACAGGACGCCCGCCTCCTGATTGGTCATAGCCGCTGCCTTTTTGAGAATGGCAAAAGCGCGGATGATCTCCTTCGGCATGGTGTGGCCACCAATGCGGAAGTTCTCGGAAGAGCGCTGGGTCTGAGCGGCCCAGTATTTATCGGCAGGTACGTCTATGTACCCAATGCTATCTTTTTCCTTTCTGAATTCCATATTCCTAATTTGGTTTTTGATCTCGAAATTATGCTCCGCTAAGGTACAGCATAGCGGGAGATTTTGGGAGCCAACAGCCAAAGATATCGGGCAGGACCGGGCAACTCAGCAGCTTTTTGGGTAAACTTAAAATGAGGCTCGGCGTTAACCCTGTAAGAGCAGTCTGTTTGAGTGGCAGGCTGTTGACAAAACGAATAAATTCCATAACTAATCAAAACTCCAAAATTATGGCTTTCGAATTGCCAAAGTTACCTTACGCCTATGACGCCCTGGAGCCGCACATCGACGCGCGCACCATGGAAATCCACCACACAAAGCACCACGCAGGATATACCTCTAAGCTGAATGCCGCTATCGAAGGCACAGACCTGGAGAAGAAAAGCATCAAGGAGATTCTCGCCAATGTATCAGCGCACAGTGCTGGCGTACGCAATAACGGCGGCGGCTTCTTCAATCACAAACTGTTCTGGGAAGTAATGTCTCCGGACGGTGGCGGCGAGCCATCTGAGCGCATGAATATCCACAAAGCGATCGCGCGCGATTTCGGTTCTTTCGAGAAATTCAAAGATGAATTCGCCAATGCTGCAGCAACACAGTTCGGCTCCGGCTGGGCATGGCTTTGCGTAGACAAGCATGACAAGCTGTTCGTTACGTCCACTCCAAATCAGGACAACCCACTGATGGACGTCGTGGACGCTGACGGTACGCCTATCCTCGGCCTGGATGTATGGGAGCACGCCTACTACCTGAACTATCAGAACCGCCGCCCGGACTATATCGAAGCATTCTTCAATGTCATCGACTGGGGCAAGGTGAGCGAGAACTACAATGACGCGAACGAAGGCGCCTCATCCTTCTAAGCTGACATTTTAAGAAAACTTTGACATAGGTGCTTTCCCGGTACAGGGAGAGTGCCTATTTCTTTTTTAAACACTGTCTATCAGTGATTTATTCATTGCGTAGTTCTTGTTTAACAAAATTCGATATTGTCGTTTGGCAGGCAGAGGGACAATCGGGACCTTGCGGCGAGCGGTCAAAACCCGTATCTTTGAAAAAGTTAATAAGATGTTCTTTTACAAACAACATGCTAAAACGATCTGATAGTCAACTGGCTTTTCAGGTGTTGAGAAGAATGAATCAACCCCATTTTTTCATTTTTAATCCCTTTCCCATGATCATTCTAAGCATTCTTCTGTTGATCCTGATCTTCTTTAATGTCGATGTACTAAAAGAAGCATTTTAGGGTCCCATTCAGAAAATCACATGTACGAAAAAAAGGCTTCCGCGGTAACTTGCGGAAGCCTTTTTCCTTTCCGGGCACTACTTTCGCCGGGCGTACTTGCCTTTGAAATATAGCACACCGGGGGAATGCCCCAACACCGGCTTGGGTTAATGCACCCGGTGAGATGCGTATCAGGTTTGCTCACGAAGCTTACCCCTCTATCGTTATCCCTTACTGCTTCACCGCCTCATAAATCCGCTCTGCTTCCTCCTGAGATAAGGTGCTCGCCATGCCGGCAGAGAAAATGATCTCCTGATCGCCCTGTAGATGGATGTAGCGAAAATTGTAGTTCAAATTGTTGCTGTCGAGCGCCATTTCGTAGAGGAAACCCTTCTCTTCTTCGCTGACGATGCGGGAAAAATAGCGGTTGGTTTTGACGGTTGCAAGCTGCTCCGCCTTAACACGCGCCAAATCACTGGTCGTCGCACTCGAAGCCATAATTTGCAGGTCGTAATTGCCTTCGCCTTTGACCGTGACATCTTTCATAAGCGTACCCATGTTGCGGGCTTTGACCACTGCGCTGTCCGGTGCCATAATCGTAACCGGCACACCGTGCTCCATCAGGTCGGTTTCCACCAAATTTGAGCCGCCATCGGTTTGGCAGCTCCACAATAAAACAAGGGACAGGAGGGTAAAGAGTACTTTTTTCATTTTATCTGGTTTGTTTTTATTCGAATTTCATGCATCAATACGGGGCAAAATAACGGATTTGCCGACAAATTATTGAGCAACAGCTTTGATAAGCGGCCGCAATTGACCAATTTCGGGCAACGCGCCGGAAACGGGCAGCAGCAGGACACCAAACACCATCTTTTAACCGGGCTCCAATAATCGGGAAAAGCCGTACCTTTGCCCTGCAAATTTTGAATATTCGCTATGATTGAGCGCCTTCACATCCGGAATTACGCCATCATCGAGGAGTTGACGATTGACTTCTCGAAGGGGCTCACCATTATTACTGGTGAAACCGGAGCCGGCAAGTCTATCCTGCTGGGCGCACTAGGCCTGGTCATGGGCCGTCGTGCAGACATTAAGTCCCTCTACAATCTGGACTCCAAGTGTACCATTGAGGGCTTTTTTAATGTCGAAGCCTATGATCTACAGAGCTTCTTTGATGAGCATGACCTGGACTTCGACCCACAGGTGGTCATCCGGCGGGAGATCACGCCTTCCGGCAAATCCCGGGCGTTTGTCAACGATACACCGGTAACGCTCAACGTGCTGCAGGATCTGAGCTCTACGCTCATCGACCTGCATCAGCAATTTGACAACCTGGATATCCACAAAGTGTCCTTTCAGCTCCGGCTGCTGGACGCCCTGGCAGAGAACCGCCCGCTGCTGGCACAGTACCAAAGCCTGTTCAGTGCTTATCAGCGCGACCAAAAACAGCTCAAATCCCTCATTGACCGTCAGCAAAAGTCTGCCAAGGAACTCGAGTTCCTGCAGTTCCAGCTGGAAGAGTTCAATACAGCAGAACTGGTAGATGGAGAACAGGAGGAACTGGAGGAAGAGCTCAGCCGCCTGACCAATGCCGAGGACATTAAACGCACCCTGGCGGCTTCCTTCCAGCAGTTGTCAGAAAGCGAGGTCTCGGTGATCGGGCAAATGGAAGAACTGACGCAGGCCATCAAGTCGGTCAGTAGCTTTGACCGGCGTATTGAAGGGCTTTATGGCCGGTTCAGTGGCCTGGTGGAAGAGCTTCGGGATGTGGCTCAGGAATTCGAGTCTATCGCGGATGAGACCGAGCATGACCCGGAGCGCACGCAGGAAGTGCAGGAGCGCCTCGATATGGTCTACCGGTTGCAAAACAAACATCAGGTCGCTTCCATCAAAGAGCTTTTGGATATACAGGCGGATTTGCAACAGCAACTTGATGATATTGGTGACCTCAGTCAGGAAATCGAACGGCTACAGCAGTCCACACAGGAGCAGCGCCAACAGCTGGAGGCTATGGCTGAAGAACTGAGCACCCGCCGTCATAGCGTGGTGGGCGGCTTTGAGAACAAAGTCGAGCAAATGCTGGCACAGCTGTCCATGCAGCACGCCAAACTTAAAGTCGATATCAGCCGAACGGAAGACCTTGAGCTTACCGGTTTTGACGAAGTCAATTTCCTCTTTGCCGCTAACAAGGGCGGCCGCCTGCAGCTGATCAAGGATGTAGCCTCGGGTGGTGAATTGTCCCGCCTGACCCTTGTGGTGAAGTCCCTTGTGGCCAGCGCCATCCCGCTGCCGACCTTAATTTTCGATGAGATCGATACCGGTATTTCCGGAGATGTGGCCCTGAAGATGGGCTCTATTTTGCGGCAGCTCAGCAGTGAACATCAGGTTGTATCCATTACCCACTCCCCGCAGATTGCCTCCAAGGCTAATGCCCATTATTTTGTATACAAAAAAGATAAGGAGGACCGCACCGTCACGGAGGTCCGCCCCCTCGAAATGGAAGGCCGGGTATACGCTATAGCGACGATGCTCAGCCAGGATCCGCCCAGCGAGTCCGCCATCAATACCGCTAAAGAATTATTGCTGCAGAGCAGTTAAATGAAAAGCAGAATTCAAACGATATGAGTACCAACTTACTAGCAGGAAAGCGCGGCGTCATCTTCGGTGCGCTTGATGACAAATCAATCGCCTGGAAAGTGGCGGAGCGCTGTGTGGAAGAAGGCGCCACCATTACCCTGACCAACGCCCCCGTTGCACTGCGCATGGGCGGCATTCAGGAATTGGGCAAAAAACTTAACGCCGAGGTCATCCCCGCCGATGCCACAAGCGAAGCAGATCTTGAGAAACTCTTCGGCGAATCACAGGAAATTCTGGGTGGCAAGATTGACTTCGTGCTGCACGCCATTGGCATGTCGCTCAATGTGCGCAAGAACCGAACCTATACCGACCTGAAGTATGAGTGGATGCAGAAAACATTCGATATTTCAGCCATCTCCTTCCACAAGGTGATGCAGCAGCTGTATAAAATGGATGCGATGAGCGAGTGGGGCTCTATTGTGGCTTTAAGCTACATCGCAGCGCAGCGCACCTTCCCGGACTATAGCGAGATGGCGGAATCTAAAGCCCTGCTCGAGTCCTTTGCCCGTAGCTTTGGCTACCACTTTGCAGAGAAAAAGGTACGCGTGAATACCATTTCCCAGTCTCCAACAGTAACGACTGCAGGCAGCGGCATCAAAGGCTTTCAGGAGTTCTTCGATTATGCGGATAAAATGTCGCCACTAGGCAATGCTTCAGCGGAAGCCTGTGCGGACTACTGTGTAACGATGTTCTCAGATCTGACCCGCATGGTGACCATGCAGAATCTCTACCACGATGGCGGCTTCTCAAACATGGGGATGAGCCCGAAGTTGCTGGAAGAGTAAGGTAAAAATTGAAATAAATCTACACAGAGGGCAGGCTCCAGGGCTTGCCCTTTTCATTAAGCTTGCCACATATCACCCCACAGGCGGGAGCCCCCGTCTATGTAAAGGGTCTCGCCCGTCACATAATCGGCCAGCGATAGGAATAAGACCGCTTCTGCCACTTCCTCCACCTTGCCCAGCCGCTTCACCGGTATCGTGCCGCTAACCTGAGCGACCATTTCCGGCGGATAGTTTTCCAAGCCAGAGCTTTTGATGATACCAGGTGCTACGGAATTGATGCGCACATTGCGGTTGGCCCACTCCACGGCAAGCGATTTCGTGAGGTTGTCGACGCCTGCGCGCGCAGCACCTGTATGCGACATGCCCGGGAAGCCCCGGTAATGATCCACAATGATGTTGACGATGCTGCCTGATTCCTGAGGAAGAAAGAAGGTATTGGCCATAGCCTGCGTCATAAACCAGGTGCCATTCAGGTTAGTATTGATGACGGCCAGCCAGCCCTTCCGGGCAATGCCTTCAGCAGGGGAGGGGAACTGCCCGCCGGCATTATTGACCAAGAGGTCGAGCTTACCGCTCTTGTCCATGATGTATTCCGCCAGCTCATCAATTTTTTCCGGCTCCCGGATGTCGAGGGCGAAGTGGTGGCAGGTGCCCAATTTATTGAGCGCTGCTGCTGCCTCTTTCAGGGGCTCCTCCTTGCGGGAAGCGATGTAGACCTCTGCGCCGTAGTTGAGCAGTTGCCGGGCAATTTCGTACCCAATGCCGCTGCGCCCACCGGTGACAAGGGCAGTCTTGCCTTCAAAAATCTTGTCCTGAAACATGTCGTTCGTCTTTTTGCGGGGAGCAAGATAGGAAAATTGGTAGAGTTTGGGGCTTAGGAATTCACGCAGAGGGCGCAAAGGAGTGGTCGCAAAGATCGCGGAGGGCTCGGGCAGGGTAGGAGGTTTTTTTTGCCCATAGGCTTGCTTTAGTAAGTGTTTTCTGACATCTGAACGTGAAGTGCTGTGGGGATGTTGGTGTTTTTCGGTCATTTTGTCACTCGGTATTGGTTCTAGGTGTCAAAATAGCATGTTTTTTGTTGCTTTCCCGGCAAGTTTGTCCGCGCTTCCGGTTTGGTATGCCAATTGCATATGGTGAAGTGTAATTAATCAGACAACCAACAAAAAAGAATACAACCATGACACTTGTAACCGTTAAGCCAAACCGCACTGCATTCCCTTCGCTTTTCACCGATTTTGACCGGGTGGTCAACGAAGTATTTGGAGCGGCCCATCAGCCGGTAGCGACTCGTACTTTCAAGCCTGCGGTAAATGTCCTTGAGCGTGAAGACGACTTTGTACTTCAGGTAGCAGCTCCGGGGCTGCAGAAGTCTGACTTTGAGATTGAACTGGACAAAGGTCTGCTTACCATCAAAGTGGAGCGCGACTGGAGTGCAGGCGAGGGCGAAACCGTTAAGCGGCAGGAATTTGGCAACTACCGTTTCCAGCGGTCCTTCCGCCTCGGCAAGCTGATCGATACGGAAAACGTGGAAGCGATCTATGAGCAAGGTGTACTGCACGTCAACCTCCCTAAAAGAGAGGAAGCCAAGCCCAAGCCTGCCCGTAAGATTGAAATTGCGTAACTATTGCTTTTACACAGCTTTTACACAAAGCAGTGAATTTCAGCAGCAACCTATTTGTTCTTCTAAATAGAGTGTAGTGGTCAATGCAATGAAAGCAATGAGTGCTTGAGTTTATTAATTTTTCATCTATGTGCTCATTGCTCTCATTGCCCACGAAATCTGTCTAAGAAGGCTTTTTGTTAAACCAAATGTTAAATGCTATGAAAAATCTGGTGAATTATCAACCAACAGGAATCAGCAAGATGTTTGACAACTTCTTTGGCAATTCCATCACTGACTTCATGGGTGGGGACTTTGCGATGACGCAGCCCTCTGTGAACGTCGTCGAAACTCATGATCACTTCCGGATCGAAGTGGCGGCTCCGGGTCTCGAAAGAGGTGACTTTGACATTCAGGTGGAAAATGACCACTTGCTGATCAAAGCAGAACGAGCGCACAAAGACGAAGTAAAAGAAGATAACTTCGTTCGCCGCGAGTTCAATTACACTTCTTTCACCCGTAACTTCCAACTACCTAAATCTGTAAATGGTGAAGGCATTGGAGCGAAGTATGAAAACGGTGTGCTGACTATCGAGCTGCCGAAAAAGGAAGAAGTCAAAGGACAGCCTGTAAAGCGCATCGAAATCAAGTAGATGCCGTATCAGGGGCAGGCTCCGCACCCTGACATTCAACGGAGCCAAAAATAGTTAATAGGGTTTTAGGTGTTTATTTTGGTAGCCGGTACATACAATTGTACCGGCTTTTTTTATCCTATCTTTCCACTCATGCGTTATTTTTTTGTTCTTTGATAAAGCAGAGGGCTAAAAGATGCACTTGTTGTATACTGACGATTAAGTGTTTTGCCACAGCAAACCTACTCAATGCCTGTCCGCCGTACTTAATACTAAGGCAGGCGGGTCAGCATTTACGATGGGAAGTGGCTTGCGCCTGCCCTGACAAGCTATGCTTCGTCATGGGCCGATGTCGCAAATCCAAGATCCCAGACGATGAATGTCTGGACTGTAAGCCCGACATTTATCGTCGGTGACCACTTCGTATTGCGTATATTTGAAATCCCGGTTAACCCAACCTAATTTATGTCAAAAGTTATCCTTATCACCGGTGCCAGTTCGGGGCTGGGAAAAGCACTTGCCCAGGAACTAAGCCATCAGGGGCACACTGTGTATGGTACGAGCCGTTCACCCGATGGTGATCAGGGCAATATTCGTATGATTGCAATGGACGTACAGGAGGAAGCGAGCGTGGCGTCCGGTGTGGAGCAGGTATTAGCCGAAGCCGGGCGGCTCGATGTCGTGGTCAACAACGCGGGCATCGGCATAGCAGGGCCTCTGGAAGACTGTAGCATGGAGGAGGTACAGCGGGTCATGAACACCAACGTTCTGGGTGTTATCCGGGTATGTAAGGCAGCGCTCCCAATCATGCGGGCTCAGGGGCAGGGGCAGATTTTCACCATTAGTTCTATTGGAGCTAAGGTTGGATTGCCCTACCGGAGCGTATATTGTGCCAGCAAGGCAGCGGTAGATTTGATTACGGAGTCGCTGCGCCTCGAAATGAGAGGGCTGGGCATTCAGATCACTGGCATTCACGCCGGCGATATCCGGACCAATATCAACGCCAACCGGATCAAGGCATACGACCCCAATGGTCCTTACGCCAAGAGTTTTGAGCGCGCCTACAGAATTATTGATCAGGAAGTGGAAGAAGGGCTGCCCGCTGAGGTTGTCGCGAAAACTATTGCCCGCCGTATCAACAGAGGGCACCTTCATCCGTTTTATGCTATAGGGAAGCCGCTGCAAAGGTTGTCCCTTGTACTCAAGCGGCTGCTGCCGGGCGCATGGTTTGAACGCCTGATCGCCCGTTATTCCGGGGTATAACCCCTTGGCAAATTGCCACGAATTACTTACTTTCAGATTACTCAAATGACCAATCAACCTATTATGAAAACCCTGAATATTTTAACCTTCGCCCTCGTCGCGCTGATTTTTACAGCCTGCGGCGACCCCGACCGCATGGCGGATGAAGATAAATCCAAAGACCGGCTGGCAGAAGAAATCCTGGCTTTGGAAGGAACGTTGAAAAAGCAAATGGACAATCCTACGATTGACACCGCCTCGGCGGTCAGCCTGATTGATAAAACCGATCTTTTCGCGGACCGTTTCCAGCAGGATTCCCTTACTCCGCATTTCCTGTTTAAGTCTGGTGCGGTTGCCAGGGGCATTGGGCAATACGAAAAAGCAATAGACCTTTGGGGCCGTGTGGTCACCGTATATCCGGACTTTGAGAAAGTACCAGAATCATTGTTTTTTCAAGGCTTTACCTACGACAACGACCTGGAGAATATGCCGAAGGCTGAGGAGAAGTACGAGGCTTTCCTGCAGCAGTTCCCCAAGCACCCTATTGCCAAAGACGCTAAAATGCTGCTTACCGTCGTTCAGTCTGGCAAATCAGCTAATGAAGTCGTCAAAGAATTTCAGCAAAACAACCAAGCAACAGAGTAACTCATGAAGCGCAATTCCATACTGTCATTTTTCGCAATACTTTTTTTACTGGCCGGTAGTAGTATCCTCTTGTCCGCTCAGGGCATCGAATTCTACCAGGGTTCCTGGGAAGACGCCCTGCTGAAGGCCACACAGGAAGACAAAATCATTTTCGTAGACGCCTACGCCGAGTGGTGTGGCCCCTGTAAACGGATGGCACGTGATGTTTTCCCGCAGGAAGAGGTCGGTGCGTTCTTCAATCGCCACTTTATCAATATGAAAATTGATATGGAAAAAGGGATGGGGCTGGAGTTCCGCAAAAAATACCCGGTCTCTGCTTTTCCCACCTTGTTTTTCATTGGCCCGGATGGCGAGATCGTCCAAAAAGCCAAAGGCGCACAGCAGGTGGATGGGCTGATCAAGCTGGGGCAGACAGCCCTTTCTAAAGCTGACAACCTGGAGGAGTACCAGGCAGAGTACGAAGAAGGCAAGCGCGATCCTGCCTTTCTCTACCGTTACGTAAAAGCCCTGAACAACGCCGGGGAGTCCAGCCTTCGCGTAGCCAATGAATACTTCGACACCGAGCCGGATCTAAGCACCGAGTTGAACCTCAAGTTCTTGTTCGAGGCAGTGACGGAAGCGGATTCCAAACTCTTCAACATGATGGCAGAGCGGCGGGAAGCCATCTCCGCTATTGTGGGCAAACAGGCCGTAGCCGATCAGTTGCGCCGTGCCTGTGAGGCAACCGTGGAGAAAGCCCTGAAATACGATAGTGAGATGCTTTTGGAAGAAGCCATCAGAAAAGGCAATGACTACCTGGGCGATGAGGCGGAGGCGTTCGAGCTGGAGGCCCAACTCGCTTTCTATCAGTCCCGGGGACAAGCCGATGACTATCGGAAAGCAGCTAAAAAGTATGCGAAAAAATGTATTGAAAAAGACCCCGAAGCATTGGCTACACTTGCCAAAGACATGTCTGAAGCCTTCAAAAACGACGACAAAGTGATGTCTGAAGCACAGGATATTGCAGAATCGGCGGCTTCCCAAACCACCAAATACCAGCATGTGCTCATCTATTCCAATATTCTCCTGCAAAACGGAGACCGTACGGCTGCATTGGAAGCAGCCAACCGTGCACTGGAAATGGCCTCCGCTGACAGCCCGTTAGCGGTACGTGCTGTAGAGCATTACATCAAGCAAATTCAATAAATACCATACCAATGAAGAAATTATCCATCGCCTTAGTGCTGATTGCAGCTATTGCCACCGCCGGACTGGCGCAGGAGGGCATTCAGTTTGAAGACGGCAACTGGAAAAAGGTCCTGGCCAAAGCAGCGGATCAGGACCGGCTGATTTTTGTGGATGCTTACGCCGAATGGTGCGGGCCCTGCAAAATGATGGCCCGGGATGTGTTCACCCAAGCCGAAGTGGGCGAGTACTACAATAACAATTTTGTCAATGCCAAGATTGACATGGAAAAGGGCGAAGGGACCGGCTTGGCACGCAAGTATAAGGTACGCGCCTATCCTACATTACTGTTTATCAACTCCAATGGCGAGTTGGTACACCAAGCCGTAGGCTATCAGGATGCAGAAGCTTTCCTGCAGCTCGGCCAGGAAGCTCAGGACCCCTCCAAACAGATTGCGACTATGGAGCGCAAGTTTGAGGCAGGCGAGCGCGACCCTGAATTTCTGAGAAACTATGCCATCGCTGCTGCCGATGCAATGGCCGCAAATGCGAATGAGATTGCCACCACTTACCTGAGCACCCAGAAAGACTGGACCGGAGAGGCTGAAATGCAGCTCATCTTCCAGGTGGCGACCCAAATGGACGACCCTTACTTCAAGGAAATCCTGAAGCGGCGCGAAGCCTACGAAGCCCTGTTTAGCGAACGTTACATCAGCAATAAGATTCAGCGCGCTATCCTGCAGACGCTAAGTGCAGAAGATGGAGAAGAAAAGATGATGGCAGATGCAGAGGCGAAGTTCAAAGCCGCTTTCCCGGAAAACCCAGGGCCCATTTTTGCCAACTTCAAAATGAATTACTACCGCATTAATAACCCGGACGCTTTCCCACAGGCTGCAGTGGATTACCTGAGGGATTATCCTTCCGAAGATGCCAACGAGTTGAACTCCATCGCCTGGACTTTCTACGAAAGCGTAGATGACAAGAAAATGCTGAAAGAAGCCGTAAAGTGGGCCGAGCGCTCTGTGGAAATCGAGTCCACTTTTTACAATAATGACACCCTTGCTGCCCTGCATTACAAACTGGGCAACAAAAAAGAAGCAAAAGCTGCTGCCCAAAAAGCTATTGAACTGGCCAAAGCCAGCGGCGAAGACTACACAGAGACCAAGGAACTGCTCGAAAAAATAGAGCGTCTGTAAGTTTGGCCGTACCTTTGCGCGCCAATACAGCAAGTTTTAACTATGGCCAACGAATCCAATCCGCCCAAACGCACCGATGTCAATGCACTCGGTGAGTTTGGGCTTATCGACCACCTCACGCAGCGCTTTCCGCTGCACCACAAATCTTCCGTTAAAGGCATAGGTGATGATGCCGCCGTGATCGACCATCAGGGCGCACTTACCGTTGTTTCCACCGATATGCTGGTGGAGGGGATACACTTCGACCTAATGTATACGCCCCTGAAGCACTTGGGGTACAAATCGGTGGTCGTCAATCTTTCTGACATTTACGCCATGAATGCCATCCCTCAGCAAATTACGGTTTCTGTGGCGCTGTCTAACCGCTACTCGGTTGAAGCGATGGAAGAACTGTACGAAGGGATACGTATGGCTTGCAGTGTGTATAATGTTGACCTTGTGGGCGGAGATACCACCTCCTCGCCCAAAGGGTTGGTCATTAGCGTCACTGCAATCGGAAAGGGGCATAAAGAGCGCCTGACCTACCGAAATACTGCAAAAGTAGGTGACCTGATTTGCATTACCGGTAACCTGGGGGCCGCCTACATGGGGCTTCAAATTCTGGAACGGGAGAAACAGATTTACCTATCTGACCCCGAGCTGCAGCCAACGCTGGAAGGGCACGACTATCTACTGGAGCGCCAGCTCAAACCGGAGGCCCGCAAGGACATGATAGAGGCTTTCGCCAAAGCGGACCTGGTGCCCACCGCTATGATCGATATTTCGGATGGGCTGGGCTCCGAACTCTTCCACATTGCGAAGCAATCGGGCGTAGGTGTGCTGCTTGAAGAAAGCGGCGTGCCCATTCACGAGGATGCACAGTTCCAGGCCATTGATTTCAATATGGACCCGATTACCGTTGCCCTGAGCGGGGGAGAGGACTATGAGCTGCTGTTTACAGTAGACCCAAAGGACCTCGATAAGGTGAAGTATATGGCGGATATTTACATCGCCGGAGAAATCGTGCCTGCCGAAGATGGGGTGAAGCTCAATTCCAAAGGGGGCAAACTTCACGACATCACCGCGCAAGGCTGGAAACACTTCGATCCGTCTAAGAATTAAGCAATTAATACCATGCAAAGAATAATCGTAGTCCTGGGGTTCAGCCTGTTGCTGTTGCTGAACAGTTGTGGCACCGATAGCAGTAGTGAAAGCATCCCGCCTCCTCCGCCGAAAGAAAAAGTCAGCGTACCGAAATTTGAGCGCGACTCCGCCCTTGCTTATGTCGCCCGGCAGGTCGAATTCGGTCCTCGTGTACCCAATACCGAAGGGCACCGTCAGACCAAAGCCTGGCTGGTCGAACAGCTGGAGCGCTTCGGCGCAAAGGTCATAGCGCAGGACTTTGAAGCCAAGGCCTACACCGGCGAGGTGCTGCAGTCCACGAATATCATCGCCCAGTTCAACCCCGGTGCCCAAAAGCGCATTCTCCTTGCCGCTCATTGGGATACCCGCCCCTTTGCTGATTCTCCAATCAGTGAAGAGCGCCGGGACGAGCCCATCCTGGGTGCAGACGATGGGGGCAGCGGCGTTGGCGTGCTACTGGAAGTCGCCCGTCAGCTACAGGCTAATCCTATCGAGATGGGCGTCGATATTGTGCTTTTTGATGCCGAAGACTTTGGCGAAAGCGGTGGCGAAACGCCAGACACTTACGCTTTAGGCTCGCAGTACTGGTCGCGCAACCCCCATGTCACCGGTGCACAGAAGCCGAAGTACGGTATCCTGTTGGATATGGTAGGGGCTAAGGGCGCACGCTTCCCCAAAGAGTATTTTTCCTTGCAGTATGCCCCGCAAGTTGTGAATAAAGTATGGGCGCTGGCGCAGAACATGGGTTATGGCAACTACTTTGTCAATCAGCAGGGGGGCGCCATTACCGATGACCATTACTACGTCAATACCATTGCACGCATCCCGATGATCGACATCATCAACCGGGCGCAGGGCACCCAAACCGGCTTTGGCGAGCACTGGCATACCCACAAAGATGACCTCGACATCATCGATAAGCGGACCCTCCGGGCAGTGGGGCAGGTGGTCCTCGCGGTGGTATACAGGGAAGCTAACGGCGAATTTTAAGATTAAGTCCGCTTTTTCATTCCCGGACGATTGCCGGAACAGGTTGCAGCACCTTTGTATCAAACAAAGATGATCGCTAATGAAAACGATCCTAACTGCAACCATGATGCTATCTTTCCTTTTTCCTCCGAAGCCGGGGCCTGCTCAACGGCTTAAAAAAGCAGAGCGCAAAATTGAAAAGCTGTTTCAGCGCGAGCTGGATAAGGCTAAGGTTCACAACGCCTTCCTCTCCATCTATGCGCCGGGCCGCGGCATGCAGTGGACTTTCACCGGGGGGCAATTTGAAGACGGCAGCCTGGTCAGCCCTGCCAATCCCTTTCATTCCGCAAGTATTGGTAAAACCTTTACCGCCACACTAGTCATGCTGCTGGTGGAAGAAGGGAAGCTGGAGCTCGATGCGCCACTAAGCAACTACCTTCCGGAAGAGGCCTACGCCGGTCTCCATGTGTGGAATGGGGTGGATATGACCGGGCAAATCACCATCGCTCAGTTGCTGCAGCATACCTCCGGGCTGCCCGATTGGTTTGAGGACCGACCGGAGCAGGGCATGGCTTTTCTGGAGCGCATGCTAGCCGAGCCTAACCAATTTTGGACTCCTCAGGCCATTTTGGACTATACCCGCCAAAACCTGAAGCCCCACTTTCCACCGGGGCAGGGTTATTACTACACCGATACGGAATATTTTCTGCTCGGGCTTATCATAGAACGGCTGTACCGGCAGCCCCTGCACGAGGTGCTGGAAGCCCAAATCCTGGAACCACTGCAGCTCACCCATACGAGTA
The DNA here is from genome assembly GCF_022763345.1 of Phaeodactylibacter sp. GTDB lineage: Bacteria > Bacteroidota > Bacteroidia > Chitinophagales > Saprospiraceae > Phaeodactylibacter. Next base: position 108,627 of record NZ_JALEGS010000020.1, read on the forward strand.
TGTATTTCCGTTCGGACCCTTTGGATCCCTACACCGGGCGAATGGCAGAACTTTATGCAGGTGATGTGGAGATCAGCACCTTTAGAAGCCTAAGTGCCGACTGGGCTGGCGGTGGGCTGCTCACCACCACGGATGACCTCCTGCAGTTTATGGAAGCCCTGAATACGGGCAAGCTCATCAATCGCAGTACTTACGAAGCCATGCAACAGTGGGTGCCGGAAAGCCGTGGTATGGAGTACGGTTATGGCCTCCGTAAATTTCGCCTGCGGGGGCTTTTTCCCCTGCTGCCCGACCTGACCCTCGTTGGGCATTCCGGCTCTACCGGCTCCTACATGTACTACTGCCCGGAACTGGAAGTCTACCTGACCGGTACTTTCAATCAAACCGGTCATATGAAGGAGCACGTGGTCTTCATGGTCAAAGTCCTGAGCGTGCTAAAGAAGCAATTTTAGAAAAAAGCTGAGCTGCTGTGATTTTTGCCCCGCCCACATCGAATAATAAGATGTAAACCAATTCAACCACACGCATCGTGCCAAACAAAGCTAAACATCCGGCTCCCGATTTTGAAACTGTACTGCAGCAGCACCGTGGCATTATCTTCAAGGTGGCTCGCCTGTACACCCGCAATGAGGCTGACTTTGAGGACCTGGTGCAGGACATCTTCGTACAGATTTGGCAGTCGCTGGGCAACTACAAGCCGGCCTATGCTTTGTCCACCTGGCTTTACCGCATCGCCCTGAATGTCAGCATCGACCGGCTGCGCAGGGAAGAGCGGCGCCAACGGCATCAGGAGGTTTTTGAAGCACTACCCCATACCAGGCAGCCCGGGCAGCCTTCAGGTCGGAGTGAGCAACTGCACCGCTGGGTGCAAGCTCTGCCGCCTCTGGAGCGCGCTTTGATGCTTCTCTACCTGGAAGATTACCCGCACGAGGAAATCGGAGAGATGCTGGGCATCAGCAAGAGCAACGTGGGCACGAAAATCAGCCGGCTAAAACAGCGGCTCAAAAAAGAACTAAAATAATACCATCATGGAAACGAAGGACTGGAAAGCCCTCTGGAAAAGCCATCAGGCACAATTGGACCAAAACACCCGGCTGAATCTGATGATCGCCCGGCAAATGCAGCAGCAAGCCGCCCGCCGCCCTTTGCGGGCGCTGTGGGCCGCCCGGATAGCCGAAACGTTGGTCTGGGCACTCCTGCTGGCCGGGCTGAGCAACTGCATAGCCACTTTTCAGGGGCATATTGCTTCGCAAATATCAGCAGTGGTGCTAAGCCTGTTTGCAGTGGTGGGTATAAGCGGCAGTGTAGGGCAGCTCATCCTGCTGAGTATGCTCCAATTTGACGGGCCGGTAGTGGAGGTGCAAATGGGGCTGGAACGCTTGCGCAAGCACCGCCTCGCCATTACTCAAATACTCATGGGCAGTGTGCCCTTCTACCTGGCACATGTGTTTTTCTGGTTCCAGCTGCTCTTCGGCATTGACCTTTTTGCCAATGGGGACCCGCAGTGGCTGCTGGCGCAAATGGTATTGAGTGCGGCTCTTCTGCCTTTTACCTTTTGGCTCATCCGGGAGATGGGTAAGCCAACGCCCCGTTTTGCCTGGATTACCGGGCTGCGGCGGAGTATTGCCGGCGAGCGGGTGGAGCAGGCGGTGCGGGGGTTGGAGGCACTCAAGGGTTTTAAGACCCAATAGGCGCGAATAACAAAGGGGGGAGTAATAGCGGGATCCTAAAATGGCGACAGTACCTTTTTTAGGTGTACCTCTAAAAAACGAATCTGGATCAGGGGAAAATAGCGAAAATTCGCTAACTTCATCACCCTAAAATGATCCACCATGCACCCAACTTACCCAAAGCTGCTTGCCCCCCTTGACCTGGGCTTCACCACCCTCAAAAACCGTGTGCTTATGGGCTCCATGCATACCGGGCTGGAGGAAGAGAAAAACGGATTCGAAAAAATGGGCGCCTACTTCGCTGAACGGGCCCGGGGTGGCGTCGGACTGATGGTCACCGGGGGCATTGCGCCTAACCGGGCAGGCTGGGTGAGCCCTTTTTCTGCCAAGCTCTCCAACCGCAGGGAGATGCGCAACCACCGGGTTGTAACCGATGCCGTGCACGAAGCGGATGGCAAAATCTGCCTGCAAATCCTGCACGCCGGGCGCTACGGTTACCACCCACTGGCGGTCGCGCCTTCCCGCCTCAAGTCGCCTATCTCACCTTTCAAGCCGTGGAAACTGAGTGGCGGTGGGGTGGAGCGCACCATTCGTGCTTTCGTACGCACGGCCCAACTGGCACAGGAAGCCGGGTACGATGGGGTGGAAGTCATGGGCTCAGAGGGCTACCTCATCAATCAGTTTATCGTTGCCAAAACCAATAAGCGGACCGACAAATGGGGCGGCCCTTACGAGAACCGTATCCGTTTCCCGATTGAAATCGTACGCCGTACCCGGGAAGCAGTGGGGCCCAATTTCATCATCATTTACCGCTTGTCTATGCTCGACTTGGTGCACGATGGCAGCAGCTGGGAAGAAGTGGAGCACCTCGCCCGGGAGATCGAAGCGGCCGGCGCGACCATCATCAATACGGGTATTGGCTGGCACGAGGCCCGGGTCCCGACGATTGCGACGATGGTGCCCCGCGGTGGATTCAGTTGGGTCACACAGCGCCTGATGGGCAAAGTGGGCATCCCGCTCATCACCACCAACCGCATCAATACGCCGGAAAAAGCGGAAGAAATCCTCGCGGCGGGCCATGCCGATATGGTGTCAATGGCGCGCCCCTTCCTCGCTGATGCCGACTTCGTGCAGAAAGCGGAAGAAAACCGGGCAGACGAGATCAATACCTGCATCGCCTGCAATCAGGCTTGCCTCGATCATGTGTTCAAACAAAAAACAGCCAGTTGCCTGGTCAACCCACGTGCCTGCCACGAGACGGAGCTTAACTACACGCCTGCGCAGACGAAGAAAAAGCTGGCAGTGGTAGGCGCGGGCCCGGCAGGACTGGCCTTTGCTACCGTAGCCGCACAGCGTGGGCATGAAGTCCACCTTTTTGAAGGCAGCCAGCAAATTGGCGGGCAGTTCAATATGGCGAAGCGTATCCCGGGCAAGGAAGAGTTCTACGAAACCCTGCGTTACTTTGAGCGTCAGATTGAAATACAGGACGTTCACCTCCACCTCAATACCCGTGTGGACGCCGATGACCTGACCAGTCAGGGCTTCGATGAAGTCGCTCTGGCTACCGGCGTTGCCCCCCGGCAGATTCAGCTGGAAGGCATCGATCACCCCAAGGTGCTGAGCTATGTGGATGTACTCCTGCATAATCAGGAAGTGGGGCAGCGCGTTGCGATCATCGGTGCCGGTGGCATTGGCTTTGATGTCTCTGAGTTTCTCATCCACCCACCATCGGATACTCCTCAGCCTGTGGAGGCTTTTATGGAGGAATGGGGGGTGGATACCGGCTATAAGAACCCCGGCGCACTGACCAAGCCAAAGTCAACACCGCCCGTCCGCCAAATCTACCTCATGCAGCGGTCCAAAGGCAAGCCCGGTGCCGGCCTCGGCAAGACCACCGGGTGGATTCACCGGCAGAGCCTGCGCAAAAAGGGCGTGGAGATGCTCAGCGAGGTGCAGTATGAGCGGGTGGATGATGCCGGGCTGCACATCCTGCATAAAGGCGAACCCCGCCTGCTGGACGTGGATCATGTGGTGGTCTGCGCCGGGCAGGAGCCTCTGCGTACCCTGCAACAACCACTGGAAGCAGCCGGGCTCAAAGTCCACCTCATCGGCGGCGCAGATGAAGCCCGGGAACTGGATGCCAAGCGGGCGATCAGTCAGGCGAGCTGGCTGGCGGCGGTGGTATGATAGTAGGCGCCTCACCGGGTGTACTACGCCAAGCCATTCCCGGGGCATTCACCCGGTGTGTTTTGGTCAAGTTGTGGTGCGCCGGGCAAAAGCCTAATAGAAAAAGGTTTACCGGACCAAGCCCAACTCTTTTCAGGTTTTGCCAGAAGATATACCTCTGATTGTGTGAATGTCCCTTTTCAGTTCGTGAGCGTGATCTGCCAGAATTGCGTTGTAAGGCGGGAGTCTGTATATTGGTCAGTGATAATCGTTTAAAAAATACCCCATGTTTATTACCTGTCGCTCTTCCATTTGGCTAATACTCCTACTTTACGCTCTTTCCGGGCCGGGTATGCTTTCTGCCCAGGAAATCTATACCATTCACGCGCTCTATGGAGATTACGATGAGGACCCCAAGAGCTATTATTTGCGCGTAAATTTCAACTTTGTGGACCGTCATGTCGACCCGGGAGAGGCACCCTGGTGGATAGCCGGCGGTTTTGATTGGGCGGAAGAAGCCGCACGCGGGCTGGATAATCTCAATCAGGCTTTCAACCCTCATGGCATTTACTTTCTGGCAGACACGCCAACACCGGATTGCAGCGCCCCTGCTACCTACCAACTATTCGCTGGCTTGCAAAATCCACAGGGTAAATCCCTGTTCAACCTTATTCGGGAGGACTATCAAACCTCCGAAGAAATATCCCGGGCATTGAATATTTATATAACGAGTGATCAGGGCGTGAGCAGTGGCTACAACTATACACTGCCGGGCAATTGGTTGACTATCAAAGGAACAGAAGATGGAAAACTGGCTACACGCTCCGCTACCTTAGTGCATGTGGTAGGCCATGCCCTAGGATTACTGGATACCTCTGCCGGGATATACCACGAGTACGGAGAGTGCGATGAGGAAGGCAACCCTGAACCTGTAGGGTACTGTCCATATGAGGAAGAATTGTGTTATTGCTGCGGTGATTATGTCTGCGATACCGACTATACCCTCAATAATAACATTATACTGGATTCCGTGGGTTGCTTCGGATCGTCTTCCCTCCCCCAAAGCGTGCGCCGAAACTACATGAGCAATGTTACACCAGGAAGTTGCCGAAACACCTTTACGGAGGAGCAGGGTAGAAGGGTGAAAAAATACCTGCGGGAGCTGCATCGCGCTCCGTATGGGCAAAGCCTGCTGCTGGACGTGCAGTTTCAGGAGGGAAAATATCCGGGCGTTATCCCTTCAGGTATTACCGGCAACTTTACCGTGGAATCTGGTGTGCTTGTGCTGGATTCGCCCCTGCAAATGCTGCCTGGCGCAACCATTACCGTGAAAACAGGTGCAGTGCTTCACATTAAAAGTACCCTGACGAGTGCCTGCGATAAGATGTGGCAGGGAATTAAGGTAGAGTCCGGCGGTATCGTCAAAGTTTTTGGGCAGGGCGTTATTGAACATGCCGTATGCGGGCTAGATGTGGTAGGCAATAGCTCGGAGGTGAGCATCTTCGGGGGGACACTTATGAATAATACTATAGGTTTGCGTGTAGATGCAAATGATGCGGTTGAGACGAACAACCAGGTCTTTTTCGCCAGTTTTGAGCTCGACGATCAGTATAAAGGTGCTTCAGATGAACGGCCCTACTTCATTGTCCTGCGTGGCAACCGGGGCACCCGGATCAGGTCTGCCACTTTCGCAGATGAGCGGACGGCTGACTGCTCTGACCCAAATGAGGACTGCCCATGGCGGGCCATCGGCATTGCTGCTGAAGAGGCGGGGTTCTTCTGCCGGGCAAACACTACCTTTTCTAAGCTATATACAGGAATCCAGGTGTCTAACCTGGGTATACAGCAGGGCAGCTTTAGGGTTAGTGATTGTACGTTTTCCAAAAATACCAAAGGGATTATCTCCAACTTTTGCAGTAGTTTCGAAATTCAGGACAATCTATTTGAGATGGATTCGGACGAACACCCCACCTATTTTAATGCTGAACTGCCCATTGATAAATCCTGCATCGAAATTTTTGGGGCAGCGCAGGGCTTTACCATCTCAGGAAATACCTTTGTCCGCCTGGGCGAATCAAGTGAAGATTGCAGCTACTACGGTACCATCTGTACTGCTACGGGGCATGGACTGGACAACGAAATCATCAATAATGACTACGTACAGCTTGAAGTGGGCAATGCTGCCCGGTTAAATAATGGCAACGAACACAACGGGCTGGTTTACCGCTGCAATAACCACCGGGCTGAGCCTTCTGGTATTAACCCTGATTTTGAAAACTGTGCAGACTATCTGATTGAACCAGGAGCGACGATTAGAAAGGAGCAGCATGGGGTGAATGAAGGCAATGCTGTTACTCCCGCCGGTAATGTTTTTTCATCGTCCACCCCCATCATCAATCAAAGTGGAGAAGAGAATCCCGATGACTTCTATGTCTTCAATTACTATTATGCCTTGGGAGTGCCTAATCAAGACCCCGGCAGCCCTAATGGGGTGACCGCCATCGGCCTTGATGCTACTCCAGGTTGTGAGGTGACGGGTTGTCCACCCCCCTGCCATGATCATCCATTGCCAGGGCTGAAAGTACTTTACAGGCAAGCGCAAAATAACGCTAAGGCTTTTAAGGCTTCTGCCCGAAGCAGCCCCAAACAACCAACGCTTAAGCGGTCACCATTTAGTTGGGAACAGCAGCGCAGGCGCACGGCCGGGCAAATTCTCCGGCACTATGCTTTAGATACGACATCCGTAGAGGCAGATAGTATCCGCCAGTGGCTTTACAACGCCAACACCTTCGGCAGCCTTTACCTGCTGGCCCGGGAGCAGTTTCTCTTTGGAGAGATGTCGGCTTTTCAGGTACTCTGGGAACGCATACCTCAATTGATTGACCTTACGCCTTATCAGGCGAGCACCTACAGCGATCTGTCTGCCTTGTTTAATATATTGAAGCCCTATTTAGCGGAAGGGGGCGACCTCCGTGAGCTGCCCAAGTCATTGATTGAGAGTTTATATAGTTTTACCGTCCAGTGCAACGAGGCTGGCTTTTTATCGGCTGCCCTGCTTCAGCGCAATGGGGTAGAAGCTACGGTGCCCTGCAACGGCCAAAGCCAGGCTTTGGCTCAAAAGGGCAGTCCGGAACAGCAAGCGCAAAATATACGCCGCAGCAAGAGCAGCCCACAGGCTTCTCTATTCCCGAACCCTACAACGGGCACTCTAGTGGTGGTACTTCCAAAGGGTGCCGATAAGGCCTCTATGGCTCTTTACAACCTACAGGGGCAGCCTGCCTTCCAGTCCGTGCTCACCGGGCAGCGCACTACCCTGCACCTGCCGGTGCCATCGGGCATCTACTGGGCCCGGCTGCAAATAACGGGGCTGCAGCCTGAGCACTATAAAATTATCGTATCACGCTAAAGAAAAATCCTATGAAATTATTAACCAAAGCACTTTTACTGCTGCTGCTGGTACAGGTACCTCTCAGTGCGCAGTTGTTCAATATTGCTGAAGATTTGGGGTATGTGAACAACCGGTTTGAAAGGGTGATTGTCCATAATGATACGATTGTTGCTGTTGGCTTAGCCAGCACGGACTCTCTGGAAAGAGGTGTTTTAATTGCCTTGTATGATTCCACAGGACAGCAGATAGCCAGCAGAATATTGACAGATATTGAAGGTGAAGGCTTATATATGCTCCATAATGCAGGTGGAGTGGTACCGGCAAATAATGGAGGATATATAATAATAACTTATTCTATTCGCTTCAACGCTATTTTTATTAAATTGGATGCATACCTCAACGAAGAATTTCGTTATGAATACACCGACATTGAGGAAGGTGCCAATCACAACTACTACGACCCTATCCCTTTTGGGGAGGGCTATTTACTTTACGGATATATAGACCGGGACAATGATTTGCCAGACCCCTTCGTGCGAATTGTGGACGAGCAGGGGCAGACACTCCGGCTCAACTTTTACGGGGAGTATGAGAGCAGGGACATCTACCAAGATGCTCAATTGATTGGCGATTCTATTTTGGTAGCTGGTGGGCAGCGAATAGTCAATGCAAGCTCAACCCAGGGCATTAATTTCTTCGACCGGATCCGGGTATCCGATGGCACCCTTTTAGATAGCTGGGAATCATCGGTCAATCCGGACATGGGCTGGCTGCGGCAGCTCTTTGTCCTGGAAGACGGCGATATCATCACCATCGGGCAGCAGCCCCTGGAGATAATCGATGAGAATACCTTTATTGTACAGCCAATGTTGACCCGACTGAACGGCAACTTTGAAACCGTATGGCAGCAGCCCATATGGAGATCGGGCTACCATATATGGAGAGATGGCCTATATGAAATCCAACAGGTATCCGATGGTTATTTTGTAGGGTCCGGGCATTTGAGTACCGAGATTGATGGTGACTTAACCCGGGCTGGTTGGCTGTTCAAGTTTACTGCTTTTGGGGACTCCCTTTGGTCGCGTTACTATCTGCCCCCCTTTGAAATTGAAGGCAACCCTCAAATTGGCGGCAGCTTTTTCAACTTTGGAGAACTCTCAAGTGGTCATCTGGTCAGTGGTGGGACGGCAAGCGGCGATGGCCCTCAGCGCCGCTGCTGGATCATCAAAACGGATGCCAATGGGTGTCAGGGGGAGGCGCCCTGTGAGGTGCTTACGGGTGTGGCAGAGGCGGAGCCGATGGAGGAGCCGGGCATGCGGGTGTTTCCCAACCCCGCCTCCCGCCACATCACCGTCGCCTGGCCGGGCGCAGCGCCTACAGGAACGGGGCACTTTACGCTCTACAATATGCAGGGGCAGTCGGTATGGTCGGTCACTAAACCATCTGCACCAGAAGTGCCACTACAGTTGCCGGATTTACCGCCGGGCGTGTATGCCCTGCGCGTGGAAGTGGAGGGGCAGGCTTGGGTGGAACGGGTGGTTATCCAGGATAAAGATTAACCGACTTCTCGGCCTAAGCCAGTTAGGGTGTACTTTAAGCCTGAGGCACCCCTGTGAGTACGCCCTAACTTTTGATCTGCAAGGAAAACTACGCCCGGCGAAAGAAGTGCGCCGGGCGATGCAAATTGGCGCGCCTAAGCCAGTTAGGGTGTACTTTAAGCCCGAGCTACCCCTGTGAGTACGCCCTAACTTTTGCCCCTCTTCAGTTAAGGTGTACTTTGCGAGCCCAAGTATGGGTGCGCCCTAACATAGGGTTAAAGGGTTCAGGTATAACCGGCTTCCCAGGTCTGTCAGTATGGTACGGGGCAGTCCATACGGACAGGTCCATACGAGGTCCATACGGATGTATATTGGCGTTTCCAAACTACGTCGGACGAAGAGTACGCCCGGCGCGGGCGCCTCACCGGGTGCACCCAAACAAAAACCCCGATCCAAAGGGACCGGGGCTTTCAACCTATCTAGCATTGTCTACAAAAATCTTAGAAGCAGTAGCCGTTCGCTTCAATCATGCGGTCGGCAATCATGCGGCGGGCTTTCTTGACGTTGGTCGGTGTGTACTTGGTGAAGCGCTTCAGGCCCATCAGCATGGTGCGCAGCAGGTCGCCTTCGGCAAAGGAAACCAGCGCATCCGTGCCGTTTTTGTGGATACGGGCGGTGGCATCGGTCATAAAGACTTTCAGCATGGCGTCGTATACTTCCTGTGGCTGCTCCTTGTTGTCCATCCCCGCTAATTTCTCCACCCGAATCAGCATAGATTCTGCGGTGAGGGTGTCGAGCAGCATATCGGAGACATTCATGATGATCTCCTGCTCTTCCTTGAGGTTGAGCTCGCCGTCCATTTGCATTTTGGCAGCAGCACCAGCGGTCATCAGTACGGCTTTTTTGAACTCCTTGATCGCTTTCTTCTCGGCGGCGTAGGCGCCCTCGGGCTGATCAAAGGAAGGCATAGACGCCAGTTCCTTCTGTACTTCCCAGGCTGGCCCGACGATATCGAGGTTGCCCTTCAGCGCGCGGCGGAACAGCATATCGATGGAAAGCATGCGGTTGATTTCGTTGGTGCCTTCGTAGATGCGGTTAATGCGGGCGTCGCGGTAGGCGCGGGCAGCGGTGCCTTCTTCAGAGTAGCCCATACCACCGTGTACCTGCACGGTCTCGTCGACTACATAGTCCAGTACTTCTGAGCCGAGCACTTTGAGCAGGGCGCACTCGATGGCGTATTCTTCGGCTGCTTCGAGCTTAGCTTCTGCAAAGGTTTTTCCTTCTGCCATCAGAGCCTTATTCTTTTCCTGCAGGAGATGAGATACGCGGTACATGGCGCTCTCCGCTGCGAAAATCTGAGTGGCCTGCTCGCCCAGCTTGTGCTTGATAGCGCCAAAGTTGGCAATCGGCTGCTTGAACTGAATGCGCTCGTTGGCATACTGCACGGCAGTTTCAGCGCTTTTCTTGGCACCGCCCACACAGAGTGCGCACAGCTTAAAGCGGCCAATATTCAGGGCATTAAAGGCAATGAGGTGGCCTTTGCCAATTTCGCCCAGTACATTTTCTTTAGGCACTTTCACGTTCTCAAAGAAGACCTGACGGGTGGAAGAGCCCTTGATGCCCAGCTTTTTCTCTTCTGCGCCCAGGGTTAGCCCCTCAGAATCGCGCTCCACGATGAAGCCGGTAAACTTATCGCCGTCAATCTGTGCGAAAACAATGAAAATGTCTGCAAAGCCAGCATTGGAAATCCACATCTTCTGGCCATTGATGACATAGTGGTTGCCATCCTCGCTCAGATCCGCCCGGGTTTTGGCGGCCAGGGCATCAGAACCGGAACTTGGCTCCGTCAGACAGTAAGCGGCTTTCAGTTCGCCATTGATTAGGCGCGGCAGGTAAGCGGCTTTCTGTGACTCATCGCCAAAGTAGAGAATGGGCAGCATGCCAATGCCAGTGTGAGCGGCATAAGAAACGGTGAACGCAGCGGCCGGGCCAAAAACATCACAAATCATGGTGTTGGTGTTGGTGTCCAGTTGCATACCACCATATTCCTCGGGCATGTGAGAACCCAGCAGGCCGAGTTCTGCCATTTTTTCCAACAGCTGTGGGGCCAGCCCTTCTTCCTGCGCCTCAATGCGGTCGATGTTTGGGAGGATTTCTGTATTCAAAAAGTCCCTTACCGTATCGCGGATCATGAGCTGTTCCTCATTCATTTCTTCCGGGATGAAGGTCGCCTCCGGGCCGGGCGTATCGCTGATCAGGAATTCGCCCCCCTTGAGTACATCGGTTTTGCTGAGCGTGTCTTGCATGGTAAAATCTTATTTTAGTAGCCTAATGCTTCGTTAAAGTTGCTGAGTTATGGAGCTTGAAAACCACTCCGGATTCGCCTATAGTTTGTTTAAAAAGGCTTGATTTGTAGCGCCTTGTAAATCATTCAGCGAATTTTCGCTACTAATTTAGGGGCTTATCGGCAGAAAGTAAAGGATAAGGGCTGAAATTTTGCGAATTTTCGCTAAATCGTGACTTTGGTCCGTGTTTTGGCGGTTTATAGAACGATTTTCCAATAAAAAAAGCCCCGGCGCACCACAGCACCGGGACTTTCAGATCAAACCAAAACGTATTTTTTATCCTATTATCAAGGCGAGTGTTGTCAGCAGACCGGTCAGTGCGCTGAGGGCTATCGTATTTTTGTTGGAAGTCACCAGCTCCCGGTCCTGATAGTGCTCCCGAACATGCCGGAAGATCAAAATGCCTGCAACCAGCGAAGCAACGCTCACGCCAATCAGCCAGGGATTGGTATCAGGCAGGAACCAGACAATTGCGAGATTAGACAGGAAAGCCATAATCAGTATCGACAGGTAGATATAGGTGCTCTTTTCCTTGCCGAAGGTAACGACGAGGTGGTTTTTGCCGGTTTTAGCATCTGACTCCGCATCCGGAAACTCATTGATGAGTAGGATATTGGCAGTCAGCAGGCCCACAGGCAGTCCAATCAGGAACGCCATTGGGGAAAGCTGTTGCGTTACCACATAAACAATACCCAGAGTGACCAGGGGGCCAAATGCCAATGCAATCCCCAGTTCTCCCAACCCTTTACGGGCGACCAGGCGCACCGGAGGCGCGGTATACAAATAGCCGATAGCCAGTCCCGCCAGCCCAATCAGTAACGTCACCCAACCGGTGACTGCTGTCAGGTAAAGACCGATGAGTGTCGCACCGGCAATCAGCGCCAGACCCAGGCGTTTAGTACCTTCGAGGGTAATTAGCCCGAGCTCTATAGCCCGGCTGCCGCCAGAAAATTGCAGGAAATAGTCGTTATTCGCCCCATCGGTGCCGTCTTTGACATCGAAGTAGTCGTTCATGACGTTGCTGCCGAGGTGGAGCAGGGCCACGCCAATCACTGCAAGGGAAAACAACCACCAGTTGAACGCACCGGGCGTACCCAGCTCGTAGTGATAAGCATACGCGCCTCCTATGAACGCTGGCATCAGCACTGCCGACAGAAAGGGCATACGTGTGATCGCCAGTGCTTTGATCAGCTTGGTGGAGAACTTAATAGTTGGGTTGACCTCCTCCTCAATCACTTCAGTCACCCCGCAATAACCGGTTTGCCCGTTGTCCTTACCATTGGCAAAAGTGGGCGTAACGCGGATTTTGGCATTGAATGGCGTGCCATCTTTACGCACAAATTTGGTTTTGGCGGTGTACTTGCCGTGCTTACTGGCTTCATCGAGCCAGACTGGCACATTTTGGAGCACTATCTCTCCCGGAGAAAAGACAGAAACCCGCTCTTTCCCGATGACCTCATCCGCAGGATACCCGAACATTTCTTCTGCGCCTTTATTAAAGGTCTCAATCCGACCCTCCATATCACAGGTGATGACACTTTTCATATTTTAAATTCGTTATTTTCAGTAATTTTTGAAAGTATAACACGCAAGCTGAATTTTGGTTCTTCCGCAAGGCGATTAAGCACTCATTATTTGCGTGTATACCTGATAAATATGATAGTTGTTAAAGGCGAAGACCACTGCGCCTAAGAAACAGGGTGCCATGAGCCAGCCTGCAGCCTTGTGGTGCCGGTAGAATTGCAGACCTGCGACTCCAATAGCCGACGCCACGACAATCATATCGATAAATGCAGCAAGTGGAGATTGCAGCCCGAAAAAGAGCAGCGACCAGCTGCTGCTGAACAGCATGACGCCAACGTAGGCAAAGGCCGGCCAGAAGATTTCGTGCAGTGACCGGTTTTTCCAGACGAGCCAAAAGGCAAAGCTGCTTGTGAGGTACAGCACGATTTCCGCGACATCGACCTGCTGGAAAGTAAACGTCCAGGCATTGGCCTGTACTTCGTCGTACCAGTCGGGTATCTGAAAAAGGTTATTCAAGCCGAACGCTCCAATACTAAACAGAAGAACGGGAAATAGCTTTTCGTACTTAGGTGTGTCCATTGTTTTGATTTTCAGTTACTAATGCATGTGTAACTGGAACAAGGACAGGGCGCAGATGTTGGATTTTGCTACGGTCGGCTGATTTTGAAGCTTAGTGCGCCAAGTGGGAACGGGCTGTAATAGAAGCCCCCGGCATTCCAGCCAAGCGGGTAGGTAAGGTTGAAGTCCAACCGCCGGCCAATGAGCTGTATGCCGGGTAGGACAACAGTGCCTTCTATGGGGGCACCGGTCAGTATTTCTGCCTGTAGGGCGAAAAAAGATTTGACCGACCAGTTCATATTCAGGGTGTAGACCGGTGAGGGGCGCAGGTTGCCCTCCACCTGTACCATTGCCAACCCTGTCGAGAGGTTGCGGCTCCGAGAGCCCACAGAGAAAGTAGCATGGTAGAAATTATGGGTGGAAAAACTGCCTTCGTAATCGGGCAGGTTCAGAAAAATGCCACCGATCCCTACGTTGATCAGGTCCTTTCGGATGGGGATGCTGAACTTTGGGGCGATGGCATAGGTGAAAGTATGGTCAGAGGCGGTTAAAATACTGGAAGCAATATCGAAGCCGGCACCGATAGAAAAGTAATCGGTTAGGCCAACCGCTGCAAAGTTGGCCGTGAGCATATAGGAGCGCCAGTAAACCTCGCCCTTTTTCAGCCCGTAACCGGTATTGGGGCCAATCTGATTCAGGTAACTGCCTACCGGCGGGCTCCAAAGCCCCAGGGTATCCATACGATGGATTTGATCTTGGTTGATCATCGTTTCCCGCCGGGCATCTTTAAGCCATAACTGGTACCCGCTACTGTCCTGCCGCACACTACGCCCCTTCAGGGCACGCCCGTCCACCGTAGTAATGAGGACTTCGTAGTCTGGCGTGAACTGAGCTGCCGCAACAGCAGGGAACAGGCTCATGAGGAAGAAGAAAAGGCCGGAAAGCCGTGAAACACTCCAACAGGGCATTGACATCTCGGGTAATTTAAGTAAGTCAGTCTATAAACACAGACCGCTTATCAACCCGGCATTGCCCATCGATATAGACGCGCTCCACCAGATCGGTGCCGAATGCGTAAGGCAGGTACGCCAACGAGGGCAGGGGAGCAGTAAGTACAAAACTGCCGCGTTTGCCCATGGCTATACTGCCGAGTTCGGCTTCCAGCTCCATCGCTTTGGCCCCATTCAGCGTGGCGGCACAGATTGCCTCTTCGGGCAACATGCCACACTTCAGGCAAGCGAGGGATAGCACGAACTGCATCCGTCCCGAAGGGGTTGACCCCGGGTTGTAATCCGAGGCTAGAGCAACGGGCAAGCCAGCATCAATCAGTTTACGGGCGGGTTGATAGTGTCCTCCAATGAAGAAGGGGGCCGAGGGCAAAAGGGTTGGGATGCTTTGCCCATTTTTTAGGATGTCCAACTCCGCATCCGAGACGACTTCCAGATGGTCTACCGAAACAGCACCATGGGCTACCGCTGCTTCAATGCCACCCATGCTGTTGAATTGGTTGGTGTGTACTTTGGCTTTCAGGCCATATTTGGCGCCGGCTTCCATGACCCGCTCCATTTCGGCAACGGTAAAGAACCCTTTCTCGCAGAAGGCATCCACATAATCCGCCAGATTTTCTTCCGCGATGCGGGGCAGCATTTCGTTGACGATGAGGTCGAGGTAAGCTTTGCGGTCAGATTGGTAAGCCGGCGGTAGGGCATGAGCACCAAGGAAGGTCGATTTGACGGGGATAGGTGCCTTTTCGCCCAACCGGCGGATGACACGGAGCATTTTGAGCTCGCTCTCTACAGTCAGCCCGTAGCCGCTTTTGATTTCAATGGCCCCTGTACCATAGCTGATGACCTCGCGGAGGCGCCCCCATGCAGACTCGAACAGTTCCGCTTCAGAAGCCTCCTGCAACCGGCGGGCGGAGTTGAGAATGCCACCGCCCCGGCGGGCAATTTCTTCGTAGCTGAGCCCTTTGATACGGTCCACAAATTCTTCTTCCCGGCTGCGGGCAAATACCAGGTGGGTATGGGAGTCGCACCATGCGGGCAAAACAGCACGCCCGCTGCAGTCCACTACTTCATCAGCTTGGTCCGGGCAGGTTTCCATGGGGCCAAAGTTGCCGATGTTGCCTTTTTCGATGAGCAAAAAAGCATCTTCTATTACCGGTATTTGCTGCATGGCAGTGCCGGCGTAAAAAGCCCGAGGGTGAGTCTCTGCGAGCGCGAGGAAACGAATGTTGCGGAGAAGGAGGCTGGACATGGTTTTCAAGTTGGTGAAGGGCAAAAATAAAAAACGGATGCTCTTAAAGAAGAACATCCGTTAAGCTGGGTCAGCCAGCTGGCCTGAAAATACGGGGGGTAAGGCACTTTGCTGGATCAGCTATTCCATTCCATTACTTTTCAATCTCTTTGACAAAGCTATCGGGGTACCTTGGAGCTACTGTCTTTTGGTACTGCTCTGCCTCCGTTCTCGTCTTAAAATTAACGGCACATAAGCGGTATACGGTACGGTTATTTGAGCCTTTTACAGGGAATACATGCCCTTGCGCGCCGTAGCGTTCAAGATTGCTCTTTTCCCGATAGGCGTTCTGGTAGTTCGAGAAGACACCCACCTGCAAGGCAAAGGAACTTTCCGGGCGGTCCATTTTATGGGGTTCCGGGCGGGTATAAATACTAGGGTATTGTTCCGTGTAAGTCGGACGCACAGATTGTGTCGGGGTTTGAGCCTGGTTTGATTGTTGCGGGGAAACATCAGGAACACTGCCGGGAGCAACATCGGGAATCAGTCTCGGTCTGTATATTTTGCGGTCTACCGCTTTATAAGCAACCGGGCGTGCAGTGCCACCTCGGGCTTTAGCAGGCATTATGCGGTGTTCCGGTGTATCGTAGTTGCGAAGCGTGGCCAGCATCTCATTAGCCGTTTGTTTGCCAGTGAGCCCGCCAACAAGTTCCCCTTTTGTACTAAAGATTAAAGTGGTAGGGAGCTGATGGATCTCGAACTGATGCTGTAACCGGGCGCCTTCCGGCTGCTCAATATCCACGGCTACTGCCAGGTAGTTGTCCGCAATATAGGTGGCCAGTTTTTCATTAGAAAAAGTGTATTTGTCCATCCATTGACACTGCTCCACATGGGCAGCTGTAAAATGAAGGAAGAACAATTTACCTTCTGCTTTAGCTTTTTGCTGGATTTCCTGGTAGTCAGATGCAGTGAACTGAAGTGGATTAGGCTCAGTGATCGAGTCTGCCGCACAAAGGCATAGACTTGGCAGCAGCACTGCCAGGGTGAGTAAAGTTTTCATGAGATACGGTTTTCGGTAAATACTAATCTTGACAGGTGTAGTTTTTGTGCACATCATTTGTACGGTCGTTTGAGTAAATAGATTCAAATGCATAACTCATTTTCCGGCTGGGTTATTACCGAAAAAGGGTTTTCTTATTGTGATTTAGCGGTACTATGATCACGAAAACGTGAAAGCAATACACCGCTAATCAGTGTGCTGTTGGATAGTGATTTGCTCTTAGCCTTGCCTAGTGTTGGTTGGTATCAGGAGAAGTGTTGCAAGTAGTGCCTGAATAGAAAAAAAGCCTTCTGAAGAGGCTGCGGAATATCAGATTCCGACGTTTTGGACTATAAAGATAAGGGAACGGCAAATAACAGTCAAGGACCGGAGGAAAATATTTGGATAAAAAATAATTATTTTCCTTTGATGTGACACTTTACAAAATCAATTAATGCTTTGTGGTTGCCCGCAAGTTCTTCGGAGGCATCGAAGAGCTCTTCAAACTTCATTGCGGCCATTTGGTAGGCTTTTGAGTCGCGCGTCGACTCATCAAGTGAATTGGTCTTATATTCGAAGCAGGTGTGTATACTCTTGATTACTTTGAGAAGCTCGTCTGCCCGCTTAGTGAACTGTACAATCAGTTCAGCTTCGTTGGCTGATGGGGCTTGATAATGCTCATTGGCTGCCTGAAGGTTGTCATCTATGCTCAGGTCCCGCTTTGTGAGGTCAAGGATAGGGACACCAAAGAGGTTGGAGAGTTTGAGCAGGTTGCAGATTTTGGGCTCTGCACTGCCATTCTCATAAGAAGCAATGTTGCCCCGGTTGAGCCCGATACGCCTGCCGAGCTCATCTTGGCTAAGCTTCATCTGCTTGCGCAGAAAGCGGATATTGCGGTGCAAAAGAATCGTATCTTGTGTTTCCTTAACCAGGCTCATGATTGGATGGCTTTTCCTGCAAAAAGACCAAACGATGAAGTTTACCGTTTTGCATTATTCATTCTAAAATACAAATGAAGCCCCGCATGGTTTAGTTGTGTTAAGATTTTTAACGATTCGGAAGGGCTTTGCCATTGAACTGTCAAATCAACTACACCTGCAACAGAAAGCGCTGCTAAAGGGAAATTTTATTTGCAAAATTGATGTTGGAACTGTAAATTTGTAAATAATAATTACAAAAGCTAATTCATCAAACATAAATCACCGACTATGCTATATACAGTGCAAAATCAGATTCAGGAACAACTGGACAGCATCAGCAATTCACTTCGGGCGTTTTCGCTCAAGCTGACGGGCAACCCGGTTGATGCTGAGGATCTATATCAGGATACAGCAGTTCGTATTATTACCAATGCGGACAAGTACAAGCAAGGCACCAACTTTAAAGCCTGGGCGGTGACCATCATGCGTAACATCTTCATCAACAACTACCGTAAGAAGGTGCGCCGTAATATGATCATCGACCAAACGCCCAATAATTATTACCTCAACTCCGGAGATAAAACGGTGGAGAATGACGGGGAAAATAATGTGGCTTATAAAGAGCTGATGAAAATGGTCAACTCTCTGCCCGAGGACTTCTGCCGCCCGTTTATGATGGCCTATCAGGGGTACAAGTATGATGAGATTGCAGAACAACTTGGGTCTCCGCTTGGCACCATCAAAAGCCGTATTTTCTTTGCACGCAAAAAGCTGCAAAAAATGTACGCGGAGGCTCAAAAAGAGCGCCGGGCTTAGAAAATGCCGAAAGATTAATGTTGTTGTAGATAAGCGGGGTTGAGCTATTCAGTAGTTCAACCCCGCTCCTGTTTCTATGCCTTAGGGCAAGGTCCCGTGTTACAAAGGCGCAATTATCCATGAAATATTTCTATATTGGTTATCTGTTACCAAATCCCCGAAAACAGAGCACATGAGCAAACTTAAAGTCCGCAGCGGTAAGGGTGAACTCACCCTTAAGAAAAGTAAAGCCTTGGTAGGGCTGCGCACCGCTGAAGAAAAATCAGCCGAAGATCAGCCTTTCGTTAAAGAGGAAGTCCACCAAAACCTGGGAGGCTTCAAAATCGTAAGCCTGGATGCTGAAGGGCAGGACATCGACCAACAACTGGACGCCGTGCGTACCCGCGATGCAGTAGCCGTAGGTACTCATGTATACTACGCTGAGGGCAGTGACAAGCCTCTTGTCGCTACTGGGGAGCTGTTTATTACTTTTGAAGAGGGCGTGGATGAAGAGGAGCAAGGCATTGTCCTGGAAGAGTACAAGCTGGAGCTCGTCGAACGGCGGGACCAACAGCAAATCGTTGCCCGGGTAACAGCAAACTCTCCCAACCCGCTGAAAGTCGCTCATTTGCTCCAGGAGATATCCATGGTGAAGGTCGCTGAGCCCGATCTGGACACCCTGCTCGATGAGTACGAATACCATGAGCCTAACGATGATTTGGTTACCCAGCAGTGGCACCTGCGTAACCGAGGCTACATTCCCGGTGCCAATTACCGCCTGCGGCAGGGTGCCGATGCAAAAGTTTTTGATGCCTGGCGCCGGCTCGATGGCATGGGCTCTGACCGCATTACCATCGCCATTATTGATAATGGTTTTGATGTTAATCATCCGGATTTGCGGACCAAACTATTCCGGCCCTTTGACCTCTGGACCGGTTCTTCCAATATGACAATGGGCGATGCCCGGTTTACCCACGGTACGCCTTGTGCAAGTGTTGCCCTGGCGGTAAGCAACGGGCGGGGCATTGTAGGTGCCGCACCGGAATCTCGCTTCATGCCAGTGAATGGCACCTCCTTCAGCAATCGGGCTACGGAACAGATGTTTGATTATTGCATGCGCAACGGGGCAGACATCATCAGTTGCAGCTGGGGCACTACAGATCCCAATTTCAGCCTGGGCAGTATTAAGGAACAAGCGATTGCGAAAGCTGCACGACAAGGGCGCAATGGCAAGGGCTGTGTCATCCTGTATGCTGTAGGCAACGATGATAAAGATTATGTCAACTTTTACGCCGCGCACCCCGATGTCATCGCAGTGGGGGCTTCCACGAGTAAAGATACCCACGCCAGCTATTCCAACCGGGGTCGGGAAATTGATATCTGTGCGCCTTCCAACGGCGATTGGCCGATACTAGCTGCCCGGGCCTCCTGGGACCCCGGGCTGAGCTGGGAAACGGGCGTCTACAAGTACTACAGAGATGGGCGTGACCGGGGCCCGCACTACAAGCACTTTGGCGGCACTTCCAGCTCCACGCCTTTGGTTGCCGGTATTTGTGCCCTTATGCTTTCTGCTAATCCGGACCTTACAGCCCGGGAAGTCAAAGAAATCCTGCGCGCTACCGCAGATAAGATTGGCGCTCCATCCGAATACGTCAACGGGCGGTCTTTGAAATATGGCTACGGCAGGGTCAATGCCGATAAAGCAGTAGCAGAAGCCTTGCGCCGGCGTGACCGTCGCGAATCGTCTAATGTGGTGCCACAGCCTACACCAAAGCCTTCTCCCCGCCCAACCCCGTCCCCTGCTCCTGCACCATCGCCCTCCCGTGGGAGTGTAGCTCCGCAGGTTTCATCAGGGCAAGGGCTTTTCAGATTTAAGGTCGAACCACAGCCCGCCCTCGGCTGGGGGGTGCAGATTGGTGTATTTGGCGATTATGGCAATGTGCTGGTACAGGCAGAAAAGCTGGAACGGCAGTTTGACCAGCCGGTTATCGTCAACATCGCCGATCTCAATGGCAAAACGGTTTATAAGGTGATTGTGGGCGCTTTTGACAACTTTGATCAGGCCCGTCGGCTGAATGATCGCGTGAAATCAGAACTAGGACTGAGCACCTTCCCCGCAGACCTTTCAAAAATGGGATAAGATGAAAAATAACTGGTTTTGGGCGTTGGCTGTCCTTTTTATGGTCGCAATGCCTCTCGTACTGTCGGCTCAACTTGCGGACAGCTGCCGCTTGCGTATAGGCACCAATCTGGCAGGGCCGGCAGACTGGGGCAGCGAATGGCCCTTTGTGAATATTATGAAGTACGGGCGTACCTGGATCACCCACAATGCCTATTGGGTAGACGGGGGCGCGAATGACTGGGATACCGATGTCCTGGCACAGATTCCCCTGGATGAGCAGGGTTACCCGTTGTCGTTGCCGGTAGCGGATATCCCCGGCACGGAAGCACCGCAGATCGTCCGGTCCGTTTGGGCAAACACGGAGGCACTGCCGGCAGGGGTATATGTTGTGCTGTACGAAGGTACAGGAGCCTTTGATTTTTGGGGTGATGCCGAAATGATTAACTCTGCCCCCGGTCGTATAGAGGTCGAAGTTACCCCAGGGGTAGCTGATATCATGGCTATGGAGCTACTGACTTCAGCCGCAAACGACCCCGTCCATAATATCCGCTTTTTGCTGCCCGGCACTGAAGCAACCTATACAGATCAGCCCTGGTCAGAAGCCTGGTTGAGCAAACTGGAGCCGTTCAACGCGCTAAGGTTTATGGACTGGGGGCATACCAACAGCTCGCCCCTTCAGCACTGGGCTGACCGCCCGCAAATAGATGACTACACCTATACGCCTCACGGTATCCCCTATGAGTGGTGGGCCGAAATCTGCAACCTGAAGCAGGCAGATGCATGGGTGTGCATCCCCCACGCGGCTGATGAAGACTATATCCGTCAAATGGCGAGGTTATTCCGAGATGAACTGGACCCCGGCCTCACTATCTATGTGGAATACTCCAATGAAATCTGGAACTGGATTTTCGAGCAGACCCACTACTGCCACGACAATGGCGATCAGGAGGTGCCCTGGCCGGAGCGGATCGTCCCCTTTGTACAAAACGCTCTGGATATCTGGACAGAGGAGTTTGAAGGGCAGGAAGACCGGCTCGTAAGAGTGGTGGGCGTACAATTGTCATGGCAGGACGTAAGCAACCGCATCGTATTCAATATGGAGCCCGGTAGCTTTGATGCCTTTGCACCTGCTGCCTATTTTGGCTTCTCTGATGAAGGCATTGCGGCTTTGGAATCATTGGGGGCAGCGGCCTCAGCGGGGGATGTCCTGGATTGGGCAAGGGAAGGGATGCTGGGCAGAGCCGTTCCCTGGGTGAAGGCACAGCAGGCGTCCATCGCAGAAGAACTGGGCATACCTATGCTTTTCTACGAAGGGGGACAGCATTTGACACCTCAGCCCTTTGGCTCAGAGCAACCTTACAATCCGGCATTAGTTGACGCACAGTCCCACCCGGGTATGTACGATTTGTACCAGGAATGGTACGATTCGTTGCGTACGTTATCGTTCGGGGCAGACCCCACCTTGCTCATGAATTTTTCCTTCATCGGCCCCACTAGCGGGCGGTACGGGAGTTGGGGATTGCTGACGAGTCAGTTTTACCAGAATGCGCCCTATGAGGATGCGCCCAAGTACCGGGCGGTCCTTGACAATATTTTTGATTGTACACCGGCAGTCGCTACTGAGGAGCCTTCAGTTCAGGTTTCGGTAAAAGCATTTCCTAATCCGGCAGGAGATTGGTTCTACCTGTCTGCAGGAACGCCATTCAAAAACACCGGGCAGGTAGCCATCTACAATAGTCTTGGTCAGTGCGTACAGCAGGGCATTTGGCCTGTAGGGCAAAGTCAGTTGCAATGGCAGTGGGGTGCGCTTCCCCCCGGCTGGTACGTAGTGGTGGTGCAGGAAGGGGCGCAACGTTGGCAGTCTACGGTGCTCAGGCAATAACGCATACGCCGCCTGCAGCAAACAGGCTACAGGCGGCGTACGCTTTAACATCCTTTGCGGGTAGGTTTAATTGCTGCCCAGTGGCTTACTGCCTTTCGATGGAGCACCTGAGTTAAGCCCCTGAAAAGTATTCAGCCCACATTCCAGGAATTCAGCGTAATCCTGAACACCTTCCTGATAGCCGCGGGGTGGGGCAAGGACTTGCTCGTCCGGGCTCATCATGACGTAGAGCGGCTGAGAGTTCTGCTCAAAATTGACGATCTGGAAGTCTGCCCAGAGGTTGCCCACATTGCGCAGCTTCTCCTGGCGAGGGATAGACAGGAGCGTTTCCTCCAGTTCCTTCCGGTCATCCACGTAAAGCGAAATAAGTACAAAGTCCTGCTCCAGTTTGTCCTTGACCATATCTTCCACCCAGATGTGCTCTTCAGTCTTACGGCAATTGACGCAACCGTAGCCGGTGAAGTCGAGCAGTATAGGCATATCGTTTTCTTTGGCGTAAGCCACGCCCTCTTCGTAGTTTTTGAAGCAGTCCAGGTCATTGGCACACTTCGTAAAGGAAGGGTATTTCGCCTTGATGCTTTCGTCTGCCTCTCCTTTGGCCAGTAAGATGTTGTAATTGGCAGGAGGCGCCAGGCCGCTCATCAGCTTCAGGGCGTTGTAGCTCTTAGTGTCTTCGTTGTACATGAATCCGGTAACGAGGTAGATGGTGAAGGCCAGCGAGAGGGCAGCGAAGCCACCGCGGGTGGGCGATAATTTCTTAACAGGGCTGTCGTGCGGGAATTTGATCCAGCCAAAGAGGTAGGCTGTCATGGCTGCGAAGACCAAAATCCAGGCGCCCAAGAATACCTCGTAGGGCAGAATGCCCCAGTGCATCGTCATATCCGCAACCGAGAGGAACTTGAGGGCCAGTGCCAGCTCCAGGAAGCCCAGGACGACTTTCACGGAGTTCATCCATCCGCCTGAGCGGGGCAGCGAATTGAGCCAGCCGGGGAAAGCCGCAAACAAGGCAAAGGGCAGCGCCAGTGCTGAAGAAAAGCCGAGCATTACCACAAATGGGCCGAGGCTGCTGGTAGCCGATTGTACCAGGGCCGAACCAATGATTGGGCCGGTGCAGGAGAAGGAAACGAGAGCCAGGGTAAAGGCCATAAAGAAAATGCCAATCAGCCCGCCGCGGTCCGCCATGGCGTCACTCTTATTAGCCCAGGAACTGGGCAGGGTGATCTCGTAATAGCCAAAGAAGGAGAAGGCAAAGAACAAGAAGATCACGAAGAAGAGGGTATTGGCAATCCAGTTGGTCGACAAGGCATTCAGCGCGGTGGCACCAAAAATACCAGTGATGAGCAAGCCAATAGCCACATAAATCACGATAATAGACAAACCATAAATCAGTGCGTTGCGTATACCGGTAGCCTTATCCTGAGAACTTTTGGTGAAAAAACTTACCGTAAGTGGTATCATCGGGAAGACGCAGGGCGTCAGCAGCGCTAAAAGGCCGCCCGCAAACCCGAGAACGAAAGTCCAGAGCAAGCTGCTTTCCTCGTCGCTTTGAGCTTCCTTGCCACAGGTTGCCACGGGTGATTTGTGTGTCTCGCGTATGGCCGGTACTGTTTGATCAATGGCTTTGAGGCCACTGGCGGGGTCTACCTGTACAATCCCCCCTGCACCAGCTGCCAGGTTGATGGCAAAGTCCACATCCGCAGGGATACACTCGGCATCATTACAGGTCATGTAAGTCAGGTAACCAGTTACGGGCTGTGTAGGGTCCAGCGCAACCAGTTGTTGGGTGAAAACCGCCGGGCTTTCCACAAATTTGGTCACTTCTACCTTGAAAACCGGATCCATCCCTGTTTTGGTCTTTCCGGATTCGGAAATGGCGCCCACCAACTGATACTCGTCGCTATCTTCAAAGTTGAAAGTAGTTGGCAGCGGGCCGTCATCAGGATTGGTATGGACGGAATAAATCGTCCAGCCCGCTTCGATATCGGCGGTGAAGGTTACTTCGTAGAGGCTGTCCTGTACGAGCTTGCTGCTGAAGGACCATTGCACCGGCTCCTTCATACCAGACGGAGTACCCGCATCAGTGACCAGAGCGCCTTCCGTACCGGAAATGGAGAATGCAGGGGCGGTATCTTCCGTTTTTTCTTTAGTATCAGCTGTATTTTCTGTTTTTGCCTGTGCAGGCTCAGCAGTTTTAGCAGCACCACCAGTTGGCTTCAGGCTAAAGCTGAAGTCCTCCGTAGATGGTGGCAGGCATTTCTCTGCGTCACAAGCCATGCATTCCACATAGCCGGTAATGGGCTTCCCGAAGTCACTGATCCTGACCCGCTGTGTGAAGGTGGCATATTTCTTAAAGTAGGCCACCGTGATGTTGTCAAACAAAGGCTCAAGCGCTTCCTGACGGTTGTCAGACTCCTTTAGCTTGCCGACGGTCTCAAAATGATCGCCCTCGTCAAAGTAGATGCCGGTAGGGACCGGGCCGAAGACGTCATCGCCGTAAGACTGGAAAGGGGAGTAGGTCTTCCAGCCATCAGCGATTTTGGCTTTGAAGACCAGATCGTAGGTATTGTCACCGGCAGGCTTGGCTTCGAACGACCAGGTAACCGGCGTTTCAACCTGACCCATCAGCAGGCTTGCCAGGAAAAGTATCGGAAGGAGCAGAAGCGTTTTTTTCATGACTTACGTTTAGCTTTGCAAGATTAACAAGGTGTGCGGGAGGTCAGTTGAAGCGCAAAGATAATAACCTTTAGCTGCTTAGAATGTGATCTGGAGTACAATGCCGCGCTTCGGTCATCCGCGGAACGAAAAGGCAAAGGGTATTTCAGTAGGCGGCAGGCATTGCTCGTCGTCACAGGTCATAAACTCAATATAGCCGCTGACGACTTTTGTCTTTTCGGTTATGATAGCCCGCTGGGTGAAAAGGACTTCGTTTTTGAATTTTTTGACGTTCATTTGAAAGAGCTCATCCATGCCCTCAATTGCTGGGCCGGCTTCCTCCGTCTCACCAATTAGCTGCAAGCCCTCTGCCGGATCAAATGCAATGGTGGTGGGAATGGGCCCGCCCTCTTCAAGGTCCTGCGCATAGAGGTACCACCCCTTTTGGATTGAAGCAGTGAAGGTCAGGTCAAAGGTGGTATCATTGACCATTCTGGCTTCAAAGGCCCAGTTTACTGGCTGAGGCATGCCTTGCTGAGCTGCGAGTTGTACCGTTCCCCATCCAAGGAGCAAACATAAAAGGAGGTATTTCATAGTCTGGCTTTGTATGATGATGAAGGGGTAAATTTACATGCTAGTACGCTAAGTTGCTGAAGCTCAGGAAGGCAATAATAAAAGTTTAACAGTTAAGAGAGGCATAGGACAGAGGCAGGCTTTGGCAGATTCTATCCTTATGCGGGATGACGCATGGCAACTGCTGTTTTTGCTGGCTTCGGCACTAAATATCCGGAAAAATCATAGGCTGGAACTGCAGCGCCAGGGCAATCACAAGTAGCAGGAGGTGCAGGACTTCGGCCATGCGGCCAGGCATACGCACAAAGTTGAGGGAAAGCAGCAGGCCAATCGGTACCGTCGTGACCAGCAGGTGGTCCAGTTGGATATCAGCTTGAAAGATTAGGCTCAGCGTGAAAATGATTAACCCCCAGTATACGATGTTGATTTTGCGCTGCACTTCGATATTTTGCTTCAGCATATAGCTTCGGTGGCTGAACAGGACCACCAGGACCAATGCGCTCATAATACCAAGGTCACGATACACCCGTACCGGCGCTGCCGCCACGTAGCTTAGCCATTCGAAGCTGTTGCCCAGCATTTGAAGGTATGCCGGGTACCAGCCGTTCCAAAAAGCCCATACTCCGGTGAGGAATACCGGGATAAAAAGCCCCGTAATGGCCATCAGTCGTTCCCGTATCTTAAAGGCGCGCAGGATATTGAGCCCCGAAAAGCCGAACAATAAAAGGAGCAGGAAGGAGGGATAAAATAAAAAACCCACACCTGACCAGAACCCTATGTTGAAAATCCGGTCGGCAGCCCTATTCTTTTTATAAGTTGCAAAAACTTCCCCCATTACGATCAGGAAAAAAGTATTGCCCATTAATACCGGTGAGAGGTAGTGAAAAGAGGGGAGGAGGCTACAGGCCAGTACATAGAAAACACCGGGAAACAAACTGACTTCACTGGCCAGCCGGTGCTCCATGACCATGTAATTCAGATAAAAACCCTGCAGCAACAGCAGCACCATCGCAACAATGGACGGCAACTGTCCGCTGTGCCCGATCCAATTATAAATCCAGATGGAGAATGGACCGGCACCGTGAGGCGCCATATCAACCGGCACAAAGAATACAGAACCTCGCACAAGCAGGATGTAAAATGCGAGCAGCACACTCGCCATAAGCTGGTTGGATCTGAATATGGCTAACACAGCAATTCGTTCTGTTGATGCTCAAATGTACCGAATTCAACCTAATGCAAAAAACGAAAACCGCGACTCCTGGCTGTGAATTAAAATAAATCGAAGGATTATAGGGGGCATATGATTTTTTTTAAAATCCCATACAGCTTTAAATATCTGGTTATCAGGTTTGTAAGTGGGTTTGGAGTAAAAAAATAAAAAAAGTGTCTTTTGTTTTGTGGAAAATCGGCCCGCCTTCACTCTTACCTACAAAACCACTAAGAAAACATTTAGAACCTTGTATAACCCCAAGGGCTCACTTATCAATCCCTACAAATTTTGAGAGAGAGTAACCCCAAAAAACTAAATCTCTCCAGATTCGTTCTCAATTTGCTAAACCCGGCGCCCCAGCCGGGTTTTTTTTGGCTACAGGCTATTTAGAAACTGTAGTGATTGTTCAACCAATTTCTGGCTATGAGGAGGTAAGGCATCCTTTTCAAACGGGTGCTGTCCGCCGAAGACGTGGTCTGCGCCCTCAATCAGGTGCAATTGAGCATCTGTTTTGCCCTCCTGCAAAGCCTCCGCAGCAGAGGCTGGGACTGCTGGGTCTGCCGTGCCATGCAGGATCAGCATGGGGATGTCCAGCCGCTGAAGCGCTCGGTTTACATCCATGGCTTCCTCCCGGGCTTTGTAGTCGCGGTACATTTGAAAATAGATGGGCATTTGCTGCCCGGTCCGCCCGTTGACCACTTCGTATTGCCCGTCCGTTTCCCACTTTGCAATCATGCCCGGCGTTTTCCAGGCATAATCCAGGCTGGCAACCGAAGCCCAGGTCAACAGGCTCGAAATCCGCTCATCCTGGCTGGCATAGATGATTGAAATCGCGCCTCCCCGGCTGTGCCCGATCAGGTGAATGCGCCCTAGGTCGGCTTCTTCAGCGGGCAGCCTCTCATCACCGTGGTGCAGCCAGGTGAGTACCGCCTGCAGGTCATTCAGTTCCTTGGAGTAGTTGTTTTGCCCAAATGCTTCGAGGTCGGCAAAGTCGGTTGGGGCAGCCAGTGTCGTGCCGTTGTGCGAAAAGTTGAATTTGATGAAAACAAAGCCGGCTTCTGCAAACTGCCGGGCAATAAGGTCCCAGTGCCCCCAGTCTTTGAAGCCTTTAAAGCCATGGGCGAATAGCACGATAGGCTTGGGCTTCCCACTTGGTACGTAGTACACATCGAGCAGGAAGGGACGGGCGGCGGCCCCGGTGAGTTGTAGGTTGCGGAGGATTTCCATGGCAGTTTTACAGATGAAACAAAACAGAGGGGGGCGCTGGTTCAAAAACTGGGAAATCCCAAATTTGACGGGAGGATTGCGGTTAAAAATAGAGGATATGCTTTAAAGTGAAATTCCGGAAGGTAGTTTTAGGCCCTATTTTTAACCAAACTATTTACTGAATGAACCTTAGACGTTTCTACTTATTTTTTGCGTTCTTATTTGGAGGAATCCTTACGAACGCTAATGCCCAATGCTCTGTCGGAGCATTACTCACCAACGGATCTATTACAATTACCTGCGATGAGAACGACTTTTTTGACCTGGAGTTAGATGGTACAACTACCATTCCTGCGGCAGGCGGATTAGGTTGGGAGTTCTCCGATGCTCTTGGTGGCACAGGCGGGCTTGCCGGTGGTTTTACGATTACCAACTCAAGCACACCCAATTCTTTTGATGCCAGCCTTAATGGCATCATGCCCGCCAATAACCTGGATAACCTTTCCGGTACATGGGTGGTTAAAGGGGTGGTATATGAAGATGCCGGCGATCCGCTGAATACCATTTGTGCAACGACGACCGATTCGTTGATCATAGATTTTCTAAGTGAGGAAAGCCCGGTGATTACAAACCTGGTTGACAACGAAGATGGCTCTGCTACCGTTGAGGCTAGTGGTGGAACTGAACCTTACACCTATCTTTGGTCTGATGGGCAAACCACTGCTACAGCTACCGGGCTCACGGATGCTGTATATACCGTTACTGTTACGGGCGCTAATGGTTGCACAACTACAGGAGAGGTAGCCGTCGGGAATGCTGTTACTTGTCAGGTAGGCGTGTTAACTACTGCCGGGGAAGTATCAATATGTACTGCGGATGGCACCTTTGATGTTGCTACTGATGATACAGAAACGATTCCTTCGTCTGGCAGTTTTGGCTGGGTATTCTATAATGCGCTCGGCGGCACGGGAGCACTAGGAGGGGATTTTATCCTGACCAATTCACCTACCAGCGCTACCTATGACGCAGATCTTAATGGGGTACTAAGTGGCAATAACTTCCCGGCATTTAGCGGTACCTGGGTCATTAAAGGTGCAGTCTATGAGGATGCGGGTGATGCTTTTAACTCGATTTGTTCCGTTACTTCAGACTCTCTGATTGTTAATTTCGGAGGGACGATAGCTATTCTGGAATTGGTGGACAACGGCGATGGCTCTGCCACGGTAACTGCAGAAGGTGGCACGCCACCATACACCTACATGTGGTCAGATGGGCAGGAAGGCCAAACGGCTGTGGACCTGGAGGAGGGTTTGTATACCGTCACCGTAACTGACGCAGATGGTTGCAGTACTTCTGAAAGTATTTCCATTGGAGGAGGTGCAGAACCTTGCCTGGACTGGATGGAGCCTAATCCGGGAGAGGGCTGGATTGATTTTAATTCTGACTTTGGAGGTGCTCCCTGTGACGATGGTAGCGGGTGCCCTTTCAACGAGATCACAGGGTTTGAAGTGTTTGCATCTGAAGCGTATTCAGTAGATAATTTTCAGGAAGGGGGCACGTACACCTTTAGCATGTGTAATGGCCCGGGTGCCGGAAGCTGGGTACCTGAGTTTACGATTATCGCGCCCAGTGGCGAGGTGGACGCCTTTGGTGCTGGTGACGGCGATGGCTGCTCCATCACCTGGACGGCATCAGAAAGCGGGACTTACCTGATCGTAATCAACGAAGCTGGCAGTTGCGGTGGCGGCGACAATATCGCCACAAGCAATGGCTTCCCTGCGCTGACTTGTACCGGCGGGCCTGAAGTGGCTTGCCCTGTAATTTCCTGCGCCGTGGGTGAGCTGGCCACTACCGGTGAAACAGTAGTTTGTGGTCCGGAAGAGACTTTTACTATCGAAACTGACGGTACAGATACTATTCCTGAAACTGGTGGTTTTGGCTGGCAACTTAGCGATGCTCTGGGCGGTACCGGGGGCTTGGCTGGCGGATTTACCCTGACCGGCTCTAACCCAAGCTCTACTTTTGATGCCGACCTGAATGGAGTTATGAGCAGTAACAATCTGGACCCGCTTGGCGGCACCTGGGTATTTTACGGAGTGGTCTACACCGATGCTGATAACGCTACAGGAACCATTTGCGGAACAACAACCGATTCACTCATCGTAACCTTTAATCCTGAGTTGCTGGCTTCCGCAGTGGATAATGAAGATGGGACAGCAACGGTAACCGCAGAAGGTGGCACGCCTCCCTATGCTTACGAGTGGAGTGATGGACAAACAACTGCTACGGCTACCGGACTGATGGAAGGCGTGGTTTCTGTTACCGTAACCGATTCTAATGGCTGCACCGCTGCAACAGAAGTGGAAGTCATTTCCAGTATTGGTGTGATTAAAGGGTTGAATAGCCTCTATTTGGGCCCGAACCCAACGAATGGCCAGCTGACGGTTCAGTTGGAACTGGATCAGCCAAAGGTGCTGCGTTTGGAAGTAGTCAATACGCAGGGGCAAATTGTTCAGCGTGTTCAGGCAGGCAAAAATGCAGTGCTGAACCACAGCTTTGACTTCAGCAACCGTGCAGATGGCCTTTACTTTATCCGCATTATCGCGGGTGATGATGAGGTGACTCGACGGATAGTCGTCACGAAATAAGGAATGAAAATTTAGTCTAAAGCTGTAAAGAGAGCGGCTGTATCAATGATGTATTGGTACAGCCGTTTTCTGTTTTGGGGTCAGTTGAGCGAAAAAGCAGGTGCCGCCTCAGCCGTATTGAAAGAAGTCAGCTGATTGATTTCCACTTGCATGAAGGGCGTGAGCGGGAAGTCCGCCAGCATTTCGAGCACCTCCATTTCGGAGTTGGCATTAAAGATAGCCCAGAGCTTGGCACTTTCCAGAGCCAGGGCATAGTTCACCAGGGAGCCTTCCGACAGGTAGCGGTCCACCACAGCCCGCTGATAGGGGATGAGGTCTGTAAATTCGGTGGAGAGTTCCTCCGGGAGCGTGAAGTCTACCATGAACTGACTGGTCGGATTGATCATGCCACTTTTTTTGCAAACATACTCAAATTCAGAGGCTTTGTGTGCCGGATGAGGCTGAAACCCGCTCGCTTTGCGTTCAATCTGACAATTCTGATCCCTAAGAATGTGCTATATTCAGCCCATGGCAGTACGTGTGATGATAGAACCTTACAGCGCTGACTGGGCAGTGGCTTTCCAGCAGGAGCAGGGGCGTTTGGAAGCCTGTCTCACTGCTTGGTCGCCCGAAGTGCAGCATATCGGCAGCACAGCAGTGGAAGGGCTGGGCGGGAAGCCCGTCATTGATATCATGGTGGGCTTTTCGGATGAAGAAGGCCTAAGCGCTGCCGTGGATCCTCTGTTGAAAGCAGGCTACTGTTATTATCCCTGCTTTGAAGAGCCCCCCTTCCGCGACCGGCGCTTCCTGGCCCGGTTGCAGGATTTTCCGGCTACTGTTTTTGAAAGCCCGGAGGACTTCCCGGACCGGGCTGTTCATCCACCTGTTTTTCACCTTCATCTGCTGCGGCGCGGCTCTCCTTTCTGGCAACGGCACCTGGCTTTCCGCGATTACCTGCGGCGGCACCCGATCACGCGCGACGCTTACTACCGCATGAAAGTCAAGCTGGCCAAGGGCGTTTGGGAAAGCCATAACGATTACGCCAAAGCCAAAACCGCGTTTATCCGCCGGGTGGAGCGCCTGGCGGAGCTGGAGGGCTGAGCTTAAAGATTTGCCCCCTTCAGATGGGTCCGTTTGCGCATAGTGCAATTATGTATTCTCATTTAGTTCGTCAGCGCGTTTGGCAAATGTTAGCGGGTTAAATGATTTAGGGTACCGAAGCCAACTCAATACCTCAATTAAAAAACCTTCCGGAAATGGGTGATAAAAATAGAATAGGGTTTGGAATGGCGGCGATAGGCCGGCCTTTGTACATCAACTTAAAACAGAAGCCGTCCACCAGCTTTGATATGGGAGCGTTCCGCCAGAAAGGGACCACGATGCTTGAGAAGGCTTATGCTTTGGGCATCCGCTATTTTGATACCGCTCCTGGCTATGGCATGGCAGAAGCATTACTGCTGGACTGGCTGTCGGCAAAGGAAGACGCTAATGTAGAGGTGGCTACAAAATGGGGGTACACCTATGTTGCGGATTTTGATCCTAATGCGACCCGGCATGAAGTCAAAGAACATTCTGTCAGCAAATTGAATGAACAATGGGAGGTATCTAAAGCAATATTGCCCCATCTGACGACCTATCAAATTCATTCTGCCACTTTTGAGACCGGAGTACTCAATAACAAAGATGTACTAAGTCGTCTAGCGGAGCTTAAGGAGGAATATGGCTTGCACATTGGGCTTTCCACCACTGGAGCTAATCACATTGAGGTACTTAAAAAAGGACTTGAGGTGGCTGTAGAGGGCAAAGGCTTGTTTGATGCCTTTCAGGTAACGTACAATATTTTTGATCAGAGCCTGGCGAATGTCGGCACGGATATTGCAGCGCAGGGTAAACGGCTGATAATAAAAGAAGCTATGGCAAACGGGCGTATCCTTCCGAACAAAGCTTACCCGCACTACTCAAAGGCACACGACTACCTGATCCAATTGGCTGAGCAGTATGAAGTTGGCCCGGATGCAATCGCCCTGCGCTTTTGCATGGATAGTATTCCTGCCTTTAAAGTGCTTAGTGGTGCTGCGACTGAGCGGCACCTGATCGAAAACCTGAAAGCGGCCTCCTTTAAGCTGGAAGAGGAAGCAATCGAACGGCTAAAGGCTTATGCCGTACCCCCTGGACAATACTGGACAGAAAGGAAGCAATTGCAATGGAATTGAGGCAGGCGGCTTTATGACCTTGCTATACTGACAATTATACGCAATACGAAGTGGTTTGCGACATCGGAGCAAGCCACTTCCCAGCGTAAATGCTCGTACGTTTGTTAATAGTACAAAAGTTCATTGAAAATCATAGATTGGCAAGACCTCA